>NZ_WTVS01000032.1 GCF_012911005.2 Aromatoleum toluolicum | reverse complement strand
CCATCATGCCGCCGCCCCAGTCCGGACTGTTGTTGCTGAAGCCTTTCACACCATACATCTGCAGCTTCCACTGTGCGCTCAGCTTCTGGCTCAGGAACAGCGAGGCCTCGCGGATCGGGTCGTTGGACGATCTCAGCCGCGCGCGCCAGTCGTAGGCTGCGCCCACGGTAGTCGCCGGCCCGAGCTTGGTGCCGATGCCGAGGGATGCATAGAAGGGATTGCGCAGATCCGAATCGCCCATGTCCTTCCAGCCGGCGGTGCCGAATGCCGTTACGGCACCGAAGGACCTGGCGGCGTCGAATTGCAGCGCGTAGTCGGTCTTGTTGTTGCCCAGGCACTTGCTTTCCGCCGTCGGCATCTTCACCTTCGCCACCGCGTCGAGCAGCAGGCCGTTCGCACTGCCGTCGAGCAGGTTGTAGCCCGCGCTCGCCGTGATGTCGCCGAGCCCGGTCTCGGTGCCCGAGCAGTCGATGCCCTGGATCGGGTCGCCGTCCGGGCTGACCACCGCATTCGTCACGCGCAGGTACGGAATGGTCATCTTGTAGGTCATGCGACCGGTCTCGTACTTTGCCGCGATCGGCACGTACCACATTTCGCTGGTCGTGCTCGTGCCGTAGTCGCCGGTCGAATAATCCAGCCCAGTCGTCACGCTCAGCTTGTTGGTGCCGGCGTCGGTGCCGGCGGCCAATGCGCTGCCGGACAGCAGCAGGGCCAGCAGGATGCGCTTGTGCTTCATTCGGCTCTCCTCAATGTTGGGGTGTCTTGTCCCTGTTGTGCTTCAGTCGTGTTCGGGGCGTTCGATGCGTTCAGGCCTTTCCAGCTTCTCGGGCCGTTCCACGCGCTCGATGCGTTCCGGCCGGTCGATACGTTCAGTGCGCTCGATGCGCTCGACCCGGCCGCTGCCGTCGAAGCGCTCTATGCGCTGGCGGGTCTCGATGCGGTCGCCCGACGTGCGCGTCTCGATGCGTTCGCGCAACAGCAGGTCGCCGCTCGGGCTCACCTCCGTGCGCTCGATCCGCTCGCGTTCGACCTCGCCGGAGGGGGACAGCTCGCGCTCGATGCGTTCGCGTCCCGACGCGTTTTCGGTCTCGATGCGTATCCGCTTGTCGTCGATCTCCGTCCGCGTCTTGCCCGAGCCGTGTTCCTTGCCGTCCTCGCTGTTGCCGGATTTCCTTCCGGACTGGGAGCCCTCGCGAGCGTCGCCGGCCCCGAAACCGTCGCGCACGACCTCGATGCGGGCCGCCTTGACCTTGCGCTCGCCGGTGAAGGTGCCCTGCACCCGGACACGCGTGTCCCTGTCCAGTGTGCCCGCCGCGCTGTCCGCGAATTCGGTCCCCTCCGCAAGCTCCACTTCGAAACCGCTGATATCCATCCGGTTTTCGCTTCGCTCGAGCACCAGGCCTTCCACGATCGCGTCGCGCACCCGGCCGGCGAAGGGAATGGTCGGATTCGTCCGCGCCTGCGTCACCGCCAGCGCACGTCCCGTCCATGTGCCGCGTACCAGCGACTCCGCATTTCCCCGGGCGTCGCCGCTCAGCGCCAGTCCGTGCAGCGTGCCGTCGCCGCCGCGCGTTCCGACCGCGCTCGCCTCCTGCAACTGCGGTGCCCGTTCGACGCGGGTTGCGAGCACCTCGCCGGACGCATTGCGGAATCCGCTCACCCGCACCATCTCGCCGGCGCGCAGGCCCGCGTCGACTTTCGCCCCCGACGCAAGCTGCACCGACTGACCCATCACACGCAGCGGCGCGGTGCCCATGCGCGCTGCGGTCACGGGGCCTTCGTAGGCGTGCACGATCGCGATGCTGCGCGCTTCCAGTCCGCGCGGCGACGTACCGGCCTCCACCGCGACGACCTGGCCCACGGCAAGGCGCGACACGGTGCCGCCGATACCGTTTTCGGTCACCGGAACGGCATCGTCGTAATGCACCTCCACGCCGTTCACGCAAATCGATGCGAAGCCGGTGATCGTCCCGACGATGCCCGTGCCGCCGGTTCCGCCTTCGCGGGCCGGGGCGCCCGTGCCGCCGATCCCTCCCTGCGCGAGCGGCGCGCCCGTGCCGCCGATGCCCGAAGCGGCAGGTGAGCCGGTCCCGCCAATGCCGGACGCCGGCGACCCGGTGCCGCCGATTCCACCTTCGCGCCGGGGCGCGCCCGTTCCTCCGATGCCACCCGGGTCCACGCACACCGGCGCGGCAACCGCCGGGACAACGCCGCACAGCGCGAGGGCGAGGCCCGCCGCAAGCCGGCGCAGTGGGTGGAAGCGATCACTCATGACGGGGATTTCGGCGAGGCGTCGCCGGACGGGCTCGTGTCCGAAGTCGGCTCGCTGTAGAAGTACAGGCCGATCGTGACGCGCTGTCGCGCATCGGGGGCTTGAGCGTCCTGCGCTTCGAGATCCGAGGCCAGCGTGTTGAAGGCGATCAGCGCCTGCATGCCTTCGTTTGCGACGGCGTCGCGCAGGCGCGCGATGCTGGCAGGCGACAAGGCGTCGTAATGCACGCTGCGCTCGAAATACGGCAGGCCGTCGGCAGTCAGGTTATGCACCGCCGCGCAGGCATGGTCATGCACGTTGTGGCCGAAATAGGCCGCCTTCTCGTCGAAGCCTTTCTGCGGAATGAAGGCCGCAGTCTCCAGATGCACGCGGTCGTGTTCATCCACGCGCGCGATCCCGAGCCGTAGCCATTCGTCGAGCACCACACGCGCCCGGATGTCCTTGCTGACGCGGGCGACCAATGCATCGAAGGAGCGTTCTCCGCCGGTGCTGGCGAGTCGTGCCAGGGGCGCGGGCTCGCCCGGTTGCGTGCAGAACGGCGCGGTGGTCTGCCAGGTGCTCACGAGGTGGGCTCCCAGGGATACGGCTGCGGGCAGATCATCCGCCACATCTGGCGGCTGGTTGCGCAGGCGCTTGACGTCCTTTCGATGCACGCCGGTCAGGAGGCTGATCCTGCTGTCGGTCGGCGCATTGGCGTCGAGGCGGAACTCCTGCTCCGCGACCTCCACGAAGACGCCCTTGAGCATGTCCGAGAAATAGGTATAGGTCACCCCCTTGCGCAGCATCAGCCGCACCAGCGGCCGCATGACGCGCCGGAGCGCGCGCAGCAGCGAAGTCGGCGGAGTGGGGGAATGCATGGGGTGCTTCTTCCGGGCTCAGTGGCTCACATCTTAACTGTGCGTGGGAAAAAATTCCATGCAATCCGCCGGTGGCACGCTCAGTCGCGCTCGCGACGTTCGACGCGCTCCACGCGCTCAGGCTTCTCCGGGCGATCGACGCGTTCGAGCCGCTCCATGCGCTCGAGCTTCTCGGGACGCTCGGCGCGGGCGACGCGCTCGGTGTTGTCGGGCCGTTCGACGGCGGCGCGGCGCGAGTCGCTGCGCGTGCGTTCGCCATCGGCGGTGGTGCGGCTGGAACTGCGCTCGTTTAGCACCGTGCCGTCGGTTGCCATGCGAACCTCGGTCGTCGTCTGGCTGGCCAGGCCACCGTATGCATTGAAGGTCATCTCCTTGGTGCGGACGCGGTTGGGTGCCTCGCCGGTTGCGCTCAGGGTACGCGTGCGGGTCACCGTCGTCGTGCCATCCGCGTTGATGACGGTATCCACGCCCTGCACGGGCATGGCGCCCTTCGAGCGCGCAACGCCAGCTGCCGCCATACCGTCCGTTGCTACCGTCGCGTCGGAGGGGGCGGGTTCGGCTACGGTCGTTGCGGTGGTCGTCGCCTCCTGCGCGGGGGCGAGGCTCGAATGCAGTCCGAAGGCGAGGGCGGCCGCTGCGTAAAAGGAACCGGAAATCCCGGGGTGAAGTTTCATCTGGCTCTCCTTGAATACGAAAGTGGGAAAAAATCCCACACACGCCAACTTTAGGTGCCGGCACCCTCGACGGTCAAGCGCGTGAGGGCGTGCAGATGTTTCGGGATATGTGTCGCGCAGATCCTGAGGGCGAAAAAAAGCCCGGCCGCGTAAGCGGCCGGGCGTGGGGTGCTCTTGTCTGCGTGCGGATCAGGCGGTCGCGAGCGGGATCTTGCCGATCTTCACCTGCCACTCCTTCGGGCCGGTGTTGTGCACGCTGGTGCCGTTCGAATCGACCGCAACGGTCACCGGCATGTCCTGCACGTCGAACTCGTAGATCGCTTCCATGCCCAGATCGGCAAAGCCGACGACCTTCGCGCTCTTGATCGCCTTGGCGACGAGGTAGGCGGCGCCGCCAACCGCCATCAGGTAGGCCGACTTGTTGTCGCGGATCGCGTCGATCGCCGTGGGTCCGCGCTCGGCCTTGCCGACCATGGAGATCAGACCGGTCTGCTCGAGCATCATGCGCGTGAACTTGTCCATGCGCGTCGCGGTGGTCGGGCCGGCCGGGCCGACCACTTCGTCGCGCACCGGGTCGACCGGGCCGACGTAGTAGATCACGCGGTTGGTGAAATCGACCGGCAGCTTCTCGCCCTTGGCGAGCATGTCCTGGATACGCTTGTGCGCAGCGTCGCGCCCGGTCAGCATCTTGCCGTTGAGCAGCAGCACTTGGCCCGGCTTCCACGACGCGACTTCTTCCTTCGTCAGCGTGTCGAGGTTCACGCGTGTGGCGACCTTGGTGTCCGCCTGCCAGGTCACGTCCGGCCAGTCTTCCAGCTTCGGCGCCTCGAGCTTCGCCGGGCCCGAGCCGTCGAGCTCGAAGTGCACGTGGCGGGTCGCCGCACAGTTCGGGATCATCGCCACCGGCAGGCTCGCAGCATGCGTCGGGTAGTCGAGGATCTTGACGTCCAGCACGGTCGTCAGGCCGCCCAGGCCCTGCGCGCCGATGCCCAGCGCGTTGACCTTCTCGAACAGCTCGAGGCGCAGCTCCTCGGCGCGCGTCAGCGTCGCGCCGGAAGCGGCCTTGTCTTTCAGTTCATGGATGTCGACCGGCGCCATCAGCGATTCCTTCGCCAGCAGCATCGCCTTCTCCGGCGTGCCGCCGATGCCGATGCCGAGGATGCCCGGCGGACACCAGCCGGCGCCCATCGTCGGGACGGTCTTCAGCACCCAGTCGACGATCGAATCGGACGGGTTCAGTGCATAGAACTTGGTCTTGTTCTCCGAGCCGCCGCCCTTGGCCGCACAGATCACCTCGACGTGGTCGCCCGGGACGATCTCGTAATGCACCACCGCGGGGGTGTTGTCCTTGCTGTTCTGGCGCTTGCCGGCCGGATCGAGCAGCACGGAGGCGCGCAGCTTGTTGTCAACATTGGTGTAGGCGCGGCGCACGCCCTCGTTGACCATGTCCTGGACGCTCATCCTGGCGTCCCACTGCACGTTCATGCCCACCTTGAGGAAGACCACCGCAATGCCGGTATCCTGGCAGATGGGGCGATGGCCTTCGGCGCACATGCGCGAATTGGTCAGGATCTGTGCGATCGCGTCCTTCGCGGCGGGGCTCTCCTCACGCTTCCAGGCCTCGCCGAGGGCCTTGATGTAGTCGAGCGGGTGGTAGTAGCTGATGTACTGGAAGGCATCCGCGACGGACTGGATCAGGTCTTCTTCGCGAATCACGGTCATGGCGCATCTCCTGGTAAGGCCGGGTCACTCGGTAGGGGCGCAATTCTAGCAGTCCGCGGCCGGCGACGTCCCACCGGAATGGGCAATGTTCCACGGTAAGGGGGTGTAAGTCCTGTGTAAGATACAAAGCCTTAAATGCCGCCAGATCGCGAAAGCAGCATCTTCAGCGAACGATAAATAAGACCGGCTCGACCGGTCGGCCCAGCAGGGCGCTTCAATTACTTTGAATAGTTGAGGAGAGGTCAGTATGTCGAACGAACAGCAGCCCCGTCTGTATTACCCGTCGGAAGAGATGGTCAAGAATGCCGCGGTCTCGGGTATGGACGCATATCGTGCGCTGTGCAAGGAAGCCGAGGACGACTACGAGGGCTACTGGGCGCGTCAGGCCCGCGAGCTGGTCGAATGGAAGAAGCCTTTCACCCAGGTCCTCGACGAGAGCAATGCCCCCTTCTTCAAGTGGTTCGCCGACGGTCAGCTGAACGTCTCCTATAACTGCCTCGATCGCAACGTCAATAACGGTCTCGGCGACAAGGTCGCGCTGATCTTCGAAGCCGATGGCGGCGATGTGACCCGCATCACCTACAAGGACCTGCTGACCCGCGTCTGCAAGTTCTCCAATGCGCTGCGCGCGATGGGCGTCAAGAAAGGCGACCGCGTCGTCATCTACCTGCCGATGTCGATCGAAGGTGTCGTCGCGATGCAGGCCTGCGCCCGTATCGGTGCGACCCACTCCATCGTGTTCGGCGGCTTCTCCGCCCAGGCGCTGCGCGACCGCATCAACGATGCCGGCGCTGTTGCACTGATCACGTCCGACGGCCAGTTCCGTGGCGGTAAGGCGCTCCCGCTGAAGCCGATCGCCGACGAAGCCCTCGGCATGGGCGGTTGCGAGTGCATCAAGAACGTCGTCGTCGTCCAGCGCACTGGCGCTGCGTGCAACATGGTCGAGGGCCGCGACAAGTGGTTCCACGAAGTCTGCGCCAGCCAGGCCGATACCTGCGAACCGGAATGGGTCGATGCCGAGCACCCGCTGTTCCTGCTTTACACCTCGGGTTCGACGGGCAAGCCGAAGGGCGTCCAGCACTCGACCGGCGGCTACCTGCTGCATGCGATCCTGACCATGAAGTGGACGTTCGACATCAAGCCGAACGATGTCTTTTGGTGCACTGCGGACATCGGCTGGGTCACCGGCCACACCTACATCACCTATGGCCCGCTCGCCTGCGGCGCGACCGAGATCGTGTTCGAGGGCGTGCCGACCTACCCGGACGCCGGCCGCTTCTGGAAGATGATCCAGGATCACAAGGTCAGCATCTTCTACACCGCGCCGACCGCGATCCGCTCGCTGATCAAGGCCGCTGACAACACCCCGACCGTCCATCCGAAGAACTACGACCTGTCGAGTCTGCGCATCCTCGGTTCGGTTGGCGAGCCGATCAACCCGGCCGCATGGGAGTGGTACTACCAGAACGTCGGCGGCAGCCGCTGCCCGATCGTCGATACCTTCTGGCAGACCGAGACCGGCGGCCACATGATCACCCCGTTGCCGGGCGCGACGCCGCTGGTGCCGGGTTCCTGCACGCTGCCCTTCCCGGGCATCATTGCGGCCGTGGTCGATGAAACCGGTACCGAAGTGCCGAACGGGCAGGGCGGTATCCTCGTCGTCAAGCGTCCGTGGCCGGCGATGATTCGCACGATCTGGGGCGATCCCGACCGCTTCAAGAAGTCCTACTACCCGGACGACTTCAAGGGCAAGCTGTATCTCGCCGGCGACGGCGCGATCCGCGACAAGGAAACCGGCTACTTCACGATCACCGGCCGTATCGACGACGTGCTGAACGTCTCGGGCCACCGCATGGGCACGATGGAAATCGAATCGGCGCTCGTGGCACACGAGAAGGTCGCCGAGGCCGCGGTCGTCGGTCGTCCCGACGACCTGACCGGCGAGGCCATCGTCGCCTTCGTCGTGCTGAAGGGTGCCCGTCCGACCGGCGAGGACGCCAAGGCGATGATCAAGGACCTGCAGAACTGGGTAGGCCACGAGATCGGGCCCATCGCCAAGCCCAAGGACATCCGCTTCGGCGAGAACCTGCCGAAGACCCGTTCGGGCAAGATCATGCGCCGGCTGCTGCGTCAGCTGGCGAAGGGGGAGGAGATCACCCAGGATACGTCGACCCTAGAGAACCCGGCGATCCTGGACCAGCTCAAGCAACCTGCGGGCTGACCCAGCATGACGGGGGACCGGTCCGCAAGAGGCTGGCCCCGCATAAGAATAATTGAGGCAAGCCGGCGCGAGCCGGCAGTGGGAGGAGGAGAAGGCGCGCGCAAGCGCGCCTTTTTTTTCCCGCCCGGAGGGACTGCTTCCCGGGGCCCCCGGCGGGCAACGGTATACTTCGGGTAGCCATCGTCATCATGAGGGAGACATGATGCGCAGAGGTCTGGCTGGTCAGAGGCTCGTTGCGACGTTCCTGGGTGGGGCGTTGCTGTTCAATTATCCCGTGTTGTCCCTGCTCGACAGGTCCGAGCCCTTCTTTGGCATGCCGATGCTGTGGGCGTGCCTGTTCATCATTTGGGCGGCGCTGATCGTCGTGGTTGCCTGGATCGCGGAACGTGGCGCGCGTTGAGGAGGCGGGGATGCTGTCGGGCACCGTCGTAGTCGCCGCATCGTTCGCGTACCTGCTGGTGCTGTTCGCGGTGGCGTGGTACGGCGACCGGCGGGCGGAGCAGGGTCGCTCGATCATCGCGAATCCGTGGACCTACGCGATGTCGCTCGCGGTGTACTGCACGGCGTGGACCTATTTCGGCAGCGTCGGGCGTGCGGCATCCGGCGGGGTGTGGTTCCTGCCGATCTATCTCGGGCCGACGCTCGCGATGAGCCTGTCGTGGGTGGTGCTGCTGAAGATGATCCGCATCTCGCGCACCTACCGCATCACGTCGATCGCCGACTTCATCGCCAGCCGTTACGGCAAGAGTCACCTGCTGGGCGGTCTGGTGACCATCATCGCCGTGGTCGGCATGGTGCCGTACATCGCCCTGCAGCTGAAGGCGATCTCCAGCGGCTATTCGGTACTCACCGGCAGCGACGACAGCGGCGTCTTCCCCTTCGCGACGGCCAGCTGGTTCAACGACGGCACGTTGTATGTCGCACTGACGCTCGCGCTGTTCACAGTGCTGTTCGGTGCGCGCCACCTCGACGCCGCTGAGCGGCACGAGGGCATGGTCGCCGCGATCGCTTTCGAATCGGTCGTCAAGCTGCTCGCATTCCTGGTCATCGGCGGATTCGTCACCTGGGGCGTGTATGAGGGATTCGACGACATCTTCACGCGCGCCTATGCAAACCCGGAGCTCGCTGCGCTGCTGAGCCTGAAGACCGCGAGCAGCGCCGGCTACGGCGGCTGGTTCGCCCTTACGCTGCTGGCGATGCTGTCGGTGATCTTCCTGCCGCGCCAGTTCCAGGTGACGGTCGTCGAAAACGTGAACGAGCAGCATCTGCGCCGCGCGACCTGGCTTTTCCCGGGCTACCTGCTGCTGATCAACATCTTCGTGCTGCCGATCGCACTTGGCGGCCTGTTGTATTTCGGCCAGGGCACGGTCGACCCGGACACCTTCGTCCTATCGCTGCCGCTCGCGCACGGCGAGCGGGCGCTTGCGCTGCTGGCCTTTGTCGGCGGCTTCTCCGCGGCGACGGGGATGGTCATCGTCGAGACGATCGCGGTATCCACGATGGTGTGCAACGACCTCGTGATGCCCCTGCTGTTGGGCACCGAGCGCTTCAAGCGCAGCAATCATCCCGATCTGACCGGCCTGCTGCTTGGCATCCGGCGGGGAGCAATCGTCGTCGTCCTGTTGCTGGGTTACCTGTACTTCCGTCTTGCCGGCGAGGCCTATGCGCTGGTGAGCATCGGCCTGATCAGCTTCGCCGCGGTCGCGCAGTTCGCCCCGGCGATGCTGGGCGGCATGTACTGGCGCGGCGGCACGCGCGAGGGGGCGCTGGCGGGTCTGCTGGCGGGCTTCGTGGTGTGGGCCTACACGCTGATGCTGCCCTCGGTGGCAAAGTCCGGTTGGCTCGACCGGGCCTTTCTCGACTACGGGCTGTTCGGGCTGGAATACCTGAGACCGGAGCAGCTCTTCGGGCTGGCCGGACTCGACAGCATCAGCCACGCGCTGTTCTGGAGCCTGACGGCGAATATCGCCTGCTATGTGATCGTGTCGCTGGCACGCGTTCCGACCGGGCAGGAGGCCACTCAGGCGACCCTGTTCGTCGACGTCTTCAGCCGCGGGCAGGACGCGCCTGCGACGTTCTGGCGTGGCAGTGCGCAGATTCAGGATCTGCAGCCCCTCGTCGCGCGTTTCCTGGGCGCCGAGCGGGCGCGACGGATGTTCGAGTCCTACGCGCGTGAGCGCGGCGTTACGCGTATCGACGACCTGAAACCGGATGCCGGACTCGTGCAGTTCGCCGAAACCCAGCTCGCAGGCGCGATCGGCAGCGCATCCGCGCGCGTGATGGTGTCGTCGGTGGTGCAGGAAGAACCGCTGGGGCTGGACGAGGTGATGGACATCCTCGACGAGGCCTCGCAGGTGCGTGCGTATTCGCACGAGCTGGAAGAGAAGTCGCGGGCGCTGGAGGCGGCGACGGCCGAGCTGCGGGCCGCCAACGAGCGCCTGACGGAGCTTGACCGCCTCAAGGACGACTTCATGTCCTCGGTGACGCACGAACTGCGCACCCCGCTGACCTCGATCCGCGCGTTTTCCGAGATGCTGCTGGACGACCCGAAGATCGATCTGAAGGACCGAAAGCGCTTCCTCGGAATCATCGTGTCCGAGACCGAGCGCCTGACGCGGCTGGTGAATCAGGTGCTGGACATGGCCAAGATCGAGTCCGGCCATGCCGAATGGCACAACACCGACATCGACATGCGCGAACTGGTGGGGCATGCGGTGGAAACCACCGAGCAGCTCTTCCGCGACCGCGGCGCAACGCTCGAGCTCGACCTTCCCGATCGCGCGCCGCACCTGCGCGCCGATCGCGACCGCCTGCTGCAGGTGATGCTGAACCTGATCTCCAACGCGGCGAAGTTCGTGCCCGGCGACACCGGCGTGGTGCGTGTCCGCCTGACGTGCGAAACCGGACAGCTTCGCGTCGATGTCACCGACAACGGTCCGGGGATCCAGCCCGAGCAGCTCGGCGTGATCTTCGAGAAATTCCGCCAGGGCGGCGACGAGCATTCGCGCCCGCAGGGGACCGGGCTCGGATTGCCGATCAGCCGGCAGATCGTCGAGCACTTCGGCGGCAGGTTGTGGGTCCAGTCAAAGCCGGGCGAAGGCGCGACGTTCAGCTTCGTCCTGCCGCTGCCGCCCGAGGCCGGCGACGGCCCGGACCGCGCAATGACTTAGAATATAAGGAAGGAAAGGGGAGAGCATGGCCAAAAAAATACTGATTGCCGACGACGAGCAGAACATTGTCATTTCGCTCGAGTTTCTCATGAAGCGCGAGGGCTACGAGGTGAGCGTCGCCAATGACGGTGATGAGGCGGCGCGGCGTATCCGCGCCGAAAAGCCCGACCTCGTGCTGCTCGATGTGATGATGCCGAAGAAGAGCGGCTTCGAGGTGTGCCAGGAGGTGAAATCCAATCCCGAGCTGCAATCGGTGCGCATCCTGATGCTTACGGCCAAGGGGCGTGACACCGAAGTTGCGAAAGGGCTCGCCCTCGGGGCCGACGCCTACATGACCAAACCATTCTCGACCAAGGAGCTTGTGGAGCGCGTACGCAGCATGCTCGCGGAGCGCTGACGCATGACTGCTCGTGCGCGCTTCATCCTCGCGGTCTGCATTCTTGCGTTGCTGATGACCGGCCCCTTCGTCGTGACGACGGGGCTGGTGTGGCTGGAGGCGGGCGAAGCCGATCGGGCGCGGCTCATCGATGTGGTCGTGCCGCACCTGCCGCTGGGGGCGCTGATGACCATCGTCGGTTTCGCGCTCGGCATGGCTGTCGTGCGCAACCTGTTCCGGCACTACGTGCAGGGCCTCCTGCGCATGGAGGAACACCTCAAGCTGATGCTCGGCGCCAACCGCGAATTCCGCGTCAAGCCCGAGGGGCCGCCCGAGGTGCAGGCGCTGGCGCACGCGGTCAACGTCCTGGCGCAGCAGCGCGACGAGCTGCTGCAGGATGTCGAGGCGCAGATCGCACACGCGAAGCAGTCCGTGGAGGAGGAAAAAAACCGCCTCGCCGCGCTGATGTCGGAACTCACGCAGAGTGTCGTCGTGTGCAACCTCGACGGCCGCATCCTGCTCTACAACCACCGCGCGCGACAACAGTTCCGCGCCTTGTCGGATGCCCCGGCGGTCGCCGGCGGGGGCGAGCTGATCGGGCTCGGGCGCTCGATCTATGCGGTCTTCGAGCGCAACCTCGTCAATCATGCGCTGGAAAGCATCCAGCATCGGCTGCGGCGCAGTGCCGCACAGCCGGTCGCCAACTTCGTGACGACGACGCGCGCGGGCCAGCTCCTGCGTGCGCAGATGGCGCCGGTGCTGTCGGTGGAGCAGGAGGAGGGGCGAGAGCGGACCATCACCGGCTTCATCCTGATGCTCGACAACATCACGCGCACCTTCGAGACCGAATCGAAGCGCGACCAGATGCTGCACACGCTCACCGAAGGCAACCGTGCATCGCTTGCCAACGTGCGTGCCGCGGCCGACATGCTCGAATACCCGGATCTGCAGGAAGAGCTGCGCGAGCGTTTCCGCACCGTGATCCGCGACGAGGTGCGCGCGATGAGCACGCGTCTCGACGAGACCGCCAACGAATTCGCCGACTCCCTCAAGGCGCGCTGGCCGCTCGAAGAGATGCTCGGCGCCGACCTGATCGCCGCGGTGCAGCGGCGCATCGAGAATGTGGTCAAGCTGCCGACGAAGCTGGAAGAGGTCGATGAGACGCTGTGGGTCAAGGTCGACAGCTTCTCGCTGCTGCAGGCCCTGACCTATCTGGCGAACCGCCTCTCGGACGAGTTCGAGGTGCGCGAGGTGCGTTTCCGCCTGAGCGCAGCGGGCCGGCTGGTTCACCTCGACCTGATCTGGTCGGGCCAGGCGATGAGCACCGAGACGGTGATGAGCTGGGAACTCGAGCCGATGCGCTTCGCCGACGAGAACAGCCCTCTGACGGTGCGCGACGTCATCGAGCGCCACGACGGCGAGATGTGGCTGGAGCGCGAGAAGGTCCGCCACCGCGCATTCTTCCGCATCCTGCTGCCGGCCGCCATGCCGCAGGAACAGCTCGACGAGGCGACGATCCTGAAGGGCGAAAGCCGGCCGGAATACTACGACTTCGACCTTTTCAACTGGTCCGACAAGTCGCGCGCGCTGGACGACCGCCTGCTCAGCGAGCTGACCTACACCGTCTTCGACACCGAGACCACCGGGCTCAACCCCTCGCAGGGCGACGAGATCATCCAGATCGGCGCGACCCGCATCGTCAACGGCAAGCTGCTGCGGCAGGAGTCGTTCGAGCAACTCGTCGATCCCTGCCGCTATCTGTCGTCCGAATCGGTGAAGATCCACGGTATCACGCCGGATAGGCTCAAGAATCAGCCGACCATCGAGGCGGTGCTGCCGGCCTTCCATGCGTTCGCCGAAGATACCGTGCTGATCGCGCACAACGCGGCGTTCGACATGCGCTTCCTGCAGCTGAAGGAGGAGGCGACCGGCATCCGCTTCGATCAGCCGGTGCTCGACACGTTGCTGTTGTCCGCCGTCATTCATCCGAACCAGGAATCGCACCGCCTCGAGGCGATCGCCGAACGGCTCAACCTGCCCATCCTCGGTCGCCATACCGCGCTGGGCGATGCGATCGTCACCGCCGAGGTCTTCCTGAAGATGATTCCGCTGCTCGCGGCGATGGGCATTCGCACGCTGCGCCAGGCGCGCGAGGCGGCCGAGAAGTCGTATTACGCGAGGGTCAAGTATTGAACGCCCGCCCGCTGTGGCAAGCGCCTGAGGCTCTTGTGTGCCGCCCGAGCGGACGACTGCCCGCATGAGCGGACCCTCGCCTTTCGCGCGCCGCCTGCGCCGGTACTACCTCTGGTATACGATCAGCTTCATCTGCTTCGTCGGGCTCCTCGCGATCGGCGAAAAGATGGGCATGTCGCAAGGCGTGATCGGTCACGTCTTCCTGTTCGCGACCATCGCCATCTACGCGGGCATCGGTGTCATGAGCCGCACCGCCGACGTGACCGAATACTACGTCGCCGGGCGCCGCGTCCCCGCCATGTTCAACGGCATGGCGACGGCGGCGGACTGGATGAGCGCCGCCTCGTATATCGGTCTCGCCGGCACCCTGTATTTCACCGGCTTCGAGGGCCTCGCCTTCGTCACCGGCTGGACGGGCGGCTTCGTTCTCGTCGCGTTGTTGCTCGCACCCTACCTGCGCAAGTTCGGGCAATACACGATTCCCGACTTCCTCGGCGCGCGCTACCAGGGCAATGTCGCCCGCGTCGTCGGTCTGATCGCGGCGGTCATCGCCAGCTTTGTTTACCTGGTCGCGCAGATCTACGGGGTAGGACTGATCACCAGCCGCTTCGTCAGCGTCGAGTTCGAAATCGGGCTCTTCATAGGTCTGGCGGGCATCCTCGTGTGTTCCTTCCTCGGCGGGATGCGCGCGGTGACCTGGACGCAGGTCGCGCAGTACGTGATCCTGATCGTCGCCTACCTCGTGCCGGTCACGATCCTTTCGTACAAGGTCACCGGCGTGCCCGTCGCTCCGGTGATGTACGGCACGGTGCTCGGGAAACTCTCCGAGAAGGAGAGCGAACTGCTTACCGACAGCGCCGAAGTGGCCGTGCGCAAGCAGTTCGCCAAGCGAGCCGACGACTACGAAGCCAAGATTGCCTACCTGCCGGATTCACTCGATGCGGAACGGCGCGAGCTCATCGAGCGCCTCAACCAGCTGCGCCTGAACAACGCCCCCGCCCGCGACATCGCACACACCGAACGGGCCCTGCGCGATCTGCCGCGCACGCCGGATCAGGCGCGTGTGCAGTGGGAGCGCGCGCGCGTCGAGGCGATCGAGCGCTCACGTCCGCCGCCGCGGCACGCCCAGGCGCACCCCGGCGACACGCCCGAGCAGCGTCAGGTCGCGCGCAACAACTTCCTTGCGCTGGTGTTCGTCCTTATGGTCGGAACCGCCGCGCTGCCGCATGTGCTGATGCGCTACTACACGACCCCCGGGGTGGTCGAGGCGCGCAAGTCGGTGTTCTGGGCGCTGTTCTTCATTTTCCTGCTGTATGTCACTGCGCCGGCGTATGCGGTGTTCGCGAAATGGGAGGTGTACAACAACCTCATCGGCACCAGCATTTCCATGCTGCCGAACTGGCTCGTCTCGTGGGGCAAGGTGGGCATGGTCAATATCGAGGACATCAACGGTGACGGCATCCTGCAGCTTGCGGAACTGAGCCTCAACACCGACGTGATCCTGCTCGCGACGCCCGAGATCGCCGGGCTGCCCTACGTGATCTCCGGGCTCGTCGCCGCGGGTGGCCTGGCCGCTGCGCTGTCGACCGCCGACGGCCTCCTGCTCACCATATCCAACGCGTTGTCGCACGATCTCTACTACAAGGTCATCAACCCGAACGCCAGCACCCAGCGCCGCCTCGTCATCTCCAAGTCGCAGTTGCTGGTCGTCGCCGTCGTCGCCGCGTGGGTCGCCTCGCTGCGCCCGGACAACATCCTGTTCATGGTGGGACTCGCGTTCTCCATCGCAGCAGCGGCGTTCTTCCCTGCGCTGGTGCTGGGCATCTTCTGGAAGCGCGCGAACCGCCCCGGCGCCGTCGCTGGCATGCTCGCGGGCCCGGCCGTCACGCTCTACTACTTCGTCAGCACCCACGCCTTCTTCGGCGGATCAATGGAAAACGCCTGGTTCGACATCAGCCCGATCTCGAGCGGCGTGTTCGGCGTGCCGCTGGGCTTCCTCACCATCGTCGTCGTCAGCCTGCTCACCCCGCCGCCGCCGCCGGAGGTGCGCGCGCTGGTCGATTACGTGCGCTACCCGCGGTTGCCGGCCGATGATCCGGGCATCTTCACCGAATCGAAGTAAGCGGCTGGAAGCCGATCGCAGGCGGGCGCGCTGGAAATCTCCGCGGAACGCCAAAATGGGGTTCCGTATCGCGGGCGTTCTGCTACAATGCGCGCCTTCCACGGAGAGATGGATGAGTGGTTTAAGTCGCACGCCTGGAAAGCGTGTTTGGGATAACATCCCAACGCGGGTTCGAATCCCGCTCTCTCCGCCAGTAACACCACCTGGGCCGTAAGCGGCGCGGGTTCTAGCGAAACCGGGACCTCCGGTTTCGCCTCGGGTGTTACACGCTGGCGTACAGGTGACGCTCGCAGCATTCTCAAGACCACTGGAGATGCTGCATGAGCTACCTCACCTTTCACCACAATTCCTTCTATTTTCAGATCCGAGTCCCGACGGCGCTCGCTGCGACGTTCGGGCCCATCATTCGGATCAATCTCCAGACCTCTGACCGTGCAACGGCAAGGCCGATTGCGCTGCGTCTTGCGAGCGACTGGCTTTCACGCTTCGATGTGGCGAGAGGGCAAGTCTTGGCTATCCCTGCGGCGACTTACGGCCCCTCTGCGGTAGCCATTCCATCGCCGACACATGCAGCGTCAATGATGGAAGTGGTCCCGTATGTGGGCGGGGCTGCTCCAGATTGTACGGAGTTGGCAACATCCGGGCGATCGACGACGCGGATAGCCGAGCGCGCGACAGACAGTGCCTTGTTCGACACGTGGAAGAGCATCGACCGCGGGCGCGAACCCAGTACCGTGAGGGAGATGCAAGCATCGATCCGCGAGTTCCGCCGCTTCTGCAAAGCGCCAGCCCCTGAGCTTTCCCGGCAAGATGTTGCGGGCTTCCGCGATCACTTGCTGGGGAAAGGGCAGGCGCGTGCGACGGTCAGCAAGAAAGTCGGCTTCATTTCGACCTTATTGCAAGTTGGTTTCGATGCCGGCGTTCTCCCTCAGAACGTCGCGCGCGGCCTCAAAATTCCGCGTGCCAAAGTGCCGACTTTGGTCCGCCGGGTATTTACGACAGACGAACTGAAGCGAATCTTTGGTTCGGAAGTCTACACCCGCCAATATCGCCCGATTGCGGGCGGGGGCGAGGCCTGCGCATGGCTGCCAATGATCGCGCTGGTTACGGGCGCCCGGCTTGAAGAAATCGCGCAGTTGCGTACCGACGATATTCGTATCGATGCGGCGCACGGCCCACTGATGCGCATTACCGATGAGGATCCGGACCAGCACCTCAAGACGGATGGTTCGCGTCGTATGGTTCCGCTGCACGCGGATGCGGTGCGAGCAGGATTTCTCGACTACGTCGACGCGGTGAGGGATGCGCGCCAGAAATGGCTATTCCCCGATCTCGAGCGGGACCACGACGGACGGCGTGGCGGGAATTTTGGGAAATGGTTTGGGCGCTACCTACGCTCCCGCCGAGGCTTGGGGATCAGCGATCCGCGCGTCGTCTTTCATTGCTTCCGACACACCTTCAAGACCCTCTGTCGAGCGGCACTCATTCCCGAGGACGTTCACGACGCACTGACAGGACATGTGTCCTCAAGCGTCAGCCGCAAGTACGGAGAGATGCCGCTTGGCCCCCTTGTCGCGGCGATCGCAGCAGTCAAGCTCCCTATCGCGCTGCCGCGCGTCGACGTCTGAAGGAGGCGATCATGGTGACTTGGACTAACATCAGCGGTACCGAAACCGAACAATTGATCGGCTGGATTTATCATCTTCGCAAAGAGCGAATAGCCTCGTTTGTCGAACTGGCGGTGAGAGCGCCGGACGCGTGGGAACGTTTGAGAGAAGCGCCAGAGATGCGGCGCCAGATCGCAGTGATCCTCGGATGGCCGCGGACGTGCGACTCGAACCTCATCGAACAACGGCGCGTGCTCGATATCGCGGCCGTCCTTCTCAACCTTGGCTATACAAGTGCATTGGCACTCTGGACAGATCTGCCGATCAAGTGCCACCGACTCCATTTCACGGGAGATTTGGACACGGTGTTCGCCCTGCTGGGACTCGACAACTGGGCAACGACGTTGCCCCGTCTTCTGCCTGAACTACTTGACGCTGCGGAAGAGTACCGGACGCTCAATGCCTGGTTGCAACTCGATCCTGAAGGTGTGCGGGAGGCATGCGAACAAGGCTGGCATCCTGAACTTGCCGCACTACTTCCGATACAGCCTCCAGAGGGGTGGGTCACCCGCGGTGGCCGAGTGCGCACCGTCGCGTCCCTCCTTGTCGCGCGCTACCTCGAAGCCAACGACGTACCGTTCGTCGCACCTTCCACGAACGATCTACCCCATGACCCTCAACGGCTTGCTGCCGGCTTCAGCTTGCCGAAACATGAGGCAGTGCTTCTCATCACGCCTATTGCGCCGAACATCGATCAGGCAGTCATGAATGATTCGCATGTCCGGGTTCTTTGGGCGGACGAGAGTCTGTTGCGCACCTCATTGCACGTCGTGGCGTTCACGCTCCATCTTCGATTCCAGCTGGCCGACGCCGACATCGTGAAAAAACGCCGCCTCGTTGTCTTTAGCGATTTGCTCAGCCCGGTCCCGAAAGCGCACGGGCCGACTTCGCCGACGAAATCCGACAGCTGATACGGCGCTAGGGGAGGTCGTCTGCGCGAGAAAGCCTTCGAACGCGGGCGGCCAGGTCAGCCAACACCGGTGCCGCACCAATGAGGTCCGCGGCACCGAGCAGTTCCGCCGAGTCGTAATGCTTGTCATGAATATCAATGTCTGCATGTCCAAGAAAACGTCGGCGAACCCGTGGGTCGACCTCCGCTCGTCGCAGCGCTTGCCCGACCGTGTTACGGATGCTCTGGAGCACAAGCCGGCGGTCGGCGAAGTGTTTTCTGAGAGCGCGGTTCAGTCGCTTGCTCTCGGCGTTGCCGTAGTGCCCGTACTTGTCAGGAGGGGAGTCCGGGAAGAGCCTTCCCCCGGCTGCCGTTCGCGCGCGGAGCCATGCGTGCAGTTCTGGTGTGGCACTCGCGTCGATTGGCAAATCTCGGTCGGACGCTGCTGTTTTCAATCGTGCCTTGTCGCGCTCCAAGAAGGCAATTGTCCAACCCAGGCGATCCTGACTGACTTGTTCAGTATGCAGTTGCAGCAGTTCGCCGAGGCGCGCCCCTGTGAGCATCATGAGTTCGACCAGATGCTTATCGTCACTGTGCAAGTACTCATCGGACGTGCATATCCGGTGCAGGGTGGCGAGTTGTTCATCGCTGAACGGCCGGCGACCGGCCTTTCCAAGGTGAGTACGCGGAATCGCGGCCTGACAGATTGCGGTAGCTGCAGGACTCAAGGGTCGGAGCAGGCTTGCAAGCATCGACACTTTGCTTGCGATGGTTGCCGGTTTGTTTCCGCGCTCGCGCCAGCGGGTGATGACGTCGGAGACGTCACAGGGACGCAGCAATTCGACCGGCCGTTCGGCCAGCACTTCATCGAGCGTCTCTGCGATCCCGGCGTACTTTTCGAAGGTCTTTTGCAGTGCCGTCTTTCCGATGGACTCCAGCCGCTCGCGCCACTTGAGCGGCAACGCGTTGGCACGCGTACCGAAGAAGCGGGTCAGCGGGAGAACAGCGTCCGGGGGTACCGCAAGGATGTCGAGAGAAGTATCGCCGCGCAGCACCTCGCGCCACGTTTTGGCGACCACGAGTGCGCAGTGGTTCCAACGCTCGGCGAAAGCGTTTGTCTCGAATGTCATGCGCTTGAAGCGCACACAGCTTCTCGATTCGAGCGTTTCCAAGGCGCTCAGGGCGTCATCGGCGTGACCACGTGCGAGGCGCCGTCGTGCCACGGCGAACCCCTCGTCAGCAAGTCCAATCGCTTCATTCCAATCCAACTCGGGGGCAGCGCGGAGCCGTGTCAGGGTCTCATGCAAGAGGGCAAGCTGCAGTCCTTGCCAAGCGGCAACGGCACGAGCGGAGATATCCTCATCGAGTGCCAACTCCACAATTGCCGCGTCCGTGGCGAAGCACACGGCAGGATTTCGTCGAGCTTTGTCGAACTTCGCACGCCAGTGCTTGGCGAGGGCGGCGGCGCGGCTTTCGGCTTCGGCTTGAGAAATGTTGCCAAGCGACTGCCGGATGGTTGTGCGGCCGTCGAAAGCGGGCTTCACGTCTTGCGGGACGCGTATCTGAAAGACAAAACGCGCCCGCTTCTTCTCATACGTCAAGTACTTGGTGCCGGCCATGCAACACGCCCATTCGTGCGCCGCTGTCTCGTGCCAGCAGCGATACGAGACTGGGGCGCTTACGCGGGAATGCTGCTGGTGAAAAGTCTAGGCACTGCAGCAGGACTTACAAGCCAACGACAAAACTATATTTCGCTCATCGATCCGGAGGGAACGTGAAGAACCCAAAAAATCATTCTTCAGACAAGGGGGTACGCGGCAAAAGTCTCGCACCGGTCGCTATAGAGGGAACAACGTCGATGGACGGCGCGGTAAGAACACTCCGCAGGCCGCTACCGCCCCGGTAGACAGACTCCTCGATCTTGTCGTCGACAGACTGACGAATGATGTCGCCACAGTCGCCGCAACCCTTCACAAGGAATGACGCAATGACCAGTAGAACTTTCGCCAAAGAACTGGCGGCAATGTTTTCTGCATCGGGAATGAGTGTGATGACTCCCCACGAAACTGACTCAGCTACCAAATTCCCGGAGGAGTTGCGGCGGTTGATAGCCGATGACATGGCACGTTTCCACAGCGTGAGAATCAGGCGGGGCATGGCTTCCCAACTCGAGCGCGGCTACATGGTGTCGGCCATTGCTTTCGGTTATCGGGCCGAGCGAACTGTGCTGCAAGGCGGGCGCGACGTCGGAACCGTTTGGACGGTTTGCGAAGCCGAAGCAGTGCTGATTCGGGAGATGTATGCCCGACGTGAGGCGGGCGAGTCCCTCCGAAACCTTGCTGGCAGGCTTAACGAGGCCGGTATTTCACCTCCCGGGGGTGGCCGCGGATGGTACGCATCGACGGTTGCACGCATCCTTTCGAACCCGATTTACCGTGGGTGGTTTTTTCCTGGGCGGCACGTGGCGAAGGTCGCGACGAGCAATCGCGACCAAGCGTGCCTGCATAGATCGGGATTCGCACGTGAGGCGCTACGCATCGTCGGTGATGTGCAGTGGTTTGCGGTACAGGAACCGATTGCGGTCGTTGTCGGTAGTGACGAGACGCGTGACTGATTTTTTTGGCCAGAAGCGAGTCGAGGTCGCTATACGACGAAATGGCCTCGGAGGGGGCGATGCGAGCATCGCCTGGGCCTCCTCGAACGTCAGGCCATTTCCGGGCATCGCGATATCCGCATGCTGCAGCGCTACGCCCACCTCTGTGCGAGCAACCTCGTCGCCAAAATGGATGAAGTTCGGCGCACGGTGAGGGAATACACGCACCGGGGGCGGCGGCGTACGGTCGTGACAGTGGAGCAGGGGGTGGCCTCGTCGTCCACCCCGGAGGCCGATCTGGACGTTGCCTCAACGCCGAAAACGGGTTCCGTTGTGACGGGGGAGATGAGCCTTATTAACGCGGCCGCTGCCTGAGGCGTTGCCGGTCGCTGAAGGGCGTGCTGTGCCGCAGGGGCCAGCAGGAGGACAAGAAGATGAGAAAGATTCAGAAAAGAAGGACGCCGGTATCTATATGCGATAACCGCAGCGCTTCCGCCTTGCCGGAAGCCGTGCGGGAACTCGCGGACCTGCTCGCGCTTATCGCCGTACAGCTGCTCCGCAACAAACCCATAGAGAAGGATGCAGGGAGTCGGAGATGACAGAGCGCGTAGCCATACTTGCACGCTATTCGGATGAGCAACAACGTGACACGTCGATCGAAGACCAGATTCGACGTTGCCAGGAGGTAGGGCGCCGGCATGGGCTCACGGTTGATGATGCGCTGATATTCGTCGATTCGGCCATTACCGGCCAGGCGAAGGGCGAGGCGAAGCGCAAAGGTTTTCAGGCGCTCTTGAAGGCGTGGGATGCCAACGCTTTCTCTGTCCTCATCATCGATGAGTTCTCCCGCCTGTCACGCGATGGTGTGACCCAAGCGCAACTGATACGGCGTCTGGAGAACAATCAGCGCGTGCGCATGCTCACCGCGAACGGGGTGGACACGACGCGGCCCAACTGGCAGCTGCAGCTCGGGCTCGAAGGTATCATCGCCCAGCAGGCCGGACGGGACACCAAACATCGCGTCGTGCGTGGAATGGTTGGCCAGCTGGAGCGGGGTTACATGATTGCCGCGCCTGCCTATGGTTATACGCTCCAGCGCGAATACGACGCAGAGGGCAAGCATCTGGGGTCGCGCTGGGTTATCGACGAATCGGCGGCAGCGGTGGTGCGCGACATCTTTGCGGGCCGCGACCACGGGCAGTCGATGCACCAGATTGCACGAGGCTTGAACGCCGCGGCCGTCCCCACCTGTCACCGCGACCGTAAGAACGAGGCCGATTTCTGGCGTCCTTCCCGCATCCGGGGAGTCCTTTGCAACCCTGTTTACAAGGGGGAGTTCATTTGGAACGGGTCGTCTACCATCCGGGCGGAGGCGAAGAAAGAGGGGCGGTTGCTCGAACAAATACCTTACGCTCGTCCGGAGTTGCGGCTGGTCAGTGACGAGGTGTGGGACCGGTGCAATGCCAAGATGGTGAGTCGGTCCGGCTACGGTGGCGGAAAGCACGCCTTGGGCGGACTCGTGACGTGCGGGTGCTGCGGTGCGGTCCTGGTATTGAGCGCGGGTGGCCGCTCGCTCTACTGCGCACGATGTACTCTCGCAAAAGCTGCCGCCGGTCAGAGCGAACGCCTTACAAGCACGGTTGCGGCCGCCGGCGTGCAGATCCTATTGGTGGAGGCCGCACATTTCTTCCTGACCGATGATTTCGTTG
This sequence comes from Aromatoleum toluolicum, assembly GCF_012911005.2. GTDB lineage: Bacteria > Pseudomonadota > Gammaproteobacteria > Burkholderiales > Rhodocyclaceae > Aromatoleum > Aromatoleum toluolicum. Next base: position 38,081 of record NZ_WTVS01000032.1, on the reverse strand, counting down.
TGGCGTTCAAGGCGTCGCTGCATGCCCGGTTGACCGGCAATGGCGACGCGGAACTCAAGAGCGCGCGGGCCGAACTTGTTCGGCTGGAGCGCGTCCAGGAACGGTTGTCGCGGATGATGGCGGCGAGCGATGAGGATGACCCGGTCCTCATCAAGCGTTACGAAGAGGCGCGTGGTGCTGCCCGTCTGCAGAAGCGGCACGTTGACGAACTTGTTGCCGGCGCACAGGCGCTTGACCGCGCGGCCATTGAAGCGCAGTTGCAGATTGACCCGCGGCTCGTCCTCGATAAGCTCTTCGTGGCCGACCTCCCGCCTGAACATCTTCGGTCGGTGCTCGCGCGCCTCTTTCCGGATATTGTCTTCGAGGGAAAACGCAGGCGTCACCTCTCCATCTTTCGCGTGCAGTTTGTCCCAGGAGCCGCCCTCGCGCTTGCCTCGGCGACCAGCGGCGTCGACGACAAACCGGTCGAACTCCGTTTCGCCCTAAGCTATTCGCCGGCCAGCCCTCTTTGCGGCATCAAAGAGGGGAGATGGCTCGTCGAAGTCCTTGCGTGAGCACGACCGTGCAGGGGGCGTTCCCCGCCTGATAACGACGTCGCCTAGCGTCGAGTTGCTGCAGGGGCTCTGGTGCTCAGCCAATCCCTGTCGAACGGTTAGCGCGGGATTTTGCGCTGCCCGATGCCGAAGTTTGCCCGTTTCTCGAAAAAAAAGGGTTCAGGGGCGCAGGCCTACGGCAGGGTAAGACAATGACCGGCGCGGAAAGGGACAAATTCCTGATGCCGAATCCATGCACCTGACTGTTCCGAGGATTCTCCGCGTGCAATTTCCTTGGACACGAAAAACCCGACGGGGCGAAGTTTGGGGCGTCACTGAGGACCGGGAGGGCAAGCGATCGCGATGGAACTTCGATTTTGTCTCGTTCTGGGAACCCATCAGTACAAAATCGAAGTCGAATGCGAGGACGTAGAACACCCGAAGTCCTTGCAAGATGTGGTCGGCCTCGGCTGATGTTGCACGCACGGCCCGACGTGATGACTCGTGGGATTTCCTTCACGCCGGATTGGTCGGGAAAAACTCATGGATACAGCCCCATGGTTCCAGTGGCGCTTCCTCGCGAACAAACGCATGGTACGGGCCTTCGACAAGGTCGACGTCGTAGCTCGCTACCCTTCGTTGCTCGGGGGGCAGGCTTGTGTTGCATGCCTCTGGCCCAGCGTTCAACGAGTGATGCAGCCGGCAGATTACGGGGCGCACCTCGTAGACCGAGCAGCGATCCCGCTTTAGAAAAGGGCAGGGTTTCCCGAAATACTGCTTTGCTGCGGCGAGACTCAGGCTTGGCTCTCTCGGCGGCAGTGTCGCCATGGTTCGGCCCGATGCGTTTGCGAGAGCACTCGCCTCGTATGCGTAAAGCATGGTCGGAAGGTGGCAGCACGCACTGCAGCGCGACCGGCATGCAGTGTGGGGCGCGACCGCCTTATGGAACCTGTCTGCGAGGCGGATGAACTTGAGTTTTTTGCCCTCATAGCTTCCGCTGTCGTATCGGATGCGAATCACTTGATCGATGAGCGCTTCAGGTGCCATCCAGGGATGCGCACGCATGATCGCGAGGGTTTTCCGTAGGGCTAGTTGTTCAAGGTCGTCATTCATGTTGATGCGTATAAGTCACAGCTCGATGTGACTTATACGCGGCTGACTTAAAGGCGTCAAGGAAAGACCATGAACGGTCTTCCCTTCTTTCTTGAATCGCTGTGACGAAGCCTCCTTCCGCCCGCGAGATCCTTGCTGAAAATTTGAAGCGCCTGCGAACCGCACGCGGTTGGTCCCAGGAATACCTGGCCCACGAAGCCGGCCTGCATCGCACATTCGTCGCCCACGTGGAACGCGGGATGCGGAACATTTCCCTCGACAACATCGAGCGGCTCGCGGATGCCCTTGACGTCACTCCCGGCTCGCTGCTGACCCCGTCTTGAAGTGAGCTCCCTGCAGACATCACGACTGAACGGTGAGTGGGATCCACCTGACTCCGTATCAGCCTGATACGTATCGGTCGATATGAAACGATACGCTCCGGTTGCGCTCTCGACTGCAATCCCCGCGCTTGTTGGCTCGCATTCGCTATAGATCTTGGATAGGTCATCGACGCTCAGGTCATCAGGGCCGCTCGCGACGCATCCAACTTTTCCGATTGACGAGACATCAGGAGTGAAGTCCTGAAAGCAGGAAGAACGGGCGTCGAAGAATCCGACGTCAAGAGCGCCGTCGAGGCGCTCGAACAGGAGGGTATTCGACCGACGCTGCGCACCATCCGTGACCGGCTCGGTCGCGGCAGCCTCGGGACGATACAACGCCACCTCGGTGCGTTGAGACCGCGGAGGGAGGCCGCGCCGCAGTCGCTTCCAGAGGTACCGGAAAGCGTGCTGAAAGCGCTCGGCCATTGGGCACAGGAAGCGGTCAGGGTACGACTCGCCGAAATGCAAGCCCAGCTGGAAGAACAGTCACGTGCGGTCGAAACACTGTGTGTTGACAACGAATCCGTCACCGCGGTTAGTCACGACGCCGAAGAACAGATTGGCGAACTGGCGAAGCAACTTGACTCGGCGCGGCGCGACGCGGAGGTGCTAAGCACGGCTCGCGATACGTTGCAGCACCGCCTCGGGGAGGCGGAACGGCGTGAGCGAGCATTGTCAGACGAACTCGTGAGAGCGCATGTCCGAGCGGAGCGGGCAGACGGCGTCGAGTTGGAGGTCGCACGGCTGACAGGGCCCTCGCGGAATGCAAGCGAGCGCAGGCCGTCGCCGAGGCGTCAAGCTCGGCAACTGATGTCCGTCTTGAACTCATGTCAGAACGCCTCGCGGAGCGTATCCAGTGCGAAATGCTGAGCGAGTCGGTTGCCAGGACCCGCGCCGAATTGGTCTTGGAGCAGCAGCGGCGTATCGCTGCCGAAACAAAGCTCGATACCGTGACGCGGCTCTTCGAGCAACTCGTCCAGTACGTGCCGGTCCGCGGTGAGCATTCGAGCGAGCATGACTACGGAAAGCAGTCCCGCGACGCGACTGAGCCCGCTTCCTGACAGCGGGGTTTTAGGGAAATCTAGAATGTAGTTTTGCGCCCGGATACCTCCGGGCGCTATTTCTACGCGTTCCTTGGCTGCAACCGACTCCCTAGACACGTGTTGCCATGCAATGTGTCCGGAGAATCGGGGGCAGGCCAACCCTTGGGCGGCAATGTCCAGAGCACACATGTGCCCCGGTCAGGTTTCCGGCCAGGGGAACAGATGGCCGAGCCGCACCGTCTTCGTGCGCAGGTAGCCGGCGTTGTGGGGGTTGGGCTCGATGATGTGGGGGACGCGCTCGGCCACCGAAATGTCGTAGTGCTCCAACGCGTGCACCGTGCGGGGATTGTTCGTCATCAGCTTCAGCGTCGCAATGCCGAGGCTGCGCAGCATCGCCGCCGCGACCGAGTAGTCGCGCCTATCCGCAGGGAAGCCGAGACGTTCGTTGGCCTCGACGGTGTCGGCGCCCTGATCCTGCAGCGCGTACGCGCGGATCTTGTTCAGCAGCCCGATTCCGCGGCCTTCCTGGCGCAGGTACAGCAGCACGCCGCGGCCTTCGGTGGCGATCGCGTCCAGTGCTGCTTCGAGCTGCGGACCGCAGTCGCAGCGCCGGCTGAACAGCGCATCGCCGGTCAGGCATTCCGAATGGACGCGGGTGAGCACCGGCGCCCCGTCGGCCACGGCGCCGAGGGTCAGGGCGACATGCTCGCGTCCGCTGGCGACTTCTTCGAATCCGTGGAGCTCGAACGTCGCCCACGGTGTCGGCAGGTGACACGAGGCGACGTGGAGAACCTCAGCGCCGGACGTTTTGTCCGTTTCGTTGAACTTGTTCTGCATGCTAATTCTCTGTTGGCTCCGCGCTGCCAGGCCGGACGACGTGTTATCGCCGGACGTTCGAACGGTTTCGGGAAAAGCAGCCAGGATCGGCGATTGACGGTCGGTGCAGGTCGAGGTGGTTGAGATCAATGTGAGTCTTTGCCGGGCATCGTGCAATGGGTGAAAACGCCCCGCGCGGGCTCAGTGCGCGGGTGAAGCCGGGCTCGCCCAAGGTGAAGCTGCCCGCCACGCCCCGAACTGGTCGGCCGCCATGGGATGGCTCACAAAATGGCCCTGTGCGATGTCACATCCCAGTTCCGTCACGCGCCGCAACGCATCCTGGCTTTCCACGCCCTCCGCCACAACTTCGAAGCCCAGCTTGTGCCCCATTTGTGCGGCCGAGCCGACGATGGTCGCGCAATCCTCGCTCTGTACCAGCGGGATGACGAACGACTGGTCGATCTTGATTGCATCGACTGGCAGGCGATGCAGATAACCCAGGCTCGAATAGCCGGCACCGAAGTCGTCGATGGCAAGTTGAAAACCCAGCCGCTTCAGGGAGTGAAGGATCTCGACCGCGGCCGAGGCGTCCACCATCAGCGCGCTCTCCGTCAGCTCCAGCTGAATCCAGCCTGGCTGGGCTCCCCAAGTCTCGACCAGGCCCTTGAGCTTGTCGAGCAGCGTCGGGTCGCGCAGATCGTGCGCCGAGAGATTCACCGACAGCGGCAGTTCGATTCCTGCCATGTGCCACGCGTAGCGCTGGCGGAACGCCGCTTCGAGGACCCAGTGAGTGACGGGGGTGATCATTCCCGCCTGTTCCGCGAGCGTGATGAACTCGAACGTCGGGACCTGGCCGAGCAGTGGATGCTTCCACCGAACCAGTGCCTCGGCGCCACAGATCGCTGCCGAAGCCAGGTGCAGCTTGGGCTGAAGCTGGAGTGCGAGTTGGTGCCTCTCGATCGCGTGGCGCAGCTCCCCCATCAACGCCAGCCTGCGCGAGGCTTCCTGATCGAGCGCCGGTGCAAAGACCGCGTAGTCCCGACCGGCCTGCATCGCATCGCGCATCGCCACGCGAGCGCGTCGTAGTAATACCTCCGCGTCCGCCCCATGGCCGGGAAACAGGGCCAGACCGGTGTGAGTGTGTACATCGAACGCCAACCCCTCGACGTCGATCGAGGTGTGCAACAACTTCGAAAGCTTCTGTGCCGTCGCGGAGGAGCGCGCCGAGTCGGCGTTCGGCAACAGCAGCGCGAATTCGCCTTCGCCCACCCGGGCGACTGTTTCGGCAAGCTCGGCCTCGATCAGTCGGCGCGCGAATGTCTGGATGAGCCGATCGCCTTGAGCGTAGCCCAGGGTGTCATTGACTTCCTGTAGATGGTCGAGGCTCACGATCATGAGCGCGAGCGGCTGGTTCTGCGCGACCACGGCGGCAAGAACGGACTCGAACCGCTCGCATAAGCTCGCCCGATTGGGCAAACCGGTTAGCGCATCGCAGTAGGCCATGCGGTGAATGGTGGCTTCAGCCTCCTGGCGGCGAAGCCGCGAGCGCAGGTTGCCGATGCCGTAAGCGAGATCGTCGGCCAACTCCGCGAGCAGTTTCACCTCCGCCTCGTCGAAGGCGTCGGGCTCCGAGGCCGCAATCCCCAGCGTGCCGATCACCTCGCCGTCGACGTGCAGCGGAAAGGCGCTGGCGGATTCGTAGCGAAAGCGAAGCGCCTCCGCGTGCCACGGTGCGTGATCCGGGTCGGTCAGCAGGTGGCGCACGATGCACGGCTTGCCCGTGCGGATTGAAATACCGGTCACGCTGTGACCGAATTCGTTGTCGGCCCAGCTCGCATACAGGTTTCGAAGCGTCTCCTCCTCCTGCTCATAGCGGTCGTCGAAACCGAACGCCGCCAGGGAGACGGATTTTCGCTCATCGTGCTGGACGTAGCCGACGTAGCTCATGCGGTAGCCGCCTTGCTCGACGATGACGCGGCACATCGCATTCACCAGTTCGGCCTCATCGCTGGCCCGCAACAGCGTCCTGTTGCCTGCGCTGAGCGTCTTCAGGGCGCGGTTGACGCGAAGCAGTTCCTTCTCGTTGTCGGCTGTCGTCGCCGAAGCGTTGGGGCGTGTGATTTGAGCATTGGCTGGCGTACTCATCATTCAGTATAGACAGCGCATCTGTTGGGGCCGGTCAAGAATTGATCAAGTCCCCTTCGGTACGCTTGATCAATTCTTGACCGGCTCCAACATTCAGCCCTCTTCTTCAGATTTGCGGCAGGAGGCCACGAGCTTGTTTCCGTCGAGGTCGCGTATGTATGCGGCGTAGGCATGCGGCGCGAAAGGTCGGGGGCCGGGGGCGCCTTCGCAGGTACCCCCGAGTTCAAGCGCGCGCCGATGGAACTCGCGCACGGCAGCACGATTCGGGGCTGCGAGGCCGATGGTCATGCCGTTACCCGTAGTCGCGGGTTCTCCGTTACGCGGGTAGAGGATCATGAACTGCGGTGCCTCGATACCCCAGCCGCAGGCCTTGCCTTCGACCTCAAGCAGGCACTTGAACAGCAGCGGGTCTAGAACCTGGTCGTAGAAGGTCTTCGCGCGCGCGATGTCGCGCGTCCCGAGCGTGACGTGGGTAAAGATGCTCATGGTGTCTTCCTCTCCGTTTTTCTGCCTTATGGGGATCAGCGTTTGCTGACCTTGATGTCGGTCTCTTCCAGATCCCAGGTCGTTGGCGTCTTGCCCTCTTCGCGCAGCTGGTACTTCAGCACCCGGCCCTGCGGGTTCTTGGGCATCGAGCTGCGGAATTCGATATAGCGGGGCAGGGCGTAATAGGGAACGGAATCGATTGCCCACTTGAACAATTCTTCGGGCATGAGGGCGCTGCCGGGCTTGAGAATCGCGGTGACCTTGACGTCATCCTCGCCCTTGTCGGAAGGCACGGCGTGGACCGCAACCTCTTCGAGGGCCGGATGTGCCGCGAAGGCGGCTTCCATCTCGAAGCTCGAGATGTTTTCGCCGCGCCGACGCAGGTAGTCCTTCTTGCGGTCTACAAAATAGAAGAAACCATCATCGTCGAATTTTCCGATATCGCCGGTGTGGAACCACATGTTGCGCAACAGCTTCATGGTGTCGGCGGGGCGTCCCCAGTAGCCCATGAACATGATGTCGGGGCGCAGGGGGCGAACGACGATCTCACCGGGCGTGTTGGCCGGAAGCTCGCGATCGAGGTCGTCGACGATGCGCACGTCAAAGTCGGGGATGCGCTTCCCGGAGGAGCCGGGCGCTGCGTACTCGCCACCGGGTAGCGAGGTGATGACGCTCGCTTCGGTGAGGCCGTAGCCATTGCCGCCCACCTGCTTGGCGCCGAAGCGTTCGCGCCAGATCCTCTTCGATTCCTCGGTGAAGGGATTGCCGCGCACGGTGTGGATCTGTCCGACGCAGCGTTTCATCGACTCGTTGTCCGGCGCCTGGGCGAGCAGTCCGCCCATGCTCCCGAGGATCGACGCGATGGTGGCGCCGCTGCGCTCGACTTCCGGCCAGAAATTGGATACCGAGAAGCGCTGCACGATCGCGACCCGGGCGCCGACCATGATGTTCGAGAGGATGCCGACACACAGCGCGTTCATGTGGAAGAGCGGCAGCGGGGTGATGGTGATGTCATTCTCTGTTGCCGGTCCCGCGCGCAGCTGGAGGCGGGCGAGATTGCACATGTAGTTGTAGCTCAGCATGCAGCCCTTGGACGGCCCGGTGGTGCCCGAGGTGTAGACGATGCAGGCGAGGTCCCAAGGATTTGGCTTCGTGTCGATCGCGTCGTCGCGCCGGCCGCGGTGTTCGTCCAGCGGCGCGATGCGGGCGCGACACGCGGGGACGTCGGTGAGGTGGGTGCGGTGAAGGATCAGCTGCATTTGCGGCAATCCGTCCGCTACGTGCGCGATGCGTTCGACGTAATCCGCCTCGCAGATCACGATTGCAGCCTGCGAGTCCGCGATCTGATGGCGGAGGAACTCGCCCCGCAGCGCAGTGTTGACAGGAACACTCACGGCACACAGTTTGTTGATGGCGAGCCAGGTCACGACTGCATCGACGTTGTTGTCGAGCATGCTCAGGACCGTCTGCCCGGCCTGGACGCCCAATGCTGCGAGCGAGTGGGCGAGGCGCGTCGAAAGCTGGTCGACCTGGCCGTAAGTGTAAAGCTCGCCGCCGAAGTCGAGCAGCACCCGCTCGGGGTGTTTTGCGACTGCCCGGTCGAGTGCCGCGATGACCGTATCCTGTGGGCCGACCGACCAGCTTTCCTGATTGCCCATGCCTGCCATGTAATGTCTCCTGTCCCGATTCGCCGTGTTGGGGTGATGTGCAGCTTTCGTTGTGATGGCAAAACATAAACACAAATAGAAAAACTGTCAAATATAAGGAAGCGTAGTGATCATTTTGATGGGGGCTCGGACGTTCATGCGGTTGGGGCACGCTACAATCACCCATCGGTGAATTCTCACGGGGAGCGGAGATGGCGGAAGCAGTCGAGGCGGGAAAGGCAAAGGTGAAGAAGCCTGGCGCGACCGCCTCAGCGAAGGAGGGCGCCGAGCCCGCGCCGGTCAAGGCCGTGAAGGCGGTTCGCCGGAATAGGCGGTCCGAAAGCACGATCCTGGGCATTTTCGACGCTACCGAAACGGTGGTCCTCGAGTCCGGAGCGGATCGGATTTCCATCCTCGACGTCTGTGAGACCGCAGGCATCTCGCGTGGGACGTTCTACAGATATTTTTCGTCGCAGGACGATCTCTTGGACGCGTTTTCTCGTCACCGGCGCGATCGGTTCCATGCCGCGCTGATCGAGGCGACTGCCCCGTACGCCGATCCGGACGAGCGTTTCGACGCCGTATTGCGATTCGTCGATGATTACCTCGAGCGCGGCAATGCACGACGGCTGCTCGTCGTTGCGCCGGAGTACGCGATGCGCTGGCTGCAGCGCATCTTCCCCGACTCGGTGATCCGGTTCCAGGACGTGCTTGGGCCGGTCTTCGATGCGTGGGAGTCGCGTGCGGGAATCAAGATCGACCGCGAGCTCACCTGCGAACTGCTGGTCCGATACATCCTCAGCGAGATTCTCGTTCCCGCCGGCCCTGAGCGCCGAAGCCTGCCGCGCCGCCTCGAGCGGATGTTTGCCATGCTGATGCAGGGCCGCGTCTCCCGTCGCTGAGCACGCTGCGTACGCCCGCCGCTGCGGGTGTGCGGCATCCGTCCGTCTTCCACTGCGCTTTGACTCCGCGTCAAACCGCCCCGCCGTGTCCGGCCGGGGTGCTGTGCTTCAATCGGTTGATTCGTCGAATCGGACGCATTTCACCAACAAGCGCATCCGGCACATCCGGAGGGAGACAGAATGAGTGGCGCAAACAGTTATGACGTGGCGATCGTCGGTGGCGGGCACAATGGCTTGGCTGCCGCCTGCTATCTGGCCGAGGCAGGTAAACGTGTCGTCGTCATCGAGGCCCGCGAGAAGATCGGCGGCATGGCCTCCAGCGGTTACCTCATTCCGGAGGCGCCCCGGCATCTGATCAACCCCTGCGCGCTTGATCTTATGTCGCTCCGGGTTCATCCCATGATGCCGCAGGAGCTGCAGCTCGAGCGTCATGGGTTTCGTCAGGTCGAAATGTCTCCCGGATACGTGTACGTCCATCCGGATGGCAATTCGCTGGTGTTCTGGCGCGAGCCGGAAAAGACTGCGGCCGAGATCCGGCGCTTCTCGTCCCGAGACGCGGAAGAGTTCCTGGCACTGATGAAGCTCGTGGATGCCTTCATCGACATGGCCATTCCGATGATGCGTGTCGACCCCGCGCAGCGCAACCTGGGCGCGAAATGGCAGGCCCTGAAAGCGGTCTTCAGGAACCGCCATCTGAAACCGGAAATCATGGCGCTCATCGGCAGCCCGGCGTACACGTCGATCATGGAGCGTTTCGAGCATCCGGTCGTACAGTCGGCGCTGTGCTGCCTGCTCGGCGCGGCCGGACCCATCGCGAACGACGCGACGGGGATCTACTTCGCGCTGTTGGGCTTCATCCATCGCTTCGGGCTGGGCCGCGCCGTGGGGGGGACCCAGGCGTTGTCGGATGCGCTGGCGGCCCGGCTGCGCGAGTTGGGTGGGGAGATTCTGGTGTCTGCGCCGGTCGCGGAGATCATTGCCGGCGATGGTCGGGCGAAGGGGGTGCGACTCAAGGATGGACGTGTGCTGTCGGCGAAAGCGGTGGTGGCATCGATCCACCCGAAGATGGCGCTGGAAATGGTTACGCCCGGGGCGCTCGATCGGCGCACGCTTACTCGCGTAGCGCTCGCGCCGGCCAACGGCCACGGGGCATCGCCACTGAAGGTCGATGTCGCGCTCAGTCGCCAGGTGAACTACCGCCGCATCGAATCCCTGCGGACCGACGGGCTGAGTCTGCGCAAGAGCGTGCTCCTGATCGGCACCTCCGATGCCGTGCTCGACAACTTCCGCTGCGCCGCGCGAGGTGAGTTGTCTAAGCTGCCCTACATGTGGATCACGGTGCCGACCGCTGTCGATCCTGGGCAGGCGCCCGAGGGGCAGGACGTGGCCTACCTCTATCCCGTTGCGACGCCGGTCGAGCCGCGCGAAGGATGGGATGCCGTCAGAGACCGGGTAGGGCAGACGGTCATCGACCAGGCCGCCGAATACATGCAGGGTCTTGAGGAATTCGAGATCGGTCGTCGGGTCGAGGCCGCGCCGGACCTGGAGAAGCGGCTCAATGTGCATCGGGGCTGCGTGGTGCATGTGGATACGAGCACCACGCGTTCCGCACTGATGCGGCCGGCCGCGGGATTGGGTGGGGACAGCCTGCCGGTTGCGGGACTTTTCCTCGGAGGCGCGGGCATCCACCCGGGGGGTGGGGTCAACGGCTTGCCGGGACGGATCGCCGCCAATCGGGTGAAGCGTTTCCTCGCGCTTTGATGTGGCGCGCGCCCCGCAGGCGGGGCGGCGCTCTCAGGCCTCGTCGGGCGGCGTTTTCGGTGGGGCGTCGGGCCGCGTGAGCGGATGTTGGTCGCTGCGCTCGCGCTCGACGGCAGCCAGCACGAAGGCGACCGCGAAGCGTCGCCATGTGTCCGCGTCGTCGGCGTTCGCCACGTCCAGGCCGCACAGGGTGACGACGGTGTAGCGGCTGACGAAGGCGCTGGTGGTCACCTGCGCGGCTGCGGCGAGGAACAGGTCCGGGTCGACGTTCGCACGAAAATCGCCACTTTGGGCCCCGCGCGCGAGCACGCTGCGCATCTTGCGCTTGAGCTCGGGAGCTAGGTCGACAAAGCTGTTGCGCGGCGTGGCATGGCTCTCGTGGTAGCGGATCCCTTCCTGTGCGAGCGCGCTCAGCATGGGGTCGCAATAGGGCCGGATCATGTGGTTGAGGAGTGCCCGCAGCGCGTCACGCGGCGCCAGGTGATCCAGTTCTACCGCGACGAGTTCGCCCATGGTCGTCGCGGACGAGTCTTCCAGCACGCAGGCGAAGAGTTCCTCCTTGCTCCGGAAGTAGTGATAAACGAGCTGTTTTGTGACGCCGGCGGCATGGGCGATATCGTCGATGCGGGCGTCCGCCAGTCCCTTGGCGGCGAATTCCCGTCGCGCCGCAGCGCTGATGCGGCGCAAGGTCTCCCTCTTATCGGGTGCCGCGCGTTCGGTCGACTTGCTCGGGTTTCGGGAAGAGCTGGGCATGTTGGAAGATTTCGTTTCCGCTTGTTGTCCGCGAAGCTTAGCGCAGTTGACTCGAGGTCAAACGACAGTCGCTGCCGAATCGGCCACCGCTTCGATTTGATGGTTAGGATGTGGACGCTTTTGCAAAAAATGCGCATGTGTCTGGCGGTTGTTTCTCGATAACCGCAGCAACGGGCGCCACACAGGAGACAACCGTGAGCACCGATATCCTCAACCTCGACCTCGAAACCGCATACACGGCCGTATCGGAAACCTACAAGGGCAAAGGCGACATTCACGCCGCGTGCCGGGAGATGCGCGGCAAGTCCCCGATCTACGTCGGGGACTTCATCAAGCAGTTCGGCGTGCCGACGAACGCCGGCCTCAAACAGGGCACTCGGCCCACGTTCGCGCTGTTCGGCTACAAGGACGTGATGAACGTGCTGCGTGATGCCGACACTTACACCAACGGATTCATTGCCGAGGGACTGGGGGCATTCTTCGATGGCCTGATCATTCTCGCGATGGACGGCGAGCAACACCGGCGCGTGCGGGCCTTGCTGCAACCGGCCTTCATGCCGGATACGGTCAACAAGTGGCGGGGCCAGATCGACCACGTGATCCGCAAGGACTTCCTCGAGCCGATGGTGTCGCAGAGGAAGGCGGATCTGATGGACTTCGGCTTGTACTTCCCGATCCGTGAAATGTACGCGCTGATGGGTTTCCCGACGGACGACACCGAGAAGTACAAGAAGTACGCGGCATGGACCCTGGCGATGGTCGGAGGCAACCAGGTCGACCCCGAGAAGATCGATGAGGCGCGCCGCAATGCCGGGGTTGCGGTCAAACTGCTCTATGACGCCATTCAGGAGGTGGTGGTCAAGCGCCGCGCCGAGGGCTCCCACGGCGACGACATCATTGGGCGCCTGCTGCGTGCCGAATATGAGGGCGAGAGGCTCGACGACCACCAGGTCATCACCTTTGTGCGCTCGCTGTTGCCGGCGGCGGGCGAGACGACCACGCGCACGTTCAGTTCCGTCATGACCCTGTTGCTGACGACGCCGGGGCTGGTCGATCGCGTCAGGGCCGACCGCTCGCTGGTGCCCAAGCTGATCGACGAAGCCGTCCGCTATGAGCCGGTGGCGACCTTCAAGGTGCGCGAGACGGCCAAGGAGGTGGAACTGCACGGCGTGACGATCCCCAAGGGGTCGTTCGTGCAGTGCATGGTGGTATCGGCGAACCGGGACGAGGAGGTGTTCGAGAACCCGGACCAGTTCGACATCGACCGCAAGCTCAAGCCCTCCTTCGGTTTCGGGTTCGGCCCGCACATGTGCATCGGACAGTTCGTTGCCAAGGTGGAGCTCAATTGCGGGATCAACGCGATCCTCGATCTCTTTCCGAACCTGCGGCTGGACCCGGACAAGCCCGCACCGGTCATCGAAGGTGCCCAGCTGCGCGGCGCGTCCCACGTGCATGTGATCTGGGACTGAACCCGGGCACCGTTCCCGCCCGTCGCATGCATGGGCGGCTTCCCGACCTCTTCCGGAATTCAACGATGAGAATCTTCAAGACCGTTCCTCAACGGGGCGATTTCGCCTATCAATGCCTGGTCGGACCGCAGAAAGTCAGCGGTGCCAAGCTCGCAGACCTGCGTGATCATTTTGGGCTCAAGCTCACCAAGCACATGCCCTTCGGCAGCGTGCGCGACGAAGAAGGGCACATCTATTCCTTCGTCCGTGCTGTAAATGCGCCTGGCAGCTCCCCCAACCCGACGAAGTTCATCTATCAGTCCACCCGGATTGACGAGCGCCACATCCGCGTCGACAAGGAAAGGATCCTGCCTCGCGCGATGACGATGTTCCCTAAGCGCTGGCTGGAAGGCGATACCGCCTGCTGGTCCAGCTTGGACGGCGAACCCGGCGAGCCGTGGCTGATTACCGCGTCGGGTGAGCGCTTCAGCTGGAAGGAGGAGGGGCTTCTCGACATCGGTGGGCCGCTTATCGGCAACGGCATGCAGTGGTACCTGCCCGGCGAGGATTGGGGCACCTTCTACGTGTCGCAACTCTACGACGTGTCCGGCATCTGCGAGGGGCGTCCGGTGAAGGGCGTCATCGCGCTCGACCAGGCGTGGATGGCCGACGGCGGTGCCATTCACTTCCAGAAGGACCTCGTCGTAAACAACAAGATGCACGTCATCTGGTGGTCGTTCGCGACGATCTACAAGGACGGGACCTGGGATGCGGGCTCGTTTATGGTCGGTCACGAGAATCTGGGCTACGCGATCTTCCAGAACCACAAGGGCGAGATCTATTGCACGACGGATATCGAGGGCGAGGTGCGACACAAGGAGGGAAGTTATTTCGCCGAAACTGCCCGCATCGTGGTCGATGGCCGGGAGGAGTGGGAGTTCCTGCCTGATCCGAAAGGCGAAATGATGGACTTTGTCGGCGGATTCCCGATCACCGCGCAACAGGAAGGCCGCTGGAGACGTGTGGGTGATACGCGCGAGCCGGATCGCTGGATGGCCTGGGGCGAATCGGACCGCCGCAACGGCAGCGCGCGCAATGTGCGCGGTAGCGAACTCTGACGCGCCCAATGAACACGAGACACGAATAAGGAGCTCCCATGAGCATCGACGCGAAGGCCATCGAGCATTTCCTGCACACACAGCTTGCGCGATGGAACGTCTCCGACAAGGAAGGTTTTCTGGCTGCTTACCGCGAGGTCGCGCCCGGCGGTCTCTCAATCGAATACGTCGGCCGACCGCCCGCTGACGGGTGGCCGGTGCTTGAAGCGATGTGGACCGCGCAGAACGCCAAGATCGACATCGAGGAGGTCGCGATGATCATCAATGGCTGCGAGGCGGCCTGTCACAACCGCAACAGGGTGAAGGGGACCGATGTGACGATCGAAACCATCGAGCTCTATCGCTTCGACGAGGGCGGAAAGCTCCACGTGCGCTACTTCATTCGTCAGCCCTGAACGGGCAGTAACGGCGCGGTCGGGAATAACCGCGATCGCGAACGTCCTCTCTACATCCTGAGGTAGGTGCGGCGTGTTCTGACACCCGGTCAGATCACGCCGTTCTTGTTTCGGAGGGGATTCAGTCGTATATTTGAACAAAAAATCAAAAACTGAACATATAACTACGAGAGGTTGTGCATCGGTGAGGCCGCTCGACCCCGCGATCGAGCGCTTCATGCAGGGTCGGGTGGCTCGTCGAAGTTCTGCAGCCTTGCCTGAGCGTTCTGACCGACGTCTCGCCGGGCAACCCGTTCATCCCAACCGAGGATCCCACCATGGCGAGAATCCAGCCCATTCCCCTCGATGCGTTGCCTGCACCGCTTGCCGACGCAGTGGCGCGGGGGTGCGCCAACCGCATGTTGAGTTCCACCGTCCCGGTGCAGGTCTGGGCACATCGCCCCGAGCTTGCCCAAGCCTGGCTCGCGACCCTGGAAACGATGCACGTGAGTGGGGTGCTCGACGGCCGCCTCCGCGAGCTGGTGCGGCTCAGGATCGCCTCGATCACGACCTGCAAGGCGTGTCAGCTCGCGCGCAAGGACGACGCGGTGAGCGAGGAGGATATCGCCTGCCTGAGCGCGGACGATGCTCGTTTTTCGCCGCACGAGAAGGCGGCGCTGCGATACGCCGAGCTCTTTGCGGCCGACTACATGGCCATCGACGACGCGGTATTCGCCGAGCTCGGCCGCCATTTTTCCACCGCCCAGATCGTCGAGCTGAACATGTTCTGCGCGCTGATGCTAGCGGGTGGGCGCATGACCTATGTGCAGCAGGCGTACGCGGAGTAGGGCGATGCACGAAGGCATCCTCGCCGGTATCCGCGTCGTCGAGATCGCATGCGGCATCCCCGGTCCGGCGGCCGGGTTGCTGCTCTCGGAGGCGGGTGCGGAAGTCATCCGCATCGAAGCGCCGGGCAGCGATGCGGAGCAGGGCACGGCCTTGTTCTCCGTTCTCAACAGGGGAAAGCGTCGGGTCGAGCTCGACCTGGATCGCGATGATGGGCGCGGGCGTCTGCGTGCCTTGCTGGCCGACGCCGACGTGTTGATCCACGACTTCACACCCAGTCGTGCGGCAGCGCTGGGGTTGACGGACGACGCGCTTGCTGCAGCATGCCCGCAGCTTGTTGTCTCGGCAATCACCGGCTGGCCGTCCCGGCATCCACTCGCCGAGGCCTTGCCGCGGGAATCGCTCGTGCTCGCGCGCTTGGGTCTGCTCGATGAGCAGCCTGGTCATCGGCGGGGCCCGATCTTCGTCCGCATGCCATTCGCGAGTTGGCTCGCCGCCTGGTATTGCGTCGTCGGGGTGATGGCGCGTCTGATTGCACGGCGCCGCGACGGGCGCGGCGGGGCGGCTCACACCAGCCTCGCCCAGGCCGCTCTCGCACCGATGAGCATGCACTGGTCACGCGCCGAAACGCCGACACCGGCGTTCGCGAAAGGGCTCGACAAGACGACGCCCATTCCGCTGCACCGCTGTTCCGACGGGCGCTGGATCCATGTGCACTACTCGCCAGACAAGGCCCCTTGGATGGCAGCGGCGCTCGCGGCGATGGGGCCGGAGGCGGTCGCGGCCGAGAACGCGAAATATCCGCCCAGCCACGTTGCGCCAAACTTCGGCGCGAATAGGGTAATCATTGCCACGCGCCCCGCGCAGGAATGGGTCGAACACTTCTGGCAGCACGACGTGGCCGCACAGGTGGCGGCCCCTTTCGGTGAGATATACCGCGACGAACAGGCGCGTGCCAACGGATTTGTCGTGATGGTGGATGATCCCGTCATCGGTCGCGTGTTCGAACCCGGGCCGGCGTACACCACCGACCCTCCCCCGCGCCTGCGCGGCGGGTTGCGGCCTCTTGAATCCGACCCGGCTTGGAGCGTCCCGCGCGCGCATGCATTCGACGGCGCGGCGAAGGGGCAGCCGGGGAGCGCACCCCTCGCGGGGCTCAGGGTGCTCGACCTGGGCGCCTACCTCGCGGGGCCCTTCGCGACGCAGCTCCTCTCCGACCTCGGCGCCGAAGTCATCAAGGTGGAACCCCCCGGTGGCGATGCAATGCGCCGTCTGGAACGGATCTTTGCCGGCACGCAGCGTGGCAAGCTCGGTGCGACGCTCAAGCTCGGCGATCCGGCCGCACAACTGGCACTCGCGGCGCTGGTGCGCTGGGCCGACGTGGTTCATCACAACGTCCGCCTGCCGGCCGCGCACAAGCTGGGTATCGACTACGAATCACTGAAGGCGATCAATCCGGCGCTCGTGTATTGCCACATCAGCTCCTACGGTCCGCTGGGACCGCGCAAGGACTGGCCCGGGTTCGACCAGCTGATGCAGGCGGCCTGCGGCTGGGAAGTGGAATGCGGCGGCGAGGGGAGGCCGCCGATGTGGTTGCGCTTCGGCGTCGGGGACTACTTCGCCGCGCTGTCGTCAGTGTTCGCACTCCTGCTCGCGCATTTTCAGCGCCAGATAACGGGCGACGGACAGGCGGTGGCGGCATCGCTCCTCGGCGCGACGCTACTGACCGTGGGCGAGGCCGTGATGCGCGCCGACGGCAGTCTGTCCCCGATCGATCACCTCGACGCGGCGCAGACCGGCGTGTCGCCGGATCACCGTCTGTATCGCTGCGCGGACGGCTGGCTGGCTGTCGCCGCGCTGCGGCCGGAGGAAGCGCGGGCGCTCGCCGCCTTGGCCGGGAACGATCGCGAGGCCTGGTTTGCGGCGTTCAGCCGCGAGACGGCCTGCGAGTGTCTGACCGCGGCGGGGGTGCCTTGCGAGCCCGCGCTCGAAAACCCCGGTCTGAGCTTTCTCGACGACGACGGCTGCCGACGGGCGGGGCTGCACGCCGCCTATCCGCACGCGGTGTATGGGCACCTCGAACAGGTCGGCGCGTACTGGAACTTTTGCGACCTGCCCCTCGCCCTTGACCGGGCACCGCCGGCGTTGGGCGAGCACAGCCACAGGGTGTGGCGATCGGTCGGGCTCGACGAAGGGCAGATTCAAAGCATGGTCGCCGCGGCCGTGACCAATCCCTGACGCATGGACGAAGGAGAAACGAACACGTGAACGAACTGGACTTCAGCGGCAAGACGGTACTCGTGGTGGGAGGATCGAGCGGGATCGGCAACGGCATGGCGCAGGCCTTCCGTCGGCGCGGGGCGAGCGTCCACGTCTGGGGCACGCGACCGACCGCCGCCGATTATGCGGATTCGGCCGACTCGAACCTCGAGGGACTCGCGTATGCGCAAGTGGACGTGGCCGACGCCGATGCGGTGGCGTGCGCGCCGGTGCCGTTCGAGCGGCTCGACGTGCTGATCTGCTCGCAAGGCACGGTGCGCTACAACCGCGAGGAGTTCAAGGTGCCGGCCTTTCGGGAGGTCGTGAATGTGAACCTCGTGAGCCTCATGGCCTGTGGCGACAAGTTCCACGACATGCTCGCCGAGAGCCGCGGATCGATGATCATCGTGAGTTCGGCCGCGGCCTTCCATTCCACGGTCGGCACCCCGGCCTACAACGCTTCCAAGACGGGGGCCTACGGCCTTACCCGCACGCTGGGCGAAGCGTGGGCACGTGACGGCATCCGCGTGAACGGCATCGCCCCCGGGCTCGTCGCGACCAAGCTTACCCGCATCACGACGGATCACCCCAAGCGCCTGGAGGCGTCGCTCAAGAATATTCCCCTCGGCCGCCTCGGCACGCCGGAAGAGATGGCCGGTGCGGCGCTCTTCCTCGCTTCGCCGCTGGCGTCCTACATGCTCGGCCAGACCCTGCTGGTCGATGGTGGCCTGCTGCTCGCCTGATGGAGATCGAAGATGGCATGGGATTTTGAGACCGACCCGGAATTCCAGCAGGAACTCGACTGGATCGACCGCTTCGTGCGCGAGGAGGTCGAGCCGCTCGAGCATGTCCTCGGCAGTCCCTGGAATATCCACGATCCGCGCTTCGAGGCGCTGGTCCGCCCGCTGCAGCGCGAGGTGAAGGCCAGGAATCTGTGGGCTTGCCACCTCGGACCGGAACTCGGCGGGGCGGGCTATGGCCAGGTCAAGCTGGCGCTGATGAACGAGATCCTCGGTCGCGCGCTGTTCGCGCCCATCGTGTTCGGTGCGCACGCGCCCGACTCGGGAAACTGCGAGATCCTCGCGCACTACGGCACGCCCGAACAGAAGGCGCGCTACCTCGAGCCGCTTCTCGACAACCGCATCGTGTCCTGTTTTGCGATGACTGAGCCGCAGGGGGGCGCCGATCCGAAAGTGTTCACGACGCGAGCCGAACAGGATGGCAACGATTGGCTGATTTCGGGGCAGAAGTGGTTCGCGTCGAACGCTCGCTATGCCGCGTTCTACATCGTCATGGCGATCACCGACCCGACCGTGTCGCCCTACAAGGGCATGAGCATGTTCATCGTGCCTGCCGATACACCGGGAATCGAGATCGTCCGTAACGTCGGCGTCCCTGACGATCCCGAGGCGACTCATGGCTACCTGAATTTCGACCGGGCGCGGGTGCCGGCGGAAAACATGCTCGGCGCGCCCGGCGAGGCCTTCGTCGTCGCGCAGGTGCGCCTCGGCGGGGGGCGCGTGCACCACGCGATGCGCGTCATCGGCCAGTCGCAGAAGGCACTCGACGCGCTGTGCGAGCGGGCCTTGTCGCGCAGCACCCAGGGCTCGCTGCTCGCGGACAAGCAGATGGTGCAGGAGAGGATCGCCGATGCGTGGATCCAGCTCGAGCAGTTCCGCCTGCTGGTCATGCGCACTGCCTGGCGCATCGACAAGTACCAGGACTACATGAAGGTGCGCAAGGACATCGCCGCGGTGAAGGCGACGATGCCCAAGGTGCTGCACGACATCGCGTCGAGCGCATTGCAGGTGCATGGATCGATAGGGGTGTCGTCCGAGATGCCCTTCGTCGGCCTGATCGTGCGCGCCTACCAGATGGGGCTCGCAGACGGTCCGACCGAGGTGCACAAGGTCACCGTCGCCAAGCAGTTGCTGCGCGAGTACACCGGTTGTGAGGACCTGTTCCCGGACTATCACCGGCCGACGGCCGAGGCCGCTGCACGGGCGAAGTTCAGCGCGGTGCTGGGATGAGCGCTCACGGGTGGGCGGCGGAGGTCGATCTCGGACGACTCGCCGAATGGATGGATGCGCAGGGGCTGGGTAGTGGGGCGATCGACTCGGTCACGCCGCTCACCGGGGGCACGCAGAACGTCCTGCTGCGCTTTTTTCGGGACGGCGCCGAGTACGTCCTGCGCTGCCCGCCGCCGGGCGCAAAGCCCGAGATCCACGCGACCTTTCTCCGTGAGGCGCGGCTGCTCGGAGCACTTGCCGGCACGGCGGTACCACACCCGCGCCTGATTGCTGCCTGCAGGGATGCGTCGGTGCTCGGTGCGCCGTTCTACCTGATGGCTCCGGTGGATGGCTTTACCGCAACGCCCACGCCGCTCCGGGGGCTCTATGCCACTGATCCGACGTGGCGCCATGCGATGGGGCTGTCGATGGTCGATGCCTTGCTGCGCCTGGGCGAGGTCGCGCCCGATGCGGTCGGACTGGCGGACTTCGGGCGGCCGGAAGGGTTTCTTGAGCGGCAAGTGCCGCGCTGGCTCATGCACCTCGAGCGCTGCGCGGAGCAGCCCGGTTGGCCGGGGCCGCAGGCGCTGCCTGGTGTGCGCGAGGTGGCCGACTGGCTCGAAGCGCACGTGCCGGCAGCCAACGTTCCGGGGCTGATGCACGGCGATTATCACTTCGGCAACGTGATGTTCCGGCATGACCGGCCGGCGCTTGCAGCGATCATCGACTGGGAGCTTGCGACGCTGGGGGATCCGCTGCTCGACCTCGGCTGGCTCGTCGCGACCTGGCCCGACCGCGACGGGCGGGGCGCCGGCACCATCCGTATCGCGCCCGCCGACGGTCTTCCCTCGACTGCCGAACTCATCGAACACTATCGCCAGCGCACCGCGCGCGACCTGTCGGCGATCGATTGGTACGTCGCGATGGCACGCTTCAAGCTCGGCATCATGCTCGAGGCGAGCCATGCGCGATCCTGCGCAGGCAAGGCACCGGCGGAAACCGGCGCGCAGCATCATGCGTCCGCGGTGCGCCTGCTCGAAGCGGCGATCGCGGGGATCGAGGTGCGGGCGTGAATGGGCGCGGTGTTTCCCCGGCATCCATGCGTAGCGCCCTGGTGGCGCTGGTCGCATGCCAGGTCGGACTGCACGCCTGCGTGCAGGGGGCTCGCCTGGCCGCGCCGCTGAGCGTCCTTCGGCTGGGGCATTCCGAGTGGGCGGTGGGGCTCGTGATGACGATGTTCGCGCTCTTTCCCGCGATCTTCGCTATCCCGGCCGGACGGCTTGCCGATCGGCACGGCTACCATCTGCCGGTGCGCATTGCGGCCGGCCTGTCGCTCGCGGGTGCGTTGCTCGCAGCGTCGGTACCCCATCTCATTGCCCTGTGTGCGGCCGCTGCGTTGTGCGGCGCGGGCTCGGGTTTCGGCATGATCGCGATCCAGCGCACGGCCAGCCGATTCGCGCGGGACGAGGCGGATCGGCTTCGCGTGTTCAGCTGGATCGCGCTCGCTCCGGCCGTGGCGGGACTCTTCGGGCCGATGATGGCCGGCGTGCTGATCGATCATCTCGGCTTTTCGGCGGCGTTCGCCGCGCTCGCGCTGCTTCCGTTCGCGACCCTGGTGATCGCCCAGGCGGTCCCGCATGAAAGCCGGGCGCCGGTCTCCGCGTTGAACCGCAAGCAGCCGTCCGCTTGGGGCCTGCTCCGCCTGCCGTCGTTCCGGCGCCTGCTCCTCGTCAACTGGCTGGTGTCGGCCAGTTGGGACGTGCATGGCTTCGCGTTGCCGATTCTCGGGGTCGAACGCGGCTTCAGCGCATCGGCGCTGGGGGCGGTGCTGGCGGCCTATGCGGTGGCGTCGATGTCGGTGCGCGTCGTGATCCCGTTTGTGGCCGAACGCCTGCCGCGACGCCATTTGCTTGCGGGGGCGCTTTTCATCACGTGTCTGGTGTTCGTGCTGTATCCACTGCTCCAGAGTGCATGGGCCATGGCGCTGTGCGCCGCGACCCTCGGCCTTGCGCTGGGCGCGATCCAACCGACGATTCTCGCGACGCTGCATCAGGTCACGCCCCGCGAGCGGCACGGCGAGGCGCTGGCTTTCCGCTCGATGACGGTGCACGCCTCGATGACCGCGATGCCCCTCCTTTTTGGCGCCATTGGGGCGAGTGCCGGCGCGGCCGTGCTGTTCTGGGTGATGGCCGCGGCGCTCGGTCTCGGGGGCCTGCAGGCCCGGCGGATCGACACGGACAACGGGGCTCCCGCGCGCCGCGAGGAACATCCACAAGAGGAGGAGAGGACATGCAGCTGAGCGGAAAACGCCTCATCGTGACCGGCACCGCAGGGGGCATCGGTGCGAGTGCACTGCGCGGACTGGTGGCGGCCGGTGCGCGGCTGGCGGCGCTGGATGTGAATGACGAGGCCGGCCGCGCGGAAGTGGCGCGCGCCAATGCGGGTGCCTCGGGCGAGGCGAGGTATTTCCACTGCGACATTCGCGAGCGTGCCGAAGTCGATAGGATCGTCGCGCAGGCTGTCGCCTGGCTGAGCGGCCTCGACGGACTGGTGAACATCGCCGGCGTCGAGCGCGCGGCGCCGGCCGAAGCGATCGTCGAGGCTGACTGGGACCTCATATTCGACGTCAATGCGCGCGGCACCCTGAACACCAACCAGGCCGTCTTTCCGCATCTGCGGGAGAAGGGCGGTCGCATCCTCAACTTCGGCTCCGCGGCGGGGGTCATGGGGCTGCCCGGGTGTGCCCACTACTCGGCCGCCAAGGCGGCGGTCCTCGGCTGGACCCGAACGGTGGCGAAGGAGTGGGGGCGACACGGCATCAGCGTGAATGCCGCTGCGCCGGGCATGTGGACACCCATGTACGACGCCCACCGCGCACGAATGGACGCGGATGCCCTGCGGGCGCACGACGCGATGATGGCCGGGTTGATCCCGCTCGGCGGCAAGCTCGGCGACCCCGATCGCGACATGACGCCTTTCGTGGTGTTCATGATGAGCGACGGGGCTCGCTTCATCACCGGCCAGACGCTGGCCGTCGACGGTGGCCTCATGATTCCGTGATGCAGGAGCGAGAACCGTTGCACTGTCGGCTGCACTAACGCGCGCCACGTCCGCATTCCCGCCCCAGGCAGGGCAGGTGTCCTCCGGCCTGCCCTGGTCCCTGCTTGAACACTTGGCAGTACGCATTAAATGGAGCACTATGCGCAAAAGTGTTCAGAAACAGCGCCGTCTTATCCGGCGTGAAGGCACCGTGTCGAGGCCATTGCACATGGCCGGCACAGCGTGTTCGTTCACGACCGGGCGGTGCGCCAACGGAGGAAGACGAAATGAGCAGTGTCAAGGACGTTACGCTGGAGAGCGCGTTCGCCGGAGTGGCCGACAACTACCGCGGTGAGGATGTCGATCTGCATGCGATCTACCGCGAGATGCGGAAGAACTCGCCGATCATTGCCGAGAACTTCATGGGCAAGCTCGGCGTGCCGAACATCGCAGGGCTGGATCCGAACCGGCCGACCTACACCGTGTTCAAATACAAGGACGTGATGACCGTCCTGCGCGATGCCGCAAACTACACCAGCGGTTTCATCGCCGAAGGGCTGGGGGCCTTCTTCGACGGCCTGATCCTCACCGGCATGGACGGCGAGGCGCACAAGAAGGCACGCGGCCTGCTGCAGCCCATCTTCATGCCCGACGTGGTCAACACGTGGCGCGACAGCAAGATGGATCCCATCGTGCGCAACGAGTACCTGTTGCCGCTGGTGCCGAAGAAGAAGGCCGACCTGATGGACTTCGGCCTCCACTTCCCGATTCGCCTGATCTACGCGCTGATCGGTTTTCCCGACGACGAACCCGAGAAGGTCGAACAGTATGCGGCATGGGCGCTGGCGATCCTTGCCGGCCCGCAGGTGGACGCCGAAAAGGCCGCGATTGCGCGCAAGGCTGCAATGGAAGCCGCACAGGCGCTCTACGACGCGGTGAAGGAAGCCGTCGTCGCCGTGCGCCAACGCGGCGCCGAAGGAAACGACCTCATCAGCCGCCTGATCCGGGCCGAATACGAAGGGCGCAAGCTCGATGACCACGAGATCACGACCTTCGTGCGTTCGCTGCTCCCGGCTGCCGGTGAGACCACGACGCGGACCTTCGGCTCGCTGATGGTGTTGCTGCTCGAGCGTCCGGACGTGCTCGACAGGGTCCGCAAGGATCGCAGCCTGGTCGGCAAGGCCATCGACGAGGCGATCCGGTTCGAGCCCGTGGCGACCTTCAAGGTGCGTCAGGCGGCACAGGACCTCGAACTCGGCGGCGTCCGCATCCCGAAGGGTGCCATGGTCCAGTGCATCGTTTCTTCCGCCAACCGCGACGAGGAAGCCTTCGAGAGCAGCGAAGAGTTCGACATCGATCGCAAGCTCAAGCCTTCATTCGGCTTCGGCTTCGGCCCTCACATGTGCATCGGGCAGTTCATCGCCAAGACCGAGCTCCAGGTGGCGCTGAACGCCATTCTCGATCTGTTCCCGAACATCCGCCTCGACCCGGATGAGCCGAAGCCGCGGATTACGGGCGCACAGCTTCGTGGCCCTCACTCCGTCCCGGTCATCTGGGATTGAGGTGGCGCGCGGACCGGCTGAGCCTCCGGCCGATCTGGAAATTTCGTTAAACATGAACACAAAGCAAAAAAGTGTTTAACAAAACGAATTTCTTGCTCTAAGATAGAGGCTCATAACCGGTTCGCGCCCACCGCGGACGCCACTCCAACAGGGGACACACACATGAAGCTCGAAGATCTCATCCTTGTCAGCGTCGATGACCATGCGATCGAACCGCGTGGCGCCTTCGACCGCCACATGCCCGCCAAGTACAAGGGCCGCCAGCCGCGCGTCGAAAACCGCAACGGCCGCGACATCTGGGTGTTCGAGGAGCAGGCAACGGGCTACATGGGACTGAATTCGGTGGTCGGGCGTCCGAAGGAGGAGTACGGCATGGAGCCGCTCTCCTACGAACAGATGCGCCGTGGTACCTGGGACATCAAGGCGCGGGTCGACGACATGAATGCGAACGGCGTGCTCGGCTCGCTGTGTTTCCCGACCTTCCCCGGTTTCGCCGGCCAGCGCTTCCAGGTCATGCCGGACAAAAACGTCAGCCTTGCAGCCATCCAGGCCTACAACGACTGGCACCTGCATGACTGGTGCAACGCTGCTCCGGGTCGCTTCATCCCCTTGATGATGGTGCCATGGTGGGACATGCAGGCCGCCGCGGCCGAGGTGAAGCGCATGGCCGATCAGGGTGTGCATGCCATCACGCTGTCCGACAACCCGACCGTGCATGGCTACCCGTCGATCCACAACCCGCACTGGGATCCCCTGTGGAAGGCGTGCGAAGAGAACAATGTCGTGATCTGCTGCCACATCGGCACCGGGGTGAAGGCGGCTCACGCCTCGGATGAATCGCCGATCGACGCCTGGATCACGTCGATGCCGATCTCGATCTCCAACTCGGCGGCGGACTGGATCTGGGCACCCATGTGGAAGAAGTACCCCAAGCTGCGCATGGCCCTGTCGGAAGGCGGCATCGGCTGGATCCCGTATCTGCTCGAGCGCGCCGACTTCACGCACAACCACCACCACGCCTGGACGAACTCGAACTTCGGCGGCAAGAAGCCCAGCGACATCTTCAACGAGCACTTCATCACCTGCTTCATCGAGGATGCGTTCGGGCTCAGGAACCTCGACTCGATCAACGTCGACATGGTCACGTGGGAGTGCGACTACCCGCACTCGGACTGCACCTGGCCGAACTCCGCGGACGTGTTCTGGCAGCAGGCGAAGAACCTGCCCGACGAGATCATCAACAAGATCAGCCACCTCAACGCGATGCGCGAATTCTCTTACGACCCGTTCGCCATCCTGGGGCGCGAGAACTGCACCGTCGGTGCGCTGCGCGCGCAGGCGACGCATGTCAGCATCGAGCCGGCGCTGGGCCTCGGCGGCGCAGCTCCGCAACGCGATCCCAGCAAGCCGGTGACCTCGGGCGATATCAACAAGATGTTCGCCTCGGCGGACGCGCAGACCGCGCTCTGAGTCCGGCTGCAGTGCGGTTGGCGGGCACGCGGGGCGTGTCCGCCGGCCGACGGTCGTCCGTGCCGTTCGCGGGCGACGTGACCCGGGTCATCCACGCCGTTGCTCAAGCCGACGGCCCACTATCGAACGCGCCATGTCCATAGACCAGTTCAAGTACAGTCGCATTCCACCGGAGGCCGAAGCACTTCGTGCGGAAGTGCGTGCCTTCCTCGCCGAAGCCCTGAAGGACTACCCGGCGGTCCGCCGGGCGGATTCCTGGATGGGGTTCGACGCCGAATTCAGCCGTCGCCTGGGAGCGAAGGGCTGGGTCGGCATGGCTCTGCCCAAGCGCTATGGTGGCGGCGAGGCGAGTCCCTTCGCGCGCTACGTCGTGATCGAGGAGCTGCTCGCCGCCGGCGCGCCGGTGTCCGCGCACTGGTTCGCCGATCGCCAGAGCGGCCCGCAGATCCTGCACTACGGCACCGATGCGCAGAAAGAACGCCACCTGCCGGCGATCTGCCGCGGCGAACAGTTTTTCTGCATCGGCATGAGCGAGCCCAATTCGGGCTCCGACCTCGCTTCGATCAAGACGCGCGCACGCCGTGAAGGGGACAAGTGGGTGGTGAATGGGCAGAAGGTGTGGACCACCAACGCCCACCGCTCGCACTACATGATCGCGTTGGTACGCACCGGCGAGAACAGCAAGCGCCAGGAAGGACTCTCGCAGTTCATCATCGACCTCAGTCTGCCGGGCATCACCATCCGGCCGATCAAGGACCTGACGGGCGCCGAGCATTTCAACGAGGTCTTCTTCGACGAACTCGTACTCGATGCCGACGCCATCATCGGTACCGAAGGGCAGGGCTGGGGGCAGGTCACCGCCGAACTCGCCTTCGAACGCAGCGGTCCCGAGCGCTTCCTCAGCTCGATCGCGCTGCTCCACACGCTCATCGACGCGGTGGGCCGTAGTCCTGATGCCCTGCAGGCCAAGGAGATCGGCCGCTTCGCCGCGCGACTGGTGACGCTGCGCAACATGTCGTTGGCGGTGACGGCCCAACTCGCGGCGGGCAACAACCCGGCGTGGGAGGCCTCGGTCGTGAAGGATCTCGGTGCGGTTTTCGAGCAAGAGATTCCGGAAGTCGCGCAGCTGTTGTGCGAGCTTCCGCCAACCGTTCAGGGCGGCAGCGACCACGCCCAGGTGCTGGCCTATCTGACCCAGATGGCGCCATCGTTTTCACTGCGCGGCGGCACGCGGGAGATTCTCCGCGGCATCATCGCGCGCGGATTGGGGCTGCGTTGATCATGAGAGACCTATTCGATTCCTCTGTCGAGCGCCTGTTCTCGGACCTCGTCACCGCCGACGCGGTGTTGGCTTGCGAGGGCGGCGAATGGCCGACGGAGCTGTGGACGGCTGTCGAAGCATCCGGATTCACGCTGGCACTGGTGCCGGAGTCGCTCGGCGGTGCAGGTGCCACGTGGGCGGATGTATGTGGTGTGCTGCGTCTGGCCGGCCGCTTCAACCTCCCGCTGCCGCTGCCCGAAGCGATGCTCGCCAATTGGTTGCTGGGTGCGAGCGGACTGGCCGCCGTGTCGGGAACGCTGAGTGTTGCCGCGCGCGGCACACTGCGCCTGGAAAACGGCCGTGTGACCGGGGCCGCTGTCGATGTGCCATGGGGGCGCCACGTCCGCCACGTGGTGGCCGTCGCAGCGGGCGCGGCGCCGGCGGTGGTGCTCCTGCCGACCGAGGCGGCGACGGTGGTGCGTACCGTGAATACGGCCGCCGAACCGCGCGACACGCTCAAATTCGAAGCGGTGGTGCCGCTCGCAAGCGCGGCTTTGCCGACGGCACTGTCGGCCGACGTGCTCAAGCTTGGCGGTGCAATGATGCGTGCCGCGCAGATTGCGGGCGCGCTCGAAACCGTGTTGGCGATGGCCACCACGTATGCCGGTGAGCGCGTGCAGTTCGGCAAGCCGATCGGCAGTTTCCAGGCGATCCAGCACCAGATTGCAGTCCTCGCCGAACATGCGGCGGCCTCCGTGATGTCCGCCGAAGCGGCCTTCGCCGAGTCGGACGATCGGCTCGCACGCCTGCCGGTGATGGCGGCCAAGATCTGCGCCTCCGAGGCCGCGGGGATCGGGGCGGGTGTCGCCCACGCCGTGCATGGCGCGATCGGCTTCACCCACGAACACGCCCTGCACCTGACGACCCGCAGGCTGTGGTCGTGGCGCAGCGAGTTCGGCTCGCTCACCGACTGGTCGCAGCAGCTCGGTCGCGCGCTCTGCGGCGCCGGCTCCCAGGCATTGTGGCCATCGGTTACCGCCGGCGTGCTCGCCGCATACGAGGAGACTGCAGCATGAAACCCTTTCTGATCCTCGAACGCGAGGACGCCATCCTCACCGTCCGCATGGATAGCCCGGAGACGCGCAACGCGCTCTCCGACCCGTCACAGATGCAGGAGTTCGTCGACCTGTGCGCCAACGTCCGCACGGACCGCTCGATCAAGGTCGTCGTACTCACCGGCAACGGACCGGCTTTCTGTGCCGGCGGCAACGTCAAGGACATGCGCGAACGCGGCGGCATCTTTGCCGGGTCGCCCTATGAGGTGCGCGAGAGCTACCGCAATGGCATCCAGCGCATCCCGCTGTGCCTTTACGACCTGGACGTGCCCGTCATCGCGGCGATGAACGGACCGGCGATCGGCGCGGGCCTGGACTTGGCGTGCATGTGCGATGTGCGCATCGCCGCCGACACCGCGAAGTTCGCGGAAAGCTTCGTGAAGCTCGGCATCGTGCCGGGTGATGGCGGTGCGTGGCTGCTGCCGCGCATCGTCGGTATGCCCAGGGCCAGCCTGATGGCGCTCACCGGCGACATGATCGACGCCCAGACCGCGCTCGCGTGGGGCCTCGTGACCGAGGTGGTACCCGCAGCCGAGCTCGAGACCGCGGCGCTGGGCATTGCCCGGCGCATGGCGGCTAATCCGGCCCACGGCCTGCGCCTTACCAAGCGCCTGCTGCGGGAAGGCCAGCACATGCGTCTCGATTCGCTGCTGGAGATGTCGGCGGCCTACCAGGCGCTTGCCCATCACACCGAAGATCACATGGAAGCGGTCGCAGCCTTCGTCGAGAAGCGCGAACCGAAATTCACCGGCCGCTGAGCCGGGAAACTGCACGAGAACAGGCGGAGGAACAAGGATGCGGACCGTATTCCGTGAAGATCATGAAATGTTCCGCGAGATGGCGCGGCGCTTCATCGAGAACGAGATCGTCCCCCACCTGCACGAGTGGGAGGCGGTCGGGATCGTGCCGAAGTCGGTCTGGCGCAAGGCGGGCGAGGTCGGCCTGCTGTGCTCGACGGTGCCGGAGGAATACGGCGGTGCGGGTGGCGATTTCGGCCACTCGGCGGTGATGATCGAGGAGCTGGCGCGGGTCAATGCGACCGCGATCGGCTTCACGACCCACTCCGAGATCGTCGCCCCTTACATCGTTGCCTACGGCAGCGAGGCGCAGAAGAAGAAGTGGCTGCCGCGGATGGTTGCGGGCGAGATCATCGGCGTCATCGCGATGAGCGAGCCCGGCATCGGTTCCGACCTGCGCTCGATGCGCACCAGCGCACGGCGCGATGGCGACGAATACGTCATCAACGGCCAGAAGACCTTCATCACCAACGGTGGCAACGCGGACCTGATGGTCACCGCGACCAAGCTCGACCCCAATGCGAAGGAGCTCACGCTGATCTGCGTCGAGGCCGATCGCCCCGGATTCTCCAAAGGCCGGCTGCTTGAAAAGATCGGACTGAAGGGCCAGGACACCTCGGAACTCTTCTTCGACGACGTCCGTGTCCCGGTCGAGAATCGCCTCGGCGACGAGAACAAGGGCTTCGGCTATCTCACGCACCAGCTCGCGTGGGAACGCACCATCATCGGCATTCGCGCTGCCGCCTCCATCGAGGCGCTGATCGACGACACGCTCGAGTACGTGCGCGAGCGCAAGGTGTTCGGCAAGACGGTCTTCGATTTCCAGAACACCAAGTTCAAGCTCGCCGAATGCAAGGCGCAGGCAACCATGCTGCGCGTGTTTGTGGACGACTGCCTGGGCAAGGCCATGCGCGGCGAACTCTCGCCCGAGGTCGGCGCGATGTGCAAGCTGGTCGGTTCCGAGATGCAGGGCAAGGTGCTCGACGAACTTCTGCAGCTGCACGGCGGCTACGGCTTCATGAGCGAGTACAAGATCAGCCGTGCTTGGGTCGATGCACGCGTCGCGCGTATCTACGGTGGCACGTCCGAGATCATGAAGGAAATCATCGCCCGCTCGCTCTGAGCAGACCAGACCGCGCGGGCGTGACGCAGATTATGTCTTCTCCTCCGACGGTGCGCGGTGCGCTGCCGGTTTACGGGACCTCGGCAACACGGTCCCGCTCTTTCTTCTGTGGGGACGCCCTGCGTCACGGGCGCCCCCGCACGCCGCAGGACAAACGGGAGAACGCAGCATGAAAGAAGGGCAAACCGACGACGCCGGTGACGCGGACCTGCGCGGTGGCGTATCGCGCGAGGCGGCGGAAGACGCCGTACGCACCCTTATCCGCTGGGCCGGCGACGAACCGGGCCGCGAGGGGCTCGTCGATAC
Source organism: Aromatoleum toluolicum (assembly GCF_012911005.2). Lineage (GTDB taxonomy): Bacteria > Pseudomonadota > Gammaproteobacteria > Burkholderiales > Rhodocyclaceae > Aromatoleum > Aromatoleum toluolicum. The sequence goes on along the minus strand of NZ_WTVS01000032.1, from coordinate 7,794 downwards.
GCCCTCGCGCGTCGTGCGCGCCTACGAAGAATTCTTCGCCGGCTATTCGCAGGACCCGGCCGAAATCCTGGCTCGCACCTTCTCCGAGGTCGAGGGCTACGACGAGATGATCGTCATGAACGACATCCGCTTCGAAAGCCACTGCGAGCACCACATGGCGCCGATCATCGGCAAGGCGCACATCGGTTACCTCCCGAACCACCGCGTGGTCGGCATCTCCAAGCTCGCGCGGCTGGTCGAGATCTACGCAAAACGCCTGCAGATCCAGGAAAAAATGACGGTGCAGATCGCCGACACGCTGCACTCCGTGCTGCAACCCAAGGGCGTCGCGGTTGTCATCGAGGCGTCCCACCAGTGCATGACCACGCGCGGGGTGCACAAGCCCGGCGCAGGCCTCGTCACCAGCCGGATGGTCGGCGCGTTTCGCGAAGACGCCTCGACGCGCCGCGAATTCCTCGCGATGATCGGCATGGGCGGCCCGCGCGGCCTGCCGAATACCTGAACGGAGACCGGAAATGAGCGAGCAGGCGACCCCCTGGAGCGACGAATTCCTCCTCGGCTATGGGCCGATGGACGACATCCACCACGAGTTCGTCGAGCTCGTGCACGCCATGCAGGTCGTCGGAGACGAAGTCTTCCCGGCGCTGCTCGACCGTTTCGCCGCCCACGCCGAGCACCACTTCGCGGAGGAAGCCGCCTGGATGTCCGCGGGAAACTTCCCGGCGCGGGACTGCCACATCGAGGAACACGAGAAGGTCATGGCGTCGGTGCGCGAAGTGCAGCAGATGGTCGCGGCGGGCAACATCGAGGTCGGGCGCCGCCTCGCGGTCGCGCTCGAGGAGTGGTTCCCGGGCCATGCGACCTACATGGATTCGGCGCTGGCGCAATGGATGGTCAAGCGCAGTACGGGGGGCGTGCCGCTGGTCCTGAAGCGCGCGGTGACGACCTGAAAGTCGGCTAGGTAGGCGCGCTGCGGTGGCTATGGCAGAGCCGGGTTAGGTCGGTGACGTCGGCTGCGGTATCCAAAGTGCACTTTGTGCGACCATTCATCACTCAGTTGTGATGTTCCCTGCGCACTGACCGTCGTTCGGCCAATCCTGTCGGCCAGCTTACGTCCCCGGAGCGGCGGTACTCTTGCGCAAAGCCGCCGCACGGGGCTAGTACGGAAAACAGCAAGCAGCGACAAGCAAATTCTCCGACATCGATTGACGAAATGATCCGGCGAGGAGAACAGCTTCTCTTGTCGGCTCCTGGGACCAGCTGAATCCCGGAAAGCCGCGACGTTCCCAGGGTTGAATCAACTTCGTGACGAACTCGTTCGTTACCGATCGGGCGGACTTCTCTGACGCGAATGATGGTTTCCTGATCGAATGCGGAATGCTTACAATCGACCATGAGCGGTCGATTGCAGATTCGGACTCAAGAAGGCTGTTGTTGACGGACCAGAACTGAGCCCGTTGGCCGTCGTCGCACAGAGGCCGGCCGATCTGCCGGGGATTGCCGGTCGACAGAGAGGCGCCGTCTCGCGACCCGACTTACCGCAGATGAATCCGCGGACCAGCGAAGCGAACACCCTCAACATCCACGAGTTACCTGTGTGGGTGAGTTAAGGATATTTGAACCGCGCATCAAGCCTCTAAGAATGGCAGTCTGGGTTCTGGACTACTGAAACAGAGGCAGGGGAAACTATGAGCTTTATGGAAATTGCGCCGGCGATTGCCTGTGTGGCAGCACCCATTGACGACGAAGTACTGTTCAAACACCTCTTCGCTCCGGACACCCTGGAAGCAGTCTTCAATGAGGAGTTTGCAAGCACGACTGGCAAGGGCGTCGATCGCCTCAATGGATTCCAATACGCGCTGAACGCAAAGAAGGATCTCGGCGTTGCGTCCGCAAAGATCTTTAATGGGCAGTTCCGGTTCTCACCGTTCCTCGAGGTCCTGAAGACAAAAGGCCGGGATAAGCCGCCTCGGCTGATCGGCATACCTACGGTGCGCGATCGAGTTGTACTGAAACAGCTAAACAAATTTCTGGCAGCCCTCTATCCGGAGCGGGTTCCGAAGAATGTCGCTAGCACCTATGTCAGAGAGATCGCCGTCGATCTTATCGGCCGATCTCCAACTGAAACCTGGATCTGCAGCACTGACATCAAGACATTCTATGATTCGATCCGACAGAACCGGCTACTTAAGGTGCTTGCCAAGAGGGTGAAGTACAAAAGCGCGATCAAGCTGATTGGACACGCCCTGTCGACGCCGACTGTCCCCAAGAACACTCATCGTTCTCGACACAAAGAGTTCAGTCCAAAGGACGGCGTGCCACAAGGACTGGCAATATCGAACCTCCTGGCATCCATCTACATGCAAGACGTGGATGAGGCGATGACCAAGCTCGGGGTAAGTTACTACAGGTACGTTGATGACGTCCTGATGTATGGACCGGAGCCGATAGTACAAACTGCGTTTCGTTCGTTGCGCTCGCGCCTCACGTTAAGAGGCTTGTCATTGCATCCGAAGGGATCTAGCAAAACCCACATCGCACCGCTTTCGAAGCCATTTGGATATCTCGGTTACATATTTCGCTTGCCAATCATCTCGGTGAGAGATTCGACAGTCGAGCGGTTCCTACAGTCGATTGCAGCGAAGTTCAGCGACTACATCCACAACAAGTCTCGAAGGCTGGCCAAGTTCAAGTACCTAACCGAAGATCGCCTGAAGGAGATCTTTCTTCTTGAGCTAAACGAGCGCATAACCGGGGCCATATCTCAGAAGAAGCGCTACGGCTGGATCGCCTACTTCAATCAGATCAGCGACTTGTCTTTACTTCATCGCCTTGATGCGGCGATCGAAGGCATGTTCAAGCGAATGCTAGATTTCGGACACAAAGCTCCGTCTGAATTAAAGACGCTACGCCGTGCGTACTTCGAGATGAAGTTCAATCCGCAAGGTGGTTACGTGCGGAATTACGACAAGATCACCAATCAAATCGAGATGCTTGCTTTCCTCAGTGAACGAGGCCGGGTCGACCCGGCGGAGACGCTGACTGACGCCGAGATCAAAGACAGGTATGAGAAGTACTTACGCCACATTCTGGCTGCCATGCATTCGGACGAAGGTGTCATATACGGGTAAGTGGGTTAAAATCTACTCGCAGGCGATGCCTATCGCGTAAGCGATACCTCGTCAGACCTCGGTCTAGCGGGCGGAAGTGCTCCCTACCCATGCGAAGCATGGGGCGCCGCCTTTGGCGGAGAAACCTTCTTGGGGGGACGCTCTGCGTCACCGCCTTGGAAGTGGATATGACCTGATTCATCAGGCATTGCCTGCACCCTTTGTGCCAGTTGGATTTACTCTATGAAACAGTTTCTGTCGGACCTGCGGACGTTTTCCTGGCGGACTGCCGGTGCACGGTACAACGCAGCTCGCCGGCTGAAGCATCGTGAGTGGTTTTCGACCTTCAGTCTTGCAGCGCTTTCCGCGCTGAGCATTGCAGTGGCCTTTGCGCAGAAGGTCTACTCGCCCACGCCGGGGACTCCGCTGGACAACTACTTATCCTCGCTGGCCGCGGCACTTGGGGTTTTTCTGTTGGCGATCAGCCTCATGGAGTGGGGGGCGGGATACGGCGCAAAAGCCGAAGCTCTGCACCGAAATGCTGAACTTTTGACCGCCTTCCAGCTGAAACTGGCGCAAGCCCTAGCGCAGATCGATGCAAGCAGGCCGCTCGCAAACAAGGAAGTGGATGACCTACGGATTGAGTATGAGGCAATCAAGGACAAGTGCCCACACAACCACGCTCCCTGTGATGATGCATTATTTAGGGCGCATCAGAGACTGGCGGAAGAGTTCGAAGGGAAGAATGGGAAGCCGACGATGAGTCGTCCGGAGGCAGTGCTGACACGAGTGCGCTGGCGCGCCTCCGAGCTCTGGTTCTTCGGAATCGTGTGGATCTTGGTGCTCGGGGCGCTGGCCTACTCATGGTGGATTCCAAAGTCTTGAACGACCGAGCAAAATCCGGTGGGTTTGACAGAGCATGCTATCCCGGTTCTCACCCCACTCCTACTGGAGAACAGCTGTGTCGAAGCCGGCAGAGTCAATGTCTTGCCGCTGCCCTGCAGCCCTGCAGCCCTGCAGCCCCTTCCACTCGTGAATTTCAAATGGTAACCGTGCATGGCGCTTGAGACCATTCCGATTCAGAGCATTTGGCGCCTGTTCAGATGGCTGCCCGGCTTTCTACTTCGCCAATACTTCACCCAAGAAAAACTGGCACAATTGATTTATCTCGATCTTCGCCCTCGTCACAACTCGGCGACTGTCGATCTCGGTGAGTCCGCATCTTTCTCTTTGTACCTTTTAGCGATCAATCTCTCGCCATTTTCCGTTGAACTGGATCGCGCCGGCTTTCGTTGCTGGATTGGCGGCGCGCCGCTCGATGCGGCGATACTGAAGAAGCAGTTGATCAGCCCTGGTGAGATCGCCTGTCTCTATATCAGCGGCACGATTCCGGACGGCCTAGCCAATCAAATAGCGAAGAATTTGGACAATGCAGCAGGGCTGGATGGAAATATCGAATTCAACTGTAGCGTCCGCCCCTTTTCAAAGACTGTTGGGCTCCTCGATGGTATCTGCCCAAAAATCTACAATGCGCATCTTCGAAGAAATACATGAACGTCCAGAGTGCGCGCTTCGCCTATTGATGATAGTTGTAGCGTAAGTTCATGGTGCGAAAATCGGCCTGATACTTACAACCAGCGCTATGCATCGGGCTGCAACCAGCAGCATTGCTGTCGCTCATTCCGAAAAAGCCAGTCGTTAGCATAGGCCGAGGACATGCGTACCGGGGGACAGCGAGCCCCTGCCTCTTCGTCGGCCGGAGCGATCGATGAGGTCGCATGCCAGCGGCGACCGCTGAGCATGCGAAAGCTGACGTCGATACGTTCTTATCCATAAATGGGGATTCCCAACAAGCTCTTAGCAGATCTATATTTACCCGAAAAAGATATGCTATGGTGAGTTATGAAGACATAAATGGATATGCACGGCGTGGCGGCAGCTCTCGCTTTGGCACAGGAGCAAGACAAACAGCAACCGACAAAACGCGACCTTGTCGATAGCTGCAGACATCGCATCTGAAGGAGGACTTCTTTGCTGAAACCAGAACTGCGTCACTTCGAGCGCGCCGCCCGCGAGATTGCAGAGCATGGCGATAACGACACGCTCCCGTTCGATGTCGATATCCGATTCTGTAGGGACGAGGCTCCGGCTCTCGCGTCGATTGCGTATGGCTTCTACTCCGAGCTCCGTGACAGCAAGGCGGAAAAGGACAACCACGAGCGAATCGCGGAGCTGCACGTCTACAACGAGCGCCTTCTTGCTCCATCCGGTCCAACCGGATTTCGAGTCATCACCAAGATTCACCTGTTCTGGAACATCTACCTCAACGGTCTTGCCATCGCCATCGCAGAGGCGCTCGAGCCGCATCGGTCTGCAGGCGCGCACTCTTACCGATTCCTGGCCGCGGGTGACAAGGACCTGTTCGATAGCACGCGCTCTTGGCGCGCGTTCAAAGAAGAGACCGTCCAACAAGCGTCGATAGTGCCGGAACATTCGGTCATCGTGCAGACTGACATCTCGAGCTTCTATGAACACGTCTCGCATCATTACATTGAGAATCTCATCAACCGCCTGGGCGGCGACGCTTCGGCCGTATCCAAGCAGGTCAATGCACTGCTAAGCAAGCTCTTTGCCGGGCGCTCGTTCGGCCTTCCAGTCGGAGGGCAAGGCGCACGTATTCTTGCGGAGCTCGTTCTGAACGAGGTGGATACCGCCATGGGGGCCAAAGGCGTCTGGGGCAACCGCTATGTCGACGACTATGTCCTAGTTGCGGCCAACACCGCGGAAGCCTATAGAGCCTTGGGCGTCCTGGCGCAGAGCCTGATGGATTACGGCCTCACTTTAAACAAGTCAAAGACAGTGTTCCTCTCCGCCAAGCACTACCGCGACTATGTGGCTTCGCAACTGGGCGGAGATGACGCGGAAGCGGCCAAGCTACGAAAAATTGATCTCAAGTTCGACCCTTACTCGGACAATCCCGAAGCAGACTACGACTCGCTAGTCGAGACGGTCGAAACACTCGAGGTTCGTCAGCTTCTCAACCGCGAGCTTGAGAAGGCGCTTCCCGATACGTTTCTAGTTACGCAGATTGGCAGGACCATTCGTCTTCACGAACCTGCAGTGGCTCTTGAGATCGCGGCAACGCTGCTGAAGCAGCAGAACCTGCATGCATTTCGCTCCTCCTTTTCAACAATCATGCGGGGCATCGCCAATCTGCGAGGAGATGGAAGATTCGCCGCCATCCATGGGGCAGTGGACCAGTTGCTCGACCAGGTTCCGATTCACTCCGCTCACCTGTTGAAGGCCGATACCAGCCTCCTCCACTACCTACGATGCTTGCGGTTCCAGAGAACGCCCACTCGCGCTAGCTTCGTAAGCGAGCTCTTCGACAAGACTCAGCTTGATGCGGTCCGGCGCGCCTGTATCGACTGCTGGCGCGGTTGGAACGACGCGGTCGCATTCAACCACCTGCGAAACCGTTGGCAGCAGCTCAGCCCTGAATGCCAACGCCTCTATTGGCTGACCTCTTTCTGCTTCGGTGATGAGGGGGATAAAGCGCGCCAGCAGGCCAAACGCGCTGTAGCACAATACTGGGAACTTGGTGTGGAGCTTCCCTTCGATGAACAACGGGACAAGGCAAAGCTCGCGATGCTTCCCCGTGGCGCTGAGCCTCGATTTGCCGCGGTGTTCACGCGCTGGGCGAAGGGTGCTGGCGATGCAGTTTGACCCGCGGACCGTGGCACGGGAAATTCCAGGCATCTTCGACGAGGTGTTCCCTCAACTGACGCCGGGAATAGTTGCCCACCTCAATGCGGAATCGAAAGTAATCCCTGTGCAGCCGCTTCGCCAAGACCTGTTGCTGCAGTCGGCCTTGCAGCGAGCGATGCTCTTCGAGCTGGGATATACCGTCGGAGAACAACTGCTCCAATATCCAGCCGAAATAGACTGGCCAGCCTGCTTTGCCGACACCGTCCGCCGACAACGTGCGTACTTCGATGCCAAGTTGCCCGAGCAACTAGAGCCCGTCGACCAACATTTGGCTGAGACAGTGGGACGGAACCTCGCAGCGACCATGACGTCGCTGAGCGCGTCGGCGGGGCATCCCATCGTCTTTCGTCCGCATATCCCTGGCTTGGAGTGGATTTCCAGTGGCCACGGAGATTTCGCCATTGGTGCGACACTGGTGGAGGTGAAGTGCACGGCCAAGCGATTTTCGTCGGCTGACTACCGCCAGGTTGCCATCTACTGGCTGCTCAGCTTTGCGGCCGCAGTGGAAGGCCGCGGGGAAGAGTGGCGAGACTTCATACTGCTCAACCCGCGAAGTGGGGAGATGGTCATGATGACGTTCGATTCCTTCCTGTCCATTATCAGCAGCGGACGGACGAAGGTGGACATCCTGCAGCTTTTCTTGTCTTTGGTCGGGTCAAGATTGACGAGATAGCGCAATGCCGAACTATTCACGGCACGTCTCGTCTCCAGCCAGCTCGTCACATGCCCCGAATGACGTTTGCTCCTGCTAAGCGGTCGTTCAAGGAATGCAACTTCACCGTCCGCTAAGGTTTAGCGTTGTTCGACGCCTGCCAATCGGGAAGGGCGTCGATGATCGACCGCGGCTGATGGCAGGCGTTGGACAACGCTCCAGGGAGGAAACCGCGGATTGCGGTCGAGGTGCTCAGGAGGGGCG
>NZ_WTVS01000031.1 GCF_012911005.2 Aromatoleum toluolicum | reverse complement strand
GCGGCCCCCCCGCCCCCGCCTCCGGCGCCGACGGCGCCGCCCATCCCTTACGAATATCTCGGCAAGCTCGCCGACGGCCACAGCGTGCGCATCTTCCTCGTGCGCGGCGACCGCCCCTACACCGTCACCGAAGGCGACGTGCTGGACGGCAGTTACAAAGTGAAAAGCATCACCGACACCACCATGACGTTCGTCTACCTTCCTCTGAACATGATCCAGACCCTGCCAGTGGGAAGCAAGCCATGATGCTGGACAAGCTGCTCCGCCGTGCCGCACCCCGGGTTGCGCTCCTGTTGCTGGCGTCATGGCTTGCGGGCTGTGCCACCGATGCGCTGCAGCGCGAGGGCACGCAGCTGATCGACGAGGGGCGCTACGAGGAAGGCCTCGCCAAGCTCGACCAGGCCGTGCGCGAGCAGCCGCGCGATGCCGCGACGAACATGGCGCAGACGACGCAGCGCGCGCGCGTCATCGCCGCGCTGCTGGCCACCGCCGAGCGCGCGCGCCTGATGCGCGACCACAACGCCGCCACGCGCGGCTTCGAGCGCGTGCTCGCGCTCGACCCCGCCAACGAACGCGCACGCGAGGCCCTGCGCCAGCTCGACCAGCTGCGCAACGCCGGCGAGACGGTGCGCCAGGCCCAGGCCGCGCTGCGTCGCGGCGACCCCGACGGCGCCGACCGCCTCGTACGCCCGGTGCTCGCGCTCGACCCGCGCAACGACGCCGCGCTCGCGCTCAAGCGCGAGATCGAGGACATGCGCGCGAGCAACGTCACGCCCTACCCGCAGCTGCGCTCGAAGATGTCCGCGCCGGTGACGCTGGAATTCCGCGACGGCAACCTCAAGCAGATCTTCGAGGTGCTGTCGCGCAACGCCGGCATCAACTTCCTGTTCGACAAGGACGTCAAGCCCGACCTCAAGGCGACCCTGTTCGTGCGCCAGGTGCCGGTCGAGCAGGCGGTCGAGTTGCTGCTGCTGCAGAACCAGCTGCAGCAGAAGATCATCAGCGACAACACCGTGATGATCTACCCCGACACGCCGCAGAAGCAGCGCGACTACCTCGACCTGACGATCCGCACCTTCCACCTCGCCAACACCGACGCCAAGACCGCGATGAACATGGTCAAGACCCTGCTCAAGACCAAGGACGTGTTCATCGACGAGCGCCTCAACACGCTGACGATGCGCGACACCCCCGACGCCATCCGCCTCGCCGAGAAGCTCTTGACCACGCAGGGCCTGCCGGAGCCCGAGGTGGTGCTCGAAGTCGAGGTCATGGAAGTGTCGCGCCAGCGCATCCTCGACCTCGGCCTGCAGTGGCCCAGCACCTTCGGCATCCTGCGCCCGGACCTCGGCGGCCCGCCGGGAACGCTCAGCCAGTACCGCGGCATCGACCGCGACCGCATCACCATCGGCCCCTCGCCGGAGCTGCGCATCAATGCCAACGACAGCGACGTGAACACGCTGGCGAACCCGGTGATCCGCGTCAGCAACAAGGAGAAGGCGCGCATCCACATCGGCCAGCGCGTGCCGGTGGTGAGCGCCACCTCGACGCCCTCGACGCAGGGCCCGGTGATCACCGAGAGCATCCAGTACCTCGAGGTCGGCCTCAAGCTCGAGGTCGAGCCCACCGTGCATCTCAACGACGAGGTGCTGATCAAGATCGGCCTCGAGGTCAGCAAGGCCACCGCGCAGACGCCGACCAAGAACGGCACCATCCCCGTGCAGGTCGACACGCGCAACGCCGCCACCTCGCTGCGCCTGAAGGACGGCGAGACGCAGGTCCTCGCCGGCCTGATGCGCAACGACCACGACGTCTCCGGCAACCGCATCCCCGGCCTCGGCGACATCCCCGGCCTCGGGCGGCTCTTCGGCAGCAACAAGGACTCCATCGGCAAATCCGAGCTGGTACTGTCGATCACCCCGCGCATCGTGCGCAACATGCCCTACATGAACCCCTACGACATCGAGTACCCGTCGGGCACCGAGGCGGTGCTGAAGGCGCGCACCGACACCATGCTGCGCATGACCACGACCGCCCCGGTGGTGGGGGCCGCGCCGGCGCCCGCGAGCGCCATGACGCGCGACGCCATCGCCCCCGCGGCCGCACCCGCGCCGGCGGCGGTGGCCGCGCTCGCGCCGCCCGCCAGCGCCGGCAGCGACGTGCCCGCCGCGGCCGCCTCCCCCGCCGCCGCGACGCTGTCGTGGACCGCGCCCGCCGGCCTGAAGCCCGGCGAGGAGACCGACGTGATCCTGCGCGCCAACGTCACCCAGCCGCTCAGCACCGCGACCGTGCAGTTCGCCTACGACCCGGCCGCGCTGTGCGTCGTCGCCGTGACCGAGGGCGACGTCATGAATGCCGACGGCGCCATCACCTCCTTCGCGCCGCGCATCGACGACAAGAGCGGACGCATGTTCGTCGCGCTGTCGCGTTCGGCGCCGCAGGGCGCGCGCGGCGACGGCGCGCTGATGCGCCTGCGCGTGGTCGCGCTGCCCGGCAGCACCGCCCCGGCCGAGCTCAAGGTGACCAGCGTGTCGGCCTTCGGCGAGGGCAACCGCCCGGTGTCCATCCCGCTGCCTGCGGCGCTCGCGCTCGGCGCGAGGCCCTGAGGACGGACGATGCGGCGCGCGCGCGGCTTCTCCCTCGTCGAGGTCGTCATCACGGTGGCGATCGTCGCGCTGCTCGCCAGCATCGCCGCGCCGCTCACCGAGACCGTCGTGCGCCGCGGCAAGGAGCAGGAGCTGAAGGGCGCGCTGTACCGCATCCGCGACGCCATCGACACCTACAAGCTCGCGGCCGACGCCGGCCAGATCGAGAAGCTCGCCGACGCCAGCGGCTACCCGCCGACGCTGCGCGTGCTGGTCGACGGCGTGCGCGACGCGCGCGACGCCGAAGGCAAGCGCATCTACTTCCTGCGCAGCATCCCGCGCGACCCCTTCGCCGCCCCCGAGCTGCCGCCCGAGGAGACCTGGGGCCTGCGCGCCTACGACAGCCCGCCCGACAACCCGCGCGCCGGCGCCGACGTCTTCGACGTCTTCTCGCTCGCGACCGGCGAGGGGATGAACGGCGTGCCCTACCGCCAGTGGTGAGACCCGCGATGGATACCCCGCACCAATCACGCGCCGGCTTCACGCTGATCGAACTGTTGGTCGTGCTGTCCATCATCGCGACCCTGCTCGCGATCGCCGCGCCGCGCTATTTCGGCAGCCTGGAGAAGTCCGAGGACACCGCGCTGCGCCAGACCCTCGCGGTGATGCGCGACGCGGTGGACCACTACTACGGTGACACCGGCGCCTATCCCGACTCGCTGCAGGGGCTCGTGGACAAGCGCTACCTGCGCAGCGTCCCGACCGACCCGATCACGCAGCGCAACGACAGCTGGGTGATCGTGCCGCCGCAGGGCGGCGCGAGCGGCACGGTGGGCGACGTGCGCAGCGGCGCCGAGGGCAACGCGCGCGACGGGACACCCTACGCGGAGTGGTAGCCATGCCGGCGGACGCACGCCATTGCGAGCGCGGCTTCACCTACATCGGCGCGCTGGTGCTGGTGGTGCTGATGTCGCTGGCGCTGGTGGGCACCATGCAGCTGTGGTCCACGGCCAGCCTGCGCGCTCGTGAACGCGAGCTGCTGTGGGTCGGCTCGCAATACGCGCGCGCGCTGCGCCTGTACTACGAGAGCTCGCCGGACGTGAAGCGCTTCCCGCAACGGCTGGAGGATCTGCTCACCGACCAGCGCAGCCCGACGCCGCGCCACTACCTGCGCCGCCTGTACGCCGATCCCATCACGCGCAGCACCGACTGGGGGCTGATCCGCGGCACCGACGGCGGCATCGTCGGCGTCTTCAGCCAGTCGCGCGACACGCCGCTCAAGCGTGGCCGCTTCCCGCCCGAGTGGTCGGAGTTCGAAGGGATGGAAAGCTATGCGGACTGGCAGTTCGTCGCCGAACGCGCCTTCAGCACCACGGCCGCGCAGGCCGGTGCGAATGTGAAACCGGGGCCGACCGGCGCCCCGGTGGTCGCCATCGACCCGCGCCAGAGCGTGATCGACGCCGCCCGCGCACCGCGCCCGGCGCCAACCGTGTCGCCCTTCCAGCTCACGCGCTGAGCGCCGCGCCTGTGCGCCCGGCGCGCACAAAGAAAAAGGCCCGGCAGTGCCGGGCCTTCCTCATTCGAATCCTGCCGCGAGGCGGATTACAGCGGGCGGATGTTGCCGGCCTGCTTGCCCTTCGGGCCCGAGGTCTCGTCGAACTGAACCTTCTGGCCTTCGGTCAGGCTCTTGAAACCCGAGCCCTGGATCGCGGAGAAGTGCGCGAAGAGATCCTCGCCACCGTTGTCCGGGGTGATGAAGCCGAAGCCCTTGGCGTCGTTGAACCACTTGACGGTACCAGTTGCCATGTCTGAATTTCCCAAATCAAAGTTTACATAAGGGGCGTTTGCCCAAAGTTGCGACAATCGCGATCGGGGAATGACGGACTGAGTACCAAAGGACTTCAAGCTCGAAACGCCACGCGATGACTGATGCGCGCTGAACAGTCTGGTGAAAAACGGCGGCGCGGTCAACTACCTCGCGCCCCGCTTTGTGCGCAGCTGCGTGGCATCGTGCACATCTGTCGCCTCGCTCTGGTCCCGACCTGCGGACAGGCCCATGACATCCCGCTACAATCGGCACCGAGGAGGAGTCTATGAATATCGAATGGTGGCACTGGACCGTTGTCGGCATCGCGCTGATCCTGGCCGAGCTGGCGCTGCCGTCCTTCTTCCTGATCTGGTTCGGCATCGCGGGGCTGGCGATGGCGCTCGTGCTGCTCGTCGCGCCCGAACTGTCGCTCACCGCCCAGATCGCCACCTGGACCGCCCTGTCGCTGGTCATGGTCGTGCTGTGGTTCCGCGTGTTCAAGCCCAGCTTCCACAAGACCCGCATCGGCACCTCCGCGGGCGAGGTGATCGGCGAAGTCGGCCTGCTGGTCGGCGCGGTCGCCCCCTTCCAGCGCGGCAAGGTGCGCTTTCAGCGACCGCTGCTGGGTGCCGAGGAATGGGTGTGCCTCGCCGAAAAACCGATTGCCGCCGGCGAACGCGTGCGCGTCGTCGCCGTCGAGGGCAGTTTCCTGAAAGTCGTCAAAGCCTGAGGAGATCTCATGAGCGGTAGCTTCATCTTCGTCGTCGCGGTACTCATCTTCGTCGTCGTCACCCTTGCCAAGGGTGTGCGCATCCTGCCGCAGGGCGAGGAATGGATTGTCGAGCGTCTCGGCAAGTACAACGGCACGCTCAAGCCCGGCCTCAACATCATCATTCCCTACCTCGACCGCATCGCCTACAAGCTCGTCACCAAGGACATCATCCTCGACGTGCAGGAGCAGGAAGTCATCACGCGCGACAACGCCGTGATCGTCACCAACGCCATCGCCTTCATCAAGGTCACCGACCCGGTGAAGGCGGTGTACGGCGTCACCGACTTCGCCGAGGCGATCCGCAACCTGATCATGACGACGCTGCGCTCCATCGTCGGCGAGATGGAACTCGACGAGGCCCTGTCCTCTCGCGACAAGATCAAGGCGCGCCTGCGCGAGAGCATCGCCGACGAGGCGGTCGACTGGGGCCTCACGGTGAAATCGGTCGAGATCCAGGACATCAAGCCGTCCGAGTCGATGCAGCGCGCGATGGAAATGCAGGCCGCCGCCGAGCGCGAAAGGAAGGCCGCAGTGACCAAGGCCGAAGGCGCCAAGCAGGCCGCGATCCTCGAGGCCGAAGCGCGTCTCGAATCCGCCAAGCGCGACGCCAACGCCCAGGTCATGCTCGCCGAAGCCTCCGCCGAAGCGATCCGCCGCGTCGCCGCCGCCATCGGCGACCAGGCCGGCCCGATGATGTACATGCTGGGCGAGAAGTACATTGCATCGCTGGAACGCATGGGCTCGTCCGAGAGCGCCAAGGTCGTCGTGCTGCCGGCGGACCTGCAGGAGACGATCAGGGGGCTGCTCGCGCGCGGCAAGGCGGCGATGTAGGCACGCCGGCAGCCGCTCGGCGGCAGTTAACACACTGTTACTCCTGCCGGTTCCGGGCACGGATCGGATCGACCGTCCCCGTGCCGGGCTGGCCCTGGCGAACGCAAAACTTCAATCCGATCAGTCGCTTACGCCGCCGTTGCACGTCTTCGCCGCGGCGCGAGGAGCCTTCCGGGCGTGCCTGCCGCGACGGCCCGGGTCGTCGCGGGCGCTTTCTCGCCGGAACTCGGCAAGCGGCAGGGCGTTCGAACATATCTGTCGATCTGCTCGCCGCGACCGATTCCTTCCCCAACAGGGCAACGCGGCCGCCGGGGTGGCGGATCGATCCAGGCACTCGTTCCCGACGGGGACGAGATTCTCAGATAAGTGCCAACAATCAGGAGAATGCCATGAGATCCATGACACGGAAGTCCTTGCTCGCCGTCGCCATCGCAACGCTCGGTGCGGTTCCGATCGGGGCTGCGGCGGACTCGTACAAGGAGGGGCAGACCCAGCAGCAGATGCACTCGCAGATGGGCACCTCGGGACGGTTGCAGACGATGACACCGAGCCAGCTGCGCGGCACCGAGGTTATCGGGACCAACGGTGAGCAGATCGGTTCGGTGAAGAAGGTCGTCCAGAGCCGTCAGGACAAGAACATCCACGCGGTGATTTCCTCAGGCGGCGTGATGGGCGTCGGTGACAGGGAGTTCACGGTGCCGCTCGACCGCATGCGCTACGAGGGCGGCAAGCTGCGCCTGAGCGCGACTGCGGACGAACTGCGGTCCAGCCCGGCGTACCGCGACGAGCAGTATGTCGAAGTGCGGCCGATGGACCAGCCGATCAGCGAATTCTCGGCGTTCGAGACGGTACCGGACAGGGCCGCACCGCGCCGCGAGATGCGGAGCAGCGAGCGCGGATGGGATCGCCGCAGTACCGGCGGCGCGCCGGATGCCAACGCGTTCTATCCCGAAACGCAGCAGTTCACGCCGTAGACGCTTCAAGACGGCGCGACGGCGGACGACGTGCGTCCGCCGCAGGAAGGCCGGCCGCCCGCGGGGCGCGCCGGCTTTCTTTCGTTACTTGTCGAAGGCCGCGAGGTCCGCGACGTCGCCCGACGAGGGGCTGCCCGCGGTCGTGAGACAGTTGCTGAGGACGAGGCGCGGCGGCTCGAACGAGAAGATGAAAGGCGCCGCACGCTGCAGCGCGCTGAGGCCCAGGATCGGGCGCGTTGCCCCGGGAAAGACCGCGGCCTCGACGTCCTTGAGCCAGCATCCGCCGCCGATGCTGACGGCCTCGATCATGTACACCGGCACGGTCAGCTCGTTGCCGTTCGCGAGCCTGCCACGCAAGTCCTTCACATAGCGCGCCCGGCCCGCCGCCTCGAGCTGCGCCAGCATCTCCTCGTTGATCGTCATGTAGCCGGAGCCGGTATCCACCATCAGGTCGACCGTCCCGAGTCCCTCGATGCGGCCCTCGACTGAGAAAGTCGTCGCGCTGGTCGCGCGCATATCGACGGTCGTGTCGAACTCCCCGGCAGATGCGAAGCTGAAGGTGCCTGCGAGCACTGCGGTCAAGAGGCACGTAATCTTCTTCATGCAACGATCCCCGGAAAAGCGGTTTGACGGTGAGTCCGGCGGTCCGGACAGCGTGATGGTAATCAAGCAACAGCCGTGCCGTCCACAAGCGACCACACTAGTGCTAACGGCCTGATTTGCAATTTCTTTAGCGGACCGCGAAGAACCGCTCGGGGCGCGGCTCTCCGCTCGAAGCGCGCCGTCCGCGCGCGGTCCGGCGCAGCGCGGCGTGATCCGCTTGCCCGAGCATCGATCCCGAAACGGGGAATGCCGCGGGCTGCCCACCCCGAACCGGTGCATTCCGCCCGGTCCCGCGCCCGCACGGCAGCGCGACGCGATATCGGGTACGGTCGCGATGCGCCGGAGGTATCGTCATGCGATACTTGATGACATGCGCTCGCACCGCTCACGCCATGCGGATAATCTGGACGCCAGTTCCCGGACCGACCCCCGACCATGAGCACCACCGCCGACCTCGTCGCCACGCTGAAGACCGAACTGAAGGCCGCCGGCCTGACCTATGCCGCGCTGGCCGAACACCTCGGCATGGCCGAATCCAGCGTCAAGCGCATGTTTTCCGCCAGCGGCGACATGCCGCTGTCGCGCATCGACGCGATCTGCCGTGCGCTGAACCTGGATTTCGCCGACCTCGCGCGCCGCGTGGCCGAGAATGAGCCGCTGCTCGAAGAGCTGTCGCTGGCGCAGGAGAAGGCCGTTGTCGGCGACCGCAAGCTGCTGCTGGTCGCGATCTGCTGCCTGAGCCACTGGAGCGCCGAGCAGATCGTCGCGACCTACCAGCTCGGCGAGGCCGAGGTCGTGAAACACCTCGCCCAGCTCGACCGCCTGGGCATCATCGACCTGCGTCCCGGCAACCGCTACCATCTCAAGGTCGCCAAGGGCTTCCGCTGGCGCCCGCACGGACCGGTGATGGAGTACTTCCGCGGCGAGGTGATCGACGACTACTTCGCCGGCGGCTTCGACGGCGAATCCGAGATGCTGATGGTCGTGCATGGCCAGATCGGGCGCGGGCTGGCGCACTCCTTCCGCGAGCGCCTCGCGCGCGTCGGCCAGGACTTCGCGCAGCAGCACATCGCCGACCAGAAGCTCGCGCCCACCGACCGCCGCCCCTACACCATCGTCATCGGCATGCGCTCGTGGCTGATGGCGGCCTTCCGCGACATGAAGCGCCCCGACGTGCCGTGGCCCGACGCGGCCGCGCGCTGACGTCTGCATACTGGCCCCGCTCGCGCCGATCCGCATTCCCGAAACCCGAACGACGATATCCGACCATGCTCCGATCGCTCCTGAAACCCCTGCTGCGCACCCTTGCCCGCCTGCTGTTCCGTGTGCGCGTGAGCGGCGGCGCGCCGTCCGACGCCGCCCGCCTGCTCGTGATCGCCAACCACGAATCCTTCCTCGACGGCCTGCTGCTGGGCCTCTTCCTGCCGCTCGACCCGGTGTTCGTCGTGCATACCGGCGTCGCCCGGAACCGCTGGTTCCGCCTGATGCTGTCGCTGGTCGATTATCTCGCCGTCGATCCGACGAGCCCGATGGCGATGAAGAAGGTCGTGCGCCTGCTCGAGTCCGGCCGTCCGGTCGTGATCTTCCCCGAAGGGCGCATCACCACCACCGGCAGCCTGATGAAGACCTACGACGGCCCCGCTTTCGTCGCCGCGCGCAGCGGCGCGACGATCCTGCCGGTAAAGATCGACGGCGCCGCGCGCACCTATTTTTCCCGCATGGGCGGGCGCTTCCCGCGCCGGCTCCTGCCGCAGCTCACGCTGACGATCCACCCGGTCACGCGCATCGACGTGCCGGTCGCGCCGACCGCGCGCGAGCGTCGCCGCAAGGCCGGCGACGCGATGCGCCGCATCATGCAGGAGATGATCTTCGCCAGCCGCCCGCAGCAGACGCTGTTCGAGGCGCTGCTCGACGTCGCGACCATCCACGGCCGTTCGCGTCGCCTGGTCGAGGACCTCAAGCAGGAGGAGTATTCCTACTGCGACCTCCTCAAGATGGCGCTCGCGCTGGGCCGCCTCGTCGCGAAGGAATCCGCGCCCAATGAGAACGTCGGCATCCTGCTGCCCAACCTCGCGCCGACCCTGGCGCTGGTCTTCGGCCTGAGCGCGTTTCGCCGCACCCCCGCGATGCTCAACTACACCGCCGGTGCCGACGGCATGCAGGCCGCGTGCACCGCGGCGCAGATCCGCACTATCCTCACCTCGCGCGCCTTCGTCGAGCAGGCCAAGCTCGGCGACAAGCTCGCGGCGCTCGCCGATTGGGGTGCCGACGTGCGCGTCGTGTATCTCGAAGACCTGCGCGCCGGCATGGGCCTCGCCGACAAGCTGTGGCTGATGCTGTGGGCGATCCGTTTCCCGCGCGCGGCGACCTCGATCGGCGCGCCCGAGGATGCGGCGGTGATCCTGTTCACGTCCGGCTCCGAGGGCAAGCCCAAAGGGGTCGTGCTGTCGCACCGCGCGCTGCTCGCGAACATCGCGCAGATCCGCGCGGTGGTCGATTTCTCGGTGGACGACAAGATCCTCAACGCGCTGCCGCTGTTCCACTCCTTCGGCCTCACCGCGGGCGGGCTGCTGCCGGTGCTCTCCGGCGCGAACGTGTTCCTCTACCCCAGCCCGCTGCACTACCGCGTGATCCCCGAGCTCGCCTACGATCGCGGCTGCAGCGTGCTGCTGGGCACCAGCACCTTCCTTGCGAACTACGCGCGCTTCGCCCACCCCTACGACTTCTACCGCCTGCGCTACGTCATCGCCGGCGCCGAGAAGCTCGCCGAGCCGGTGCGCCAGCTGTGGTTCGAGCGCTTCGGCATCCGCATCTTCGAAGGCTACGGCGCCACCGAGACGGCGCCGGTGATGGCGGTGAACACGCCGATGGCCTACCGCAGCGGCACCGTCGGCCAGTTCCTGCCCGGCCTGCAGGCGCACCTCGTGCGGGTGCCGGGGATCGAGCAGGGCGGCATGTTGCACGTGTCCGGCCCCAACCTGATGAGCGGCTACCTCAAGGTCGACCAGCCGGGCGTGCTGCAGCCGCCGGCGTCGAGCGCGGGCGAGGGCTGGTACGAGACCGGCGACGTCGTCGATATCGACGACGACGGCTTCGTGCGCATCGTCGGCCGGGTCAAGCGCTTCGCGAAGATCGCCGGCGAGATGGTGAGCCTGGAGGCGGTCGAGAAGCTCGCCGCCGCGACCGTGCCGGCCGCCCAGCATGCCGCCTCCACCCAGGCCGACGCCGCGAAGGGCGAGGCGCTGGTGCTGTTCACGAGCGACCGCGGCCTCACCCGCGACCGCCTGCTCGCCGCGGCGCGCGACTTCGGTGTGCCCGAGCTGGCGGTGCCGCGCAAGATCGTGCCGGTCGAGGCGCTGCCGCTGCTGGGCACCGGCAAGATCGATTACGTCACGCTCAAACACTGGGCGCAGGCCGCCTGAGCCCGCCCCGTATACTTGCAGCCAATTTCCGCATCGGACCCGACATGAGTTCGCAATTCAAGCTGATGGGCGAGCGGCGCTTCCTGCCCTTCTTCCTCACCCAGTTCCTCGGCGCCTTCAACGACAACCTGTACAAGAACGCGCTCGTGGTGTTGATCACCTTCCAGGCGGCGCGCTACACGACGCTGCCGCCCGGGGTGCTGGTGAACCTTGCCGCGGGGCTGTTCATCCTGCCTTTCTTCCTGTTCTCGGCGACCTCCGGCCAGCTCGCCGACAAGTTCGAGAAGACGCGCCTGATCCGCTTCGTGAAGCTGTTCGAGATCGGCGTGATGGCGCTCGCGACGGTGGCCTTCGCGCTCGACTCGCTGGCGCTGCTGTTCGCCGCGCTGTTCCTGATGGGCCTGCATTCGACGATCTTCGGGCCCGTGAAATACGCGGTGCTGCCGGTGTATCTGCGCGAGGAGGAACTCGTCGGCGGCAACGCGCTGGTCGAGGCCGGCACCTTCATCGCGATCCTGCTCGGCACGATCGCCGGCGGCGTGACGATCGCGCTGCCGGGTGGCGCGGCATGGCTGTCGGCGGCGGTGCTGGCGGTCGCGGTGGCGGGCTACCTGACGAGCCGCGCGATTCCTGTCGCGCCGGCGGCCGATCCGACACTGCGGATCAACTGGAATCCGCTCACCGAGACCTGGCGCAACATCGGCTTCACGCGCGGCAATCGCACCGTGTTCCTGTCCATCCTCGGCATCTCGTGGTTCTGGTTCTACGGCGCGCTGTTCCTGTCGCAGTTCCCCGGCTACGCGAAGGACGTGCTGGGCGGCGACGAGCATGCGGTGACGCTGCTGCTGGCGCTGTTCTCGGTCGGCATCGGCGTCGGCTCCCTGTTGTGCGAGAAGCTCTCCGGCAAGCACGTCGAGATCGGCCTCGTGCCCTTCGGCTCGATCGGCCTGTCCATATTCGCCTTCGACCTGTGGTGGACCAGTCCGGTCGCCGCGCACGCCGGCGAGGCCCTGCCGCTTGCGGCCGTGCTGGCCGATCCGGTGACGTGGCGCGCGCTCTTCGACCTCGTGATGATCGGCGTGTTCGGCGGTTTCTTCATCGTGCCGCTGTACGCGCTGGTGCAGGCGCGCTCGGAACCCGCGCACCGCTCGCGCATCATCGCCGGCAACAACATCCTCAACGCCGCCTTCATGGTCGTCGCCGCGGGGCTCGGCGCGGGCCTGCTCGCCGCCGGCTTCACGATCCCGCAGCTGATCCTGATCACCGCCGTGCTCAACGCCGCGGTGGCGGTCTACATCTACACGCTGGTGCCCGAATTCCTCGTGCGCTTCATCGTGTGGCTGCTCGTGCACACGGTCTATCGCCTGCGCGTGAAGGGCGTCGAGCACATCCCGGAAGAGGGGCCGGCGCTGATCGTCGCCAACCACGTCAGCTTCGTCGATGCGCTGGTGATCACGGCCGCGTCGCGCCGCCCGATCCGCTTCGTCATGGATCACCAAATCTTCCGCTGGCCGATCCTGTCCTTCGTGTTCCGCTCCAGCCGGGCGATCCCGATCGCGCCGGCGAAGGAGGATGCGGCGATGATGGAGCGCGCCTTCGAAGAGGTCGCGCGGGCGCTCGAAGCCGGCGAACTGGTAGGCATATTCCCGGAAGGGCGCATCACCGACGACGGCGAGCTGAAGCCGTTCCGCCCCGGTATCCGCCGCATCGTCGAGCGCACCCCGGTGCCGGTCGTGCCGGTGGCGCTGCGCGGCCTGTGGGGCAGCAGCTTCAGCCGCAAGGACGGCCCCGCGCTGAGCCGGCCGTTGCGCCGCGGGCTGTTCAGCCGCATCGAGCTGGTCGGCGGCACTCCCTTCGCGCCCGACGCGGCGACGCCCGAAAGCCTGCAGGCGGCGATCGCCGGACTGCGCGGCGAGATGCGCTAGTCAGTCGCGCGCGAGGAAGGCCTCGATCGCCACCGCCACCTGCTCCGGCTGGTCGTGCTGCAGGTTGTGGCCGGAATCGGTGATCGTCACGCGCCGCAGGTCCGCGAAACACGCGAGGCGGCGCTCGATCTCCGCGGGCGCGTCGGCGAAGCGCTCGGCCACGTAGCCCTTGTCGGCCAGCAGCATCAGCACCGGCGCCCGGATGCCGCGCCAGGAGGCCATCACGTCGCCGGCTTGGTAACGCACCGGCGCCGCCACCTTGTGCCACGGGTCGCCGGCCATCGTCACCCGGCCGTCGGGCAGCGTGTGCGAGACGTTGCGTGCGAGGAAGTCCGCACGCGCGTCGCTCAGTCGCGGATTGGCGAGTTGCAGCCGGCGGGCGAAGGCGTCGTGATCGGGATAGCCGCGCACCGGCTGTTCCTTGCGCAGGCTGTCGAGCCAGCCGGCGAGCTGCCCGGGCGCATCCTGTTCGGTCGTGGCGCTGAGGCCGAGGAAGTCCATCATCACGAGCTGCGCGACGCGTTCGGGGCGCACGCCCGCATACGTCGACGAGATCGCCGCGCCCATGCTGTGTCCGACGATGCGTGCCGGGCGGTCCGGGGAAAAGTGCGCGAGCAGTGCGTCGAGGTCGCCGTAGTAGTCGGGGAACCAGTACGGGCGGCCGAGCCACTCGCTCGCGCCGTAGCCGCGCCAGTCGGGCGCGATCACGTGCCATTCGTGCGCAAGCGCATCGACGAGGAACTGGAAGGTCGCGGAGTTATCCATCCAGCCGTGCAGGAAGAATACGGCCGGGGCGTCCGCGGCGCCCCAGTGGCGGACGTTGTAGCGCAGCCCGCGGATGTCGAGCTGCTCGCAGTGGGAAGCTTTCATCCCGCCGATGATAGCAAGCCCGGCGGTCACGTGCCGGGCCTGCGTCATCGCAGCGGGCTCAGCCGGCGGTGATCTCGCGCGACGTCAGCGTGTAGCGGAAGTTCGCCGGGTCCAGGCTGTCGAAGCGTCCGTCGCGGTTCTCGCCCTGCGGATACATCAGGAAGGGGGCCTCGGGGCCGTCGCTGCCGGGCAGGCGGATGTCGTGGCCGAAGTTGTACGCGAGCCAGTTCATCTCCCACGCGCCGAACAGCGTATTGCGCGCGGCGACGACCTTGGGGTCGGCCAGCGGCAGTCCGCCGGGCGGCTCTTCGAGTGCGACCTTGCGCACGTCGGCGGGGTCGACCGGCACCCAGCCGGCGTGCTCCAGCCATACCTCGGCGCGGCAGTGCTGCGCCTTCGACACGTCGCCGCTCTTGCCCAGGCTCTTGTAGCCGTAGCGCGAGTCGGCGACGCGGACGCCATACACGTCGCGCGCCGGCACACCCACCGCGCGCGCGAGGCCGACGTACAGCGCGTTGAGGTCGGCGCACTTGCCGGAGAGGTCGCCCGTCTCCAGCATCGCGCGGATGTCGCCGAGCCCGCAGCCGCGCGTCTTCGGATTGCGGAAGGTGTTCGTGACGATCCAGTCGTAGATCGCGCGCGCCTTGTCCTCGTCGCTTTTTGCCCCGCGCGTGATCTCGCGCGCGGTGTCGAGCACGATGCCGTCGGTCGGCAGCATCGCCGTCGCGCGGGTGTACAGCGCGCGTTCGGCGGCGGCCAGCCTGGGCATGCGGCCGCCGTGGGCGAGGTCGACGGCGCGATCGCGCGTCGCGCAGCGGCTGACGATCTCGATCGCCGGCGCCGCGCTTGCCTCGGGCCAGACCGCGTGCAGCATCGCCGCGCCGTACACCGGGTCGGTCGCGATGTACATGCCGGTCGCGTTGCCGCTCCACAGGTTGCCCATCGGACGGCTCCAGTCCGTCTGCGCCACGGCCGGCAGCGGGATCCACACCTGGGTCGGGCCGTCGCTGGCGACGGGTTCGACGCGCGTGACGAGTTCGAACACCCGCCAGCCGTTCTCCGCGCGGGGCGTGAAGGCGGGCGCGGCGGGGGCGGCTGCGCGGCTCCATGTCGGCAGCGCGAGGCCGGCGGCAATCGTCGAGGTCTTGAGGAAGTTTCTGCGGTTCATGATCGATCGTCTCTTCGCTTCAGGTTCTGGTCGGGCGGGTGGCGGTTGCCGCGCTGCGGATGCGCGCGCGTACGCTGTCGTGATGCCAATCGAGTTCGCCGCGCGCGCGCAGCAGGGGCTGGTGGGCGGCGTCCAGCAGCACGGTCGTGGGCAGGTAGCGGACGTCCCAGGCGCGCGAGATGACCTGTTCCGGGTCGTTCACGAGCGGGGGATCGACGAGGTGGTCGTCGAAGAAGCGGCGTACGTCGTCCGCGCGGTCGGCGACCGCGATCGTCACCAGCGCAAGGCCCGGTTCCGATTCAGCGAGGCTGACGAGCGCCGGCATCTCGGTGCGGCAGGGCTCGCACCACGTCGCCCAGAAATTGACCAGCACGGACTTGCCGCGCAGAGGCTCCAGCGCCCGGCGCAGGGCCGGCGGCGCAGGCGGCAGCTGTGCCAGCGTTTCCAGTCGCTCGCCGGGCAGCTGCGTGCGTGAATTGCCCGGCAGCGCCAAGGCCGGCGGCGCGAAGGCGGCCGCGACCAGCCCCCCGATGGAGGCGAGCACGCGCCGGCGTCCGGCACAATGCGGATCGAACATGAATCCTCTCCCGATTCTCTCGTGACCGCGTGCGTGCACGCGACGCCACATCCATCCCGGTGCGGAAGCCGCCGGGATTTGCAAGACGCGAACGCCGTGGCGCTCCGTCGAACGAACGATGCGGTACCCAGACCGCAACTGCCTGCGGGCGACCGATACACTGATCGGTCCGTATTGCCCGAATGTGAATTATCGCACGGCGCAGGGACGGCGGCAGGCGCCGATGCAGTGTCGCGATGGACGACCTTGCCCGAAGCGGGCAGCGTCGTGGCCACCGCTGCGGGTTCTGGTGGACTGGTTTTTGCGTGCTAAAATTCACAGTTTCGCGGCCAGTCGGTCGTGACATTTACGGAGAAAATCCTGTGAAGCCCTGGTTGTTGGTCGCTGTGGCCGCCTCGGTCGGCCTTGCCGCGTGTTCGAAGAAAGAAGAGGCTGCCGCGCCCGCCAGTCCGGCGCCTCAGGCCGCAGCGCCGGCTGTTCCCGCGGCCGTGTCCGCCGCGGCCCCGAATTCCGGCAAGATCCTGCAGCTGCTGCAGGGCGGTGGCTACTCCTATGCCGAAGTCGAGCAGGCTAACGGCGAGAAGGTGTGGATCGCCGGCGGCCAGATCTCGGTGCAGGTCGGCGACACCGTGCAGTGGGGCGATTCGGCCGTGATGACCAATTTCGCGTCGAAGTCGCTGGGTCGCACCTTCGATCGCATCCTGTTCGTGAACGCCTGGGGTCCCGCCGGCGCCGCGCCGACCGGCGTCGCACCGCATGGCACCCAGCCGATGGCCGGCACCGCGGGCGGGGCGCATCCGCCGATGGGCGCCGCCCAGCCTGCAGCCCAGGCCGCAGCGCCCGCCGGCAGCAGCGGCGAGGTCAAGAGCGTTCTGACCGGCGGTGGCTACACCTATCTGGAAGTGCAGCAGAACGGCAACATCGTGTGGGTTGCCGCGCCGGTCACGCAGGCGCAGGCGGGCGACAAGGTGAGCTGGGGCGACGGCATGGTAATGACGAACTTCACCAGCACCTCGCTGAACCGCAAGTTCGACCAGATCGTGTTTGCGAGCGCGGTGCGCGTGAACAAGTAAGCCGGACCCGCGGCCTGCCCATGCAGGTCGCGGCATGCGACAAGGGGGCCCGCGCGCAAGCGCGGCCCCCTTGTCGTTTCAGCGCATCGGGATCGGCGTGCCGCGATCGACCGCGACGGCCGTGACGCTGTTCTGCGGGCTGCCCTCGATGATCTTGTCCGAGTAGGTCAGATACACCAGCACGTTGCGCTTCACGTCGACCATGCGCACGACCTGCAGGCGCTTGAACAGGATGGACTGGCGCTCCGAAAACACCTCCTCCTTGGGCGGCAGCGGTTTCGTGATGCGCACCGGGCCCACCTGGCGGCAGGCGATGGATGCCTCGGCGACGTCCTCGGCGAGTCCGAAAGCGCCCGACAGGCCGCCGGTCTTGGCGCGCGATACGTAGCAGGTGATGCCTTCGACGATCGGGTCGTCGTAGGCTTCGACGACGATCTTGTGGTTCGGGCCGATCAGCTTCCAGACGGTCGACACCTCGGCCAGCGGCTCGGCCCACGCGCCGCCCGCGGCGAGGCCGACGGCGAGCAGCGTGGTCGTGAAGAGGCGGTACAGGGCGGTTCTCATGCGTGGCAGTTTCCCATGCGGTTCAACGATCGGGGTGTCATCCGGATGCGCCGTCGCTGCATCCGGGACATGCATCGAGTATAGAGCGGACGGCCGGCAGAGCGCCTGCATTCCCGATTGCGGGAATCCACTGTCGCGTGTCGCCGACTATGGGAACGCGCCGGCGTGGCCGGGCCGCCGCGAAGGCGCAAGCGTGGCGAGCCGCAGGGTGGCGGCTGGGCTGCGGACGAGGCAGAATGCGCTCCGCGCGACAGCGCGGCGCGCGGCCGGGTGCCGAACTTGCATGCATCACCCGTAGTCGGGTGGGGCGAAGTTGGGTGGGGATGTTGAGCTGATGGGAAAAAATATCGTGCGTCGTCTGGGTGGCCTGTTGGTCGCGGTCGTCCTGTACGCGGGGGTTCCGCATGCCGGCGCGGCCCTGAAGACGGTGGAAGTGCCGCCTGCGGAGGAAGAGGTGCCGGCCGCGACGACCGCAGCGGCTGCGCGTGCGGTCGGCCGGCAACGCGCGACCGACGAGTTCTACGATCCCACCAGTCCGGCCTACGAGCGCCTGCAGCGCGCCGACGAGGCGCTGGGCGACCTGCCGCGCGACCGCGACGGCAAGGTCGACTGGATGAACGCGCTGCGCCAGGGGCTGATCAAGCCGCGCCAGCGCATCGACGGCAAGGACCGCGAGCCGCCGCTCGACCTGGACGTGATCCTGCGCAACACCAAGCAGATGCCCAACGTGCGCTTCCCGCACCGCGCGCATACCGAGTGGCTGGACTGCAAGAACTGCCACCCCGACCCGTTCGCGGAAAAGGCCGGCAGCACGCAGATCCGCATGGAGGACATCTTCCGCGGCCAGTTCTGCGGCAAGTGCCACGACCGCGTCGCCTTCATCACGCACCGCAACTGCTACCGCTGCCACAGCGTGAATCCGGACGGCACGCCGGCGCTGCCGCCGCAGGTGCTGCCGGTGCACCCCGCGGCGGCGCCGCCCACGCCCGCGCACTGAGCGGGGCGTGCCGCGGCTCAGGCGTTCTGGATCGACTGCAGCACTGCCGCGCCCAGCGCCGCGGACGTCTGCGCGCCCGAGACCGCGAGGCGGCGGTTGAAGATGAAGAAGGGCACGCCGTTGACCCCCTGCTTCTGCAATTGCGCCGCCATGCGTTTGACCGTCGCGGCGTCCTCGTCGCCCTCCAGGTAGGCCTCGACGTCCTCGCGTCGATCGCCGGCCGTCTCCACGGCAATGTCGACCAGCGTCGCGATGTCGCCGATGTCGCGCCCCTGCTGGAAGTGCGCGGCGAACAGGGCCTCGCCGAGGGCATTGATCTGTGCTGCCGTATGGCCCTGCGACTGCGCGCGGTAGGTCAGGCGGTGGGCGAGCAGCGTGTGGGGGCGCGTCGCGATGCGGTCGAAGGCGAACTGCAGGCCGTCCGGAGCGGCCGCCTCGACGACGCGTGCGAGCACCTCGTCGGCACCGCGGCGTCCGCCGAATTTCGCCTCGAGGAAGGGCCGGTACGGCTCGCCCGCGGCAGGGGTGTCCGGATTGAGGAAGAACGGCAGCCAGTTCACGCGCACTTCGAGCTCGGGATGGTTGTCGCGGACCTGTTCGAGCGCGCGGGCGAGACGCGTCTTGCCGAGGAAGCACCAGGGGCAGACGAAGTCGGAAACGAAATCGATATCGAGAATCATGGATCAGGGGTCAGGTGAGGGGCCGGGCGTGGCATCCGGCCGGAGGTGGTGCAGGCGCCGCGGGCGCGGGAGCTTCAGGGCTCTTCCGCCTGGTCGCCGAGCCAGCGTGCTTCCCAGAGTGCCACATCCGGCAGGTGGCGGGAATGATTCGCCGCGGCGAGGGCGTCGAGCTGCTCGAGCAGGCTGCGCATCGCGGCGTCCGGGGCCTCGGGAAGCCGCGGTTGCAGATGCACGATCAGGTCCCCCGCGGCCTTTCCCATGCGCCCCGGGAAGCCCGCACCGGCGACGCGCAGCGTCCGCATCGTCGCCGCGCCCGGCTCCAGCTTGAGGGTGCGCGTGCCGGCGGGCAACGGAATCGCCAGCTCGCCGCCGGCCAGCAGGCGCAGCGCGCTGACCGGGCGCTCCAGCACCAGATTGCGGCCCTCGAGGCGGTACAGATCGTGGGGCAGGAGCCGGATACGCAGCACCAGATCGCCGGGCGGCAGGTCAGGCGAGGGGTCGCCGGCGCTGTCGACGCGCACTTCTTCGCCGTCGAGCATGCCCGCGGGCAGGTGCACGATCACCGGCCGCAGCGTGCGCTGCCGGCCGCTGCCGTGGCAGCTCGGGCAGGCCTGCTTGCTCACATAGCCCCGTCCGGCGCAGTGCCTGCATGGGGCCAGCCCGTGGCGGCCGTGCATGCGGCCGGTGCCGTGGCAGCTCGCACACAGCCGCGTGTGGCGCAGGACTTCCTCGCCGCTGCCGGCGCAGGTGCCGCATTCGCCGTCGCCTTCCAGCTCGACCGTGCGTTCGCCGCCGAAGAACGCCGCTTCGATCGTCAGCGTGAGGTCCTGGCGGCGGTCCGCGCCGCGCGGCGTGGCGGCCCCGGCCTCGACATCTCCGTCGTCCTCGTCCGGCGCGTCGCCGTCCGGGGGGGGCGAATTCAGTTCGGCGAGCAGGCGTTCGTAGGCGGCACGCAGGGCCTTGAAGTGCTCCAGCGCGTGCGGGTCGGGGTTGCGGTCGGGATGCCACAGCATCGCCAGGCGGCGGAAGGACCGCTTGATCTCATGCGCGCTGGCGCCCGGCGCGAGGCCGAGCAGCTCGTGGGCATCCATGTCGTTCAGCGCTCCGGCCGGGGCGGCAGCGGGGCGGCGAGGCGCTCGAGCATCGCGCGCACCGCCCTGATCTGTCCGCCGTTACGAGTCGCGTAATCCGGGTCCGCGTAACCCCACCAGTCCCAGCAGCCCTTCGGGTTGTACACCCAGCGCAGCGATCCCCAGGCGAAGCCGCTGCGCGGCCGGACCTGCGGATACAGCACGATCAGCCGGTTGCTGTCGGCCCATTCATTGTAGCCGGCGCCGTCCACGAAGCGGCGGCCGATCTGCGCCTCGCCCTGGCGGCAGCCATGGAAGACCACATGCACGCGGCAGCCGCCTTCGCGGCAGGCGGCCGGCACGTACGCATATCCACGGTCGGCGAGACTCAGCTCGATCGGGGCGGCGCCCGTGAACGGTCGCTGGTCGAAGGCGAGCATCTCGCCGGCCGGAGCCGCACTGCGCGGCGCGAGCGGCCCGACCAGATGCGCGAGCAGCTCGCCCGCGGCGTCGAGGTCGCCGCAGCGGTTGATGAAGGGCGGTTCCGATGTCTCGCAGGCGTTCGGCTGCGGGTCCGCGACCGACATCATCGCGTGACCGGCCTCGCCGACCTCGACGAAGCGGATCGCGTCGCCGGGCAGCACGCGCCGGTAGAAATCGAGCAGCGCTTCCACCACGGGACGCTCGACGGTGCGGTCCGCGCCGCCGCTGAACACCCACACCCGGTCGTCGCGCAGGCCCGCGGGCGGGTCGATGCTGCCCGCTTCGGCTTCCTCGCGCACCCGCGCGAGCGTCTGCTCGGCGCCCGGGGTACGCGCGCCGGTGCCGGGGCTCATGCAGTTGTTGAGCGCGCGCCACATGCTGCCGGTCGCGCACGCGTAGGGGCCGGCGGCGAGGATGCCGGCGCCCGTCACCAGCGCGGAATGGGCAACCTGGAACTGTACCGCCATGTAGCCGCCGGACGAGACGCCCGAGACCGTGAGCTGCGCGAGGCTGGCCCCGAGCGCCGGCAGCGCCGGCGTGTCGGCAGCCGGCGTTGCGCCCGCGAGCGAGGCGAGGGCGAGGCCGGCGAGCAGGCGCGCGATGGAGCGGAGGGGCCGTGTCATGCCGTGCACGATAACGGAAGCGGCCGCTCAGCGGCGGTTCTCGCCGAGCCGCACGAGGTCTTCGCCGCGCAGGTGCGTGAGTAGCGCCTTGCCGTTCGCATCGACGCGGAACTCGCCCCACTGCGCGGCGCTGAAGTCGCCGGCACGGCCTTCCTGGAAGAAGAAGGCGTTCGGTCCGATCGTTTCGCGGCCGTCGCGCGAACGCAGCTTCATCGCGACCAGCGCCGGATCGTCCGGCAGGCGGTCGCCGATCCCGACCAGGCTCGCGCGTCCTTCCGCGTCGACGGCGAGGTGGGCATAGTGGCCCTCGCCGTCGCTGCGCAGGATCTCGTTGTCGATCGCGTAGCGCAGCGCCATGTAGTCGCCCTGCATCAGCGAGCGCGGATCGACCGGCGCGAGGTGCACCAGCACGACGCGCCCGTCGGCGAGGGTGCGCTCGTTGTCGCGCACGGCGTACAGCGCCGCCGCCGTCACCAGCACGAAGGCCGCGGCGAGCGCGGCGCGCAGGGATTTCGCGTTCATGCCGTCCTCCGCGTGCGGGCGCGCAGCAGCGTGCGCAATGCGAGCAGCACCGCGCCGCTGGCGATCAGTGCGAGGGATTTCATCAGCAGCGTGTCCTGCAGGCTGTAGTAGAGCTCGCCGAGGTAGAGCGTCGCGAACACCAGCGTCATCGCGATCCAGGGGCGATGGCTGGCATGGAAGACCGCGAGCAGCACGGCGACCGCCACCAGCAGGCCGGGCGCGGGGTGGGCGGCAAGAGCGAAGAGCAGCGCGCCGCCGAGTGCCGGCAGGCGCAACGCGGCGGCGTCGCGGCACAGCCATGCCGTCGTCGCGAGGAGCACGAGCGCGGCGCCGATGCGATAGACCGGCAGCACGAAGCCGGTCTGGTAGCCGGTGAGCGCCTCTTCGAGCACCGTCAGCGCCGAATGCGCATGGCCGTAGGGGGCGAGGATCAACGCGGCGAGCGTCAGCGCATGGGCGGCCGCCTTGATCAGCGGCGCCCGCGGATGGGCGGACCACGCCGGACGGGCGAGCCACAGCGCCACGGCGGCGCCGGCGAGCGCGATGCCGAAGAGCGCGAGCCCGGTGCCGGGGCCGATCAGCCACGCCAGGCTGGACAGCGCGATCAGCACGCACGCGCTGCGGTGCACGCCGGACGAGGGCACGGCGGCCATCGCGAGGCCGGCGGCCAGCGCCGCGAGCGCGAGCACGTCGGTGCCCTCGAGCAGGTCGAAGAAGCGGTCGGCGAAGGCGGAGACGAACAGCGCCTGGCCGGCGAGCGAGAACGCCAGGCCCATCTGGTCGGTGAAGGGCTTGCGCCGGGGCAGCAGGAAGAGGCTCGCCGCGGCCAGCACGATGCCGCCGAAGGCGCGCGCCACGGGGCCGTTGCCGAAGGCGAGGAGGGGAACGAAGAACGACGACATGATCATCAGGGCCGCGATCCACGCCGCGAAGCCGAGCAGCAGCGCGAGCCACCACGGCACCCGCGCCGTATCCTGCAGGGCGGCGAGCTGCGTGGCGTCGATGATGCCGGCGGCGCCGAGGCGCTCGAGGAGCGGGGAGGAAGGTGCGGCGTTCATGGATTGCGTCCTTCGCGGTAGAGGCGGGTCAGCCACACGCCGGCGACGCCGGTGCTCGCGATCACGAACGCCGCGATGAGGTTGATCGTGAGGAATCCGACGTCGTGCGGCATCACGCGGATCACCGCAGACGTGGCGACGGCGATCGTCGCGAATGCGGTCTGCGCGAGCATCGGCACGTCGCGCCGGTGGGCGAGGTAGGCATGCGCGAAGGCGATCGCGACGACGGCGAAGGCGAGCCCCGCGGCGCGAAAATCGGCGTCCCACCAGCTCAGGCCCGCGCCGAGCGCGAGCGGCGCGAGCACGCCGAGGCCGGCGACGCGGTTGATGTGTCGGCGCGGCGCGGCGAGCAGCCGATGGCCGCCGAATTCGAAGGCGAGCAATACGGCGGCGTTGAACGCGGCGATCGCGAGTAGTGACTCCGCCTCGCCGAGCGCGCCGATGAAGCGCGACCACCAGGATTCCGACAGGTAGCGCAGCAGCCCCGCATTGGCGACGACGAGCCACAGCAGCCAGCTCGCCGACGAGCGTGCGAGCAGCGCGAAGGGCGTCATCAGTGCGGCCCACGCGACGAACAGTTCCCAGATGTCCGCGCCGCTCTGGTAGGTCTGCCCGATCAGCGCGAGCAGGGCGCCGGTGGCAAGGCTGGCCGCGAGCAGCGCGGCACGCCAGACGGTGCCGAAGGGCGGGGCCGCGAGCGCGGTGCCCGTGCACGCGGCAAGCGCGGCGATGGCGATGCCGAGCTTGGCGAAGCGGTGCAGCGCGTCCCAGTTCCAGGCGAAGAAGAAGATCAGGCCGGCCGCGAGCAGGATGGCGCCGGCGACCGCGAGCACGCGGTCGGCACCGGCCAGCCATTCGTCGCGCACGGGCGCGAGGGGCGCGACGGCCGCGGCCTGTTCGAGCTGCCGCGGCGTCAGGGCGCCGTCTTCGGCGAGCGCGAGCAGCATTCCGCGATCGGGGAGTGTCCAGGACATTGGCGTATCCGGTGTGGCGGGATATGCATTCTAACCAGGCGCGGCGATCGTGTGCGTGCATTGCGCAACGCCCGGCCGCCGTGGCGGCGCCGCGCCGGGTTTGGCGTCGCCGCGTGCCGGCTGGCACAATCGGAGCTCCGCCCGAATGCGGGCCGGCGCATGCCGGCAACGGATCAACCTGCACACCACGGAGGCGCCGCATGCACGCAATGCGGCGCGCACATATGCCCGGTACCCTGATCATCATCACTGCGCCCTCCGGCGCCGGCAAGACGACCCTCGTGCGCGGACTGCTCGAACGCGATCCGCAGATGCACCTGTCGGTGTCCTACACCACGCGCGCACCGCGCCCCGGCGAGCAGGACGGGCGCGAATACCACTTCGTGGACGTCGAGACCTTCCGCACCCTGCGCGACCGCGGCGAATTCCTCGAATGGGCCGAGGTGCACGGAAACTACTATGCGACTTCCAGGGTCTGGTTGAAGGAGCAGATCGCCGCCGGACGCGACATCCTGCTCGAGATCGACTGGCAGGGCGCGCAGCAGGTGCGGCGCAGCTTTCCCGACGCGGTCGGCGTGTTCGTGCTGCCGCCTTCGGTCGAGGCGCTGGAGTCGCGCCTGCGCGGCCGCGGCACCGACAGCGAGGACGTGATCGCCCGCCGCCTGCTGGGCGCGCGCGGCGAGATGCGGCATGTGGCCGAATTCGACTACGTTATACTGAACGACGATCTGCAAAACGCCATCGACGACCTCGTCGCGGTGGTGCGCGCGTCGCGGCTGCGCTACGACCGGCAGCGCCTGCGCCACCAGCAGTATTTCGATTTTCTTGAACAGGACTGAAAAAATGGCTCGTGTCACCATCGAGGATTGCCTCAAACGAATCCCCAACCGCTTCCAGCTGACCCTGGCCGCGACCTATCGCGCGCGCCAGATCACCATCGGCTCGGCCCCGCAGGTCGAAATCGACAAGAGCGACAAGGACAAGCCGACCGTGATCGCCCTGCGTGAAATCGCCGCCGGCAAGGTCGGCCTGGAAATCCTCAACCGCGGGCAGGCCTGATCCCCGCGCGGGGAGCCGGGAGTCGTTCCGTCATGGAAGCCGCCGCTGCGATTCCCGCCCCCGAACCTTTCCGTCCTCCCGCGTCGAGCGTGCTGGCGCTCGACTTCGCCGAACTCAAGGCGAAGCTCGCGACCTACCTGAAAGCGGAGGACGTCGGCCGCGTCGAGGCGGCCTACCATTTCGCCGCCAGCGCCCACGAGGGCCAGTTCCGCATCAGCGGCGATCCCTATATCTCGCATCCGGTCGCGGTCGCCGACATCGTCGCCGACTGGCACCTCGACCCGCAGGCGCTGATGGCCGCGCTCCTCCATGACGTTATGGAGGACACCCACATCTCCAAGCAGGAGATCGCCGAGCGCTTCGGCAAGACCACCGCCGAGCTCGTCGATGGCCTCTCCAAGCTCGACAAGATCGAGTTCCGCTCGCACGAAGAGGCGCAGGCGGAGAATTTCCGCAAGATGCTGCTGGCGATGGCGAGCGACCTGCGCGTGATCCTGGTCAAGCTCGCCGACCGCATGCACAACATGCGCACGCTGCACTGCGTGCGCCCGGCCAAGCGCCGCCGCATCGCCAGCGAGACGCTGGAGATCTACGCGCCGATCGCCAATCGCCTGGGGCTCAACAACCTCTATCGCGAACTGCAGGAACTGTCGTTCGAACACAAGTTCCCGATGCGCTACCGCGTGCTGTCGCGCGCGATCAAGGCGGCGCGTGGCAACCGGCGCGAGGTTGTCGGCAAGGTGCTGCAGTCGATCGAGGAACGGCTGCCGCAGTGGAACCTCGCCGCCGAGGTGCGCGGGCGCGAGAAGCACCTGTTCTCGATTTACCGCAAGATGGCCGAGAAGCACCTGTCCTTCTCGCAGGTGCTCGACATCTACGGCTTCCGCGTGATCGTGCGCGACGTGCCGAGCTGCTATCTCGCGATCGGCGCGCTGCACTCGATGTACAAGCCGGTGCCGGGCAAGTTCAAGGACTACATCGCCATCCCCAAGGCGAACGGCTACCAGTCGCTGCACACGACGCTGATCGGCCCCTTCGGCACGCCGGTCGAGGTGCAGATCCGTACCGCCGAGATGCACCACATCGCCGAGAGCGGCGTCGCGTCGCACTGGCTGTACAAGGAAGACGAAAAGACGCTCACCGAGTTGCAGCAGAAGACGCACTCGTGGCTGCAGTCGCTGCTGGAGCTGCAATCGACCTCGGGCGAGGCGACCGAATTCCTCGAGCACGTGAAGATCGACCTGTTCCCGGGCGAGGTGTACGTGTTCACGCCCAAGGGCCGCATCCTGTCGCTGCTCAAGGGCTCCACGCCGGTCGACTTCGCCTACGCCGTGCATACCGACATCGGCAACCGCTGCGTCGCCTGCCGCATCAACGGCGACCTGATGCCGCTGCGCACCGAGCTGCGCAACGGCGATCAGATCGAGATCATCACCGCCGCGCACGCCAACCCCAACCCGGCGTGGCTCGCATACGTGCGCACCGGCAAGGCGCGCGCGCAGATCCGCCACTTCCTCAAGGGCGCGCAGCAGGAGGAATCGGTGACGCTGGGCGAGCGCCTGCTCAACCAGGCACTGCGTCCCCACGGCCTCACGCTGGGCCAGATCAGCACCTTTGCGTGGGAGCGGTTCCTGCGCGACCGCAGCATGCGCTCGAAGAAGGAAGTCTTCGCCGACATCGGGCTGGGCCGGCGCCTGCCGGTCATCGTCGCGCGCCGCCTCGCGCAGGCGCAGGACCTCGAATCCGGCCGTCCGGACGTCATCAAGCCCAAACCCGCCGGCGCGATCCTCATCCGCGGCAGCGAGGGCATCGCGGTGCAGCTCGCGCGCTGCTGCCAGCCGATCCCGGGCGACCCGATCATCGGCGTGATCCGCAAGGGCCAGGGGCTGGAAGTGCATCTGCACGACTGCCAGGTGGTCGCGAAAGTGCGCGGTGACCGCGGGCGCTGGGTGGATGTCGAGTGGGAGGCGGGCGAGGAACGTTTGTTCGACGTCACCATCCGCGTCCTGACCAAGAACGTGCGCGGCGTGCTCGCGCGCGTCGCCAGCGCGATCGCCGACGAGGACTGCAACATCCAGAACGTGTCGATGGACAACGAGCAGGGCGGCCTGTACACGGCAATGAACCTCACCGTGCAGGTGCGCGACCGCATGCACCTCGCGCACGTGATGCGCGGCGTGCGCCGCGTGCCCGAGGTCGTGCGCATCGGCCGCATGAAGAGCGACACGCGCGCCTGAGACCGACATGGGCGAGCTGCAGTCCGAGGCCGCGCAGGACGGCGACCGCCGCATCCCCGTCACGCTGCTGACCGGCTTCCTCGGCGCCGGCAAGACGACGCTGCTCAACCACCTGCTGCGCGACCCGGCGATGGCGCGCGCCGCGGTGCTGATCAACGAGTTCGGCGAGGTCGCCGTCGACCACCATCTCGTCGACAAGGTCGACGAGACGCTGATCGTGCTCGACTCCGGCTGCGTGTGCTGCAGCGTGCAGGGCGACCTCGTGAAGGCGCTGAAGAACCTCTTCATGCGCGCGCTGCGGCGCGAGATTCCCGGCCTCGAGCGCGTGCTGGTCGAGACGACCGGATTGGCCGACCCGGCGCCGGTCATCTACACGCTGATGCAGGAGCCCTTCATCGCCGAGCGCTACCGCTGCGACGGCGTGATCACCGCGGTGGACGCGACGCACGCACAGGGCCAGCTCGACCATCACCGCGAGGCCGTGCGCCAGGTCGCGATGGCCGACCGCCTGCTGCTGACCAAGTGCGACCTCGCCGGCGCGGACGAGCGCGCGGCGCTCGCGGCGCGGCTTGCGACGCTGAACCCGGGCGCGCAGCAGATCGAGGTGTTCCGTGGCGAAGTGCCGGTGTTGGCGGTGTCGGGCTGCGGCCTGTACGACCCGGCGGGCAAGATCCCCGACGTCGCGCGCTGGCTCGGCGACGAGCGCGTGCGCGCGCAGGCGGCCGCGGCGCCGGCATGGCGCCGGCCGGGGGCGACGACCGCCGCGGTGGCGGGGCACGACGCGCGCCACGACGACCACGTCACGAGCTACGTGCTGCGCTTCGACGAGCCGCTCGACTGGCTGGGCTTCTCCGACGGCCTCGGCCTGATCCTGCAGGTGTATGGCGCGCGCATCCTGCGCATCAAGGGCCTGCTCAACGTCGCCGGCGACCCGCTGCCGCGTGTCGTGCAGTGCGTGCAGCACGTCGCCTATCCGACCAGCAGCCTGCCCGCGTGGCCCGAAGGTCCGCCCTACGACGACCGCCGGAGCCGCCTCGTCTTCATCGTGCGCGACCTGCCGCGCGACGAGGTCGTGAACATCCTGTCGAGCTTCTGCGGCCAGATTCCCGCCTGATTTAGCGGCGTGCGCCTCACAGCTGCCGCGTCGCGAGCTCCCCGAGCGTCATCAGCGCGTGCACGTGGCGGTCCGAGAACGGATAGCAGCCCGACAGCCGCAGGTGCCGCGTGTAGCGCCCGCCGGGCGAGAACAGCTGCCCGGGCGTGATGCTGATGCCGCGCGCGAGCGCGGTGTCGAACAGGCGGTTCGAGTCGCAGCCCGCGGGCAGCTGCACCCACAGCAGGAAGCCGCCGGTCGGCCGCGTGGCCTGCGTGCCGGCGGGAAAGGCGCTGTCGATCAGGCCGCGCAGGCGTTCGACCTGCCCGGCGTAAGTGCGCCGCAGGCGGCGCAGGTGCTGCGCGTAGCCGCCGCTTTCCAGGAACACGCCGAGCGCCTCGCACAGTAGCGCGGGTTGCGCGACCGAGCTGCAGAACTTCAGGTCGTTGAGTTCGCGCCGGAAGCGCCCGCCTTCCATCCAGCCGATGCGGAAGCCCGGCGCCAGCGTCTTGGTGTAGGACGCGCATACGATCACCCAGCCGTCGCGGTCGAAGGCCTTGGCGGCTGGCTGTAGCGGCGTCGCGTACTGCAACTCGGCGTACAGCGCGTCCTCGATCACCGGCACGCGATACTCGTTGGCGAGTTCGGCCAGCCGCCGCTTGCCTTCGACCGGCATGCTTGTGCCGAGCGGGTTGTGCACGTTGGGCATGGCCACGACCGCCTGCACGCGCTTTTCCGACAGCAGCAATTCCAGCGCGTCGAGCGACATGCCGGTGTCGGGATGCGTCGGCACCTCGATGGTCTTCAGCCCCAGGCGCTCGGCGAGCGGGATCAGGTTGAAGTAGGTCGGCGACTCCAGCGCGATCGTGTCGCCGGGGCGCGTCACCGTGCGCAGCGCGAACTGCAGCGCCTCCATGCAGCCGTTGGTGAGGATGATGTCCTCGGGCGCCAGCGTCATCGCCAGATCCTGCGCATGGCGGCAGATCTCGCGCCGCAGCAGTAGCGATCCGGGTGGCAGGCTGTAGTCGGACAGCAGCTCCGGGCGTCGCCGTGCGAGGTCCGACACGAGCCGGCCGAGGCGTTCGCCGGGATAGAAGGTGCTGCCCTTGGGGCAGGCGAGCGAGAGGTCGATCGTGTCGGGATTCGCCTGCGCGGCGACGACGCGGCTGATCTGGTCGAGGACTTCGGCCTCCGCGGATTTCGCCAGCGTGCTGGCGGGCGCGAAGCGCGGGGCTGCGGGTGTCGCCAGGCGCGAACGCACGAAATAGCCCGACTGCGGCCGCGCCTCGATCAGGCCGTGCGCCTCGAGCTGACGGTAGGCCGCGAGCACGGTGTTGATGCTCAGTCCGCGGCTCTTCGCCGCCTCGCGCACCGAGGGCAGGCGTTCGCCGCTCGCGAGGCGCCCGTCCGTCATCGCGTGGCGCAGCTCCAGCGCGAGGGACTGATAGAGCGGCTGGCTGTCGTCGAGCATGCGGGGCTCCGGGAGCGATGGTTGCAGTCTGTGCCGTAAGCGACGGGTACAGTGGTATCTGTCGATAACTGTATCCAGTATAAACGACGAATACTGAAGCTGTAACCGTTGTGCGCGAATCCCTATCCTTGATGGCGTGAAGCTCAGCCCGGAGGACGCGCCATGTTCGATCTGCCCCTGATGACCTACGTGGTCACGATGTCCGTCACGCCCGGACCGAACAACCTCATGCTCGCGGCGAGCGGCGTCAATTTCGGCTTCCGCCGCACGCTGCCGCACATGCTCGGCGTCAGCATCGGCCACGGTGTGCAGGTCGTGCTCGTCGCGAGCCTGCTGGCGTGGATCATGGTGTGGCTCGAGGCGCTGCGGGTGCCGCTCGTGATCGCCGGTTGCGCCTACCTGCTGTGGCTGGCGTGGCGCCAGGCGCGCGCGGGCGAGCCAGCCTCGCGCGGCCAGGCCCGCCCGCTGGGTTTCTTCGGCGCCGCGCTGTTCCAGTGGGTCAATCCCAAGGCGTGGATGATGGTGCTCAACGTCGCGATCCTGTTCCTGCCGCGCGGCAGCGGCTGGCAGGCAGCGGCGGAACTCGCGTGGTGGTGCGCCGTCGTGAACCTGCCGTGCATCGCGCTGTGGGCGCTCGCCGGCGACCGCATGGGCGTCTTCCTGCAGAGCCCCGTCGCGCTGCGTGCGTTCAACTGGGCGATGGCCGCCCTGCTAGGGGCGACCGCGGCGTGGATCCTGATCGACGAACTGGTGTCGAAGTGACGTGAAGGAATCCTGTTTGACGTGCGCGCATTGGCGGTCGCGGGCCGGGGCGTCTACAATGCGTCGCCTTGTACCGGGAGAGAATAAATGGCGATGTACGAATCGGAGCACACCAAGTTCATGCGCGAGTGGCTGGAAAAGCACCCGAAGGAACTCGAAGAGCAGAAGAAGGGCCGTGCCCTGTGGTGGGACAAGCCGCAGGATGTGGCGACCCAGGCGCGCTACGACGAGTCGAGCGTGCCGGTGAAGGGCTACTACTACGACACTAACCACTGATTCGTCCGCCGCGCACGCGTCCGTCCGCGCCGCGTGCGCCCTGTCCTGCGGGAATCCGCCCTGTCCCTCGCCTGCGTGTCGCTGCCTGACTCACTGGTCCTGATCGACGTCGAAACCACCGGCGCGAATCCGCTGCGCGACCGCGTCACGGAAATCGCCGTGCTGCGCATCGAGCGCGGCGAGCTGGTCGAGCGCTGGGAAACCCTCGTCAATCCCGAATGCCCGATCCCGCCGCTGATCCAGCGGCTGGTCGGCATCACTGACGCGATGGTGGCCGATGCGCCGACCTTCGCGGCGGTCGCCGACGAGGTGCGTGCGCGGCTCGGCGGCGCCGTGTTCGTCGCGCACAACGCGCGCTTCGACTACGGCTTCATCCGCAGCGAGTTCGCGCGCATCGAGCAGACCTTCGATGCGCCGGTGCTATGCACCGTGAAGCTGTCGCGCGCGCTCTACCCCGAGCATCACCGCCACGGCCTCGACGCGCTGATCGAGCGCCACGGCTTCACCTGCGGTGCGCGCCACCGCGCGATGGGCGACACCGAGGTGCTGTGGCAGTTCGCCCGGCTCGTGACCGACTCCTTCGCGCCCGACGTGCTCGCGCGCGCCGTCGAGCGCGCGATGAAGCGCCCCGCGCGCGTGGTCGAGCTGCCTGAGGGCGTGCTCGAAGGCCTGCCCGAGTCGCCGGGCCTGTATTACCTCTACGGCGACAACGACCAGCTGCTCTACCTCGGCCGCAGCGCCTGCCTGCGCGCGCGCGTCATGGAACACTTCGCGCCCGGCGTGAAGGGCAAGGATGCGGAGCTTGCGCAGCGCGTGCGCCGCGTCGACTGGGAAGAGAGCGCCGGCGAACTGACCGCGACGCTGCGCGAGGCGGAGCTCCTGCGCCGCCGCTGTCCGCAGTACAACCGCGCCGCGAGTGGCGCGGACGTCTTCGGCCTGCAATACGTGCCGGGACGCAAGCGCCCGCCGATCCTGCAGCGCGTTCCGCTCGCCGGCAGCGACCCGGCGGCATGGGGCGACGTGCACGGCACCTTCCGCACGAAGAAGGAAGCCGACAACCTGCTGCGCGAACTCGCGCAGGCCTACCAGCTGTGCCTGCGGCGCCTGGGGCTGGAAGGGGGCAACGAAGGGCCTTGTTCGGCGCATGTGGCGAAACGCTGCGCCGGCGTGTGTGCGGGCAAGGAAAGCGCCGCGGCGCACGACGAGCGCCTGCTCGGCGCGCTCGGGGCGGTGAAGCTGCGCCCCTGGCCGTGGGCGGGCGCGGTGATCGTCGCGGAGCGCTGTCCGCACAGCGGCAGCGAGGCCTGGCACATGTTCGACCGCTGGTGCCTGCTGGGCTCCGCCGACAGTCCGCAGGCGCTGGAAGCCTTGCGCGCGGAGCTGCCGCCGCGCCGCTTCGACCTCGACATCTATCGCATTCTGGTGCGCTGGCTTGCCGCGGACGGAAACCGCGAGCGCGTGACGCCGCTCGCCGCCTGACGCGGCCGGCCCACCGTCAGGCGGCGATGCGCTCGAGCTGCAGGCGGTTCGTGAGGGTGATCGCGCGACGTCCGCGCGGCACGATGAAACCGTCGCGTCGCAGCCGGTTCAGCACCCGCGAGAAGGTTTCCGGCGTCAGGTTGAGTTGCGACGCGATCGTCTGTTTGTCGCATGGAAGATGCACCTCGCCGTCGTCGCTGCCGGCATGCTGCACGAGATAGTGCGCGACGCGCTGCGTGCTGCTGCGCTGGGTGCATTGCTCCATCCCGTCGACCAGTTCGCGCATGCGTTCCGAAAGCCGCGCCATCAGCGCCATCGCGAAGGCCGGCTGCGCCGCCATCGCCGCCTGCAGCGCGTTGCGCTGGACGTGCAGCACGATGCTGTTGCGCGTGGCCTGTGCCGCGAGGCTCTGACAGCTGTCGGTGAAGATGTTCTCTTCGCAGAAGGTATCGCCCGGCCCGGCGAGCCGCACGACCTTTTCCGCTCCCGCGCTGGAGATCAGGAATAATTTGATTTCGCCTTCGAGCACGAGGTACATGCCGCCGGGTTCAGCACCGCGATGCATGAGCATCTCGCCGCGCGATGCCCGCTGCGAGCGCACGCCGTGGACGAGTCGCCCCAGCGCGGCGGTATCGAGTCGATCGAAGGGATCGATGCGGGCGAGGATTTGAACCGTCTGGACCTGGATCGTGTTCATGGCAGGAAGCTCCCTGTGCGTCATGATGCGGGGTCGGACCGACATTCTTCCGCAAGTGTAGATGCAGAAAACATGATGATCCTAGTGGCATATGCCGAACTTTGCTGCCGACTACCTCTTCAGAGGTATTGGTGGTAACAGGAAAGTGTCGGATTTTCATGGCCTTTTTCTGACCGGGTAATATCCGGTCACGGATCGGGGTATATGGAGGTATCTCCCATGAATCCAGCGGTTGCCCCGCCGGGGCGCGGATTGCGCGGACTGGTGCTGCGCATGTGGCGCATGATCGTCGGCCGCGCCGTGCTGCTGCTTCTTCTGCTGGCGTTCTCCGCGGTCGCCGTGATCGGGGCGGTCGGCATCGGCGTGTCGGTGGTCGTCGTCGAATCCGTGCAGGGCAGCGCCAGCGCCGTGAACGTCGCCGGAAGCCTGCGCCGGCTCGTCCATCGGGCGGGAGGCCTCGCGGTGGCGCGCGGGATGGGGGCTACGGATGAGGAAGCGGTCCGCGACGCGGTCGCCCAATTCGACGCGGCACTGGACAGTCCGGTCATCGCCAGCGTGCTGGAGCGCCAGCCGAGCGGCGTCTTCGCGTCGATCTTTCGCGGCGTCGAAGCCGGCTGGATGGCGCGCATCCGGCCCCTGCTGCTGCAGGCTCCGGCAGCGCGAGCTGAAGATCCGCTCGCGAAGGAGCACTACCGCGCGCTGCTGGCGGATGTCGATGCCTTCGCCGAGGAGGTCAACACGCTGGTCGCGGTACTGGAGCACGAGGCCGAGTCGCGTATCGGCCACCTCCGCGCGATGCTGGGCGCAGCACTGGCGCTGCTCGTATTCGTCATCGCGGCGGCACTCGTCGTGCTGCGCCGGCGCGTGCTCGCGCCGCTGACGGACCTGCGCAGCTGTGCGGCGCGCATCGCCCAAGGCGACTTCGACGCGCGCAGCCGCCACACCGGGCGCGACGAATTGGGACGGGTCGGCGACGCCTTCAACGCGATGGCGGGCGAGCTGTCCGTCGCCTACCGCGAGCTCGAGGCGCGCGTCGAGAAGAAGACCGCCGATCTCACGCGCAGCAACCGCGCGCTCGAACTCCTGTACTACGTGATCGCGCGCCTCTACCACGCCCCCGCCAGCAGCGAGACCTATTCCGAGACGCTGCAGGACCTCGAACAGACGCTGGGCCTCAGGGGGAGCTTCATCTGCATCGAGCCCAAGCACGGCGGGCCGGCAGCGGCGATCGCGTCGACGATGGGCGAATGCGCGGAACGCCAGGCGGGCGGCGGGAATTGCGCCCGCTGTTCGGGACGCGCGGCGCCGTGGAGCTACCACCGCGAGGGCGACGTCGACGTGCTGATGGTGCCGCTGCGCGATGCCGAGCGCCACTACGGCATGTTGCGTCTCGCGCTGCCGCCGGGCCAGCGCCTGGAGGAATGGGAATGCGACCTGCTGGAGGCGGTGTCGCGCCACATGGGCATCGCGCTCGGCATCTCGCGCCAGAGCGAGCGCGACCGCCTCCTCGCGCTGCAGGAAGAGCGCTCGATCATTGCCCGCGAGCTGCACGATTCGCTCGCGCAGTCGCTGTCCTTCATGAAGATCCAGGTGAGCCTGCTGTCCTCGGCGTTGGCGGGGCCGCAGCCGCGCGAAGGCGCCGCGACCATCCTCGCCGATCTGCGCGAAGGCATCAATGTAGCCTACCGCCAGTTGCGCGAACTGCTGGCCACCTTCCGCCTGCGCATCGAGGGCGACTTCGCACGCCTGCTCGGCAATACCGTGTCCGAGTTCGCCTCGCGCAGCGGCTTGCCGATCGCGCTCGATCTCGATCTGGCGGGGGAGCACCTCAACCCGAACCAGGAAATCCACGTCCTGCACATCGTCCGCGAGGCCTTGTCGAATGCCGTGCGCCATGCGCAGGCGACCAGCATCCGCGTCGCGCTCACGTCCGCGCCCGACGACGAGATCATCGTCGTCGTCGAGGACGACGGTTGCGGCGTGGACGCCGACTCGCGGGTCGCGGCGCAGCATTTCGGCCTTACGATCATGGCCGAGCGGGCGCGCGGTCTTGGCGGCTCGCTCGAAGTGCAGGTCCGCCCCGGCGGCGGCACGCGCATCGTCGTCCGCTTCACGCCGGACCCAGCCCAGATTCGCACCCGGATACCCACCGCAGTGGAAGGCCAATGAGCGAAATTCCGCAACGCATCATCATCGTCGACGACCACCCGCTGTTCCGCAAGGGGCTGATCCAGCTGCTGCGCACGGTCCCCGGCTTCGACCTCGTGGCCGAAGCCGCGGACGGCAAGGAAGGCATCCGCCAGATCCTGCACCTGCGCCCCGACCTGCTGCTGCTCGATCTCAACATGAAGGAGATGTCCGGACTCGAAGTGCTG
This sequence comes from Aromatoleum toluolicum, assembly GCF_012911005.2. Taxonomy (GTDB): domain Bacteria; phylum Pseudomonadota; class Gammaproteobacteria; order Burkholderiales; family Rhodocyclaceae; genus Aromatoleum; species Aromatoleum toluolicum. The sequence goes on along the minus strand of NZ_WTVS01000031.1, from coordinate 28,023 downwards.
CGCTTCGTGAAACAGGCCGATCTCGACACCCGCGTCGTGATGGTCACTGTCTCCGACGCTGCCGACGACCTGGTCGCCGCGCTGCGCGCCGGCGCGGACGGTTACCTGCTCAAGGACATGGAACCCGAGGAGATGGTCGAGGCGCTGCGCGCCGCCGCGGCCGGGCGCATCGTCGTCTCCGACGCGCTCACGCACCTGCTGGCCGCCGCCCTGCGCGACGAAAAACGCCCCGAGAGCGCGTCGGCGGCCGGACTCACCGAGCGCGAGCAGGGCATCCTCGGGTGCATCGCGGGCGGTCTGTCGAACAAGCAGATCGCGCGCGAACTCAACATCGCCGAAGGCACCGTGAAGGTGCACGTCAAGCACCTGCTGCGCAAACTCAATTTCCGATCGCGTGTCGAGGCGGCCGTCTGGGCCGTCGAACACATGCGCAGCGAACGCTGATCGGGCTGCCCGATCGACTAAAGATGAGATGCATTCTCATCTTGATGGCAATCAAGGTTCGGCCATCCGGGCGCGTGTCCAATGAAAACCATGGATGTTTCAGGGTATTGCGCTCGCCTCATGTCGACTTCACGCCGCGGTTTTCTCAGAGGCCGCTTCCGTTCCGATCCCGACATGCAGCGCCCGCCCTGGGCGATCGCCGATGGCGCGTTCGAGGATCAATGCACGCGCTGCGGCGACTGTCTGAAGGCATGTCCGCCCGCGATCCTGGTCGCTGCCCCCGGCGGCTATCCGGTTGTCGACTTCAGCCGCGGCGAATGCAGCTTCTGCGGTGACTGTGTCGCCGTCTGCAAGCCGGAGGCGCTGCGGCGGGCCGATGCCGCGGCAGCGCCGTGGCAGCTCAAGGCGGTGATCGACGACGCCTGTCTCGCGCGTCGCGGCGTCGAGTGCCGGGTGTGCGGCGAGGCGTGCGGCGAAGCCGCGATCCGCTTCCGGCCCAGCCGCGGCGGTGTGGCGCAGCCCCTGTTCGATGACGCACGCTGCACCGGCTGCGGCGGCTGCCTGGCCCCCTGTCCGACCGGCGCCATCGCAATGAAGAATGAAGTGGAGATGTCTGTATGAAGATCGCAAGTCTCGTCGTGCGGGTCAGCCCGGAGCACATCGACGCCCTGAAGGACGCGCTGCTGAAGATTCCGGGCGTCGAGCTGCACGGCGCCAGTGCCGAACTCGGGCGCGTCATCGTCACCGTCGAGGACGGCGAGGGCTACGCAATGACCGACTCGCTGCTGGCCGTCAACCTGGCCCAGCACGTGCTCGGCGTGACGCTGGCCTACGAATACACGGATGAAGGATTGGAACACGAATTGGAACACCCGGAACCGATCCCGGGCCTGCCGCTCGCGGTGGACCGAATCGGCAGCGCTCAGGACAAGGAGGCTTGAAATGACCATGGATAGACGCGAATTCATCAAGACCAATGCCATCGCGGCCGCCGCGGCGACCGCCGGCATCGGCATCCCGGTAGTGGCCGAGGCGCAGGCCCAGCCCGCCGGCGCCGCCTCCACAAAGGTGCGCTGGGACAAGGCCGCCTGCCGCTTCTGCGGCGTCGGCTGCTCGGTGCTCGTCGGCGTGCAGAACGGCCGCGTCGTCGCCACCCAGGGCGACCCTGATTCGCCCGTGAACCGTGGTATCAACTGCATCAAGGGCTACTTCCTGTCGAAGATCATGTACGGCAACGACCGGCTCACGAAGCCGCTGCTGCGCATGAAGAACGGCAAGTACGACAAGAACGGCGAGTTCGCCCCGGTCTCGTGGGATCAGGCCTTCGACATCATGGCCGAGAAGTGGAAAGCTGCGATCAAGCAGCACGGCAACGATTCCGTCGGCATGTTCGGCTCGGGCCAGTGGACAATCTGGGAAGGCTACGCCGCCGCCAAACTGCACAAGGCCGGCCTGCGCAGTAACAACCTCGACCCCAATGCGCGCCACTGCATGGCCTCCGCGGTCGCGGGCTTCATGCGCACCTTCGGCATCGACGAGCCGATGGGCTGCTACGACGACATCGAGAACGCCGACGGCTTCGTGCTGTGGGGCTCGAACATGGCGGAAATGCACCCCATCCTGTGGTCGCGCATCACCGACCGCCGCCTGTCCAAGGAAGGCAGCGAGGTGCATGTGCTGTCGACCTTCGAGCACCGCTCCTTCGAGCTCGCCGACAACGGCATGATCTTCGTGCCGAACACCGATCTCGCGATCCTGAACTACATCTGCAACTACATCATCCAGAACAAGAAAGTTAACACCGAGTTCGTCAAGACGCGGGTCAACTTCAAGAAAGGCGAGACCGACATCGGTTTCGGCCTGCGCCCGAACCATGCCCTCGAAGCCAACGCCACCAACAACGGCTATCCCGGCGCGGACGGCAAGCCCAAGGGCAACACCGGTGCGGCGACCGACATCAGCTTCGAGGAATTCGCCAAGTTCGTGTCCGAGTACACCGCCGAGAAAGTGTCGAAGCTCTCCGGCGTCCCTGTCGACCGCCTCGAGCGCATGGCCAAGCTCTACGCCGACCCTAACAAGAAGGTCGTGTCGTTCTGGACCATGGGCTTCAATCAGCACACCCGCGGCACGTGGGTGAACAACATGATCTACAACGTGCACCTGCTGACGGGCAAGATCTCCGAGCCCGGCAACAGCCCGTTCTCGCTCACCGGCCAGCCCTCCGCCTGCGGCACCGCGCGCGAGGTCGGCACCTTCTCGCACCGCCTGCCAGCCGACATGGTCGTCACCAACCCGATGCACCGTGCGATCACCGAGAAGATCTGGCAGCTGCCCGACGGCACCATCCCCGAAAAGATCGGCTACCACGCCGTCGCCCAGAGCCGCGCGCTCAAGGACGGCAAGCTCAAGTGCTACTGGACCAGCACGACCAACAACATGCAGGCCGGCCCGAATATCAACGGCGAGATCTACCCCGGATGGCGCAACCCCGAGGCCTTCATCGTCGTGTCGGACTGCTATCCGACCGTGTCCGCGCTGTCGGCCGACCTGATCCTGCCCGCCGCGATGTGGACGGAGAAGGAAGGCGCCTTCGGCAACGCCGAGCGCCGCACCCAGTTCTGGCGCCAGCAGGTGGCGCCCCCGGGCCAGGCCAAGTCCGACCTGTGGCAGCTCCTCGAATTCTCGAAGCGCTTCAAGGTCGAGGACGTGTGGCCCGCCGAGCTCATCGCCAAGAAGCCCGAGTACAAGGGCAAGACCCTGTTCGACATCCTCTACAAGAACGGCACCGTCAACAAGTTCCCGCTCGCCGACGTCGACAAGGCGAACGCGCACGCGATCCCCGGCTACATGAACGACGAGTCGAAGGAGCTCGGCTTCTACCTGCAGAAGGGCCTGTTCGAGGAATACGCGCAGTTCGGCCGCGGCCATGGCCACGACCTTGCCGACTTCGCCGTATACCACAAGGCGCGCGGCCTGCGCTGGCCGGTCGTCGAGGGCAAGGAAACCCTGTGGCGCTTCCGCGAAGGCTACGACCCCTACGTCAAGACCGGCGAGGGCGTGAGGTTCTACGGCCACAAGGACGGCAAGGCGGTGATCTTCGCGTTGCCCTACCAGGATCCACCGGAAATGCCGGACAAGGATTACGACATGTGGCTGTGCACGGGCCGCGTGCTCGAGCACTGGCACACCGGCACGATGACGCGCCGCGTCCCCGAGCTGCACCGCTCCGTGCCCGAAGCCCAGATCTTCATGCACCCGGACGATGCCACCAAGCGCGGCCTGCAGCGCGGCATGATGGTCAAGGTCGTTTCGCGTCGCGGCGAGATCACTGCACGCCTGGAAACCCGCGGCCGCAACAAGCCGCCCGTCGGCCTCATCTTTATCCCGTTCTTCGACGAAGGGCGCCTGGTGAACAAGCTCACGCTCGACGCCACCTGCCCGATCTCGAAGGAAACGGACTTCAAGAAGTGCGCCGTCAAGGTGCTCAAGGTCTGACCGCGGACCAGGGCTCGGAGCAGCGATCATGGGTGACATGCAGGACAAGCCGGTCGGCCAGGGAGGCCCCTCGCCCCGCCGTCGCTTCCTCCGGGAAGCGGCGGGGGTCGCGGGCGGCGCCTGTCTGCTGTCGCTCGGCGTCGGCCTGTACGCGAAGCAGGCAAGCGCCCTGCCCGCGGTCGCCCTGCGCCCGCCCGGCGCACTCGCAGAGGCGGATTTCCTCGCCGCCTGCGTGCGTTGCGGCCTGTGCGTGCGCGACTGCCCCTATGACACGCTGAAGCTCGCCGAGCTTGGCGACGGCGTCGCAACCGGCACCCCGTACTTCACCGCACGCCAGATCCCGTGCGAGATGTGTGAGGACATTCCGTGCGTCGCGGCGTGCCCGACCGGTGCGCTCGACCATAGCCTCACCGACATCGGCAAGGCACGCATGGGCCTCGCGGTGCTGATCGACCACGAGACCTGTCTCAACTTCCTCGGCCTGCGCTGCGACGTCTGCTACCGCGTGTGTCCGGTCATCGACAAGGCGATCACGCTCGAGCGTCAGCACAATCCCCGCTCCGACCGCCACGCGATGCTGCTGCCCACCGTGCATTCGGACTACTGCACCGGCTGCGGCAAGTGCGAGAAATCCTGCGTGCTGCCGGGCGAAGCCGCGATCAAGGTGTTGCCGGTCAAGCTCGCGCAGGGCTCGAAGGCCGAGCACTACCGCAAGGGCTGGGAAGAGAAGGAAGCCGCCGGCCAGTCGCTGATCGGCGAGCAGATCGAACTGCCGGTGCGCGGCCTCGAAGGCAAGGCCTACGGCGACACGCGCGTATTGCCCGGGCAGGGCCCGGCACCCGCGCCCGCCACGCCGGCCCGGCCCGGCAGCGGCCTCGACTCCGGGTGGAAGCCATGAGCGCCGTCGCCGCCACGCCGAAAGCCGTGCGCCCGCGCGTCGGCGCCGACGCGATCGCCAGCAAGGGCTGGCTGGGTGCGCACAAGTGGCTCGTCCTGCGCCGCGTGTCACAGCTCGGCATCCTAGCGCTGTTCCTCGCCGGCCCGTGGTTCGGGCTGTGGGTCGTCAAGGGCAACCTCTCGTCCAGCCTCACGCTCGACGTGCTGCCGCTCACCGATCCCTTCCTGCTCGCGCAGTCACTCGTGGCCGGAACGCTCCCGTACAAGGAGGCCCTGATCGGCGCCGCCATTGTCGTCGCCTTCTACCTCATCGTCGGCGGGCGCGTGTTCTGCTCGTGGGTGTGCCCGATGAACCTCGTCACCGACGCCGCCGCATGGCTGCGCCGGCGCCTCGGTCTCAAGGGTGGCAAGATCCCCTCGGGCGACACGCGCTACTGGCTGCTCGGCTTCATGCTGCTCGCCGCCTTCGCGACCGGGAGCCTCGCGTGGGAATGGGTCAATCCGGTGTCGATGCTGCACCGCGGCCTCATCTTCGGCTTCGGCCTCGCATGGGGCATCGTCGGCGGCGTCTTCCTCTACGACGTGTTGATCGCCACGCGCGGCTGGTGCGGCCACATCTGCCCGATGGGCGCCTGCTACAGCCTGCTCGGCAGCGCCGCGCTGGTCCGTGTCAGCGCCGCACACCGCAGCGCCTGCGACGACTGCATGGACTGCTTCGCCGTCTGCCCCGAACCCCAGGTCATCCGTCCCGCCCTCAAGGCGGCCGGCCAGGACCATCCCGTCATCCTCGACCGCAACTGCACCAACTGTGGCCGCTGCGTCGATGTATGCGGCAAGAACGTTTTTCGAATCACGACCCGATTTGATAGGAGCGAGTCATGAACAAACAGACCCGTAACCTGACGCTGGCGCTCATTGCCGCCGTGAGTTTCGGTACCTTCGGCGGACAGGCCGCCTTCGCCCAGCAGGTGCAGAGTCTGCGCGGCGCACCGGTCGACGCGGCCGAGCCGGTCACGCCGGCGGCGCACATCCGGCCCGACGGGCCGGCCATATCGCGCGATTACGTGCAGCAGCCGCCCTTGATTCCGCACAAGGTCGAGGGCTACGAAGTCACGAAGAATTTCAACAAGTGCATGGACTGCCACGCGTGGAGCCGCTACCAGGAGTTCAACGCGACCAAGGTCAGCCTCACCCACTTCAAGGACCGCGACGGCGGCGAACTGTCGAACATCTCCCCGCGCCGCTACTTCTGCCTGCAGTGTCACATTCCCCAGACCGACGCCAAGCCGCTGGTCGACAACAACTTCAAACGCGCCGAGGGCCTGCGCTGATCCTCGACGCCTAACGGACAGGGAACCAACATGACCCAGGACAACAACAACGCAAAGGGCAGCCTGTGGCAGCGCGTGCGTCGCCTCGCCTTCGGCGTCGTCGGCATTGCCTTCGTCGCCGGCATCATCTTCTGGGGCGGCTTCAACACGGTGCTGGAAATCACCAACCGCGAAGCCTTCTGCATCGGCTGTCACGAGATGAAGGAAAACGTCTTCAAGGAGTATCGCAACACCATCCACTACCAGAACCGCACCGGCGTGCGCGCCACCTGCCCGGACTGCCATGTGCCCAAGGAGTGGATTCCCAAGATCATCCGCAAGATCCAGGCATCCAACGAAGTCTTCCACCACCTGCTCGGCTCGATCGATACGCCCGAGAAGTTCAACGCCAAGCGCGTCCAGCTTGCCCAGAACGAATGGCGCCGCATGAAGAAGAACAACTCGCAGGAGTGCCGCAACTGCCACAACTACGAGTATTTTGACTACTCCGTGCAGGGCCGCCGCTCCAACAAGGCGCACCAGGCCGGGCTCGCGGAGGGCAAGACCTGCATCGACTGCCACAAGGGCATCGCGCACTCCCTGCCGCCGATCGCGCAGGACATCGGCGCCACGCGCGAAAGCGTCGCGCCCGAGGTGTTCCACCCGCCGGTTCCGCCCAAGCAGGACTGAAGTTCCCGCTCCTCGCCGGTCCCGCCGCGATTTCACCTATCCACTGGTGAAATCGCGGTTTTCCCGTTTCTGGATCTCCCGAATCGGTCGCGTCTGTGGTTAAATCCACGCCCATGCTTTATGCTAATGATCTCGCCTGCGTGAAGGGTGACCGCCCGCTGTTCCGTGGCCTTTCCCTGCGGGTCGCTCCGGGGGACCTGCTGCGCGTTGCCGGTCCGAACGGATACGGCAAGACCAGTCTGCTGCGCATCCTGTGTGGCCTCGCGATGCCCGAGAGCGGCGAAATCCGCTGGAACGATGTTCCCGTCAATCGCGACCGCGAAAGCTACCATCGGTCCCTGCTGTACCTCGGACATGCGCCGGCGCTCAACGATCTCCTCTCGCCGCTCGAAAACCTGCGTTTCGCGTGCTCCTCGGGGGGCGACAAGGTCGACGAGGACGCCTGCATCGATGCCCTCGTGCGCATCGGTCTCGCCCAGCAGCTCGACCTGCCCGCCCGCGTCCTGTCGCAGGGGCAGCGCCGGCGCGTCGGGCTGGCCCGCCTGTTCCTCGAGGCCGACCGCAAGCTGTGGATCCTGGATGAGCCTTTCACGGCGCTCGACGTCGCTGCGGTGGCCGACCTGACCGCCACCCTTTCCGAACATTGCGCCGCCGGCGGCATGGTGGTGCTCACCACACACCAGGATGCACCCTTTGCCAAGGCCCCGACGGTGCTCGATCTTGCCGAGGTAGCCTGTTGAGTCGCGCCCTGGGTCCCTTCGCCGCGGTCCTGGGCCGCGATCTTCTGCTTGCATGGCGCGGTCGCGCCGACGTCCTCGTCACGCTCGCATTCTTCGTCGTCGTCGTGTGCCTCTTCCCCTTCGGGGTCGGTGCCGAGCCCAACCAGTTGCGCGCCATCGCGCCGGGCGTGCTGTGGGTGGCGGCGCTGCTGTCCACCCTGCTGTCCCTGCATCGCCTGTTCGCGCAGGATCACGCCGACGGCACGCTCGAACAACTCCTGCTCACGCCCGAGCCGACCGTCCTGTGGGTCGTCGCCAAGATCTGCGCGCACTGGATCGCCACCGGCCTGCCGCTCGTGATCGTCGCGCCGGGGCTGGCCCTGCTGTTTGACGTGGAGCAAGGTGCGTTGGGGGTGCTGGTCCTATCGTTGGCGCTCGGAACCCCGATCCTCGCGCTGCTGGGTGCGGTCGGCGCCGCGCTGACGCTGGGCCTGCGCGGCGGCGGCATGTTGCTCGCGCTCCTGGTGCTGCCCTTGTTCGTGCCGGTGCTGATCTTCGGCGCCGGTGCGGTCGACGCTTACCTGTCCGGTTCCGGCGCTCAGGCACATCTTTTGCTTTTAGGTGGCGGCCTGTTGGGTTCCCTGGCTCTGGCGCCGCTGGCCTGTGCCGCGGCCCTCCGAATTGCGGTTGAATGATGAAAGACATGCAAAAACCCGAACGCAGCAAGAGCATTTTCCGGTTCGCTGCTCCCCAGATGTTCTACCCTCTGGCTGGCCGGCTTGCCCCATGGTTCGCAGGCGTCGCCGCGATCCTCACGGCGGTCGGCCTGTGGCTGGGGTTCTTCGTCGCGCCGACCGATGCCGTCCAGGGCGAGGTCTATCGCGTCATCTACATCCACGTCGCGGCGGCCTGGATGTCGATGTTCATCTACATGGTCATGGCCTTCTGGTCCTTCGTCGGGTTGGTCATGAACACCCGCCTGTCCTTCATCATGTCGCAGGCGCTCGCGCCTACCGGCGCCATGTTCTGCTTCGTCGCGCTGTGGACCGGCGCGCTGTGGGGCAAGCCGACCTGGGGCGCCTACTGGGTGTGGGACGCGCGCCTGACTTCCCAATTGCTGCTCCTTTTCCTGTATCTGGGATTCATGGCGCTGACGCGGGCGATCGAAGACCCGCGCCGCGCAGACAAGGCAGGGGCGATCATCGCGCTCGTCGGCGCGGTCAACGTCCCGATCATCTATTTCTCGGTGAAGTGGTGGAACACCCTGCACCAGGGGGCTTCCGTCAGTCTCAACAAGGCGCCTTCGATGGCCACGACCATGCTGACCGGGATGCTGGTGATGGCGTTTGCCGCATGGGCCTACACCATCGCCGTCACGCTGTGGCGCGTGCGTTCGCTGATCCTCGAGCGCGAGCGTCATACCGAGTGGGTCGCGGCCGAACTGAACGCGCTGGAGGGCAAGATCTGATGCAGTGGGAATCCTGGAGCGCCTTCTGGGACATGGGTGGATTCGCCCCCTTCGTGTGGGGCAGTTACGGCGTGATGTTGCTGCTCGTGATCGGGGAACTGATCCTCGTCGGGCGTCGTCGTAGGGATACCGTACGGCGCCTGTTGCGCCTGCGTCGGGCCAATGTGGCCGGCGCGGGCGGGCGCCGTGCTTTTGAGGAGATCGTTGAATGAAACCCCGTAGCAAACGGCTGATGCTGCTCGGCGGCGCCGTCGCACTGCTGATCGGGGCGGTGGCGCTCGTGCTCACCGCCTTCCAGGAGAACCTCGTGTTCTTCCATACCCCCACCGAAGTCGCCGAAGGCAAGGCGCCGAGCGGGCGCACCTTCCGCATCGGCGGTCTGGTCGAGCCCGGCTCGATCAAGCGCGCGGCCGACGGCCTGACCGTGCAGTTCGCGATTACCGACACCGCGAAGGTCATTCCCGTGACCTACAAGGGCTCGCTGCCCGATCTCTTCAGCGAGGGCAAGGGTGCGGTCGTACAGGGCAAGATGGGACCGGACGGCCAGTTCACCGCCTCCGAAGTGCTCGCGAAGCACGACGAGAACTACATGCCGCCCGAAGCGCAGCATGCGGTTGACCAAGCGCAGAAGACCGCCAAGACGGTGAAGCAATGATTCCCGAACTCGGCCATTTCTCCCTGATCCTCGCGCTGATCCTCGCCTTCGTGCAGGGCGTGGTGCCGCTAGTCGGCGCCAGCCGCAACCGCCTCGCGCTGATGTCCGTCGGTCGCACCGCCGCGCAGGGTCAGTTCCTGTTCATCGCGTTTTCGTTCGGCTGTCTCACCTGGTCCTTCATCAACAGCGATTTCTCCCTGCAACTGGCCGCCAGCAATTCGCACTCGGCAACCCCGCTGATCTACAGGATCACCGGCGTGTGGGGCAACCACGAGGGCTCGCTGCTGCTGTGGTCGATGTCGCTCGCGCTGTGGACCGTCGCCGTGACGGTGTTCAGCCGCAACCTGCCCGAGATCTTCATGGCGCGCGTGCTCGGCGTGCTCGGTCTGGTGAGCAGCGGCTTCCTGCTGTTCCTGCTGGTCACGTCCAACCCGTTCGACCGCATCCTGCCCGGCGCACCCGAAGGCCGCGACCTCAATCCGCTGCTGCAGGATCCGGGCATGATCATCCATCCGCCGCTGCTCTACATGGGCTACGTCGGCTTCTCGGTCGCCTTCGCCTTCGCGATCGCCGCGCTGCTGTCCGGCCGCATGGATGCCGCCTGGGCGCGCTGGTCGCGCCCGTGGACGACCGTCGCGTGGGTGTTCCTCACCGCCGGCATCGCCATCGGCTCGGGCTGGGCCTACTACGAACTCGGCTGGGGCGGCTGGTGGTTCTGGGATCCGGTCGAGAACGCATCCTTCATGCCGTGGCTGCTGGGCACGGCGCTGATGCACTCGCTTGCCGTCACCGAAAAGCGCGGCGCCTTCCGCAGCTGGACCGTCCTCCTCGCCATCGGCGCGTTCTCGCTGTCGCTGATGGGCACCTTCCTCGTTCGCTCGGGCGTGCTGACCTCGGTGCACGCGTTCGCCACCGATCCCGCACGTGGCCTCTTCGTGCTGGCGCTGCTGGTCGTCGTGATCGGCGTCTCGCTGACGCTGTTCGCGTGGCGCGCGCCCACCCTGGCCGGGGGCGGCAGCTTCGGCCTCGTGTCGCGCGAGGCCTCGCTGCTCGGCAACAACGTCCTGCTGTCCGTCGCCTGTGGCTCCGTGCTGCTCGGCACGCTGTATCCGCTGTTCATCGACGCGCTGAACCTCGGCAAGATCTCGGTCGGGCCGCCGTACTTCGAAACCGTGTTCGTGCCGCTCATGACCCCGGTGATCGTGCTGATGATGATCGGCCCCTTCGTCCGCTGGAAAGGCGATGACGGCAACCGCGTCCTGCGCAAGGTCGTCCCGGGCCTGGTTGCGAGCGTCGTCCTCGGCATCGGTGGCGCTTTCGCGATCGGTCACGTCACGTGGCGCACCGCCCTGGGGCTGTCCCTTGCGGCGTGGGTGCTGATCGGCAGCGTCCAGATCCTGTGGCAGCGCCTCGCCGACCGTCAGGGTGCGGGAACGGGTTCGCGTCTGCGCGGCATTCCCGCAGCGTGGTGGGGCATGTGGTTCGCCCACCTGGGGATCGGCGTGTTCATCATCGGCGTCGCCCTGGTTGGCAGTCTCAACAGCCAGATCCAGGTGAAGATGCTGTCCGGCGACACCGCACAGCTGGCCGGCTACACCTTCACCTTCCGCGGCGTCGCGGACGCTCCCGGACCGAACTACGCTGCCGCGCGCGCGACGATCGACGTCAGCCGCGGGGGCGTCAAGTTTGCGACGCTGACGCCGGAGAAGCGCTTCTATGAAGCGCAGGGCATGCCGATGACCGAGGCGTCGATCGACATCGGCCCGCTCCGCGACGTGTACGTGAACCTCGGCGACCAGCTCGAGGACGGCGCCTGGGTCGTGGGCCTGTTCTACCGTCCGTTCATCAGCTGGATCTGGGTCGGTTGCACCTTGATGGCGCTGGGTGGCATCTTCGCCGCCGCAGACCGTCGCTACCGCCGTCTTGCCGAGCGCGAAGCCCCTGCGGGGGCGGCGCGCCAGGCTGCCTGAGAGGTTCCATGAAAGCGAAGTTCCTAGTTCCCCTGTTCATCTTCCTGCTGCTGGCGGGATTTCTCGGTTATGGATTGAAGCTCAACCCGCGCGAGGTTCCGTCGCCGCTGATCGGCAAACCCGCGCCAGCGTTCCGCGTACCGCAGCTGCAGGCCGAAGACAAGTCCATTTCGCCCGAAGACCTCAAGGGGCGCGTGTGGCTCCTCAACGTCTGGGCGTCCTGGTGCATCTCGTGTCGCTACGAGCATCCGGTGCTGGTCGATTTCGCCCGCAACAGTCCGGTGCCCATCATCGGTCTCAACTACAAGGAAGTGCGCGGCGACGGCGCGCTCGACGTGAAGGGCATCGATCCCGCGACCGAACTCGCCACCGCGCGTCAGCGCGCGCGCCAGTGGCTCGTCGAGCACGGGGGCGATCCGTACATGGTGTCGGCAGTGGATCTGGACGGGCGCATCGGCATCGACTACGGTGTTTATGGCGTTCCGGAAACCTTCCTGATCGACCAGCAGGGCGTGATCCGCTACAAGCACATCGGCCCGATCACCCCGGAATCGCTGCGCGACGTGCTGATTCCCAAGATCGCGGAGTTGCAACGTGCGAGCTGACCTGATGCGCCGCCTGGCGCTTGTTGCGGCCCTTCTGCTTCCGGTCGCCGGCCAGGCCGGCGAAGCCGTTCCGGTCTCCGACGACCCCGTCCTCGAGGAACGCGTCATGCGCTTGTCGCACGACCTGCGTTGCCTCGTCTGCCAGAACCAGTCGATCGCGGAATCCAACGCCCCGCTGGCGGTGGATCTGCGCAACCAGGTGCGCGAGCAGTTCCTCGCGGGCAAGGACGAAGCTGCCGTCGTCGAGTACCTCGTAGCCCGCTATGGCGATTTCGTCCTCTATCTGCCGCCGTTCAAGGGCGCGACCCTGCTGCTCTGGCTCGGACCAGGGCTGCTGCTTGTCGCCGGCGCCGGATGGCTCGCCTGGCGCCTGCGCAGGCGCGTTCGCGAAGTTCCGCCGCCGCTGAGCGCGGAAGAGCATGCCCGCGCCTCAGCCCTGCTTGACGGCTCTGCCAAACCTTCCCAGGAGTCCCGCTCGTGACTGTTTTCCTGATCCTGGCCACCATGCTGGTGGCCGGCGCCCTGCTGCTCGTGATTCCGCCCATGCTGGGGACGGGAGCGAAGGCGCGCGAACATGCCGCACGTCAGGAACAGGCGCGTACCGTACTGATCGTGCTGCGCGAGCAGCTCGCCGAGCTCGAAGCCGACCACGCCGCGGGGCGCATCGCGGAGGCCGACTACAAGCGTTCCCGTGAAGAACTCGAGCAGCGCGCGCTAACCGAAGCCGGCACAGCCGAGGCCGGCGTCGATGCCGCCCCCGCCCGTGGCTGGGCGCTCGGCGTGGTCTTCGCCGTGCCGGTTCTCGCGGTGGCGGTGTACCTCGTCCTTGGCACCCCCGAGGGACTCGATCCTGCCAGCGCCAAACCCGCGCCCGAAGCGGGCCACCAGATCACGCCCGAGCAGATGCAGGCGATGGTCTCCCAGCTCGCCGAGCGGCTCGAACGCGAGCCGGGTGATGTGCAGGGCTGGATGATGCTGGGCCGGTCGTTCGCCGTGATGCAGAACTTCCAGGGTGCCGTCGCGACGTGGAACCGAATCGGCAGGAATATCCCGGATCATCCCGACATCCTCGCCGACTGGGCTGACCTGCTGGCCGGCGCAGGCGGTCGCAAGTTCGAGGGCGATCCCGACCGCCTCATCGCCCGCGCGCTCGAGCTGGCGCCGAATCACGTCAAGGCGCTGGCGCTGTCCGGCACGTCCGCCTTCGTCCGTCACGACTACGCGACCGCGTCCGCCCAATGGGAGAAGATCCTCGCCACCATGCAGCCCGGTGACGGTGCGTACAGCTCGATTCTCGCGAGCATCAACGAGGCCCGTACCAAGGGAGGGATGGCCCAGCTGAATCCTCCCGCCGGTGCTCAGGTGGCGGGGATTGGTGGTGCGGCACGGGAAGAGGGCGCTCAGGCCTCGTCTGCCCCCCTCACGTTGCGCGGCCGACTGAGCCTGTCGCCCGAGCTCGCACAACAAGCCGGCAGCGATGCGACCGTGTTCGTCTTTGCGCGTCCGCCGCAGGGCGGCATGCCGATTGCCGCCTTGCGCATGCGCGCCGGCGATCTGCCCGTCGATTTCGATTTCAGCAACGCACAGCGTATGTCGCAGGGTCCGCTTCCGGAGCAGATCGCCGTCGGTGCGCGTCTGTCGAAGGGCGGTAGCGCGACAGCTGCCGCCGGCGACCTCGAAAGCCAGACGGTGCTGACCTCGCCTGACGCCCAGGGCGTCAGTGTCGTGATCGACCGCGTGCGCAAGTAAGCGCCGCTCCTGCATCAATCGAGGGGCGTGGTGCCGCTGGCATCACGCCCCTTTCTCTTGTTCCTGGTTTGGTGCGAGGCACAGGCGTATCGCTTGCGCACGCCCAGCGCCGTTCATTGGCACCGATCGGTCACGGCTGGGTGAGTAACCGCGATCACAGCGGATAGTGCGTTTCGCCCGCCAGCCGCCGTGCCCGTAGCGATCAGCCTGACGGGTTCAAGCTTATCGAATGGATCGGCGAGGGCGTCGAAGACCTGCCTGAACCCGCACAGAGGAACCGCATGCCGGGCGTCGGCGGTGATGTGTTGATTCTCCGGGCGCAAAAAAGCCGCCCCACTGAGTGGGGCGGCCCGGGTGCTGCTGTGAAACTATCCTGCCGCTGCGCTCAAATGGCCGGACGGATATGGGCAACACCGCCGTAGCTGCCGATCCAGAGGTCGCCTTCCTTCGTCGTCGTCATCGAGAACACCGTGTCGTTGAACAGGCCATCGGCCGACTTCATGATGCGGAACTGATCGCCTTCCTTGACTGCCAGGCCGTTGTTCGTGCCAATCCACAGACGATTCTGCTGGTCGCGGTGCAGCATGAAGACGTGATTGCCGGGCAAGCCTTCAACAGTGGTGTAGTTCGTCCATTTCTGACCGTCGTAGTGCGCCAGGCCGCCACCCCAGGTGCCGGACCACACCGTGCCGTCCTCGTCGACGACGAGTGCAATGATGTAGTTCGGGTTGTAAGCCTGGTCGATCCCCTCGAGACCCATCTCGCGCTTCTGTTGGGCGTGGTGCAGCGATTCCTTGGCGGGATCGCTCTTGTAAGCGATGTCCTGCTTGACCTTGTCGTAGTCCGCGCCGACGCCCCGGGAGTGGTTCCAGTTCTCCCACTTGCCATCCATGAAGCGGGCCATGCCGCCTTCGGTCGCGAGCCACATTTCACCGTTCTTGCCTTCGGCGAGGCCGTACACCCAGTCGTTCGGGAGGCCGCCGCTGGTGCTTTCAACGGTGTGGAGCTCCCATGCCGCCGGATCCTTGAGCTTGCCGCCGCGGACGCGGTTTACGCCCGACCAGGTTGCGATCCAGATGTCGCCCGTACGGGTTTCGACCACGTCATACACGAAGGCGTCGCCCAATCCTTCGGGAATGTTGTAGGTGTCCCACGTGCCGGTCTTTTCGTCCAGCATCGACATGCCGCCACCGTAGGTGCCGACGGTGATCTTGCCCTGTACCCGACCGACATAGAACATGCCGTTCGACAGCAGACCGCTCTGGTTGTCGAACATCTTGTACTCGTCGCTGCGCGTGTCGTAGCGGATGACGCCGCCCGAAGTCGCGACCCAGATCACGCCATTGTCGGCAAAGATCTTCTTCACGTTCTTGTTGCCGACGCGGAAGTGGGTGAATTTCTCGTTCGGGTCGACGCCAACTTTCCCCTCGCGGACCTCCTGTCCACCGGCGGCCGGTTGGGCGCCGGCGGGGGCGCTCGCGACGGGTGCGGGGGCCTTGGCCTGCTGCTGGCCGAGCGTATAGGCGCCGGCAATCGCGACGGCGCCGACGATGGCGGCGACGGCTGCAACTTTGTAACTCATGCGAAAGACTCCAGTATAAGTTCCGGTAGTCGCCCGGCCGGCGGGAGCCGCAGAGCGGTCCGCCAGCGCGTCCGACCGTGAGTGTTTATTACTTGCCGATGACCGCCACGCCGCGACGTGTTCCGACCCAGACGTCGCCGTTGTCGGCTGCCGCAATCGTGTACACGTGCGTGTCGAGCAGACCTTCCTTGGTCGTGAAGGAGCGCCAGTTCTTGCCGTCGAAGCGCGATACGCCCTTGTCGGTGCCGAACCAGAACACGCCTTGCTTGTCCTGCGCGATCGAATACACGATGTTGCCGACCAGCCCGTCCTTGCTGTTGTAGTTCTTCCAGGTCTTGCCGTCGAAGCGCGCGACCCCGCCACCCCACGTGCCGACCCACGCATCGCCCTGCGGGTCGATGTGCATCGCAAACGAGTAGTTAGGATTGTAGGTCGGCTGGCCGTGTTCCATCGTCGTCAGGTCGTGGCGCGACCGCGTGCCAAGACCCGTGTTGCTCGATGCGGGGAGTTGCTCCGCGTTCGGTGCGCCCAGACCGTCCTTGTGCGTCCAGGACTTCCAGGTCTTGCCGTCGAACATCGATACGCCACCTTCGGTCGCGAACCACGCGCGTCCCTTGGCGTCGACGTCAAGGCCATACACCCACTCGTTGATGAGTTCCTTGACGTATTTCTTGAATTCGCCGGTCTTGACGTTGTAGTGGTTCACTCCCGCCCAGGTGCCGATCCAGAGGTTGCCATCCTTGTCGTTGGCATAGGAGTAGATCCAGTAGTCGGCGAGGCCGTGCATCGGGAAGTAGGTCTTCCATTTGCCGTCCTTGTAGCGCGAGGCTCCACCGGCGTTGGTGCCGAACCATTTGTAACCCTGCGAATCGATACCCACGGCAAACACGTATTCGTTTGCGAGTCCGTCGGCGCGCGTGAAGGTGTTGCGCGGCTTGCGCGTGGAGAGGTCGATCTCATGCACCCCGGTGGATGTGCCCACCCAGATGGTGTTGGTGCCTTTCTCGATGGTCAGTGCGCGCACATAAACGGTGTCGCCGACATTGAAGGTTTCGCGGACCCGGTAGTCGGGCGCCGGTGCCTGGGCGAAGGCGGATCCGGTCATGCAGGTGAGGGCGATTCCGACCGCCGCGAGGGAATGTCGCGCGTGCTGCAGGTTCAGGGTCATCGTTGAAGTGTCCGTAGGTAAGCAATTACGTCGAGGATTTCTTGGTCCCTCAGAATGCCGTTGAATGATGGCATGGTCATTTTCCCTGCCTTGATCGTTGCGAGCAACATCATGTCTGGCTGCATCAGGCGCTCGCCGCGTGAGAAATGGGGGGCGTTGGGCAAGGCGCTGTGGCCGCCCGGGCCGTGGCACCCGATGCAGTGCTGACTGTAAATGCGCTGGCCCGCGATGACATTGGCGGCGAGCGACGTGCCAGGCACAAGCACTGCCGCAGCGAGCACCGATGAGGCGATCCTGCTAAGGAACTTCATTTGCGCGCTCCTTTCTTGCCTATTCCAAGAATCGCGGCAACGCGTGCATCCCATTGGTCGGCCATTACGCCATCGACGGAAAATCCGTACTTGCCGCTGCGATAGCCTTGGGCGACTGCCTTGATGGCATCGAGTTCGCCGAGTTCCGCGGCCTGGAGGAGCACCTCGCGGGCTTCCGGGGAATCGGAATTGTCGGTGCCGAGGCGCTTGTCTCCGCGAACGTAGCCAAGGGCCAAGGTCACCGTCGCGAGCCTGTGCCCCTTGCTCGCAGCCGAGCGCATGAGCCGTCCCGCATCGGCCGGATCGGGAGGGGGAGCCTCGCCCGTGAAGTACATCTTTGCGAGCCCGTACTCACCATCCACGTCGCCCTGCTCGGCAGATTTCCGAAGATACGGGAGGGCTTCATCGTCCAGTTCGGCGCTATCGAGGATAGAGCCGTAGAGCGCCTGCGCGGCTCCGTGTCCGGCATCGGCCGCCTTCTTCAGCGGCTCCATTGCGCCCGCGACGTCGTTCAAGCGGTACGCATCGCGCCCGCGTTTAAAGTCGGTTTCAGCATCGGCGCGGGCCACCACGCTGCTTGCCAGCAAGACCAATGCAATGAGTGCATGGCTGAAAGCGGGAACTGCTTTCTCGGTTCCGGGAAGCTTCATGCTAGGTTCCTTGTTCGGAGTTTTGGGCGCGGGCCGGATGGGAAGTGCCGCTTTCACTCCGGTGAATTCCAAATGCCTCGAATTCCTCGAGTTTGCGATAAAGACTCGACAGACCGATGCCCAGTTTCTGGGCGGCGGCACGCCGGTCGCTACCGGTTTCATCCAGCATCCGGTAGATCACGCTGGCCTCGAACTCGCGTAATTGATCGCGCAAGCTTCGCTGGGTAGCAATGGGTGTGCCATGAGCCGGTGCGGGCGGAACGGTGCGGGCGATCTCCGGCGGTAGGTCGTCCAGCGTGATGCAATTGTCTTCGGCGAGAATGCAAGCGCGATTGATGACGTTCTCCATCTGGCGGACGTTCCCCGGCCATGGATAACCGATGAGGAGTCGCTCGACCTCGTCGGAGACGGTCAGGCAGGTGGCCGCATCGCGCTGATCGCGTGCGCGGTCGAGGATGAAGCGGATCAGGTCGCGGATGTCTTCCTTGCGCTCGCGCAGCGGGGGTATGTGGATGTGGAACATGCTGAGCCGGAAGAACAGATCCTCGCGGAACGTGCCCTCCTTGACCATCTGGCTGAGGTCACGGTTGGTTGCGGCAACGATCCGGCAGTCGACGCGGCGCGACTGCTCGCTGCCGACGGCGCGGATTTCCTTTTCCTCGATGGCGTGCAGGAGCTTGGTCTGCATCAGCATCGGCAGTTCGCCGACTTCGTCGAGGAACAGGGTGCCGAGATCCGCCTGCAGGAACAGGCCCTTGCGGGCCTTGTCCGCGCCCGTGAACGCGCCCTTGGTGTGGCCGAAAAACTCGGCCTCCATCAGCGTTTCGGGAATCGCACTGCAGTTGACCGGCAGGAACAGATGTTCGCTGCGGCGGCTCTGTTCGTGGATCAGGCGTGCGAGCACGCCCTTGCCGGTGCCGGATTCGCCGGTGATCAGCACGGTGCTGTCGGTGGGGGCCACCTTGCCCGCGAGGCGCTCCACCGCGGCCATCGACGGCGAGGTGAAGCGGAACTTGTCGGAGTCCGCCTTGGCGAACTTGCGCAGGACGCGGTTTTCTTCGCGCAGCCCGCGCAGGGCAGCGATCTGCTGCACCCGGTGCAGCATCTCCTCGACGTTGAACGGCTTGGTGACATAGTCCGAGGCGCCCAGGCGCAGGGCCTCGACGGCGGACTCCATCGAGGCGAACGCGGTGACCATGATGAAGTTGGTTTCGACGCCGGACTCCTTGATCGATCGCATGAGATCGACGCCGTTGCCGTCCGGCATCTTGATGTCGCAAAGCGCCAGGTCGACGTCTCCGCGGACCAGTTTGGATGCGGCCTCAGTGCAGTTGCGCGCTTCGTCGACCGAGTAGCCCGCCTGCCGGCAGGCGTCCGCGAGAATTTCCCGGACTGCGCGTTCGTCGTCGATGACCAGTATGTGCATCGAATTCCCTTGTGATGTGGATGCTGCCCAGTTCAGTTGTCAGGCTACCCGTTCGTGCGGGCGCAGGGGCAGGCGTATGCGCGCCGTCGCGCCCTTGCCGGGTTCGGAATCGAGCGTCAGCGTGCCGCCCGCGTCCTCGATCAGCTCGCGGCTGAGGGCGAGTCCGAGGCCGGTTCCCTTGCCGGCCGGTTTCGTGGTGAAGTATTCGTCGAAGACCTTCCCGAGCGTGTCGGCGTCGATACCGGCGCCGTTGTCCGCAATTTCGACCAGCGCCTCGTGCTCGAGCGCCTGCGTGCGCACGAGAATCTTTGCGGGATGGTCCGCAGCCATTTCCTCGAGGGCATCGGCGGCGTTGAACAGGAGGTTCATCAGAACCTGCGTCAGGTGATCGCCGATTGCCCGTATGGCCGGCATTTCGCTGTCGAGTTCGGTCGTCATGGCAATGCGCCGGAAGCGCCGGTCGTAGCTGACGAACGCGCAGGTATTGCTCACGATCTCGTTCAGGTTGAGCAACTCCGGGCGTTTGGGCTGTGGGCGCGTGAAATCGGCAATCTGCCGCGTGATCGTCGAAATACGCTTCGCCTGTTCGAGGATCAGTCCGGGGTGGCACGACACGCCGTGATTGGGGCATTGCTGTGACTGTTGGACCTGGTTCATGGCGCTTGCAACGCCCGTGATCGCCGCAATGGGATTGTTGATCTCATGCGCGAGCTGAGCCGCGAGGGATCCGACCGCCACCATCTTCTCTCGATGGAACTGTTCGAGACGCGCACGTTCAATATGGCGTTCGCGTTCGCGCAGATCCTGCTGCATGCGGTTGACCGCATGCATCAGCGTCCCCAATTCGTCATTGCGCGTAACGGGCAGGGGCTCATCGCGATTGCCATTCACGATTCCGTGTGCATGTGCCTCGAGTTTGCGGATATCCCACGTCAGGCGGCTGAAGAATATGGCGGTAACCGCGCCCAGCAGGATCAGTCCGATCACGAGCATGGCCAAACTGCTCAGTGTAATGCGATCGTAATTTTCCCGGTACTGATCGAGTAACCTCAACCGGTGCGCGTGCGCATTCTTCGTCACGCCGTCGAGTTCGATGATCAATTCGTTCAGGGTCGCACGTGCGACACCCAGGGTGCTGAGCGTCGGCGACTGAGCGAGGTCGCGCACCAGAGCGTGCAGCTTCCCGGCAAGCATCAGGACGGTCGGGTGACGGTCCTGTATCGCTTCGAGCAGGGACAGGCTGGCTTCGACCTCGATCATCGAGCGTATTGCCGACGATGCCAGGTCGTCGTCCGAGAAGGACATGTTCACGGAGAACAGCGTACGCGCCATCGAGGTGTTGATCTCGAGGAGCTGTGCTTCGGTGCGGTGGGCCATCTCGAGTTCGTCTACTACGTGCAGCAGGCCCTGGCGCTGCGTTTCGGTCGATACGCCGATCAGCAGCGAGTAGGCGACCATGAGGATGAAGGCGATGATTCCCTTCGCCCGGAGCGAGAGCGAGCGCGGCTGCCGCCCGAGGTGATCTTGCGGTCGTGTTTCGTCGTCGGGCATCTCGTAGAGACCGTCGGCCGTGCTGAAGGTCGTGTTCATCTCATTTCTCTGGGCGCGTACCGCTTCCGTCGGAACTGTCGGGCTACACTAGACGCGCACTCATGCATTTTCTCAGATGGCGCGATTGCCCGCACGATCGCGCCACGCGGGAGAAGCGAAAAATAAGAGCGCAGGATCGATGATACGTTCGCAATGGCCCGGGACGGTACGGTTATTGCGTGCGGGTTCGCAAATGCGCCGGGACCATGCCGTGGCGGCTCCCGGAAACAGAACTGACTTGATAGGGAGAAGGTTTTTCATGTTGCGTCGTCTTTCCTTTTGCATGTTTTTGCTGGCCGGAGCCGTGCATGCCGCCCCCATCGACGATGCTCTTCGCCAGTACGATGGCGGCCAGTTCGAGGTTGCCGCCGGACAGCTCGCGCCGCTTGCCGAGGGCGGGAATGCCGTAGCCCAGGAAAGGCTCGCCGTCATGTACTTCTACGGACGCGGTGTGCCGGAGGACGAGGACAAGGCGCTGCTGTGGGCCCGGCGCAGCGCGGACCAGGGCAATCTCGATGCAATGTACTTCATCGGCAACATGTACGTGTTCGGTGACAGACTCCCCAAGTCCGTGCAAGATCCTGACCAGGAGGCTGCGCGCTGGTACTTCGAAGCTGCACGCAAGGGGCATGCCGACGCGGAGTACGGTCTGGGGCTGCTGTTCCTCGCGGGCAAGGGCGTGGTTCAGGATCAGGAGGAGGCGATGCGCTGGATCCGCTCGGCAGCCGATCATGGTCACGCCGGTGCGCGATCTTTCCTCGGCGGATCAAAGGGGGCGGGGCACTGAGCTGGGTGCTCCAGGCGGCGAACATCCCGGGGGCTTCGGTTCTAGGTGGAGCAAGGTTTCGATTGATTTCATCGCACATGAACCGGAGAGGTCGATGAGATTGCGCTGGATGACGGGTGTCGTTGCCGCAGTGTTTGCCGTGACGGTGGGGGCGCAGGCGCCGGCTGACGGCAGCGATCAGAAGAGGCGGCTGGTCGAGCAGAAGATCCGCCTGGTCGAGACGCTGATCAACTCTCCGGCGGCGAAAGGCGCGGCGGAAGGGCGCGAAGCGGACTCCCGGGGGCTCATCGAACAGGGGAAGCGCGCGATCGACGAGGCGCGCAAGGCGCTGGCCGACACCCGCTTCGACGACGCCGCCAAGCTGGCGGACGAGGCCTTGCGATCCGTGTCGAGCGCCTCGCGCCGGATGTCACCGGGCGAAGGCGCCTTGCCCGAGAGCGCGCAGCGCAAGAACCTGCAGGATCTCGGCGACCAGGTCGGGATGTACCGTAGCTCGATCGAGGAGCTGTCCAAGGACGCCCAGAAAGGAGCTGCCGCCAAGGCATTGCTCGGGCGCGTCGATGGCCTGACGACCGAGTCGAAGAAACTCGCCGAAGCGGGGCGCGTCGGCGAGGCCGGGAAGAAGATGGCCGAAGCCTACAAGCTTGCCGTCGAGGAGTTGTCGCGCCTGCGGGCGGGCCAGGAGGTCTTGCTGTCGCTGAAGTTCGACACGCCTGCCGATGAGTATGCATACGAGAAAAAGCGCTTCGCAAGCAACGAGATCATGGTCGACATGATGGTTGCCGAGGGGCGGGCCGCCGGCGACAAGCGGCGTCTGGTCGATGGCTTTGTCGAGGAAGGGCGCAGGCTCGGCGCACAGGCCGACGAACAGGCGAAGGCAGGTCAGCACGCGGAAGCGGTCAAGCTCATGGAGCAGGCCTCCGCCCAGTTGATTCGAGCCTTGCAATCGATGGGCGTACCGGTGTTCTGACGCGAGGAGCGCTGAATGATGCGGAAACTGTTCGTTCTCCTCTGGGCGTTGATGACATTTGGGGCCGCGCACGCCGCTGGGCAGTCGGTTGTATCCTCGGGCGACATCAACGCCGCCGGCGAGCTCCGGATGCTGTCGCAACGCCTGGCCAAGTCCTACGTGCAGCTGGGCCTCGAAGTCGTGCCCGCCGTTGCGCTGGAGCAGCTGCAGGATTCGATCACGCGCTTTGAGCGCAATCTGGAGCGCATGCAGTCGCTTGCGGCCGTCGTCCCGCCGACTGCGTCGTCGATAGAGCGCGTGAGACGGGACTGGTCGGCGCTGCGTGCCGCGGTCGTCGATCCCGCCGACAGGACGCGCGCGCTGCTCGCATCCCGGCGCAGCCTTGATGTCCTTGAGAGCGCGGACCAGCTTGTCCGTACCCTGGAAGCGGCGTCCGACAGCGCAGGGGCGCGCAGGGTCAATCAGGCGGGACGCCTGCGCATGCTCTCGCAACGTGTCGTGAAGGCCTACATGCTGTACTCGTGGGGAGCGGATACGGCGGCAAGCCGCCGCGAGATGGATTCTGCCGCCGACGAGTTCGCGCGCGGCCTGACCACTCTCGCTGCGCTGCCGGACAATACCGCGGACATGCGTGCCGAACTCTCGGAAATCGCCCTGCAATGGGAGTGGCTGCGCACCGCCCTGTCGGTGGAGGGGGCCGGCTCCTATCGGCTGGTTGTTGCGGAGGCGGCAGACTCCATACTCGCGGCGACGGATCGTCTCGTTCGCCTGTACGAGCACACGGAATCGCGCTGACCCGCACCTGATCAATTTCGTCCGTGGGGGACTCGATGGGTATTTCGCGCCGCCAATTCATCAAAGCCGCCGCATCGTCGCTCGGCGTAATCGCACTTGCGCCACGGCGTGGCATGGCTGCCGCTCAGCGAACCGCGATGTTGCGTGCCGTGCCGGTGGATCAGCCGATCCGCGCGGGTGCGCCGCGGACGAATTTCTGGGGCTTCAACGGAAGCGTGCCCGGGCCACTGCTGCGGTATCGCAAGGGCGAGACGGTGCGCCTGACCTTCCAGAACGCGCTGGAGGCCGAATCCGCAGTGCACTGGCATGGAATCCGCGTCCCGAACGCCATGGATGGTGTTCCCTATGTCACGCAAAATCCGGTGAAGCCGGGCGAGGAATTCGTCTACGAGTTCGCGCTCCCGGATTCAGGCACCTTCTGGTACCACCCGCATCAGTCAAGCTTTGAACAGGTGCCGCGCGGACTCTACGGCGCGTTGATCGTCGAGGAGGAGCGGCCGATCGAGGTCGATCGCGAACTCGTCTGGCTGCTGTCGGACGTGCGGATCGGCGACGATGGTCTGCAGATCGAGGATTTCGGCCGCGTCCTGGATATCGCAAACGATGGGAGGGTCGGCAACGAGGTTCTGCTCAATGGCAGGGCGGCCGGAGCTGGAAATGTGCTCGAAGTCAGAAGCGGCGAGCGCATTCGCCTGCGGCTGATCAATGCGGCAGCGGCCCGGATCTTCCAGCTCGAATTGCACGGTCACGCAATGAACGTGATCGCCTATGACGGGCAGGCGGTCGAGCCGCATGCGGTCGAGCGTCTGGTCCTCGGACCGGGAATGCGGGCAGATCTGGTGGTCGATTGCATGCAGGCCCCCGGTAGCCGCTTCCTCATGAACGATACCCACCGCCGCAGCGCGGGGCCGATCGCGTCGCTGGTCTATGGCGATGCGCGCCCCTTGCGCCGCCAGCCGCTGGGCGCCCCGATGCGGCTGGCGCCCAATCGCTTGCCGGAACCCGACCTCGCGAAGGCGACCGAGCACTACATCATGTTCCAGGGCGGGATGCGGGGCGTCCCGACGATGGGTATCGTCGATGGCAAGCCGGTCCGCACCCATGAGCTGATGGAGCGGCATGGACTGGCGTGGACGATGAATTACACGGCCCAGCATGAACACGCGCTGATGCACGAGCCGTTTCTGCATCTGCAGCGGGGCGAGCACGTTGTTCTGCGCATGATCAACGAGACCGACTTCGTTCACCCCATGCACCTGCACGGTCATTTTTTCCGCGTCGTGGCCGTCGACGGTCACAAGGAAGCCCGGCCGGTCTGGCGCGATACGGTCATCATGGGGCCGCGCCAGACGCTCGACGTCGCGTTTGTCGCTGACAATCCGGGCGACTGGATGTACCACTGCCACATTCTCGATCATGCCGCAGGCGGCATGATGGGGACGATCCGGGTCGCGTAATGCACGCGTGGTGGTCGGCAGAGTGCGCGGGCTAGGGTTTGGTTGGCGTCTTCACGGCGAAGCGGCTGCGCACGTCGCGCACAGTCATCGGATCGGCCCAGTCCCGCTGTCCGAGGTGACTACCCAGGATGCGGCCGTCTGCCCCGACGTACAGGGTCTGGGGGAGCGCAACAGCCCCCACTGCGGCCATCGCCTGGCTCGGTGAATTCGCAATGCTCACCGGCAGGGTGATGCCGTACTTGAGGATAAACTCGCGCACGAGGTTGTGGTCGCTATCGACGGACAGCGCGAGAACACGAATGCCATCGGGGGCGAGAAGGGCTTCGAGTCGCTGCAGCGAGGGCATTTCGGTGCGGCAGGGCGCGCACCAGGTCGCCCACAGGTTAACCACGGCTGGACGGCCTTTCAGCCAATCCTGACTGCTAATGGTTCCACCTTCGAGGCCGGTGAGTTGCAGCGCCGGCATGGAGGTCGGCGTTTCCCCGGCCCATCCAGGTGCCGCAGGCTGAATCAGAAGCGCAATGCCTGCAAGGGCAGCGAAGATGCAGCGAAAGAGTGCTTGCCGTGCCGTCGCAGCGGTGTTGGCGGGCGGCGATGCTTGATCAGAATCTCGAGTCCTCATTGCGTGGTTTCCTTTCCTTTCTCGCAATTTTGGCATAACGGCCAAGATGCTCAAGGATGGAACGACGCGTCAATGCGATGACTGCAATTTCCGTGAAGATGACAACGACCGCGACAAGATAGGCGCTCCAGACGTACAGGCCGTCGCCGCCCATCGCCCAGAATTCGCTCCAGCTGCCCCAGTTCATGGTTGCGCCCCGAAGTTCTGTACAACCCACTCGCTGTTGCGTTCGCGCTTGAGTATCACATTGCGCAGGCGGGCGAGCGTCGCCGCAACGGCGTACGCGAGCAGTCCCAGGGTCATCAGGAGTATGCCCGCTGCGATGGCCGGACTATCCGGCGCCGCAAGGCCTTGCGGCGCGTTGCCGTACATTGCGCTCCAGCGAAAGACGGCGAAGTAGAGCAGGGGCATTCCGAATGCTCCGACCAAGGCCAGGAGGCCGCTGGCGCGGTCGGCGCGGCGTGTGTCATCGATGCCCTCCTGCAACGCAACGTAGCCGAGAAAGAGGAAGAGCACCAGCAGTTCCGCAGTCAGGCGCGCCTCCCATACCCACCACGCACCCCAGATCGGTTTGCCCCAGAGGGATCCAGTCCATAGCGCGAGGAACGCGAATAGCGCTCCCGTCGGAGCGAGTGCCGAAGCGATCATCGAGACGAAGCGCTGGCGGCGAAAGAGACCATAGCCCGCCGTGCCCGCGGTAACGAAGTAGATCGCGACGGACAGCCAGAGTGATGGGGTATGTATGAAAGCGATGCGGTAATGCTCGTGCTGATGAGGATCCGTCTGGGCGACGGCCAGACCGACGAACAGGCCAATCGAGCAGAGCACTGCCGCAGCGCAGGCAAACCAAGGGAATAGCCGTCCCGCATGAACGTACCCGCGCTGCGGGGTCGCTTCCGACCATGCGGCCAAAGGCGGCGATTCGTCCGAGTTGAGGGTGCTGCTGAGTGCGGGCATCTTGTCGTGCGTGGTCGCTGGCGGGGTTGTATTAGTGAGCTAGCAATCGGCATGCCGGCCTGCAGTCGCGGGAAGTCGGGTGCAGGCCCGCAAGCTGCTGCGTTCCAAGGTGCGGAGTCAGGGCGGTGGGCGGACGGCGTTCCTGATTTCAGGAATTCCGCCCTTTCGGGACCGCATCAGGGGCGTGCCGGCTCCGGAAACATGCTTGAGCGCGGCAAGGAAAGGCTTAGCCGGGGATATAGATGCCGGCGCTGCGGATCGCTTTGACGAGTTCGCTGGTCGATTGTTCGAGCAACTTGATGCCTGCCTCGAAGTCCTTGCGCGATGCGGCCGCTTCGGCCTCGCCGCGGAGCGATCCGGCGCTCGTGAGGAATTCCGTGACGCGCGGGCTCATCGGGGCTCCGGCCAGCTTTTCCTCGAGCAATACCTTTACGAGCATCTTGTGCGTCTCGTTGCGGTCGATCTCGTAGTGGTATTCCTCTTCCTTTGATGCGAAGTTGAGCGAACGTACCAGTGTGTCGCCGGATCGCATCGAGCTGACCGATGCCTTCGCAAGGAGGTATGCCTGTTCAAGAATCGTCCGGCCGCTCGCATATTGGCCGGCTGCGGCCTTGCGCTCCGCGTCGGCGATGAGGGCCTCGACTTGGCGGCTGCTTTCCTGCGATTCCTTGTTACCCTTTTCCGACGCAATTCGCTGCTGCGCGGAAAGCAGGGCGCGGACACTCTCGAGCTTGTTCTTGTAATCCGTTTCGACTTTCTTTCCGGTGACGCTTTCCGGCGCGGCAAGCCGTGCCGCTTCAAACATCGTCTTGCTCGCCGCCGAGAGCAGGCTGGAAGCCTTTGTGAGATCGCCCGCGTCGAAGGCGCCCTTCGCTTGCGAGTACTGATCCTTCGCCGCTTGGCGCTTCTCGATGGCGGCGGCCTCACCGCTGGATTCGATCTGGCGCGCAGCAGTGGATTTCTCGATCAGCGTGCCAACCGATTCGAAGCGACGCTCGAGTTGGGCTCGGTCGGGCTCGTTGGCCTGGAGTCGGGTCGAAGCGCTGCCCGGCGGTACGGGCTCGGTCTGCGCCATCGGCGCGCCGCCGGAGGCGAGCGTCAGTACCAGTGCAAGCGCAGCATGCCCAGGAATCGCATTACGGAAGTTTGGTTTCATCATTGCGGACTCCAGGGCATGCATGTTGTTGACTGCAAATACGACTTACTGACCCGTGCGGGCGACCGGGCCGTCCTTCTTCTTCGAGTGGCACAGACGGCACTCGGACACCGGGAACGCTACCTTGCCATGGCACACGCCGCACTTCTGCCCGAGAAGGATGGCCGCCATGCTGATCTGGTTGGCGCCCTTTTGCGGGATGAAGATTGCGGGGTGGCAGTTGGAGCAGTCAAGCCACTCGGTGTGCTGCTTGTGCGGGTAGACGACGTCCGGCATCGATCCTTTGACTTCGCGGACGATGTTCAGATCCATCACGACCGGCACTGCGTTTGCATCCACACGGTCCCAGCGCGGATTGATCGCGCGGTCTTCGAGGGCCTTGACCCAATTGACACGGTTGCCCGCGTTGCTGCGGGGAAGCGTCTCAAAGGCGGACAGCGGCGGCATCAGCGCTGCGGTGCCTTCGCTGGCGGGGTCGTGGATGCCGTCCTGCGACGGCGGCAGGTTGCGCTGATTGGCCGGCTTGAGCAGGCGGTTGAAGCGGTTGACG
>NZ_WTVS01000030.1 GCF_012911005.2 Aromatoleum toluolicum | reverse complement strand
GCCAGTCCTGCACCGACGGCGGCAGCAGGTAGTCCGTTTGGCGGTCGATCGGGCGGAAGCGGCTCACGCAGTCAGGCTCCAAGGGTGACACGGCATTTTACCGGGCGATAGTCCGACAGGCTGCTAGGGAACCTCTTATATGGACGCCTCCCAGAGTGACAAGTGATTCTTGCGCCTGGCAGTCAAGGTAAGGATGCAGTCTTATATCCGGCCTGTCTGTGCAAGCTGTAAGCCTGCTGGCCCTGATGGAATCCGCTGACGGGGGCCTCATCTGATTCCCTCATTGCGCATACCCGTGGTGCGCCAGTTTCTCGATGTTGTGCACCAGACAGTAAAGCTTCCATTGCCCGTCGACGCGGGAGCGCCCGCGCAGCGTGAACCGGTGCAGGCGCTTGTTGTTTCTCAGCGCGCTTGACGGCTGCTTCCATTTTGCCCGCCTCGCGTTCGAAGTCCGTGCGGGTGCCGCTCTACGTCTTGCTCGCATTCGCGGGGAACTTCACCCCGTCGATGGCGAAGAGCTCCCGCCCGATGAGCCCTTGGCGATCGCAGATCATCAGTACTTGGGTGAAGACCCTGGCGACCTCGTCGCCCAGCTCGGCGATGAAGGCGGCGATGGTCGTGAAATGCGGGGCGCTGTCTCCCGACACCGCCATGAAGAGCACGTTGTGGCGGCAGGCCGCGGCGATCGCGCGCGAGCTCACCAACCCGCGCGAGTAGCCGAGCAGAACGATCTTGAGAAGCACCGCGGGGGAGAAGGCCGGGGCGCCGGCGGCGTCGTTGCGGTAGCGTGCCGCCAGCCCCGCCAGATCGAGCTCGTGATCCACCAGATGACACAGCGCGTGCTCGAAGCTGCCCGGAATGACTTGCCGGTCGAAGTCCACCGGGATCATCTTCAGCCCGTAGTCGGGTGTCTTGAAGCGGGGCATCGGTCAGCTCCGGGAGAGGATGAGCAATTATCCCAGAGGCATCATGTACCGCGCGGCGGGAGTGGGTTTTTCTACAGCCTCAACGCACGACTACATGCGCCACGGCACACGTGTCGGCGCGCATCCAAAATTACCCCCGTGCGCGTTAAATTTTACCCAGGGGCTTTAGCCACGCGTCATTGTACGAACTGCTTTTCAGTGAAGCCCAACGGACCGGTTTTTTTTGTTCCGCTGATCGGTCTGTCAGCGTGCGCGGAGGGAACCCGCGCAGGGCGTAGCGATCGGCGGTGGTCATGGTGTTTTGGTCCTGTTCTTGGTGCGCTTTGCGCTGAGGGAAGCCTCAGCCGCTTCGTCTGATGGCGTGCGCTCGATAATGATGGCCTTGGTAGTGGCGTCGAAGTACAAATCCACTGAATCGCCCTCCTGGATGCCGGCATTGCGCAGCAACGCTTCGGTGAGGGCAATCCTTCCCATTTTCTGTACTTTTTTCGTACGGAAATGAATCTTCATGAAGTACCCACCTGAGCGGAAGCTAGTCTTGAATCTGGGTGATATTAGCCCAAGGATGCCCTCCGCCGATACAAGGCATGAGTACTATATATGATCTATAGGTACTTCTTGAACGTTGCCGCCGCGATGCACACGGCCACGCTGAGCAGCGCAGCGCTGGGCAGCAAGATCGGCAGCGGATTCACGCTCACCGGCAGAGCGAGGTAGACCACCCACGGCAGCACGGCCAGCGGCATCAGCGCAGCCTTCGCTCGGTGATAGACAAAGCCGGATTCCCGCCCAGCACCGAACTTGCGGATGTCGCGCCGCACCAGCCCTTCGACCAGGCCGACGAAAGCCGCGAGCAAGAGCAGCGGCAGCGTCAGCACAAGGACCAGCAGCCGGAGGATGAAGGTCAGCGTGGTGAAGGCGGCAGCGATCAAGTAGCCCTCGGTCCAGACGTAGGCCCGGCTGAGGTAGTAGCGGAAGTCGCGGCCGCTGCTCCGGCTAGGAGCACTGGCCTGGGCCGAGGCGTCGCGTATCCAATCGAGCAATCCGCTCTTCACGAACAGCCAGTCGTAGCCCTGCTCGACCAGCCGGTGCGCGGTGCGCCCCGGCTCATCCACCAGCGCGCTGCGCGTGAAATGCGTGGAGAGCTGATCCAACTCGTAGTGCAGCATGCCCTGTGCGTGGCGCCAGCCCTGATCGGGCCAGAAGAAGTGCATGCCGACGCACTCGATCAGGATGCACAGCAGCAGCGCGCCGCACAGCACGCCGAAGAAGCGGAACGGCAGCGTGACCAGGCCGGCGATCAGCCCCTGCTGTCGTTGCTGCTGGCGCTGTGCCGCGACGGCCGGATCGCTCATGCTTCGGCCTCTTCAGCGGCGGCCATCTGCCTGAAGTCGTCCAGCAGGTCATCTGGCAGCGCCTTGTCCTGCGGGCCTGAGATGCCCTGGCTTTCCCACCAGTCGCCGGCCTCGACGTAATGCTGCCGCATGTAGCCGGCCAGCTCCTGCAGATCCTTTGGCATTACCTCGTCGGGGTCGGGCGCCGGCAGCGGCATGCGGACTTTCCAGAGGTTTCCGCCCTCGATCAGCGCGAAGCACTGCCCCTTGGGCAGGCCCACCACATGCGCTGGCTCGATCAGCGGCACGCTGTTGCTGCTGATTCGGTCCTGCGTGTTGGACGTGAACGCGGTATTGCCGTGCGGATCGGAGCTGTCGGTGGCGCCGCTCATCAGTGCCGTAGCGTACACCTCGACCTTGGGCAGTTGTCGCGTCAGCAGCTCGGCGGTGGCGGTCTCGCGCACACGCAGCATGAACAGGTTGTTGAAGTTGCCAACCACCTGGCCGGCCTTGGCGCGGTTGCCGATGCGCGCCTCGATGTCGCTCAAGGTCTGCGTGTAAGCCGTCACCTGCACGCCGGCACCGCCGCCCTTGTTGACCATCGGAATGAACTCGTCGCCCATGAGTTCATTGAATTCGTCGGCATGGACGTTGATCGGAATCTTGGCGCTCACTGCGGCGCCGGGCAGCCCATCGTCGATGCCGAACTTGTAGATGTGGCCGGCGACCGAGACCAGATCGCTGAACATCGAGTTGCCCACCGCCGCCGCGACTTCGGCGTCGGACAGCGCATCCAGTCCCACGTAAACCACCGCGCGCTTGCGGATGATCTGCATCCAGTCGAAGATCGGCCGCGGGTCTTCGAGATCCGAGTAGTTCGGGGCGAGCAGTTGCGCGATCTTGCCGGTGGTGAGCTTCTCCAGCAGCGGCAGCAGGCTCGCGACGATCTTGTCGAAGTAGGTGCGGTCATAGCGCACCGCGCTGCGCAGGCCATCGAGCACGGGGTCGTAGATGCGCACTTGGGAGAGGTACTGCTCCAGTGCCACGACGCGCTTCTCGCGGCCGATCATGTTGCGCGGAATGTTCTTGTCGTTCAACCGCGCTTCGAGCTGGACGATGACCTCCCAGGCCTTCGGTTCGTTCTTCTCGAAGTAGTGCTGGGCGTACTCGATGAATAGCGCATCGATGTTGATGACGTGACGCTGGATCAGCAGGTAGTCGGGGCGCTGCCCCAGTTCCACCAAGGCACGCGCGATGATGTTGACGAAGCGCCAGGCAAACTCGCGGAACGCGGCGCTGTTGCCCTCGCCCGAGAGCTGGCCCGCGATACGGGTGGCGACCTCGGAGATGCGGCCGAAGCGCCCCACGGCGTTGTAGCGCGCCGAGATGTCCGGCCAGCCCAGATGGAAGACGTAGAACTCGCCCTCGCGTCCGGCACGCCTGGCCTCCACGTACATGCGCTTGAGCAGGTCGGCGTCGCCCTTGGGGTCGAAGACAATCACGACCTCGTGCTGGCCATTGACCTTGCGCCGGATGTCCTGGGTAATGAACAGCTCGGCCAGGCGAGTCTTGCCCACCCTCGTGGTGCCCAGCACCAGCGAATGCCCGACCCGTTCGCCCAGCGGCAAGGTGACGTCGACCTCGTGCGGCTCGATGCCGTGCAGGCGTGGCAGTCCGCCAACAGGCGGCAGGGGCCGTGTCGGATTGAGCGGGCTGTCCCAGGCCAATGTCTTCGCCAGCTTCGAGATCGGGAACGGCGCGAACTCCAGCCGTTCCTCGATTCGCCGCGCCGCCCGATAGATTGCCGTCGGCTCCACGTAGCGGCGGAACTCCGGCCGGTAGGTTTGCATGAGTCGGTGCGTATGGCGCTGATCCCACCGAAAACCCCGGCCGATGAACAACCGCTGTTGGCTCACCGGAACGTCGCGGCTGGTCATCACGTAGCGCGGCAGGCGGCGGATGTTGCGCCGATAGCGCAAGATGGCCCAGGCATCGCGCAGGCGGATCACGCCGAAGGTGAGGAACGCCAGCGCGCTACCGAGGCCCAGCAAGGGGCTCAACGCGAGCGACCACGGCGCCACCAGGCACAAAAGCGCGGCGCCGGCACAAACCGCGACGGTGTACAGCTCCACCGCTGGCCGCAGCAACACCTCGACGGTCTGGGACTGAGCCATGGCGGGCGCTTCACCTTAGCCACTTCAGGGTTCGATGCCGGTGGAGGTGATCAGCACCGGGTAGTGACGGATGCCCAGCCGCTGGGCCAAGTCGTCGCCCGAGGCTGGCGACAGCGTAAGGCCCGGCGCGAGGCGGCGCAGCGCGGCCAGTGCCTCGGGCGAGGTCACATTGACTACCTGCCCCACCGCGCCCAGTTCCTGCAGCGCCGTCCGCCGCTGCTTGAGCCAAGTGCGCGAGCGGTCGTCGTCGCCGACCAGGAACAGCGGCGTCAGGCCCGGAGCGCGGACGACGCGGCGCGGTTCATCGCCCGGCGACAGCCGTGCCGAGCGCACCGGCAGCATGGCGGCCTCGACTTCGGCCGGGCTGCCGATGCGGGGTGCCGGCAGCGGCGCGGACGACTCGTCCGGGCCCGCATCCTGCGGATTCAATGCTTGGTAGTACGGCAGCGCAGAAGCGCCGCCGCGGTCCTCGACGACGATCAGCCGTTCGGTAGTCGATTGCGCCGTGGCGGTGGCAGCAGTGAACAGCCCCAGGGCAGTGGTGACGAGCATGCGGTTCATGGCGTGGTCGCTTTGGTGGTGAAAAGAGTCGTGCCCGGCCCCAGCACGCGGACGAGGTGCTGGTGGACGTTGCGGCGGTAGCGGGCGGCCGGTGCGCCGCCGGCAGGACGGTGGTAGCGCCCGATGGCTGCCAGCCAGTCCTCGCCCTCGACGTACTGCTCCTTGAGGATTTCAGCGGCGATCGCGAGATTCCGGTATGGGTCGAGCAGCTCGCAGGGATGGCTGTAGCGGTGCGCCTGGTAGCCGAGATTGACCTGCCCGAGGCCGGCGTCGATCCGGCTGGCCGGGGTGTGGGCGAGCGCCCTGCGCAGGCCGGCGCAGGTCTGGGCCCGCGTGGCGTAGCGCTCGGGCCTGCCGGCGACATTGAGCGTCCACGGCCAGGGAATCAGGCGGCCGCGCAGCCGGGTGCCGCTCTCCTGCAAGGCCACCGCGTACAGCACTGGCGACGGCACGCCCGCTTGCTGCGCGGCGATCTGGTAGGCCGGCGGTGGCACTTCCTGCGCGGAAGCAGCCGATGCCCAGACGCAGGCGCCGAGCAAGAGCGCGGCGCGCAACGCGGATGGCCGGCTTACTGCCGCTGCCATTGGCCGTTCACCTCGCGCACCACGGCCGGCAACTCGCCGGGCATGCCGAGGGACAGCCAGCGCCCGGCATCGTGGTTGAGCGTGATCGTGCGTGCGCGCACCCGGGCCGGGTCGATGCCGGCCAGGGTCGCCCACTGGCGAATGCGCGCATCGTCCTGGCGGCTGCCGACCATGTAGATATCGAAGGCCGTGCCCGCCGCCTGCAACTGGCGCACGCGCTGGTCGCACGGCGCGCAGTCGGCCTTGACGAAGACGGCCAGGCGGCCCGAGCCCTTGTTCCCGGCGCTGGGCACCTGTGCGCCCTGCAGGTTGACGCGCAACTGGCCCGGATAGAGTCGCTTCCAGGCCGCGTCGTAGGCCCGCTGGTAGGCCAGCGTCTTGTTCACGCGCCGCGACTCGGCCTGCACCTGCAGCTCCGCGTAGCGGTTGCGCTCCTCGTCGCTGCGCGCCTCGATGCCCAGGGCCGTGAGCGGGTCGAGGTTGGGGGAATAGACGCCGAGTGGTCCCTGCATCAGCTCCCGGTAGCGCGCCCAGTCTTCGGCACTCAGCCCCCAGTCGCGGCCCAACAGCTCGTCACTATGGACGGTCACCACCGGCCGCTCGCGGCCGGGGACGGTGTCCGACGTGGCGGTGTGCTGGGCAACCGCGACCGGGGTCGAGCCAGTGAGAAGCGCGACGGTCAAGAGGGTGACGGTCCCGTACTGCTTCACTTGCCCCTCCTATCGCTCGGGTACGGTCAGGCGGCGGACCTCGTCGCCGTGTCGGAAGACGGCGATGCCGTGCTCGATCACTTCGAGCTGCCAGCCGGCCTCGGTTTCACCAGCTCGCAGCAGACGGGCCGGTGCGAGCGCAGCCGCATCAGCAGGCAGGATCGACAGGAAGCGTTCGCCCGCACGCAACTCGACGCCGATCACCCGGAACGCGGGCTCAATGGGCCGGGGCTTTGCCGGCGCGAATACGGGGGGACGGGAAGCGGCCATCGGTGCCGACCGGACGGTGGCAAGGCGTACTTCCACCCGTTCGATGCGGGTCTGCAAGGACTGCAGATCGGTGGTTGGCAGATCGTCGAGTGCCTGTTCGAGCGCTGCTAGCCGTTGATCCAGCACCAGGCGCTCGGATTCGTAACGTACCAAGGGCAGTGCAGCCGGCCCTTTGCGGTGCTGCTCGAGTTCCCGGGCGAGTTCGGCCAGTCGCGCTTCCAATACGGCGATCTGCATGCCAGGCACGCGGTCTTCGGCCTCTTCGGCCTCTTCGGTCAGTGTCGACAGGACGACGTGGTCGATCACGACTGCGACGCTGATGAGTAGCAGCCAGGTGGCCGCGGCCACGTGCAGCAGGGTGGTGCGACGCGACCGTTCGGTGTACGGTATCCTTGTCATGGCTGCGCCTCCTCGCTAAGCGGGAATGTCTCGGCCGGGGTGTCGGCATCTCCAGCGGGAGAAGGTAGTGGCCTGACCGGCTCGGCAGGCATTGCGACCGGCGTGAAACACACCACGCGCGCAGCCTCGTCGGCGTGCAGGTTCCAGGCCGGACCGGTGAGGGTCAGCAGGGCATCGCGCAACACCATCGGCCCGAGCCGGTAGTGCGCCGCCGGCAGCGGAAGGGCATCGATGGCATCGGTTTCGGGGCCGCTGCAGAGTTGGAAGCCCGAGCGTTGCAGCACGTGGCGCAGCGCGTCGCCGACCGTCGCGTGCAGGGTGTCGGGCAGGGTCACGTCGATCACCTGCAGCAGCAGATCCCGCTGGGCCTCCGTCGGCTTGAGTTCGACCAGGGTGTAGCGGCCGTAGCGGACCACTGGGATGTATTGCGGCGGTGAGCTTGCAGGTTCGACTGCCCGGGATGAAGCGGCTGGCGGGGAAGACGGCGCGGTCGTCGCGCAGCCGGCCACCAGGGAGGCGGTCAGCGCCAGGCAACCGCAGGCTGTCCGGCAATACGGGCGGGCTGATGGCATGGATCGGCTCTCTGCGATGTGGAGCCGATACCATCGCCATCCTGGGATGCTGCATCAGCAAACAATGGGAATCGCCGCCTTGCCGATTCCTGGGGGAACGGTCTGCCCGCTGGTCAATAAAGCGTCACAGCGTCCAGATGCCTGAACGCCGGGTGGTGATCGAGTTATCGAGAGGGTTATCCACAGTTTTTGTGGAAAACCGAAGGGCCACGTTCGGGTACGCGTGCGCTCGGGGCGTTTTGGGGATACCTGAGGGGGATACCTGAGCTTTCTTGCTCCGCACACTCGGGCAGTCGCAATGTACCGCGTCGTCGGCCCGTTGCGCTACCGATGCCGGCAGTCCCGTTCAGGCGGCTTTCTTGCGGACGGCTGCCGGCACGGGGGCAACATCCACTCGGTCCCGCAACTCCTTGCCCGACTTGAAATGCGGCACGTATTTCCCGGGGACATGCACCGTCTCGCCGGACTTCGGGTTGCGGCCTACGCGTGGCGGCCGGTAGTTCAGCGAAAAGCTGCCGAAGCCGCGAATCTCGATTCGGCCGCCATGGGTGAGCGCATCGGTCATGGCGCCGAAGATCACCTTCACCGCCTCTTCCGCATCCCGTGCGACAAACTGCGGGAAGCGCTGTGCGAGACGGTCGATGAGTTCTGATTTCGTCATCCGCCGATTATATCAATCGAAACAGCAACTTCACGCTCGAGCAAAATACCGTGCTTGGGACCGACCCCGGAACACGTGGGGGCGATTGGCCATGGCTCCATCTTTACGATGGGGCACGGGAGAAAAATACGGCGACCCACTGGGCCGCCGGCACGTGTCAGAAAATCACGCCGCAACCAGTTGCCTGGCGAGCGCGACTTCGACGGAGTCACCGTCCTGGTTGAGGACATCCAAGCCCGACTCGGGCACGTCGCCCGAGGTGCTTTGCGAGACCATGATCTTCTTGGCCATCAGCCCCAGGCAGGTCATCTGCGAGGAGTTGGCGTAGCCGAGGTAGATCACGCGCACCGGCTGCTTCTGGCCGATGCGCCATGAGCGCCGCGCGGCCTGCTGCAGCGAATACACGTTGTAGCCCGACTGCATGAACACGATGGTCGGGAACTCCAACAGGTCCAGGCCGGTTTTGACCAGCTCGGGATTGGTGATGAGCACGTCGATGCCGCGGTCCAACTGCTCGGCGATCCAGTCCTCGCGGCGGGAGGCATCCACGCTTGCGCGCAGCACCGCCACCTTGAAACCTTCCTGCTCCAGCAGCACCTTCAGGCGCGACGTGGTATCGCGTGTGCCCGTGTAGACGGAATAGACGAGGGTCTTGCGACCCGCTGCCTTCTCCTGCTTGCAGATCTCGATCAGCTCGCGCTCCTTGGGCATCACCTCCAGCTCGTTGAACTGAGCCGGGACGAAGGCCAGGGTGTGGCGCGTGCGCGGATGCACCACGGTTTCCGACCGGAAGCAGCAATCCGGCCAGGCCAGCAGCACGTTGAGGACCACGCCGAGCAGTGTCGTGTCGCGTTTGGCCAGGGCCTGCTTCAGCTCCTGGGTCAGGCGACCCGCCAGATCGCGGTAGGCTGCGGCCTGCGCCGTATCCATCGCGACTTCGCGGAACTCCTCGTCGTAGGGCGGCAACACGTTGCCACCGATGTCCTTGAGCTTGAGGAAGACGGTGAACGGCAGGACGCAACGCAGCACGCCCTTCGGACCGAAGCCCGGCGCCTTGACCGTGCGCACCGATACCTTGGTGCCCTTGGCCGTCTTGTGCGCCGTACCCGTGCTCTCGGAATAGATGTCCTTGAGGACACCGTGATCGCGCATAAATGCCATCGCAGCCGAGGTCATGCTGCCGCTCTTCGTCGGCCGGTAGCCGTCTTCGATTATCCGCCCCGGCAGGGCTCGGAACAGCAGGTGGAACAGGTCGTCGCCGTAGCCGCCCATCAGCGTGCCGGTGAGTAGCAAGGTCTTGCGCGACTTTGCCGCGAGCACGCCCATGGCCTGGCCCTGGGCGCTTCCGCCGTTCTTGTACTCGTGCGCCTCGTCGGCGATGAGCAGGTCGAACGTGCCTTGCGGCAGGTAGCGTTTGATGTACTCGGACGGCTGGTAGCCGCCCTCGCCGAAGCCAAACTCCATGTTCGCCATCGCGCGCTCCATGCGGTGCGCCTGACGATCCGAGAAGACCAGCTCACCCCGGTCGTCCATCAGGTTGATGAACTCGTGGATGTTGTCGCCCAGCATCGAGGCCAGGAAGGCGTCACCGAACTTCTGCATCAGCTTCTGCGCGGTGACTTCCCCAATGGTCGGGATGCGCTTCAGGGCCTTGAGCACGGCGGAGGACTGGTCACCGGCGGACAGGCTCCTCGGGCGGATCAGCGTCCACAGCGGTGCGGCGCAGTGGCTGCACTTCCTGCGGTACTCCTCGGCTTCCAGCTCGACCGGGTTGACCGGCTCGCCGTCGAGGTCGGTGATGACATGGCCGCAGTCCGGGCACGCCGCCACGTCGCCGTGGCGGGTGCGATGCCGGGTGAAGACGGGTTTCCAGTGGAACCCCATCCGCATCCGCACGCGGCCCAGGACGAAAAACTCCTGACCCCATGCCGGCACACCCAACTGCTCGCGCAGCTTGATGAGCTTGAGCAGGGTGTCCGGGCCGTTGAGCACCCAGACCTTGGCACCGGCCACCGTCTCCTGGATTTCGCGCCGCCACTTGTAGACCAGGTGGGGTGGCGAGAGCACCAGGGTACGGCGGTAGCCTTCGGCGTTGAGCACAGCAGCCGTGGCGATGCCGACGGTCGTCTTGCCGCATCCCATCTCGCCGTTGACGATCGCGGCACGTT
Organism: Aromatoleum toluolicum; assembly: GCF_012911005.2. Taxonomy (GTDB): domain Bacteria; phylum Pseudomonadota; class Gammaproteobacteria; order Burkholderiales; family Rhodocyclaceae; genus Aromatoleum; species Aromatoleum toluolicum. The sequence continues at coordinate 57,778 of NZ_WTVS01000030.1, read as the reverse complement.
CGCCGCGGTCGACCAACAGTTCGGAAACCGCATGGACCACGTCGGCCTGCGCCTGGAACAGCTTGCGCTTGAGGCTTGCGAGAACGATCTGCCGATGCGCCCGTGGCTGGCCGGTGTAGACCGGCGGATTGGCGCGGTTGAGGGAATCCAGCAGTTCGTCGCCGAACTCGGAAACGAAGTCCTGCAGGCTCAGCGTGAGGGGAGAAGCCGCTGCTTCGAGCAGGTCGCCCTGTGCAGCGGTTTCGGGAACGGTTTCAAGATCGACGGACATGGTGATGCTCCAAGGTGAAGGGGCAGGCACCTCCCCCACGGGGCGATGACATGCCCCAGGGTGGGAAGAAAGGAACGGCGCAAGGCCGTCGAGGTGGATCAGTACTCGCTGGGCAACAGCAGCGTGGTGACGCTGCGATCCCATTCGGTGATGATCCAGAGCTTCAGGTCGGGCGTGACCTGGTAGGACGAGAACAGACGATCGTCGCCGGACTTCAGGGCGGCGTCGTTCAGCCGCCGATCGTCGTCGCTCAGGTCGCCCCAGTCGCCATGAAGATGGCGGCGCAGGTACGGCACGGGGTTGAGCCGGCCCTGCCGGACCAGTTCATCGACGCCGATGGTCATGACAACCTGACCGGGCGAGAAACGTGTTTGTGACGTGAGGTTGAGGACTGCGAGTGCCATGGTGGTATCTCCTTCTGGAAGAAGGGGCCACGACACCCCATCGGGGCGACATGAGCCCGGTGGGTGGATGAAAGCGACGGCGAACCGTCAGGGAACAACGATCAGCGGATGGTCAGCACCTCGCCCCGCGTCGGGGAGCCTGGCGTCATGTCCCAGGCGCGGATGACCGGCACGAACTTGTCGGTGAGGATGCGCGTCTCGGCCACGGAGCCGTCGTCGCGTTCGGTGTATTCCGTCTGGAGAGTTTTCTCCTTGTGGGTATCACCTTTGACGACGAGCACCCGCCCGGTTCTGGACCTCACCACGCCGGAGATCGCGCCCGCGGCCAAGGCCAGGGCGAGATGCCAGTGTGACAAAGCCCGCGCCGGTGGCCGCAGCGATTGCTGTGCGGCACCCAGGTGCGTATCGAGCGCCGGCCAGAGTCCTTGCAGCCGGTCGACTTCGTCGGCGAACTGCTCGGGTTCCATCGTCACGCGATAGAAGTGCTCCGGTTCGGCCGGGCTGGCGGGGAGCATGTAGGGCAGGAACGGCCATTCCCGCGGCAGCTCCTCGGCTTCGACGTCGCCCTGCCCGATCTGCAGCAGCAGGCCGCGCACGGCTTTGACCGAATCCGATGCCTGGTCGCGCTGGCGAACCCGGCGGCCGAAGACCACCACCTGCTTGAACTGCGTCTCCACCGCACGGTAGATGCGCAGGTCGGCGAAGTGGCGCATCAGCCATCCGACCAGCTCGGCGTCGAGCACGTAGGACGGCACGATGAAGATCAGCACGCCGCCGTACTGCAGCAGCGGCAGCGCGCGCTGGTAGAACAGTTTCTCCAGCCTGGCGCGGCCCTGGCCCTGGTAGCCGATGTTGCCGTTGGCGTCCTTACTCAGGTCGCCATAGGGCGGGTTCAGCCACAGCAGGCCAAAGGTCTGGCGTGAGATCAGCGTGTCCATTAGGTCGCCGTGGATACAGCGATCGACGAGTCCGCGTGCGTGGGCCGCACGCCCGGCGTCGTACTCGACGGCGAAGGCCTTGACCTGCTCGCGCCCGAGGGCGTGCGCGGCTTCGGCGATCGCCACGCCTTCGCCGGCGCAGGGATCGAGGATGCACATCGGGCCGTCGGCGGGAGCCAGTGCGGCGAGCGCTCTTTCGAGTGTGGGTTCATCGGTGGGGAAGTACCCGTTCTTCACGAAATTGCGGGCGAGCCGCGGGAACATGAGTGCCATGGGAATCTCCTTGGCATGTCGATGAAGGGAAGCGGACATGCGCGTGGGCATGTCCGGTGCGAAGACCTCAGGCCACCGCTTCGAGCGATAGGTCAGAGGTGATCGGGTACCCGGAGTCCTCTGTGGTGAGCACGTTGCTACGGATCAGCCCGCCCAGCGCCAGGGTCAGCGCCGGTACGTCAATGGCGAGGCGATGGCCTTCCAGTGGCCCGAGGGCGAGCGGAAGGCGGGTCAGCATCGACCGCGCCTGCAGCAACTCCAGCACGATGTCGCGCCAGTGATCGAGCAGCGGCAGCGGGCAGGTATCCCGCACCAACGACCACAGCCGGTCGAGCCGGTGTGCGGACTCGCGCGGCAGAAGCGCCAGCGCGCTGGCGTTGGCCTTGTCAGGCCTCACGGCGCGATGGTCGAACAGCCACACGTTCGTCAGCGCACCGAACAGCGTACGGCGGTAAGCGCGGGTGATGCGCTTCTCCAGGTTGTCGACGTTGCCGACGAAGACCGGAAGCGCGCCGCCCTGCTCGGTGACGACGTGGAACTGGTCCAGCCCCTGCTCGTCGCGCCCGAGGGTCAAGCGAGCCAGGAACTCCTGGACGGCGGTGTCGCGCGCCCAGACGGACAGGAAGACTAGGTTGCCGTGTTCGTCACCCACGCAGCCGTCGGCCATGAGGTCGGGGCATTCGTCGATGCGATACAGCGTCTTGGAAGAATGGGTGGCAGGCATGGTGTTGTCCTCGAAGAGATCGGAGACAGCACGGCCCTTGGGGCAGTCGCTGCCCCAAGGGGTGGAAGAAAGCGCCGGGAACGGCTTGGCGAAGAAGAACGACCTGCGCGTCGCAACGCGTCGTAACCTTGAAGGTCTTGGCTACCTCGGCATGTTGTCGGCATCGCCGACGGACATAGCAGTAGAGTGCTTCAGGTGACCGACGGGCGGGCGCAAAAAACCGTTGTGCTGCACACCCCTGTTTGCCCGAGTAGTTCCTACTGTGGGGGGACCTGCCGACTAATCCTAACTCCAGACTGTGGGGTTCGAGATGCGACGAGTATGAAGGGATAAAAGCAGAGTCCGACCACTATGCGGACGTTTCGAGTCTGAGCTGCTTCCAGACATTTGGGAGTACCGGTTCTCCTTATTTGCGTAGCTCAGCAGGGCCAGAGTCCTCGCTAGCTAGACACCGCACCGCCTCCAAAGCAGCAGAGAAGATTGGTCAGCGCCGAGACTCTCAGAGCGTTATCGGAATGGGACCGTCGTAGCCAGCACTTACAACATTCTGGTTCGAGTTGGCGACCGCCGGGGACACTTGGACAAGGGTCAGCGTCCACGCATTTCGGACCTCGGGTTCGTGCTCGCCCTCCCGGCCCGCGGATCCGCGCCCCCCTCATCGTCACTCAAAGTTCGGGCGCATAGGTATCCACAAGGCAGCGAGTCAGCTGCTCGCCCCGCTTGCTGAGCTTTTCGATGTTCCCCTTCGACATTGGGTTGAAATTCGTCGGGTAGTCGATAACCTGATCACGACTGACCAGGTCGGCAGGCCGGACCGGCAGCGCGCTATCCCGCTGGCCGAGATACGGCATGAGAAACCCCTGAATCTCCCCGCTGGCCGCCATCCGGTGGAGGAGACTCTGTGTCAGCGTCTGCGTCCGCCGGTGGATAGTGATGACCGTCGCCAGCATCCGCGACATCCAGAATGTCGGCCGCCTCGCCCCAGACGGCATCCCCTGGCCGGCATCACACGCAATGATGAAGTCCACCGGGAACACATTGGTACTGAACTCGCTTGAGCGCCCAGGTAGCATGCAGGACACACCAAGATTGTCGTAAACACCCCCGTCCGTGACGATGACGCGATGCTTCGTTTCGACACCGTTCTTGGTGAATGTCAGGTAGTGATCGAGCGCGGGCAGGAATGCAGGGAATGCCGCGGAAGCGGCAACCGCGGTGGCGACGTGCGGGGTATCGGTCAGCCTGCCGAACCGCCAACATCCGCTCTCAACGGAGCCATAGCGGAATGCCGTCTCGGTACGGAGCTCGGCCGCATTGATGACAACCGAGAGCTCTCGGCGCCCGACAGCATCCATGCGCCGGTCGCCGAAGTAGCAACGAACGAGGTGGCGCTCGAAAGCCGTCGTGAAGCTCGCAAACCGTGGGGCAAAGTCGAGGATCTGCTCGGCGATCGTTACTAGCCACTTAGGCCGTAGCTTTACGAGGCTCAGCAACCATCCCGTGAGCTGGAGAGTCCGCGCCAGAACGGCAGCCGGGCCGGCGAGGATCGTGGCGACCACAATCTTAGGCAGTTCGAACGACAAGAGCGTCTCGCGGGCAATTCCCCACACCATGCCGCGCGAGAGCGCCGCCTCGACTCGACGCGCAAAAGCTTCGAATGGTTCATCGCTGTAGGCATAGAGCGCCGCGATGACACTGCCGCCCGAGACCCCCGAAAGCACAGCGACCTTGTCGAGAATTCCGCGGTCGTGAAGCGCACGCAGGCAACCCAGGTGAAAGGCGATGGCCCGAGATCCGCCACCCGAGAGGGCCAAGCCGATTCTCGAGGAGCTCATTGTTGCCCTCCATCCTCTTCCTCGTGCCGCGCAATGAAGACGAATTCGTTGCGCCGGTAGAGGTAGTAGTTTTCTTCGCGCCTCGTTGCGGCGTACCCTACGATGAGCATGACCACCTGGCGCGGCGGAAACTCCTGGAAGTGGAGCAGCTCCAGCATCGCATTGAGGTCGTCTTGGCTCGGCCGGCCGCGACTGATGGGGTGCGTATGCCAGATGCCGATGAAGCGGCTCGACTTCCCACTCGCCACCGATTTGAACGCGTTCAGTTCCTTCGTGCCGGCAGTCCCGCACAGAAACTGCATTTCAGTCGCGGTACTATCCGGCGGCGGCCCGCTGACACTATCGACCCAGATTACCTGATGAGCGTCGTCAACTTCACCGAAGATGAGGCCGCCAGTTTCGACCCTGTCGGAACGCGTGCGTGCGATGCGCCTCAATTCTGACGCCATATCGAGCGCGGCAACATCCGAGCGCAGCACAGCGTAGCCGTGCCTCTGCTCGCTATGACGAGCGTAGCCCTTGAACGTGTAGCTCAGGCGCCGCTTACTATCGTCCGCCCGCAACCACGATGCGGCGACGAGGTCCAGACTTGCCGCATCGGGCGCAAGGCTTTCGATGCGAGACAGACCGATGTTCAAGAGGCCCGCTGCGTGGTGGTCAATGTCGGCCGCCGAGCCGATGAACGTCGGCGCCGAGCAGCCTGGCTCCGGCTGAAACACCGTTACCGTCTCGCGCTCTGGCCAGAACGCCTTCGCCAGTGAATGGCCAGCATCCTTTGCTAACGCCTCTAATTTGGCCTGTCGCGCAATGTGATGCGGACCCCCACGGTACTGAGGCATCTTCACCAGCACCGATCCGTTTTCGGCCGCAGCACTGACCGACATCGACAGCATTGGAATCGGAAGGCTCTGTGCCTTCAATTCCTCTTCGATGCGATGGGTTGCGCTCGCTGACGCCGTGGCGTCTATGACCAAGTCCCATTCCTTGAAGTCGAAACGGGACAGCGCCTGATTGGCGAGGTTACCCTTGCCCACAGTGACCAAGCATTCAAGGCCAATGGCCTGCAAATGCGCTTGCAGCGCGGTGGCCTTTTCCGAGCCGATGTCGCTGTCCGCATAGCGCTGCCTGACGAGGATTCCAGGCTTCACTATGCCGTAGTCGACGAGATGCAGTTTGGCGGCGCCAGAGCGCAGAACCATCTCGGCCACCGCCGACCCCAGTGCTCCGCAACCGAGGAGCAGGACCCGTTTCTCAGAGAGGGCAGCGAGCAGCGTTCCGCCGTCTCGCCGGTTGACGATCTCAGGCCGGTCTTCGAGGACGTCGCACCACCTGACGCCTGCCTTAACCATCCACTTGACGAGCTCGTCTCGCGCGGCTTCGTCTTCCCCCTTGCTCCGCACCATGGCGCGGAGCGTCTTCAGCGTGTCCGGACCAATTTCCCAAACGGTCAGGTGCGGCTTAAGCGGCTCGCCGGCCGCCTTGCGCCGCATCGGAGCGCCAAGGACGAAATATGCGGGCTCCTCCTCTGAGCCGACCAGGGAGAAGAGTCTCAGGAGGGAGTACAGCAAGCCGAACGACAGCCCCGCGTTCTCGACGAGTTCGATGAGATCGTTGACCTTCGTCGGAAATTCGGTCGCGAGCGGCTTGTCGAATAGGATGGCGGCAGCGATCGGATGTCCAGGGTCGGTATCGCCCCAATCATCTAGCTTGGTCCACCCGACGAGGTCGAAGCGGTCACCCCTGACTTTGCGCAAGTCCGCACGCCCGATCCAAATCCCGTCGTCCGCCATTCCGGCAGGTGTATCAGCTCTGACGACGAACGTGGTCGAGGACGTGGTGTAGGCGACGGGCGGATGCAGAGGCGCATCATCAGGGTCCAGCTCGCCCTTTCCCGCCGCGCGCATCCACTGCTCTACCCGGTCAAAGAAGCCGAACATGCCATCGGACGGCTCGTACTCCGTCTCGCCCGATTGATAGAGGCAGATCGAACTGCCCCACTGAACGTGCGGCGTTCCGATGAACCGCGTGTGCTTGAAATAGATGTCGGGTTTCTTGAATGGGAAGTCCGGATGAACGTGCAGGCTTATTCGCTCACGGTCTCGAAATGCGAGACCGTTTCTGGTTCGGTAGTCCTTCGTTTCGAGCGATAGGTGGACCCAGACGTAGCCCTCCGATTTCGACTCGGCCGCTAATTCAAGAACCTCCAGAGCACCGTTCGAGTTGTCGGCGATATCGGCGAGTTGAAGAAGGGCGAGCTGCTGACCTCGACTCAGTTCGGGCATCCAAAACCTACCTTGGTCGAAGGCGTCGCGTCGCTTCCGCGGGCCGCGCTGACCGCCGCCGACAAGGCGCTCGTTCCCTTTTCCTGGCTCTTCGTCTCAGCGTAGTCGATGTCTGAACCGTCCACGGTGAACTTGAGCGGTTCCGCATGCCCGCCATCGTCGTGCGTGCAGACGAACCCGCCGGCCGCGAGCTCCTGATAACGGGCCTTCGCTTTGGCATGAGGCGGGTTGTCCCCGTCCTTGTTCGACGCGGGAATGCAATTCGCGCTGGCCACGACGTAACCCGCGCTGACCTGATATGCCCCTAGGTCGTCGAGGATGTCCTGTTTAAGGAGCTCCTTGCCGTCCTCGTCCTGGTACATCACGGACTTGCTGCAATGGTGAGGCGCGAGCAGCACCTGCCACCGCAGATTCTCCTCCTTCCCGTGCTCCTTGGTGACATCCAAGATCTTCCGGATGACGGGGTATTTGTGGTCGCCGAAGAGCAGCACCCCTCCCACTGAAGGGTCATCTCCGAGCACGACCTGCATAGCCAAGCTCGTGTCGTTCCGGTCCCCAACATCCTCGTCCGAGCCTTGCTTGAAGGGGCCGTGGATGAACGCGCGGAATTCGCCGGTCAGGTCTTCGCCATCGAGCGATTCCACGACGTCGCCAGGCACGCTAAAGAACTCGGACGGAAATCCCTGGTAGTGTTCTTCATCGAGCAGATCGTCCCAGCCGACGAGACGCACCCGGTTTCCAGCGCCAGGGTCGCCACCCGCCTCAACCGTGGCGGTTACGCGCCGGTGCGCTTCGTCGCGGAACGCCTTCGCATCGTCGCCGAGGCTGTCGGGGTCGTCGTCGTGTTCACGGAAGATGCGCGGGGAAAACCACAGCTCGCCGACCGTCACCCGCTCCAGCAGTTCTTCGAAGCCTTGAATGTGGTCCTTGTCAGGATGCGTGATGGCGAACGCCGAGAGGTAGGGCTTTCCATCCACCTTCGGCAGATGTTCCTCAAGGTAGTCGATGACCGGAGCGCAGTCCGTCTCCTCGTCTTCCGACTTCTGACTGTGTCGGAGGTCAACCTGGAACACGACCTCGTTCGGACGCACCACGAACGTCGTGCTGTCACCCGTGCCGACCGGCCAAAAATATACGCACTTCTCGTCGAACATCTCGTCCCCCCCATGTTCCAACGTAAGGCTACCTTATATGCCCTAAGTGCAAATATCATAACAAAACCAATGCGTGCAGGATGAACACTACGGCAACGGCCGTCACGGGTCGTCTTGAATTCTGATCTCACCTTGTAGGTCAGCACACATGGAAGAGAGCGGGCCACACCCATCAGGGCATGGTCCGCTTGAAGATCAGGCTTTCAATTGACGCAAGCCTTCCGCGAGCAGCCAGAGCGCCCGGTTGAGCCGGACGTTCTGGTCGATGCCCTGGACAGGCCGGGTGCGCTGCTGGCGCCCATTGGCGCTGCGGCCAGTCAGGCCGCCTTTGACGAGGTTCTCCTGGACCCGGTTGAACGTCGACCACAGGTCCGCATGGTTGTCGTCGAAGCGACGGGGACGCAGGATCTGGCTTTCCGTGATCGGCAGGGTCTTGCCAGGTTCGTCGTACTTGAGGACCAGGGCCGATCTCGCGAAGACCTCGGCCTCGCCATCGTCGAGCGTGATGGCACGCATGGCGTCGCGCGAGTCCTGCATCTGCTCGAAGCCATGCAGTACCTCGTAGGCGCCCTCGATCACATCGTCGGTGACGTTGCCCTTGTGAGGCACACGGACGTCGGCGAACGTGTCGCCGCACACCAGGCCGTTCTGGCAGACGAAGCGGAACATTCCGGCCAGCATCTGGTAGCTGCTGGTGCCATCGTGCGAGTTGAGCAGGATGATCTCGTTCGCCTCGGTGCCGTTGATCTGGCTCGCATGGCGAAGGCGCAGCATGTGCTTGGTATAGTCGCGGTGGTCCTCCTGGCGCACGCGAGTCTGGCACACCATGAAAGGCTGGAAGCCTTCCTTGCGCAGTTCAGCCAGCACAGCCGCCGTGGAGATGTAGCTGTACCGCTCGGAGCGGCTTTCGTGCGGGGTGTCCGCGAAGATGGAGGGCGCGACGGTGCGAATCTGGTCATCCGACAGTGGCTGATTCGACCGCAGCACCGGGGAACAACAAGCGAAACGGGATGCGAGTTGCATGACGATCTCCTTGAATAAGAGACCGGGGCCCCGCCCACCGGGGAGGAACCCCGGCGGTTGGTGGAACGCCGCTGACGCGGCGGTGGGAATCAGGCCTTGACGAGATGCCAGTCCTGGGACAACGGAGCGAACGCGTAGCCCAACACACCGAGACGGTCGCACTGCTGACGCAGGATGCGGCGATCGACGGTGGCGTCGAGTTTGACTACATCGCCCAGCGGCCAGAGCGAGCCGAACAGTGCAGCATCGTCGGCCGAAACCTCGGATGCCGCTGCGGCCGGCTCGCTGCCGAACGGCGTGGTGTCGACCAGGGGGTCGCGCGAGGAACGCGACTTCGACTTGGCAGTGGCCTTCATCGAGTCCGGTGCGGGCGCCTGCGTTTCCTCGTCGATCGGATCGACCTCCTGCGGACTCAGCCGGCGGGCTTCGTCGCGGCTCAAGGCGTCGATGTTGGACAACGTCATCCCGCCCAGGAGGGCGCGAATTTCAATGACCATGCGGCCGTTGGCGCTGTACGTAGAGGGGCGAATCTCAGCGATGACGAAATCGCCCTCGTACTTGCCTTCGGTGTACTGGTCGAGCTCGGCGTTCTTCACGACGAACTCGCCGATGGAGGTCGCGAGGCGGCCGACGTTGAAATCGCCGTTGCGACCGTGGATAGTCTTGATGGCCAGTTGGCCGGGGATGGTGATCATGAAGGTCTCCTGCTGACGATGAGAAGACAAGACCCCGGTAAGGGGCCTTGTGGATCAGAACGACTCGGCAACGGCCAATGCAGAAGCATCGGCAGAGTCGTCGTCAGCAGCATCCGCGGCCGGCTTGGAAGGCTCCGCTGCTGGGGCTTGCTGTGCGGCGGGCACGTCGGTCGTCACAGGGACTTCCGGAGTGCACTCGTCGGTCTCGGTCGGCTTGGACTCGGCCTTGTAGGCGAGCTTGCCGTCGACTTTGATCCAACTGACGAACAGCAGGCGGGCCTTGAGGCTCACCCCCTGCTCGCCGGCACGCTTCCCCTTGGAGTAGGTGAAGGTGTCGGTCCACAGGTCGCCCAGACGGAAGCCGATCATCACCTTCTTCTCGGCGTCGACCGCCTGGATGCAGCGGCGCACCAGGTGCTGCGCTTCCGAACCCGATACGCGCGTGTCGAAACGCACGTACGAGACGTCATCGCTGGGACCGTTCAGGGCCGCGATGTCGCAGGCCAGGAACGCATCGCCTTTCTTGGGCTTCACTTCGCGGATGCGATTCAGATACCCGAGGCCGGTGATGTGCAGATCGAAGTAGGACTTTTCGGTGGAAGTGGTCATGGCGGATCTCCTGAAGGACAAAGAGGCGGAGACACACCCGACCCAGGCGGGGAAGGTGTGGAAACCCCCGCGTGGGTTGATGGAACAGCTTGGTGGCATCACCATCGGAAACCGATGGGCGTTCGCGCGTGGATGCCGGTGCGAACTGGGATGATCAGCGCGGTCGGAACCGCGCCGTAGCCCTGAGGATCGTGGCTACCTGGGCATGTTGCTGACGGGAGTCAGCGAAACATGGTGAGAAGCGTGGCACCAACACGGCATCTACGCGAGCGGATATCGCGATTCGTCAATGTCCGCATTGGTGGAACTTCCGTCATCAAGCGTCCATGACACGGAGGATGGCGACATGTTTTTTCTGGGCTGGACTCGGCTCGAAGCGGTCGTTCCTGTTGCTTCGGGCTGAAAGGCTGCCGACGATTTATTCGAGCCATCCCACCCCGAAAGGCGCGCAATCGCAATTGCGGTCCGGCGTACAATCGGACGTGACAGCGAGCGGCACGGTCGCCGCGACGCGTCGTTATCCTCTTTGCCCCCGGAGAATTCACGTCGTCATGGATCTCAGCCAGTACACACTCCCTCAGCTTCAGCAGCTCCGCACGAAGATCGCCAAGGAAATCGACAAGCGCCAAACGTCGACTAAGAGCGACTTGCTGAAACGCCTCACGAAGATGGCAAAGGAACACGGCCTTTCCCTGACCGACGTCGTCAGCAGCGCCGCGCCGGCAGAGTCAAAGGCCAAGAGCGTCACCGCGAAAGCGCCAATTGCCCCCAAGGAGCCGCTGCCGGCGAAGTACCGGCACCCGAACAATAAGGATTTGGCATGGTCGGGCCGTGGCCGTCGGCCGCAGTGGGTGGACGCATGGTTAGCGCAGGGTGGCTCGCTGGATGGGTTGGAAATCGCTGCGCAGAAGATGGGGAAGAGGAAGGCCCGTGCCGCGGCGCCAGCGGCCGAAGCGAAGGCAGCCAAATTCGAGCAGCAAGCTGAGGCACCGGCCGCCGCTACCGAATGACAGCTTCGTCACTCAGGGCGCGCTCATTCAACCTCTGGCGATGAAACGCCCCCGGAGCGGGGGCTGGGAATGTGGGACCGTCAGTTGCCGTTCGGCGTTGAGGCCACGGCCTGCAGCGACAGGTGTGTCGGGGTGGCGGACACGTCGAGGTCGTTCGCGTTGTGCAGGATGAGCGCAAAGACACCGTCGTGCGGATCGAAGAACTCGCCGAAATCGTCGCCGCCAAACTCGGCGCGCGCCAGTTCCCACCAGTCATCGAACGCATTGACATCCGGATTGCAGCCGACAGCGTAGGCGATGAGCTTCTGGCACCCATCGGGCCTGCGCTCGCCACGCTCGGCGAGGAAATACACGCCCTGATCCTTGACCAGAACGACGCGACATTGGTTGACCACCGCTTCGAGGAGCACGGGCCGCAGCTCGGTACCTTTGAATCGAACAGACATGGATGGGACCTCCGGGGAAAGGAATGAAGGGCCCCCCGTCGAGAGGGCGGGAGGCCGTATGGCGGTCAGTGCTGAACGGACTTGTGGCCGGACAGGCATTGCACGCGGATGCGCCGCCAGTTCCCGTCGTCGATCAACCGTTCCAGGGTCTCGCCGAGAGCATCGAAGAACACCTCATCGACCCGTTCGACGAGCTCGCCGTCGCGGTGCAGTTCCAGCGCGTACAGATCGAGCCCGCGCTCGTACAGCACGGTGACGCGTCCCTGGAACTTCGCCGTGGCCACCGTGAAGCCAATGGCCGGCGGCGTCGCGATGATGTCCTCGGGCAGCGGGTCGACCCAGGTGAAGTCCCGCGCGCCGGCATCCACCAGCAGGTGGGTGATGCGCCGGAAGCCGTCGGGAGCGGGAAACTGCTCCATCTGCTGGATCAGCTAGCTCGGGGCAACGGGGCTCGGGGATAGGCAGCTTCGCCGGCGCGGAACCGAGCACGAGCGTCTTCACCGTGTAGGGCTGGCCGTCGGCGGTGAACTCGATGCGTTCCGCGGGCGTATCCGCGCGCTGCCCGTCGAAGCGGCGTCGGGCGTAGGGTTCGACGTGCACCTTGGTGCCTTCGTCAGGCACCTCGGTCACGAGCGCCCGGTCGAGCACCGCGAACTCGCCCCGCCCCGTCTTGACGATGACGGCCTCATCGGTGGTGGCGATGACCTTGCCCTCGAACGGCTTGGGATCGATGTGGAAGCCCAGTGTCGAAACCTTGGGCTGGCCGTCGAAGATGTTGAACTTGAAGGTGCGCACGTTGGAAGGTACGTGGCCGCGAACGAGCAACGGCATTTGTGCGCAGATGGATTGGGTGTCCATGGGAGACTTCCTTGTGGCAACCAAGGGACTCCCGCCCGCAAGGGAGGTATGTCCCTTGAGGGTAAGGCGGATAGACGCGGCATGCGTCCGACGGAAGAGACGACCAGGGCGGTGAACGGGCTCACCAACCGCTGTAGTTCAGCACCAGATCGGCAATGATTTGGCGGCGCTCCAGATCGAGACCTCCCAGATCGGAAAGCCCCTCGAATCCGCAACGCTTGAGCATCGCGCCACCCTCGCGGGCGTTGTAGAAGCTCACCATTGCGGACAGGAACATGCGCTGGCCGCCGCTGAGGACGTCAAGGGCGTCGTTGAGCATCAGCACCTTGGGGCGCAGATCCCACTTGCTTGTGGCGCGCTGCAGGCCTTCGGGCGTGCCGTCGCCGAACCATTCGGCACCGGCAATTTCCGCACCGCGTTTCCATGCTTCGAAAAATGCCTGCGGTGCCTCGGCGAAATGCCGTTCTTCCGCGGCGATCTGATCAAGTACGTCTTGGGGCAAAGACCGGTTCATGAAATGGCTCCTGGTGAGTGGAAGTCAGGGGTGGAGGCGTTGCTGCCAGCGGCCTGTTGCCAGGGCGTGCTCGGCGGCGTACTGCGAGCGGAAGTACTCGACGGACTCTCGGGACACCGGGCCGTCTTCGTCGGCGGTGCCGATGTAGTGGCCGGCGGCGCTGTGGCGCACCTGCAGAGGCAGGCGCTTGCCCGTGTGGCCAGGGCCAGATAGCCAATGGCTTCGGCACGGGCCTGTGCAGCAATCAGTGGCGTCGATGTGAATGCAAGAGACATGGGGCTCTCCTGGTTGAAAGACCGGGAGCCCTACCCCCAAGACGGGAGCGGATACCTCCCGAGGGGTTGAAGGAAGAAGCATCGGCGTCGGGAATAAGCTCATCCGCGGTGGGCGATGCGAAGCGGACTGGTTCGATCCACGCGGCGAATCGCGTTGCAGCCTTGAAGATCGGAGCTGCCAGGGTATGGTGCTGACGACCGTCAGCAGCGCATGACCGCAGGATGGACGCGACGCATCGCTGGCGTCTTTGGGGAATGCGCATTGCACAAGGGCCGCTTTGAGGCAGCGCGACACCGATCAGGATCAAATAAAGACCAACAGGCCGAAGGCCCTTGAGCCTTCAGCCGGAGAAGAGAGAAACCACCTGTGGGCTGTGGCAGTCCCGGCCGTCGTCAAAGCCGCTCGCTGCGTCAGCAATCGCACCCGACCCGTGTCGTGGCTGGGGTCGACATCCTTCGGCACACATCCGCGCACAAAGGGAGCCCGTTGTTCCACCGGCGGGCACCGGCACCGAATACCGTCGACCCGAGGGGTCTCCTGACGGCTCGCCACAGCACAGGTCAGCCAGACGTCAGGAGACCGCTCGTCATCGACGGAAGCATCTCGATCAACGGAGTCGCGGCAGACGCGATTCGCAGAGGAACCGCCTTCTCGTCTCGCTGACCCGTCGCGGGGCAGAGAGACGCGCACACCGTTGCAGAAGGAGGCGTGTGCTGGGGAATCCCGCGGGGTGCGGGAAGTCGGCCCCGCCGTTCGGAACGGTCGGCGTGGCGAGGGGATTCGTCGGCGTCAGGATGCCTTGCGGGAAGCCCGCTGCTTGCGCGGCGCTTCGCGCTTGCCAGTCGAAGTGTCGACCGGCAGCGTTCCCTTGCAGTCCGGGTAGCGGTTGCACGACCAGAAGGCACCGCTCTTGCCCGTGCGCTGGCGCATCTGCGCGCCGCACTGGGGGCAGGACGGAGATGGTGGCAGCTTGATGGCGAGCGTCACACCGCGGTACTGCTGCACGAGCTGGGCCATCCAGGCGGATTGCTTGGCGATGAAGGTATCCAGCGTCATCTGGCCGGCCTCGATCATGTCCAACGCCTGCTCCCAGACCGCCGTCGTGCCCGGATCGGCAATGGCGGCCGGCACGGTGTCGATCAAAGTGAAGGCGGCATCCGAGGCACGGATGGCACGGCCCTTCTTCAGCAGATAGTCGCGCCCAAGCAGGCCGCTGATGATGTTGGCGCGCGTGGCTTCGGTGCCGATGCCTGTCGTGTCCTTGAGCTTCTGCTTCTGGCGCGGGTCGGTGACGAGCCTGGCGACGCCCTTCATGGCCTTGACCAGTTCGCCCTGCGTGTAGGGCTTGGGCGGCAAGGTCTTCAGCGCCTTCAGATCGACATGGCCGACCTGGCAGGACAATCCTGCTTGCAGTGCCGGTAGCACCTGGCTGCGCTGGGCGTCGTCGCCATCCGCATCGCCTTCCTCCTGCGCCGACAGTACCTGGCGCCACCCGGCCACAGCGATCTGCTTGCCCACGGCATGCAGCGACTGCCCGCCGCACGCGAACTGCGCCACCGTCCGGTCGAACTCGTGGTGGGGCAGGAACTGCGCCAGGTAATGCGCGCGGATCAGTCGGTAGACGGCCAGTTCCTTGTCGTTCATCGCCGAGAGGTTGGCCGGTTCCAGCGTCGGGATGATGCCGTGGTGCGCCGTGACCTTGCTGTCGTTCCAGGCGCGCGAGCGCTGAGCCGGGTCCAGGCGGTCGATCAAGGGGCGCAGGCCGGGATCGGTCTTGACCAGGCTGTCGAGAACGGTCGGCACCTCGGCCAGCATGCTCTCGGGCAGGTAGCCGGAATCCGAGCGTGGATAGGTCGTCGCCTTGTGCGTCTCGTACAGCGCCTGGGCGATGTCCAGGGTTTCCTGCACTTCCAGGCCCAACTGCTTGGAACACACCTCCTGCAGCGTGCCCAGGTCGAACGGCAGCGGCGGACCTTCGCGCACGCGCTCCGTCTCGACCGACACCACCTGGGCGCTGCCGGCGGCGCGCATGCGGTCTGCGGCCTGCTGGGCGACCGGCTGTTGCAAGCAACGGCCAGCATTGTCCATACACCCCTGCGACGGCGTCCAACTTGCGATGAAGGATTGGCCGGCATGGGACAGCGTGATGTCGATCGCCCAGAACGGCACCGAGACGAAGCTCGCAATCTCGCGGTCGCGATCCACCACCAGCTTCAGTGTTGGCGTCTGCACCCGGCCCACCGACAGCACACCGGTGTAGCCAGCCTGCCGTCCCAGCAGGGTGAACAGCCGGCTCAGGTTCATGCCGATCAGCCAGTCGGCACGCGAACGGGCCAGGGCCGAGTAGTACAGCGGCAGCGTCTCGGCCGACGGCTTCAGCGCGCCCAGTGCCTTGCGGATCGACGCATCGTTGAGCGCTGACAGCCACAGCCGCTGGATCGGCCCGCGGTAGCCGCACAACTCGATGATCTCGCGGGCAATCATCTCGCCTTCGCGGTCGGCGTCGGTGGCGATCACCAGCTCGCTGGCTTGACCGACGAGCTGCGTGACGATCTTGAACTGCGTGGCGGTCGCAGCCTTGGGCTCGACACGCCAGCGCTCGGGAAGGATGGGCAGTTGCTCGAGAGTCCAGCGCTTGTAGCGCTCGTCATAGCCCTCGGGCGGAACCGCTTCGACCAGATGACCGATGCACCAGGTCACCACGACACCCGCGCCGCTGTAGCAGCCGGAACCACGCTGGCCAGCCCCCAGCACACGGGCGATGTCCTTGCCTTGCGAAGGCTTCTCGCACAGGAACACGCGCATGCTGAAGCCTCCTCGGGAATGTGCGGTTCATCAGATGGACGACAGCATGGCTGGGCCAGGTGAGACCGGCCGCAAGGAAGCCGGACGGCATGGACACCGATTTGTGATCGGCTGGGGAATCGCTGCCGCGGCCGTATGCACGGATCGCGGCGGTATGAGAGGCGGGAGATTGGTGTCGGGAGGGCGACTGGAACTCGGTGGACCGCAGTGGAACTATCCCCAGGGGATAGCCCGCTGGTGCATGGCGGGCGTCTGACGGTTGCTACAGCCGCCCGCGATGATCGGCTACTGGCCCCCGGCCGGTTTGGCGCCGAGCATCACCGTCTCGATGCGATACGGCAGGATGCCGACGCGCCGGGCTTCGATCTTGAAGGTGACGCGCTCGTTCTCGTCGGCGTCCTCCCATTCGTCGCGCACGGTACGGCCTTCGACCAGAACGCGCATGCCTTTCTGGTACAGCGACTGCCAGTGCTCGGCATCGCGGTGCCACAGCTCCACCGGCGCCCAGAAGCCGCCGCGGTCCTCGTACTCGCCATCCCTCTTCGGGATCGGATTGTCGAAATAGACGTTCAGCCGCAGCAGCCTGCGCGGTTCGTCATTGCCGTTGGGGAATTCGCGGTAGTCCGGCGCAGAACCGATGTTGCCCTCGCCGACGAAGTGCGTGCTCATGGTGACTCCTTGGGGGTGGAGGGAATGGATGCGACATGCCCATGGGCACGCCGCAGATACGTCGCCTCGGCCCGCGCCATCCTGCTGGCGCATTCCAGGGCGTGGCGGGCGATGCTGTGGGTCAGGCTGATCTGCATGTTCAGCGCGATGCGCTGCAGTTCGATCGCATACAGGTCGTCGATCAGCGAAGCCGATGTCGCGGGGCGCGCAAGCAGCGCCTCCCACAAGGCCACGCCCATGGCCGAGCGGTCGAGGTTGCGCCAGCGCAGGAAGGTCGTCCCTGCGCCAGTCGCCTGCTGGGCCAGGTGCACATCGAGCACGCTGAAAGGATAGGCCCGCGCCTGCGGTAGCACCTGCCGTTGTGCCAGGGCGATCAACTCGTCGCGCAGCGCCATGCACTGGCTGGCCCAAGTCTCCAGACTCCCCTTACCTTTAAAAGGCTGTAAAAGGCCTTTTAGGTAGCCGGCGTGTTCCAGCCGCTGGAAGTCCGCCTGTCCCAGCGGAATGAAGCGCGCCGGACGGCCGGAAGAAGAAGGTGCCGTCATGCCTTGGCGTCCTCGTCTTGCGCCGTGGTGTCGGCTGCGCCATCGGTGAGGCCTGGCTCCGATGCGTCAGCGGACGGTACCTCGGGCCGGTTTCCCCGTCGCGCGATGGGTGGCGCAAAGCGCGAACGGCGCGTGCCTTCGAGCACGTCCTGCGGCAACTCGCCAAACTTCTCCTGTGCCGCCCGCGCCGCGGCGCTCTTCGCCGCGAAGTCGTCGCGCGTCGTGCCGGAGTAACGGTACTGCTGTGCCAGGGCGAACAAGCTGCGCAGTGCATGCGCACCGTCGTTGAGCCAGCGCTCCAGCGTGCTGCGGTCGATCAGCGCGGTGTGGTGCGCCAGGATCAGCTTGCGCGCCAGATCGTCGTAGTCGGCCAACAGGTATACCGCCATGAAACCGAGCTGCGCATTCACAAACAGCGGCAGCTTGACCGGCTGCACGTTCATGTTCTCACCCAGGGACAGCGCTGGCGGCACGTCGGACAGGGCTTGCTCCACCTGTTCGCGCAAGGTCTGCAAGCGGGTCTTCGTATCGGCCAGCTTGTCCTCGATGCGCAGCATCCACCAGTCCGAGTAGGGATCGTCCTGCTCGGCGCCGCGCTTCATCTTGTTCATCACGCTGAGGTAGCCGTTGAGGCCGATGATGCCGGGGCGCCCCTCGGTCGGTGCGCGACCGTGCCAAATACGAGAGGCATGATGCGTATGCATCGTCAGCGACATCGCGCTGCGCAGCGATCCGAGATTCAGTTGCAGGGGTTCGTTGGCCATGGAGACGACTCGCGGGGAATGAATGTGTCGCCAGCATCGGCATCAGGCGGAAGGCTGTCAGTCATCAAACCGCCGCCGGTGTCCGCCCGGTTTGCCTGATGCGGAAGGCCGCCTGTGCCGGCTATCCCCTGGGGATAACGCGGAAGGCAAAGCAAGGCATGAGCTGCTGGCACAGCGTCATGCAATGTCGTCGCGTAAGGCTATGTCTCTCGTGCCCTGAACCAAGCGGCACGCCGACCATCCACATCGCGGTAGCGAAGCTCGAACAGGCGGGACTCATGCACCACCTGGCGCCAACTGCTGCATCCATATTTGGCGGGCAGTTGCTCGGGATGCCGTTCGGAAATCCACCGTCCGGCCGCGGCGACGGGCGTCCATCCCTCGACGGCCAGTTCCCCGGCCGCCTCGCGCAATGCGCGAACGATGCCGGCCGCCGGCCAATCCACCGTTCCGTCCGGTGCAATGCCGTTGACCACCAGGTCGTGAAACACATCCGACTGGACGAACTCCGCCGCCAGGCTGCGCGCCTGATCCATGTGTTCGGCCCAACCACGCAGTTGCTCGAAATGCTGATCGATGCGGGTGTAGGCGGTGGTCAGCGCATCGTGCGCGGTGTGGCACCCCTTGATTGTCCAGAGGTCGTGCTGGTCGATGAAGTGGTGTACCAGGGCATTGCGCAGCGACACCAGATCCTTGAGGTCGGCCTGCGTCCTGACGTAGTCCTCCGCAGACAGGCTCAGTTGCACCCGCGTGCGAAATGAAATCACGTCGGCGGACAGGTCCGGGCCCTTCTCGCTGACGTCACCGCCCTCCGTGACGACATACGATCCGAACAATTGACCTACCAGCGTACCCAAGGTCTTGGTCGCCGTGTCCTCGATGCGCTCCGCACGAATGGCCTCCAGTGAATGCGCAGGCCCCGAAATGTCATGATGGGCCACGATGGCCTTCATCAGGCGTTCGTATTGCTGAAGGCGCAACACGCAGCGGCCCAGCAGGCGCTGAACTTCTCGCTGCTGTGCCTGAAGTTCGTCATCGCTCGCGGGGCGGTGGGCTCCGGGGTGCAGCAATCCTGAGTCCAGACCATGCGGGTCGGAAGCCGTCGAAGGTATTGCTTCAGAGATCAGGTTCATTTGTGCCATCAGGCAGCAGTTTCGCCCATGGGACAACAGGGAGCAATCAAGAACGGAAGGAAGGCAGCCTGTGCCGGCTATCCCCCGGGGATAGCCCAGTCGATCAGGGATCGCGCATCATCGACCGCAACTGCGCCAGGTAAGCGCGCGCCATCTCACGGTCGGGGCCATTGGACGCAGCAGGTGACGACGGCGCAGGAGCCGTGGCTCGAGGCGGTGGCGGCACTGGGCTGCCTTCGCCCGCCCAGGCCTTGAACTCCCCGCGAATCGCCTTCTGGATGATGCCGAATAGGTAGCCAGCCGGATTGCGCACCGTGCCGCCGCGGCAGCGCGCCGCCCACTCGTCGAGCACCGCCTGCCGCTGGGCTTCGTCCACCTGCTGCAGAGCGATCAATGCACCTGCCTGCTGCTCGTCCTTCAAATTCAGGAAGCGCTCAGGCAGGCGCAGGTTCTGCAAGGCCTTCGCGCGCGGTATTGTACATACTTCATTTATACGATCCTTACGTACGGTACGGTCTTCCTTCGGATTCCGAAGAGAGCCGTCCGGCGCGGGTTTTGGTCCTGCTCCGGATTCCGAAGACGGGTGTTCTGCATTCCGAAGCAAGCCCTCCCTGCCTCCTTCGGAATCGTGATCGGTGCCATCCTGTGGATAAGTCTCTGGCATCCAGCCATGCCGGACCATGCGCTGCGCGAGCACCTGCAGGCGTGTCGGCAGCATGCGACCGCTGAGCAACGGGTCTTCGGCGATTTCCTTCAGCGTGTGTATGCCGACGATCTGCACCGCCTTGGCGGCATGGGTGAGGGCCTGGCTCACCAGACCCAAGTAGTCGGGGTCGAGTTGCATCGCCTCGAAAGGCGTCAGCGGTTCGTCGTGCAGAACATAGAGGTTGCCCAGGATGCGGCCGGTCTTCGGATCGCGCCGTCGCCGCACCAGACTCAACCAGCGCGTCAGCCGCAGCAGCGTCAGGGCACGCGCGACGGTTTCGTGCGATGCCAGCGCCGCGCACGGCATCGACGCCAGGTAGGGCCGCAGCTGGTCGTAGGTCGGGAACGCGGTCACGCCGTCGTCGTTGAGCTGCAGGCGGAACACCTGCCAAGCGTTGCGCTCCAGCGGCGTCAGGCGCCGGTCGAGAAACAGCGCCCGCGGCACGCTCTCGTGGCGGTTGCCGCTGTAGAGGAATCCATCGGCGGCGGGCGCCGAGGCTTGGCTTGATCGTGGGTCCGGTGCCAGCTCGCGCAGCGCATCGTCGAACAACGCCGACAGCACCAAGGGACCATCGCGCCGTGGCGCGCCGCCCGTGGCCATGGACTACACGACTCCCTGGTCGATCCAGTTCCGAATCGCCGCCCAGATCACCGACATCGGCAGCATCAGGGTTTCGGCGAGGTCCATGGTCAGCGCCAGCATCGCCACGTCGTCGTCCAGCGCGATGTGACGCTCGGTGATACCGGCCTTCCAGTGCTCCCACAAGGCAGCGTCCTGCACCTCGTCCAGCACCGGATGCCGCCCCTTGCGCTTGGGCAACCCGAGGATGTCGCGCCGTAGGGCGACTTCCTGATGCGTGAGGCCGTAGAAGCGGCTCACCATCTCCGTGCTCGCACCCAGGCGCAGCATGCGATCCACCGTGGCGATTTCCTGCTCCACGTCATGCACCTGGTTCAGCAGCCGTTTCAGCACCTCGCGGTTGACCGAGACCGAGCACCACGACACCGTGGCGTTGACCAGCACGCTGACCAGCGCCGGATGCTTGAGCGCATCCAGTTCCTCGTCGCCAAAGCCCATCGCCTTGCAGCGACGCAGTTGGCCGTTGCGCAGATCGTGCAGCGCCTGGGCGATGACGGCCTGGTTGAGCGGATGGGGTGACGACATGGTGGCCTCCCACGCTCAGGGTTTGTGGCTCGGGGCGACGGATGCCACACCGGTCTCCAGGTCCAGCAGGCGACGCGCCAGGCGCAGCAGCCGGAACAGCTTCACCAGGCCGGCGTCGCTCAGGCGCATGGACGTTCCGCCGCCGCGCAGCAGCGGCGCCAGGTCGTTGGCCAATCGCTCACGATCCAGGCCCGGCGCAGGTACCCGCGCCGCGCTCAGCGCATGCAGCAGCGTCAGCACGGCACGAGCGAAGGCCGGAAAGTCCTTTGTCTGGCAAATGGCAGTAGTCGCACAGATAAAGCCGATGCCGCTCTCACTGGGCTCGATGTGCTCGGCGACCGCAGCCTCCTCGGCGATCTCGCGAGCGAACTGTGCGATATGCACCCGGAGCCGGTCCGGCCCATCCAGTCCGGGCTCGATGTACCAGACATCTGAAATCGGGTAGAGCCCGCCGACCTGTACAGGAATCGCACGCAAGGCATCGGTCTCGAAATCGGGCAGCTTGTCGCCCATCTGATCCGCCACCAGGCGCTGAATGGATTGCAGGCGTTCAGTGGTCAGCGCCGGAGACACGATGTGTCCCTGCAGACGCTCCGCATCGCGATCGGCCGGTTCTGGTGCGGCGCCTACTCCCTCACCTTGCTCATTGCCAAGCGCGAGCGCCGTAGCAGTCTGTGTCGGGGGAAGCTCGGCAACGGGTCCAGCCGGTGCGCCAGCCTGCTGAGCAGGTGTCGCCGCCGGAGGTGGCGATGCAGGCCTCGGCGTCGCGGGCACGATGGGTGCCGCCGGGCTCACAGGCGCCGGCTCGCGGGTCAAGGCCCGATGGCGGATTTCGCTGTCGTCGATCTCCAGGCTCAGCGTGTCATAGTCCGCTTCCAGGAAGTCGGCCATCTGACCCACCAGTTCGTCCTGCACCCGCTGGAACGAGAAGTCATCCGGCTGCGAGTCGAACTGCGACAGCACATCCTGGAACAGCGTGGCGAAGTCCACGGCGAGGTGACGGCCCAGCGCTCTCCGTTCCCAGGTGCGCTCGCACGCCTTGCGCAGCACCGCGAGCCGTTCCACCTGATGCCGGCCCAGCCCGCCGTACAGCACTGTCGGAATCGCCGGCAGCAGGTAGCGCACCGAATCCTGCATGCGACTGATGTGGGACTGCTGCACCGGATAGCCATCGCCCGTCAGGCGCCGCGCCAGCTCGGACTGAGTCAGCGTGCTGCCGGTTTCCTGTTCGTAGAACTCGCGCGCCTTCTCCACCCCCAGGGCGCGCTCGATGAATGTCAGGCCGCCGCGCAGCTCGTTTTCGGCGAGGTGGCCCGTCAAGGCGACGATTTCGCCCCGTTCTGGCCAGGGGCGGAACAGGCAGGAAATGCGGAAGAACCGTTCCTGCTTGGTCTCGGTCCACAGCTCGCGAAGAATGGCCAGTCGCGTATTGCCGCCATTGCGAATGATGAAGTGTTCTTCGCCGGGCCTGCGTGTGATCGCCGGTGAAGCATCCAGCCCGCGCTCACGGATGGACGCCTTGATTTCCTCGTACGCCGGATTGCGCTTGACGCGAGGGTCGTGGTCATAGGGGCGCAACTGGTCCAGCGTTACGATCATCGGCGTATCGGCGATGGGGTCGCTCAAGACCGTTACCGTCGGACCGCTCCGCTCGAAGCCGGAGGCCATCAGCTTGGCGGCCATGTCCTGCGGGGTCAGATCAGCCAAGGCCATTCTCCTGGGCCGGTATCCGGCTGATGGCTGCCTCCCGATCGGCACGACGAAGCTGCGCGCGAGCATTGAGCCCGGCACGATGGTCGCTCGCCGTCGAACTGGTGTAGATCGATGCGCGACCTGGCTTGGTGAACTTCAAGTGGCCGCCTGGCGTGCGCACCACATGCCAACCTTCACCCAGGGCAAAGTCGATCAGCGCCCGCAGCCGCTTGTGGCCGCGCGCCAGGTCATGCGCGTTCGCCATCGCCCTCGCTCCTTGTCACGCCTCTCGCATCGGATCGGCCGGTCACCTGCGCAAAGCGTTCCCGCCACTGCGGAAACAGCTCGCCGGAAAGGGCGCGCATCGTCGTCAGCGCCGAAGGCGCGACACGACCGGCGGGCTGGCGGTGCTCGACCTGATGCACCGGCAGGCCTCGTGTCGCCGCACGCGGATAGGCTTCAATGGCTGGTACGTCGGTGTCCAGCACCTGCACGCCTGCCTGTCCTTGGAACATCTGCCGCAGCGTCTGCTGAATCAGCCGGGCATTCGACGAGACCGGGTGTACCCGGTTGATGAGCAGGTGCAGCGGTGGAGGCTCGATGCCGAGGAGCCGGTACGGCCCGATGTCCTCGATCAGTTGCAGCGTGCCGCGCCGCAACTCACGTGCCGCCAGAATCTCCGGCGTCACCGGCGACAGCGCCATGTTCGAGGCCAACACCGCCATTTCCAGCAGCACGCTGCGAGCGCCCTGTGTGTCGATCAGCACCAGGTCATAGAACGGCGCCAGCGCGGGTAGCAGGTGTCGGAGCCGCAGGCGCCCGTCCGGCGCATGCAGCAGCAGCGTGTTCAGTTCTCCGCGATCGTCGTTCGACAGCACCAGGTCCAGTCCGGCAATCGCAGTGCGCGACACCAGTTGATCGATGCGACGCTCGTTGAACGCCAGCAACTCGTAGATGCCGGCGGGCGCACGCGCGCTCAGCGCGAAGTAACTCGACAGCGTAGGTTGCACGTCCAGATCGAGCAGCAGTACGCGCAGCCCTGCGTCGGCGACAAAGGCGCCCAGGTTTGCTGCCGTTGTCGTCTTGCCCACGCCGCCTTTGGTCGAAATGATCGAGATGACCAGCATCGTCAGGCTCCTCGTCGCGTTGTCGGAGTACGGAACGAGGATCAGATGCGCTCACTGCGGCGCTCGGCGATCCACTGCTCGATCTCGAGCGAGTCCCACCCGACAGCACGAATTCCAAGACGTATGGCTTTCGGAAACTTGCCCGACTTCATCAGGTTGTAAATGTGGGCGCGCTTGAAGCCGGTCTTGGCTTCGACTTCCTCGCGGCGCAGGATGCGGTGCTCACCCGCAGGCAGCGGAAGTGGCTTATCCGACATGAGGGGCACTCCTTAGCGCTTACTGGCGCATGTTTGGCGTAACCCGTAATTGACAGGAACCCCGGGGGAAAGAACACCGCAAATGCGGTTTCTGCGACCGCAGATTGGGGCTTGACGCCCTTCAGTGGCTCGCTGCCTGCAACCTGCGGCGGGCCTGAGCAAACTTGGCCTGCAGCGTGCGCTCGGTGATGCCCATGAGGTTGCCGTGATGGGCGATCAAGGCGCTGATGATCGCGTCCTGGCTGTTGAAACTGGAGTATGGAGCCCCGGAAGGGGTGCGTCCGAGCATCAAGGCCAGCATCGTGCCGATGATGTTCAGATAAGTGGTCTCGCCACGATCACTGAGGGGGCACAGGGTGCAATTGAGATTCGGAGATCCTTGCTTCTTCTGCTGCTCTTGAAGCTGATGCAACTGATGGCGACATTGCTCGAGCTGGGACTTCAGCGCTTCCCGTTCGACCAAGAGCGCATGACCCGCCTCCAGGGTGATCACCGGGTGGGCGATCCTCTCGTGACGGGAGAAGAGGAACGCCGGCCGCTGCTCCGGATAGCTTCGTAGCATCCACCGCTTGAGGTCGACGTGGCGAACGGTCAGCTCAGGCGAGTCCCACAGGGACTTGTCGCTCATCGTAATCCCGTTCAGTCCGTAAGGCAGCTCGCCGTGGAAGATGGCATCGTAAATGCGATCGGTATACAGGCGGAGTTCATTGCAGCGCGGGCAATTCAACGTCTCAGGCAAGCGCCCGGACCTGACAGCCGCGAGGATGTCATCCCTGAACCGATACAACCCAGCCCATCGGATGGCTGCATCGATGGGCCGGTAATACACCTCCGAAAGCGAACTCCCTTGCATGTAGTTGCTCCCTTGTAACTGCTACCCCCACAAGGGCTCCTGGCTGCCCCGGCCGTGGCCAGTGCTTTGAAATCGCGTCAGCGGTACGATGACGCTATGCAGCCCTGCGCGGAAGGATCGGGCTTCATCGCGAATACCGCGACCAGATCGGGCTCGGTGTCGGCGTTGCATCCGGTGCTACCCCGGGGTAGCCAACGTAGGACCTTGACGAGTGGTCGGTAATCGCACGCAGGTCGACTCCGGCGTCCGCAAGATGGGGGGCTACGCCTCTGTTGCCGCGCATGCAATCATCATGATCGCGCGAAGCGCCGGCAAGACCGGCTGAGAATGAACTGATCTCGCGGCGATCTATGACACTGCGATATCCCGCAATGCGAAGCTTCACGTCGCCCAATGTCAGGCAAAAGCGCCGTGGGTCAGACCTGATCGGTATGCTGATAGCCTGAAAAGGAATCGCGCCGCAGGAGGTATGAGCGTTCAACGGGGGGCCAGGAAGGCAGCCCGTGCGCTGGCTGTCCATGGCTGAGGATGGCCCGCCTTGGAGCGAAGACGTTGCCTGCTTTCCGACTAGCGGGGTAAACTAGTCCATGAGCCAGTCCAATGGCTGGTTTGGGTTTGGAAAAATCGATTATGACTCAACAACTTGGGAGTCGGATTCGATTCCCATCGCCCGCTCCAGATTCCCCAGGAAGGGCCCGCCATCTGCCGGGCCCTTCGTCTTTTTGCGGCGCGCTTCGCCTACTTCAGGCGCGCGATCACGCCGCACGCGACGCGCGCGCCGGAGTTGCCGGTCGGCTGGGTGGTGAAGTCGTCCGGAGCGGCGTGCACGATGACGCCGCGACCGACGATGCTGCCCTTGCCCTTGCCGCTGATCGTCAGGCCCTCGAGGGTCGTGCCGAACCTTGCGTTGCCGTTCGCATCGGCGACCAGCATCGGCATGTCGCCGAGGTGGTGATCGCCTTTCGCCGGGTCGCCGTGTGGCTTGCCGGTCGGGTTGAAATGGCCGCCGGCGCTGGTGGCGTCGGGCGCGGAGCAGTCGCCCTGCTCGTGGATGTGGAAACCATGCTTGCCGGGCGAGAGGCCCGTCACGCTGGCGTCGATGACCACGCCGCCGTCGACTTCGGTGAATTTCACCATGCCGGACGCGCTATTGCCCTTGGTCGGGGCCAGGGGCGCTTCCGCGGTGATCGGCCCGCCGACGCCGAGGTTGCTGCAGGCGGCGACGAGCAGGGTTGCTGGCAGTAACGCGCTGAGGGTGCGGGATTTCATGTTTTTCTATCCTTTCTCGAATGGAGGATGTCGTGTGTCCGGCATGGCGGCCGGCCATAGTCCATCATGGACCATCGATACAGCGAAAGGAATAGCTTCACGCCGCCCGGCGGCCTCAGGCATATGCGCGCGCGCCGACGAGTTCGCGCGCCGCGGCGACGATCGCGTCGGCCTGCGGCACGAAGGCCTGTTCGAGCGGCCACGACGAGGGCGCGGGGGTGTCCGGTCCGGTGAGGCGGCGCACCGGCGCCTGCAGCGCGTCGAAGGCGTGTTCGGCGACCAGCGCGGCGACTTCGGCGCCGACGCCGCACAGGCGGCTCGCCTCATGCACGACGACGACGCGCCCGGTGCGACGGACCGAGGCGAGTATCGCGGCCTCGTCGAGGGGCTTCAGCGAGCGCAGGTCGATGACCTCGGCGGAGATGCCCTGCCCGGCCAGCGTGTCGGCGGCGGCGACGCAGTAATGCACGGTCTTCGCGTAGCTCACGAGGGTCACGTCGCGCCCTGCGCGCAGCGTCGCGGCGCGCCCGAGCGGGACGAGGTGCTCGGCGGCGGGCACCTCGCCGGACTGGTAGCCGAGCGCGAGGTCCATGAAGAACAGCACCGGGTTGTCGTCGCGGATCGCGGCCTTCAGCAGGCCCTTGAAGTCGGCCGCGGAGGACGGCATCACGACCTTGAGTCCGGGGCTGTGCACGAACCAGGCCTCGACGTTGTGGTTGTGCTGCGCGCCGACCGTCCAGCCGGCGCCGCTCATCGCCAGCACGACCAGCGGGAACTTGAACTGGCCGCCCGACATGTAGCGCAGCTTGCCGGCGCTGTTGACGATCTCGTCCATCGCGAAACACAGGAAGGGCGCGAACAGCAGGTCGACGATCGGGCGCAGGCCGCTCGCGGCGGCGCCGACCGCGGTGCCGGCGATGATGCCTTCGGCGAGCGGGGTGTTGCGCACGCGCGCCGCGCCGAATTCGGCGACGAGCTCGCGGCGCTTGGTGGCGACGCCTTCGCCGAACATCAGCACGGATGGGTCGCGGCGCATTTCCTCGGCGATCGCCTGGGAGATCGTACCGTTGACGGTGATCACGGGCATGGCGGGCTCCTTAGGCGTAGACGTCGGTGAAGAGTTCGGCGGTGTCGGGATAGGGCGAGGCGTTCGCGAAGGCGACGGCCTCGTCGATGAGGGCGCGCACGCGCGCGCGGATCTGCGCGAGGCGCGCGTCGTCGAGGCGGCCGTCGGCGCGCAGGCGGTTGGCGAGCAGCTCGATCGGGTCGCGCGCCTGCCAGGCGGCGAGTTCGGCGGGGTCGACGTAGAACTGATCGTCCGGCTCGTAGTGGCCGCGGGTGCGGTAGGTCAGGGTCTCGAGGAAGGCGGGCTCGCCGGTCGCGCGGATGCGGGCGGCGAGGCGTGCGGCCGCCGCATGCACGGCTTCGGCGTCGTTGCCGTCCACGGTCTCGGCGACGAGCCCGTGCGCCGCGGCCCAGTCGCGCACGTGCGCCATCGGCATGGTCTCGCGCCGATGCACGAAGGCCTGCCACTCGTTGTTCTCGCACACGTAAAGGATGGGCAGCTTCCACACCACGGCGAGGTTCAGCGATTCGTGGAACACGCCCTCGCAGGCCGCGCCGTCGCCGAAGAAGGCCGCCACGATGCCGTCGTCGCCAGGCGTCATCGTGCGTGCGAGCGCCACCCCCGGCGCGAGCGAGAGTTCGCCGCCGACGATGGTCGAGGTGAGCACGACGCCCAGCTCGGCCGCGGAGATGTGCAGCGAGCCGCTCTTGCCCTTGCAGTAGCCGGTGCGCTTGCCGAGCACCTCGGCGATCATGCGCCCGGGATCGGCGCCGCGGGCGAGGAGGTGCCCCGCACTGCGGTGGTTGGTGAGGATGCGGTCGCGCGGGGTGAGCGCGCGCACGACGCCCGCGGCGGCGGCCTCCTGGCCGACCGAGGTGCAGGTGCCGGGGGCACTGCCGCCAGCCGCGATGCCGACGAGGGCCTCCTCGTAGGCGCGGATCAGCATCATCGTCTCCAGCAGCGCGAGCGGGGACGGGGCTTGTTCGCTGTGTTGCATGTGTCGCCTCCTGATGTCCGGCGGCCTGCCCCGGAAGGGCCGGGGGCCGCGTGAGGACACTCTAGGCGTGCGCAGCGCCCCGTGGACGGGGCTTAAGAGACTCTTAGGATTCGCTGAGGGAAGATTTAGGAAGCCGGCTCAGCAGCACGCGTCGTCGGGTCGCGCACCGCCATGCCCGGCCTCGACAAGGGTCAGCGGACGCGACGCGGTGAGCAGCAGGCGGCCGCGGCCGGCCTTCTCGAGGCGCACGCAGGCCTCGCGCTCGTTGAGGCGGCGGCGCAGCAGGATCAGGCGCGCCTCGAGGTTGTCGGAAAGATCCGGCAGGCGGATGCGCGCGTCGAGGCGCAGCTCGCGGTTGCTGAAGGTGCTGCGGCCGGTGTCGACATGGTCGCGCACCAGCGCCCAGAAGATCGAGCCGGCCACGCCCTTGATCAGGTAGTCGTCGTCGAGGAAGACACTGTCGTCCCCGGCGTAGTGGCGCACGACGACCGGGCGGCCTGCGGAGGACTGCGGCGGCGGTTCGGGGACGAGCACCTCCTCCTGCCACTCGCTCGCCTGCTGCAGCGCCAGCGTCACCGCGCCGAGCTGGCCGGCGAGCGCGACCAGCGCGTCCTCGTCGTCGTAGCCGAAGCGCAGGTTGTGCGGGCTTTCGACATACAGCACGCCGAGCAGGCGCCCCGCGGCGCGGATCGGCACCGCGAGCTGGCTTGCGGAGTCGGCGAGGCCGGGGAGCGGGATCTCGGTCTCGAGCGCGTCGGCAAGCCCGCTCGCCTCGGTTGCGGCGCGGATCGCGCGGCCGTAGGCGTACTCGAGCGTCGCGTAGCCGATGCGGATCGGCGTGCCCTCGCGCGCGGCGACGCCGATCACGCCCTGCCCCAACGGAATCTCCGAGCCGACGCCGGACGCCTCGTAGCCGCGGCTCGCGATCGTGTACAGGCGCGTGCCCGAGCCGTCGAGCAGCAGCACCATTGCGTGGCGGATGTCGAACTGCGCTTCCAGCCCGGCGAGCGTCTCGGCGAACAGCAGGTCGAGTTCGCGGCAGCACGCGATGCGCGCCGACACCGCGCGCAGCGCGGCGAGCAGGCTCGCCCGCGGGGGCGGCGGCGCGAGCGCGGCGCCGGGGATGCGTTCGATCTCGGAGACGCGGTAGATGTCCGAGCCGAGCAGGCGGAACACGCCGCTCATGCCGGTATGCGACGCGATGCCGGCGAGCTTGGCCTTCATGCGCTCGAACAGCGGGCCGGCGGTTTCGGTGCGCAGGTAGCGCAGGCGCAGGCGGAAGCGCTCGCCGGTGTGCGGGTGCGTGACGATCAGGCGCGCCTCGGGGTTTTCGAGGATGTTGCGGCGCGTGGTGTTGAAGAACTGGTAGGACAGCGCGATGTGCCGCCCATCGACGTATTCGGTCTGCGACAGGTAGGCGACGTTGGGCGTGCCGTCGGCCGCGCAGGTCGCCATGATCCCCGGCACCGCGCCTTCGAGGCATTCGCGGATGGCATCGAGCCGCTGCGTCATTTCGCGTTCGCGAGCGGTTGGCCGGCGCGCGGGCCGGGCGTCTGGTCGAAGGCGGCGCAGGGCGTAAAGGCGAGCGCGACGACGTCGCCGCCGCCGCTGTCGATCAGCGCGTGCGTGAACAGCGTGCCGAAACCGATCGCCCCGAGTTCCGCGGTGAAAGCCGTACGGTAGCGCTCGACGCGTTCGCGGTCGCCGGGCTCGAGCGACTCGACGACGGCGTCGCGGCCCTTGATCTGCAGCGTGCGGTGGCTGTGCGGTTCGCTGAATACGACGGCGAGGCGCCGCGTGGCGCGCACGTCGTCGAGCAGTTCGCGCGACTGGTCGGCCACGACGAAGACGCTGATGCGCGAACGGTCAGGGGCGATGCGGCAGCCGATGCCGCGCGTGATGCTGGGCAGCAGGTCGGCGCCGGACGAACCGACGCTGATCGACACGCCCGCGGTCGCGATGAAGGCCGCATGATCGGCGTCGATCGGCGATTCGGGAACGGCGGAGGGAGCGGAAAGCGGCTGGTCGGGCATCCGGTCGCAGGCGATCGCAGGCGTTTTGGGGTCGGTACCCTTCCACGGCGGGCACGGCGTTGCCGGTCGTGCGCCGGCTTACTGGACAGTATAGTTCGCCCAGCCGCGGGCGCCGCCCGGAGAAAACGTCAGCGAATCGGGACCTCAGCCCGCGCTGAGGCGGCGATAGGCGCCAGCATGGTAGATGAGCGGGGCGCGGTCCTCGCGGTCGAAGCGCACGACTTCGGAGATGAAGACGAGGTGGTCGCCGCCGTCGTGGCGCACGGTGTTGCGGCACTCGAAGCGCGCGCAGCAGTTCTTCAGCAGCGGCACGCCGTACAGGCCGTCGTCGATGTCGAGACCGGCGAACTTGTCGTCCGAGCGCGTCGCGAAGAGCTGCGACAGGTGCTGCTGGTCCTCCGCGAGCACGTTCACCGCGTAGTATTCGCAGGCTTCGAACACCGGCAGGCTGGCGAGGTGGCGCGACAGGCTCCACACGATGAGCGGCGGATCGAGCGACACGGAGTTGAAGGAATTGACCGTCAGGCCGATCGCCTCGCCGCTGGGCGCGCGCGTCGTGACGACGGCGATGCCGGTGGCGAACATGCCGAGGGTATCGCGGAAGGCGCGGGTGAAATCCTGATGGGTGACGGGGGGCTGGGACATGGTCGGTTCTTGTGATCGGCGCCAGCCCCTCTCGAAGGCGGGCGCGAATTGGACGGGACCGGCGATTATCGCTGCGCGCACCGCGCAGGGCAACGCGGCAGGTGCGGAAGCATAACCGGGAAAAGGAAAAGGACTGGGGAAGGAATGGACGGGACGACGAGGGACAGCGACTTCGCGCCGCGGCTGATCGCATGGCACCGCGGGCACGGGCGGCACGACCTGCCGTGGCAGAACACGCGCGACCCGTACCGCATCTGGCTGTCGGAGATCATGCTGCAGCAGACCCAGGTGGATACGGTGATCCCGTACTACGCGCGCTTCCTCGCGCGCTTCCCGGACCTCGCGCGCCTCGCCGCCGCGCCGGTCGACGACGTGCTCGCGCTGTGGAGCGGGCTGGGCTACTACGCGCGGGCACGCAACCTGCACCAGGCCGCGCAGGCGGTCATGACGCGGCACGACGGCGAATTCCCGCGCCGCGCCGCGCAGATCGCGGAGCTGCCCGGCATCGGCCGCTCGACCGCGGCGGCGATCGCGGCCTTCGCCTTCGGCGAGCGCGGGGCGATCCTCGACGGCAACGTCAAGCGCGTACTGTGCCGCGTGTTCGGCATCGCCGGCTTTCCCGGCGAGCGCGCGGTCGAGCAGCGCCTGTGGGCGCTCGCCGAGGACCTGCTTCCGCAGTCGGAGATCGGCACCTACATCCAGGCGCAGATGGACCTCGGCGCGACCCTGTGCACGCGCGCCCGTCCCGCCTGCGGACGCTGCCCGATGGCGGAGATCTGCGTCGCGCTGCGCGAGGAGCGCGTCGGCGAACTGCCCGCGGCGCGCCCGAAGAAGGCCGTGCCGCAACGCCACGCGCGCGTCGCAGTGATCGTGGCCGACGGCGCGGTGCTGCTCGAACGCCGGCCGCCGACGGGGATCTGGGGCGGGCTGCTCGCGCTGCCGGAGATTCCGGAACAGGAGCCGGACGCGGCACGCTGGTTGGCGACGCGCTACGGCCTCAGCGCACATGCGACGCGCCCGCTGGCAGTGCTGAACCATGCCTTCACCCATTTCCGCCTGGAGATGACGCCCGTGCTCGTCGAGGTCGCGGGCCGCGGACACGTCGCCGCGGACGACGACCACCGCTGGCTGGCGCTCGATGCGCTCGCGGACGCGGGTCTGCCGACGCCGGTGCGGCGCATCCTCGGCGATGTCGTCGACGGGCCGAAGGAGACGCCGCAGCGCGAGCTGCCCTTGTGAGCGCCGTAGGGCGGATGAGCCGAAGGCGTTATCCGACGAATGCGCAGTATCGACGGTATGCATGTGGCGGAAGGCGCTTCGCTTTTCCGCCCTACGACTCAGCGCCGCCGCCGTGCCTCAGCTACCTTTAGGCTGCTTCATGCGCTCCGCGAGCAGGCCGCGCTGGTCGAGGAACTGGCGGACGATCTCCAGCCGGTCCGTCGGATCGTCCAGTTCGAGCAGCGCCTGCTTGGCCTGCGCCGGGATCGGCAGCACCTCGGCGAAGCGCAGCCCGACCCAGCCGGCATCGTCGAAATCGTGCGGTTCGGGCAACCGTTCGACGCCCGCATCCTCGACGATCGCGCGCAGCAGCGCGACCAGCGGCAGGCAGTTGTCGGGAATGGCCCGGTGCGGCGCCTCGGCGAGCCACTCGACCTCGCCGAGCAACAGGCTGTTGGCGCCGAGCTCCGAGCGCAGGACACGGTAGCGGCACTCGCCGCGCACGACGAGGTCGAGCGTGCCGGGTTTGGCCATGTCCCAGTCGACGATGCGCGCGCTCACGCCGACCTCGTAGGGCCGCGCCGGCGCACCGACCTCGCGGCCTTCCGCGATCAGGTTCACGCCGAACACCGAGCCGTCCTTCAGGCAGCGCGTCGCGAGGTCCATGTAGCGCGCCTCGAACACGTGCAGCGGCAGCAGCGCACCGGGGAAGAGCACCGTCTGCAACGGGAAGAGGGGTAACAGCGGCGACGACTGCGCGGCATCTTCCATCACGCGCCCTCCCCGCCCGTCTCGCCCCAGCGCTGCATCAGGCGGTGCGGCACGCGGATCTGGTCGAGCACGCGCGCGACGACGAAATCGACCATCTCCCCGACCGTCTGCGGGTGGTTGTAGAAGCCCGGACTGGGCGGCAGGATCACGACGCCGAGGCGCGCGAGCTTGAGCATGTTCTCGAGGTGGATGGCCGAGAACGGCGTCTCGCGCGGCACCAGCACGAGCTTGCGGCCTTCCTTGATCGCGACGTCGGCCGCGCGCTCGATGAGGTTCTGGCTGAGGCCCGCGGCGATCGCGGCGAGCGTGCCCATCGTGCATGGGCACACGACCATCGCGTCGGCGGGGTTGGAGCCGGACGCGAGCGGCGCGAACCATTCCTCGCGGCCGAACACGCGCAGCTGGCCTGCCGCGGCCTTGAAGCGCGCGGCGAGCTGCGCCTCGACCTCGGCCGGGCGCGAGGGCAGCTCGAGGTTCATCTCCTGGCGCGCGACGATCTGCGCGACCTGCGAGTACAACAGCCACACCTTGCAGCCGGCTTCCAGCAGGCATTCGACGAGACGCATCCCGTAGGGCATGCCCGAGGCGCCGGTGAAGGCGACGGCGACGGTCTGCGGGGCGGCATGGCTCATCGGGACGGGGTTCTCACTTCGGGTTCTCACTTCAGGTAGTCGCTCAGGATCACCCAGCGGCCATCCCGGATCTGCGCGATGCGGCCGTGGCGGTTGCCGAGGTGGTCATCGCGACTGAAACGATACTCCGGGGCGCCGAAGAAGTCGCGCGGGGTGTGCAGCGACTCCAGCGCGGCGGTGAAGCGCTCGACGGTGAGCTCGCGCCCGGCCTTGTCGGCGGCCTTCACGAACAGGTCGGCGACGCCGTAGCCCATCACGCTCCACACGTTCGGCGCGGCGCCGAAGCGCTCGCGGTAGCGGCGGATCCAGTCGGCGAGCTGGCCGTTCGCGCCCGCCTCGTAGGGATGCGGCAGCACGGTGACGCCGTACAACCCCTCGACCGCCTTGCCGCCCAGCTCGTGCGTCTGCGCCGAATAGCCCGACGCGGTGACCAGCATGTCGACGTTCCAGCCGGTGCGGCGCGCCTCGGCGACGGCCGCGACGGTCTCGCGCACGACGGTCGCAAGCACGACGAAGTCGCAGCCCGCACCGCGCAGGCGCGCGATCTGGCTGGAGAAGTCGGTCGCGCCGCGCTTGTAGCTGGTCTTCTCGACGAGCGGCTGGCCGAGCTTCGCCAGGCCCGCCGCGACACCCCTCATCACCTCCAGGCCGTAGTCGTCGTCCTGGTACAGCAGGCAGGTCTTGCGGTAGCCGTGCGTCTGCACCATGTGGCGCGTCGCCGCGTCCATGTAGTCCTGGTAGGGCGCGAACATCTGGAACTTCAGCGGGTGGCGCGGCGAGTAGGTCGATTCGTGCGGCGAGAACGGGAAGAGGTGCGGCCGGCCGGCGTCGACGATCAGCGGCATGGTCGCCATCACGACCGGCGTGCCGAGATTCGCGAGGAAGGCGAAGACCTTGTCACGCTGGATCAGCTTGCGCGCCGCGAGCACGCCCTTCTTCGGGTCGTAGCCGGCGTCCTCGACGACGAGGCGCAGCTTGCGGCCGTGCACGCCGCCGGCGGCGTTGGCGTCGTCGAAGCGCATCTGCATGCCGTCGCGCACCGGCACGCCGAGCAACGCGATCGGGCCCGACAGGTCCTGGATGCTGCCGACGACGATCTCGCGCTCGCTCACGCCCGGCACCTGCGCCGCGGCGACGCCGGCGACGGCCAGCAGCAGCGGGGCAAGGATGCGGCGGCTGAGCTTCATGGGTCCTCCCGGCGCGGCCAGCGGCGCCCAACAAGGGGCGATTATCAGTGCAGCACGCCCTCGGCCGCCATGCGCAGCGCGAGGTCCGCCGCCGGCATCGGCCGGCCGATCAGGTAGCCCTGCAGGCAATCGCAGCCCAGGCGGCGCAGGAAGTCGCGCTGCGCTTCCGACTCGACCCCTTCCGCGGTGACCCTGAGGTCCAGACTGTGCGCCATGTTGATGATCGCCTCCACCAGGCTCGCATCGTTGCGGTCGTCGGGGCAGTCGCGCACGAAGCTGCGGTCGATCTTCACGACGTCGACCGGGAAGCGCTTGAGGTAGGACAGCGACGAGAAACCGGTACCGAAGTCGTCGAGCGAATAGGCAATGCCCTGGCTGTTGATCTCGCGCATGCGCGCCTCGGCCTCCTCGCTGCTGCCCATCAGCACCGATTCGGTGATCTCCAGCATCAGATGCTGGCGGCCGTCCTCCCCGTCTGCCAGCAGCGAGCGCACCAGCTCGGGCAGGCCGGGTTCGCGGAACTGCACGCTGGACACGTTGACCGCGATGCGCAGCGCCGGGTAGCCCGCCTCGCGCCACGCGCGCGACTGGCGCACCGCCTCACCCAGCGCCCATGCGCCGATCGGCACGATCAGGCCGCAGTCTTCGGCCACCGCGATGAAGTCGCCCGGAGCCACCAGCCCGCGCCGCGGATGCTGCCAGCGGATCAGCGCCTCGGCACCGACGATGTGCCCGCTCGCGGTATTCACGATGGGCTGGTAGTGCAGCACGAACTGCTGCTGCTCGATCGCGGCGCGCAGGTCGTTCTCCAGCTGCACGCGCGCCAGCGCGTCGGCCTGCATGTGGTGCGCGTAGAACTGTGCGCGGTTCTTGCCGGCCTGCTTGGCCTTGTACATCGCGATGTCGGCGTTGCGCAGCAGGGTCTGCACGTCCGCGCCGTCGTCGGGGAACACCGTGATGCCGATGCTGCCGGAGATGTGATGGCGCGCATTGCCCAGCTGGAAGGGCTCGCGCAGCACCGCGACGAGCTTCTCCGCGACCGCGTGCAGGTCCTCCATGTCGCGCTGGTCGTGCAGGTCGTGCACCACCACCGTGAACTCGTCCCCGCCCAGGCGCGCCACCGTGTCCTGCTCGCGCACGCTCGCCTTGAGGCGGCGCGCGACCTCGATCAGCATCTCGTCGCCGACGTCGTGCCCGAGCGAATCGTTGATCCACTTGAAGCCGTCGAGGTCGAGGAACATCAGGCCGACCTTGCCGTCGTGCCGCCGCGCCTGCGCCAGCGCGTGCTGCAGGCGGTCCTGCAGCAGGCTGCGGTTGGCCAGGCGCGTGAGCGGATCGAAGTTCGCCTGGTGCCAGATCGCCTCCTCCTGCTGCTTGCGCTCGGTGATGTCGCTGAACAGCGAGACGTACTCGGCGACCGTGCCGTCGTCGTTGCGCACGGCGGTGATCGTGAGCCACTGCGGATAGATCTCGCCGTTCTTGCGGCGATTCCAGATCTCCCCCTCCCACGCGCCCCCTTCGGCAAGACGGCTCCACATCGTGTCGAAGAAGGCCGGGTCGTGACGCCCGGACTTGAACATCGACGAGCGGTGGCCGATGACCTCGTCGACCGCATAGCCGGTGATCGCGCAGAAGGCCGGATTCACCGAGGTGATCACCCCCTGCGCGTCGGTCGTCATGATCGCCTGGCTCGATGCGTTGTACACCACCAGCGCCTCGCGCATGTGCTCCTCGTAGCGGCGCCGTTCGGTCACGTCCTGCACGATCGAATACAGCAGGCTGCGCCCGCCGAGCTCGATCGGGCCGCTCGCGACCTCGACGTCGCGCACCTCGCCGCTGGCGAGACGGTGGCGGAACTGGAAGAAATCCGACGCGCGCGCCCGCGCACGCGCCATCTCCTGCAGCACCTCCTCGCGCGACAGGATATTGATGTCCGAGATCCGCATGCGCGTCAGCGTCGCGTGGTCGTAGCCGTAATACGCACACGCCTTATCGTTCGCATCGACGATGGCACCGTCGGCCGGGTCGATCACCAGCATCACCACCCGGCTGTTGGCGAACAGCGCCCGATAGCGCGTCTCGCTCTCGGACAGCGCGCGCTCCATGCGCACCCGCTCGGTGATGTCGCGCGCCAGCGCGATGAAGCCCGCGGGGCCGTCGGCATCGTTCAGGCGGCTGATCGAGGCGCTGAAGTAATGCACGCCGTCGGCCAGGTCGAGCGCATATTCGGTCTGCCGCGGCACCCCGTCGGCCGCGATCGCGTCGATGGTCGCATCGAACTTCGCCGCGGCCTCGGGCGGCAACGTCTGCGCATAGGGGCGCCCGACCAGATCCTCGACCGGAGCGGCGAGCAGCCGCGGTTCCGGCGCATGGCACTCCACGACCCGCCGGTCCTCGTCGATCAGCAGCATCTTGTCGGGCAGCGACGTGATCAGCGCCGCCAGCCGCGCCTCGCGCGCCGCCAGCTCCGCCGTCCGCTCGGCAACGAGCCCCTGCAGGGCGCTGCGGTGCTCGCGCAGCTGCACCAGGCTCGTCGCCAGCCAGCCCAGCGCGACGCACAGCACGGTCGCGACGGCAATGTCGAAGGGCAGGGCTGAACCGTCCTTCCACCCCGCGACGGGCGCGACGCCCAGCGTCCACACCGCGTTAGGGACCTCGATCGCGTGCTCGACCGGCGCGATCAGCGGCCGGGCAGACGAGGCGGCGATGACCTGCCTCTCCCCCGTATCCGGATGGGTGCGCCACAGTTTGTAATCGAAGCGATACTTTTCGACCGAAGGCAGCAGCGCCGTCGTCAGCACGTCGGGAAAGCGGATCACGACCGCGACGAAGCCCCAGAACGCCGGCTGCCCGCTCTCGTCCGGCAGATACACCGGCAGGCGCCCCACCGCCCCCATGCCGCCCTGCTTCAGCGCGAAAGGACCGGCCAGCGTCAGCTTGCCGGTGTCGCGCGCGAGGAAGGCCTCGCGGTTGCGCGTCGGATCGGCCAGCAGGTCGTGTCCGATCACGCCGGCGTTCTCGGCCAGCGGCACGATCTGCCGCACCACGCCCGCCGGCGCCAGCGCCAGTGCCGACGCGCCTTGGTAGAACGGCAGCATCTGCTCCGCCAGCGCCTCGAAATTCGGGATGCTGCCCTCGCCCTGGCGCACAAGCGCCGCCAACGCATAGGTCACCGCCAGCGCGTGCTCGATGTTGCTGCGCAGGTCCTGCGCCTCGTCGAACAGCGTATTGGCCACCTCCGCGCGGCGGATCTCGATGCGCTGACGCTCGAAATCCGAGATCAGCACGGCCGCGACGAGCGCGGCGACCCCGAACACGAGCAGTCCGACCAGCAGCGCGCGCCGCCGGCGGGCGAATGCCGACAGGCTGGTCATCGCCGCCTCGATCCCGCCCTTCCCCGCCGGACGGCGGACCGGGGGACGGAACTGGCGTTCGCGGGACGACGCGTGGCCGGGACACCGATCATGCTTGCAGGCCCTCCCGCATCGACTGGATTGTAATCAAATGCTACCGCCGGTACGCGTCTTCCACCAGTGCACGGTTGCACGTTATCTGGGCGGCGATCGAATTCCTCCGTTCTCCCTGTGTTCGTCGAAGGGCAATCGCAGGGCTTAGACAGTCCCGGCCCGAACGGTAGCGGGTTGCCGGGTTGATCGCGGCGCGGGAAACGCTCAGCGCGATCCGGCCAGGCCGCCGGGGCGCAGCAGCACCAGAACGACCAGCACGCCACCGAACAGCGCGGTCTCGATGCCCGCGGCACCGGCCAGCCCCGGCGGCAGGCGCTCGACCGCGAGCGACACCGCCTGCGGCAGCGCCACCACCACCAGCGCGCCCCACAGCGCGCCGGCGAGCTGGCGCGCGCCACCGATGAAGGCCAGCATCAGCAGCTCGAAGGACAGCATCAGGCCGAACTGTTCCGGGCTCACGAAGCCGATCCAGTGCGCATACAGCGCGCCGGCCAACCCGGAAAGCCCGCCGCCCAGCACGAACGCGAGCGTCTTCGCGCGCGCGACGTCGATGCCGGCCGCCGCCGCGGCGACCTCGTCCTCGCGCACCGCGCGCCACGCCCGCCCCAGCCGCGACGCCACCCAGCGCCGGCAGGCGAGCCACGCCAGCGCCAGCGCGACGCCTGCGACCAGCGCCTGCGCGGGCGACGTGTCCGCCACCCATCCGCCGAGCGCCAGCGACGGCACCGCGAGACCCGCCGCGCCGCGGGTCAGCGACTCCCAGCGCACCAGCGCCTCCTCGACCACCAGCGCGAAGGCCAGCGTGCTCATCGCGAAATACAGCCCGCCCAGGCGCCGCGCCGGCAGGCTCGCCAGCCATCCGCCGGCCGCGGCGAGCGCGACGGCCGCCGCCAGCGACAGCGGCGCCGGCACCCCGCGCAGCGCAAGCAGCGCCTGCGCATAGGCCCCCAGCCCGAGCAGGGCGCCCTGGCCCAGCGAAACCTGGCCGCACTGGCCCACCACGAGGATGACGCCCAGCCCGGCGATCGCCCACGTCGCCACGAAGGCGGCCTGCGCGAGCGCGTAGTCCGCGCCCAGCGCCCACCCCGCGAGCGCGCCAAGGACCGCCAGCGCCGCCGCCACGGCGAACGGGCGCCGGGTGTCGCGCGCGCCGTCCCTGCCGCCCGCCACCGCACTCACGGCCGCCCCCGCAGGCCCGCCGCGAAGCCGCCCGGAAACAGCAGCAGCACGGCCAGCATCAGCAGGTAGGGCACGACGTCCTTCGCCCCTTCCGGCAGCGCCAGCCCCGCGAGCGCCTCGACGACGCCGAGGAACACCCCGCCCGCGAGCGCCCCCGGCAGACTCGTCATGCCGCCCAGCACCGCGGCCGGGAACGCCTTCAGCGCCACCAGCCCCATGTTCGGATGGACGAAGGTCACCGGTGCCAGCAGCACCCCCGCGACCGCGGCGAGCCCGGCGCCGAGCGCCCACGCCAGCGTGTGCATGCGCGGCACCGACACGCCCATCAGCGCCGCGACCCCGGCGTTCTCCGAGCACGCGCGCAAGGCCAGCCCTGCGCGCGTGCGGCGGAAGAACAGCGTCAGCGCGCCGGCGAGCAGCGCGGTCGCCGCGATCACCGCGAGGTGCTCCACGGCCAGGGCCGCGCCGCCCAGTTGCACGCTTGCGCCGGCGAAGGGCAGAGGCAGGCGGTGCATCGCGTGACTCGCCGCCGGCACCGCCCCGACGGCGCCGCGCATCACCATCCCCAGCCCGAAGGTCAGCAGCAGCGCCGTCAGGTGCCCCGGTCCGAGCGTGCGGCGCAGCACCGTGCGCTCGAGCAACGCCCCGAAGGCCGCCATCGCGGCGACGCCGAGCACGACTGCGGCGGCGAGCGGCAGGCCGGCCGCCTCGTGCAGCGCCAGCACCGCGAAGGCCCCGAGCATGAGGAGCTCGCCCTGCATGAAGCTCACCGCTCCGGTCGCCTTGTAGATCA
Source organism: Aromatoleum toluolicum (assembly GCF_012911005.2). GTDB lineage: Bacteria > Pseudomonadota > Gammaproteobacteria > Burkholderiales > Rhodocyclaceae > Aromatoleum > Aromatoleum toluolicum. The sequence goes on along the minus strand of NZ_WTVS01000030.1, from coordinate 17,494 downwards.
GCACGAAGGACAGCGCCACCAGCCCGTACACGCAGCCGGTCGCGACGCCGCTCGCGAGCACCTGGATCAGGGTCTCGGCGGACATGGATGCGGCGACGGGGGCGTGCCGGGTGGAGAAAGGGGCATGCGTCTTCCGGACGAAGGGGGCTGGAACGGCAGGGGCAAAGCGCGATTATGCCAAGCCCGTGCCAAGCCCGCGCCAAGCCCACGCTGCCTATGGCCGCTGCGCAGCGCCGCGGCGCGATGCTATGCTCGCCCGATGCGTCCGATCGACACCCTCGTCTATGGCATCGGCCTCGCCGGCGTCGCCGCCCAGGCCGCCGCGGGCGTCCTCGAAGCCGGCAACAAGCGCTTCGACCTCTTCGGCATGGTCGTCGTCGCCCTCGCCGCCTCGCTCGGCGGCGGCTCGCTGCGCGACATGCTGCTCGACCGCCAGGTGTTCTGGATTGCCGACCAGAGCTACCTCGTCACCGCGCTCCTCGCCGCCCTCGCGGCCTTCGCGCTGGCGCGCGTGATGCGCCTGCCTGCACGCCTGTTCCTGCTGCCCGATGCGATCGGCCTCGCGCTGTTCACGGTCAGCGGCACCCAAGCGGCGCTCGCCCTCGACGCGCCCTGGCTCGTCGCGAGCCTGATGGGCGTCATCACCGGCGCCTTCGGCGGCATCGTGCGCGACGTGCTGTGCAACGAGGTGCCGCTCGTCTTCAGCGGCGCGCTGTACGCCACCGCGTCGTGGGTCGGCGCGCTGCTGCTGGTCGCGCTGTCGGAGTTCGGGGTCGCGCACACCTGGGCGGCCCTGCTCGCCGGCTCCGTCGTGCTCGCGATCCGGCTCTCGGCGATGCGCTTCGGCTGGCGCCTGCCGGTGTTCCGCGCACGGATGTAAGCCCCCGGACTGCGCTGCGCAGCACGGACGACTATCCCGGACGGAAACCACCGCCTGCGCGCGATGACGTGCGAAAGGTGCAAAAGATGGCACACTAGCCGCGTCGGCACGGTCAGCGCGCCCTGCCGTGCCCCATCAACCACCCCGGGAGGTTATCGAGAATGAGTTTCCTGCGCGAGTTCAAAGAGTTCGCCATGCGCGGCAACGTCGTCGACCTGGCGGTCGGCGTGATCATCGGCGGCGCCTTCGGCAAGATCGTCGATTCGCTGGTCAAGGACGTGATCATGCCCGTCGTCGGCCGCCTGATGGGCGGCGTCGATTTCCGCCACCTGCACATCAACCTCGGCGACAAGACCTTCGAAACGCTGGAAGCCGCCGAAAAGGCCGGCGCACCGCTGGTGAAGTACGGGGCCTTCATCAACACGACGATCGACTTCATCATCGTCGCGTTCGCGATCTTCGTCGCGATCAAGGCGATCAACCGCCTCAAGCGCGCCGAGCCGCCGGCACCGCCGCCCGAGCCCGCCCCCGAGCCGGAAGAAATCAAGCTGCTGCGCGAGATCCGCGATTCGCTGCAGCAGCGTGGCTAGAAGGCATCAACAATCAAATACTTGCCGTCTGCCGGGCACTTGGTTCCTCCCCCTTCAAGGGGGAGGTCAGGAGGGGGATGGGTTTCTGCGGCGCCTGCTTAACCCATCCCCACCCCAACCCTCCCCTTGAAGGGGAGGGAGCGACCGTACAGCACTCAACCTGATATCCCTTACGCGTAGTCGCCGACGTAGGGGTTGTTCTTGCGCTCGTCGCCGAACGTCGAGGTCGGGCCGTGGCCCGGCAAGAAGGTGATGTCGTCGCCGAGCGGGAAGAGCTTCTCGCGGATCGAGTGGATCAGCGTCGCCTGGTCGCCCTTGGGGAAGTCGGTACGGCCGATCGAGCCCGCGAACAGCACGTCGCCGACGATCGCGAGGCGCGCATCGGCGTGGAAGAACACGACATGGCCGGGGGTGTGGCCGGGGGTGTGGATCACGCGAAAGCTCTCCTCGCCCACCGTCACGGTGTCGCCGTCGTGCAGCCAGCGGTCCGGCTCGAAGGCCTCGACGTCGGGAAAGCCGAACATCTTGCTCTGCTGCGGCATCCCGGCGATCCAGAAGCGGTCCTCCTCCTGCGGCCCCTCGACGGGCACGCCCAGCTCGCGCGCGAGAATCGCCGTGCCGCCGGCATGGTCGATGTGGCCGTGCGTGATCAGCAGCTTCTCGATCTTCACCCCGAGCTTGTCGGCCATGGCGCGGATGCGCTCCAGGTCGCCGCCCGGATCGACGACCGCCCCCCTCATCGTCTTGTCGCACCATACGATGCTGCAGTTCTGCTCGAAGGGGGTCACCGGGACGATACGCAGCTGGATCATGGCGGGCAAGAATTCGGGTTGAACGGCCCGACAGTTTAGCGCGGTCGGCGTGCCCCGCCCTAGCGCAGCAGCGCCACGCCCTTCACCTGCGCGAACAGGCTCATGCCCGGCGCGATGCCCATCTGCACCGCGGAGCGCGTCGTGATGCGCGCGAGCAGTGCGCGACCTGCGACGTCGAGGCGCACCAGCGTGCGTCCGGGGCTCGCGTCGTCGAGCGACACCACGCGCGCCGGCAGCACGTTGAGGATGCTCGAATCGTGGCGTTCCGCGAGCGCCAGGCTCACGTCGCGCGCGAGCACGCGGGCGCGCACCTGCGCCCCGAGTGGCGCTTCCAGCCCGGTGATCCACAGCGGCAGGCCGCCGAATTCGAGTCGCGTCAGCGCGAAACGCTCGTCGCGCCCCGCAACCTGCGCATCGACGACGACGAAGGCCTCCTCGTCGTGCGCGAAGGGCAGGTCCAGGCGCGGCATCACCTCGTCGATCGCACCCGACGCGAGCACGCGCCCGTCGCGCAGCAGCACGACGTGATCGGCCAGCCGCGCGACCTCCTCCGGCGCGTGGCTCACGTACACGACCGGGATGTCCAGCTCGCCGTGCAGGCGTTCCAGGTAGGGCAGGATCTCCGCCTTGCGCTGTGCGTCGAGCGCGGCCAAGGGCTCGTCCATCAGCAACAGGCGCGGACTGGTCGCCAGCGCGCGCGCGATCGCGACACGCTGGCGTTCGCCGCCCGAGAGCCGCTCCGGCATACGCTCGAGCAGCGGCTCGATGCCGAGCAGCGCGATCGCATGATCGAGCGACACGCGGCGCTCGGCCGCGGCGACCCGCCTCAGGCCGAACTCGAGGTTGCGCCGCACCGACAGATGCGGAAACAGGCTCGCCTCCTGGAACACGTAGCCGAGCGGGCGGCGGTGCGTCGGCACGAACACGGCACGCGCGTCGTCCTGCCACACCTCGCCGCGCACCGCGAGGTAGCCGTCCGTCGCCCGCTCGAGGCCCGCGAGGCAGCGCAGCAGCGTCGTCTTGCCCGATCCGGAGTGGCCGAACAGCGCGCTCACGCCGCGCCCGGGCAACTGCAGCGCCGCATCCAGCGCAAAGCCGGGCCACGCCAGCCGGAAGCACGCCTCGATGCCGGCGCCGGGGAGCGGTTCCGCGGCAGCGGAACTCATCGCGCCCCCCCGCGCTTGCGGCTGTGCAGCAGGAACAGCACGAGGAAGCTGAACGCCACCATCCCCGCCGAGAGCCAGTGCGCCTGCGCGTATTCGAGCGCCTCGACGTGGTCGTAGATCTGCACCGACACCACGCGCGTCTTCTCCGGGATGTTGCCGCCTATCATCAGCACTACGCCGAACTCGCCGACCGTGTGCGCGAAGCCCAGCACCGCCGCGGTGACGAACCCCGGGCGCGCGAGCGGCAGCACGACGCTGAAGAACGTGTCGAGCGCGCCCGCGCGCAGCGTCGCGGCGACCTCCAGCGGCCGTTCGCCGATCGCCTCGAAGGCCTGCTGCAGCGGCTGCACGACGAAGGGCAGCGAATAGAACACCGAGCCGACAACGAGGCCCGCGAAGCTGAAGGGCAGCAGGCCCAGCCCCAGCGCCTGCGTAAGCTGCCCGACCGGGCCGTGCGGCCCCATCATCACGAGCAGGTAGAAGCCGATCACGGTCGGCGGCAGCACCAGCGGCAGCGCGACCACCGCGCCGACCGCGCCCTTCCATGCCGAGCGCGTGCGTGCGAGCCACCACGCGACGGGCGTGCCGATCACGAGCAGGATCGCCGTCGTCACCGCCGCCAGCTCCAGCGTCAGGCGGATCGCCGCGAAATCGGCCGCGCTCATCATTGTCCCGCCTGCCTCACTGCCCGTAACCGTAGGACTTGATGATTGCGGCGGCCTTCGCGCCACGCAGGTAGTCCGCGAGCGCGCGCGCCGCCGGCTTGTCGCGGCCCTTGGCGAGGATCACCGCATCCTGGCGCAGCGGCGCGTGCAGCTCGGCCGGCACCCGCCACGCCGACCCGCCCGTCAGCCGGCCGTCGGACCACACCTGCGACAGCGCGACGAAGCCCAGCTCGGCGTTGCCGCTGGCGACGAACTGGTGCGTCTGCGCGATGTTCTCGCCGGTCACGAGCTTCGCCGCGAGCGCATCGGCCACACCCAGCTTGCGCAACACCTCCAGCGCCGCCACGCCGTAGGGCGCGGTCTTGGGGTTGGCCACCGCGAGATGGGCGAAGGCGCCGCGTCTGAGCACCTCGCCCTTGTCATCGACCACGCCGGGCTGCGCCGACCACAGCGCCAGCTTGCCGATCGCGTAGGTGAAGCGGCTGCCGGCGACCACCGTGCCCTCCTCCTCCAGCTTCGCCGGCGTCGTGTCGTCGGCGGAGAGGAACACCTCGAAGGGGGCGCCGTTGCGGATCTGCGCATAGAACTTGCCGGTCGCGCCGAATGCGAGCTGCGCCTTGTGGCCGGTGTCGCGCTCGAACTCGGCGGCGATCTTCTGCATCGGCGCGGTGAAGTTGGCGGCGACCGCGACGCTGACTTCGGCGGCGCGGGCAGTCCCGCATGACAGGACGGCAGCACACAGCAGGCGGGCGAGGAGGGATTGCATGGGAACTCCTTGTCGGCAGACGCAGCGGAGGTCGGTTCGAACCTTGTGGCGGACTCAATCCCAAGTTGCGAGGATCACGCTGGATGCCTTGAAGATCGCGCTGGCCGGCACGCCCACCGCGAGCCCGAGGGCCTCGCAGCTGCCGTGCGTGACGACCGCCGTGACGGTGCGCCCGGACAGCAGTTGCAGCGTCACTTCGTCGTTCACCGAGCCCGCGTGGATCGCCGCGACCTCGCCCTGCAGCCGGTTGCGCGCGGTGATGCGCAGGTCGCCGTCGGTCATCAGCAGCACCGACGAGGATTTCACCAACGCGCACACCTCCTTGCCGATCGCGAGGCCCAGGTTCTCGGCGCTTTCCTTCGTAATCACCGCGACGATCTCGGTGTCGCGGTCGAGGCGCAGGCGCACCTCGTAATCCACGCCGCCGTCGCGCAGGCCGGTGATCGGGCCGGTGAACTGGTTGCGCGCGCTGGTCTTCATCGACATGCGGTGCATCAGGGTCTGGAACTCCCGGATGCCGACCGGCCCGATGTCGTCGAGCCGTTCGGCGAGGCGGTCGAGCGTCGCCTGGTACTCGATCTCGAGCGCGCGGTACATCGCGACGATGCGCCGGCCGTACTCGGTGAGCTGCGTCCCGCCGCCCTGGCGCCCGCCCGTGACGCGAACGACCAGCGGTGCGGGGGCGAGGTTGTTCACGGCGTCGACCGCGTCCCACGCCGCCTTGTACGACAGCGGCACCGCCTTCGCGGCCTGGCTGATCGAGCCGCGCCGGTCGATCTCCTCGAGCAGACGGATGCGGGTGTCCGACAAGGCCGTACCCATCATGCCGGCTTCGATCGCGAGGCGCCCGATGAATCGATGGGAACCGGGGGAACTCATCCGTGAACCTCAATTTATATAGTTACGACTATACAGCGAATTGCGTGCCAGAACCGGCTGGCGCTATGGTTGAGCCCGTGTCGCTTGCAGTTGTATGTTGCCGGACACGCGAGCCGCTCGGTGCCATCGCCGATTATATGTATCAAACAATACAACGACGTCGCAATCCCGACAAACCGTACGAGGAGTCCGCGATGAAGGTCAGCGCACGATCTGAAAGCCGCAGGCCTTGAATTCTCCCGCGACCCCGTTCATGCTCCCGCTGCTTGCGACGCAAGACCAATAAGAACGAACGCGAAGCTGACGTGCCCCTCTTTGGGGCACCGACCCACACGATTCAAAGGGGACAGCAGGAATGAGCAGGGCAACAAAGGGCGCGGGAGGCGCCAGGCATACGCTCGCCGACCGCCGGCGCGTCGTGTTCGGATTGCTGGCGACCATCGGGCTGTCGCTAGCGGACCGTTCGATCCCTGCCGCATTGGCCGCGGGCGAGGCTCCGCTGGTGATGGGGATCTTCCCGCGGCGCCAGGCGACGCTCACCACGGAGCTCTACGCCCCGCTCGCCGCCTACCTCGGGCGCGAGCTCGGGCGCGAGGTCCGGGTCGTCACCGCGAAGGACTTCGACGCCTTCTGGGACGGCGTGGAACAGCGGCGCTACGATATCGTTCATTACAACCAGTTCCATTACGTCCGCTCCGCCGACAAGTACCGCGTCATCGCCCACAACGAGGAATTCGGCACCGGCACGGTCGCCGGCGCGCTCTACGTGCGCAAGGACAGCGGCATCGCCACGATCCCGCAGCTGCGCGGGCGCAAGATCGTGTTCGGCGGCGGCACGGACGCGATGATGAGCTACATCCTGCCGAGCTACCTGCTGCTCGAAGCCGGGCTGAAGCCCGACGACTACGAGACGGTGTTCTCGAAGAATCCGCCGAACTCGCTGATCTCGCTGTACCACGGCCAAGCCGACGCGAGCGGAGCGGGCGACATCCTGATCGACCTGCCTGTGGTGCGCAATGCGATGGACACCAGCACCGTCACCCACCTCGGCATGACCGAGCGGGTGCTGCACCTTCCCTGGGCGGTGCGCAAGGACATGCCGCAGGCACTCGCCGCGCGCATCCAGACGCTGCTGGTCGGACTGCAGGCCCGCGAGGACGGCCGCGCGATCCTCGCCCGCGCGGAGATGACCGGCTTCGGTGCCGCGCGCGACGCCGACTACGATCCCCACCGCCGCATCATCCGCAAGGTCATGCCGTCGATCGACATGCCGCGCTGAACACGGAGAACGCAGTTGCGCCTGGCGAGCAAGTTCATCGTCATCGTGGCCGGCATCCTGTCGGTCACGCTGGCGCTGAACGCCTACTTCTTTCTGCACAGCCAGACGGAGATTCTCGAGCGGCAGCTCGACGAACGCGGCCGCGTGCTGGGGCATCTGATCGCACTGATCAGCCCCGAGGCCATCCTGGGGCTGGATTTTCTGACCCTCAACGAGTACGCGCGCGAGGTCAGCCGGCAGCACGATGTCGTCTATGGCGTCATTTTCGACGCCGACGACAGGCCGCTGACCTCCTACGTCAATGGCGACGATCCGCGCATCCGCGCAGTCCTCGGTGCCGACAGCCCGGCGCAGCACCATCTGGCGCCGGCACGCATGAAGGCGCTGGTCCGGCGGCTCGCCGAGCAGCCCGACGTGATCCCCGCCGAATTCCCCATCCTCCATGACGAACGCCTGCTGGGCCGGCTGCGGGTCGGCATCAGCCGCAAGGAGCTCGAGCTCCAGTCCCGCCAGCAGCTGGTCCATCAGATCGCCATCTATGCATTGATCATCGCATTCCTGAGCGCCGCGATCTATCTGGTGTTCAAGTACAGCGTGATGCATCCGGTACAACGCCTGATCGAGGTCTCGCGCGATCTCGGCCGCGGGGAATTCACCCTCATCCCCGTGACATCGGGCGACGAGCTCGGGCGACTCGGCGAAACCTTCAACGCGATGACCCTCGAGATCCAGCGCGAACAGGCCAAGCTGCACTACCAGGCGAACTATGATTCGCTGACGGCGCAGCCGAACCGGATGCTCGCGATCGAGCGGCTGCAGCAGGAAATCCGCTCGGCGCACCGCCAGCAGCAACGCTTCGCGCTGATGTTCATCGATCTCAACGACTTCAAGATCGTCAACGACACGATGGGGCACGCCGCGGGCGACCGCCTGCTCGCGCAAGTGAGCGCCAACATCCGCGCGCGCCTGCGCGACGAGGACACCCTCGCCCGGCTCGGCGGCGACGAATTCCTGGTGCTGCTGCCGCGCCTCGGGCAGGCAAACGACGCACGGGATGTCGCCGGCCGCCTGCTCGAGGCGGTGGCCGAACCGGTGACGCTCGACGGCCACGACGTGGTCGTGCATTGCAGCATCGGTATCGCGCTATACCCCGACGACGGCGAATCGGTCGAGGCCCTGATGGCGAACGCGGACAATGCGATGTACCAGGCCAAGAAGCCCGGGCGACCGCCGATCTGCTTCTTCACCGCGGAGATGAACGCGCAGGTGCATGAACGCCTGCGCCTCGAACAAGACCTGAACAAGGTCCTCGCACGTGGCGAGCTGCAGCTCGCGTTCCAGCCGATATTCCGCGCCGAGGACGGCGCCTACGTCGGCGCCGAAGTGCTGCTGCGCTGGCTGCACCCGGAACGCGGTTTCATCAGCCCGACGACCTTCATCCCGCTCGCCGAGAGCACCGGCCAGATCGTCGCGATCGGCGAATGGGTGCTGCGCGAGGCGGGGCGGCAGCTGCGCCGCTGGCTGAACGCGGGACTCGCGCCGGGGTATCTGGCGGTCAACCTCTCGCGCGTGCAGCTGCGCGAGGACCTGGAACAGCTGATCCGCAGCGTCCTCCACGACAACGCGCTGCCTCCACAGGCCCTGGAGCTCGAGATCACCGAGAACATCCTGCTCGACGACCACCAGCAGATCAACGCGGTGTTGGGGCGGCTGCATGGACAGGGGCTGCGCTTCAGCCTCGACGACTTCGGCACAGGCTACTCGTCGCTCAGCTACCTGCGTCGCTTCTCGTTCGACACGCTGAAGATCGACCGCAGCTTCGTCGCACCCCTGTGCGACGACGCCGAGGCCGCCGCGCTGGTGCGCGCAATCGTCGCGATGGCGCACAGCCTCTCGCTGAAGGTGATCGCCGAAGGGGTGGAGACCCGTGCCCAGCTGGAATTCCTGCAGGCCCTGGGCTGCGATTACATGCAGGGCTACCTGCTTTCACGCCCGCTCGACGCCGAACATTTCACTACCCTCCTCACCCGTTTCGCGCGCGAACCACAGCCTTGGGGCAGCCCGCAGGTACTTGTCCAATGAGCGCAACGCGGCCCGACGCCGCGATGCGCGACCGCCGGCGCGCCGCACGGAAGGCGCAGCTGCGCGTTGTGCTGCGCGGGGCGCTGGGCGCGGCGGTCGTCATCGGCACGGTGGCGTGGGCCCACTTCGGCTCGGGCCGGCCGGTCTTTTCGCCCCACGGAACCCCGGAAGCGGGCTGGAGCGCGTTTCGCGAGGCCTACGGCGTCGACAGCTTCGGCCGCGACGGCTATTTCGTGCGCGCAATCCAGAACGGCTACAACCTCGTGCACCACACGCACAAGTACGCCTGGCGCTTTACGCGCAAGGGCGCGCTCGATCACCCCAACGCGTGCAGCGACTGCCACAGCGCGGAAGCGCTGGCGTACGCCTTCGCGGCCGGCGATCGCTTCGACGCGCGACTCGGGCGGCGGGTGTCCTTCGAGGAACGCGTGATGCGCTGCTACGCGACGCACCTCGACGGCTTCATCCCGACGATCCACGAGCCGGCGGTGCGCGACATCCGCATCTTCGCCCGCATGGTCGCCCACCACCTGCAGCTCGGCGAAGGGGCACTGGAGCGCACACCGTGAAACCGCTCGCGCCGGGACCGAAGAAGGCCGCAAGGCTCGCGCTGCTGATCGGCGTGCTGCTCGCGCTGTATGCGCTCGCGGTCGCGAAGCACGAGGAGCGCCAGCGCATCCGCGATCAGGCGGTGACGCTGACACCGGGCTGCGCGGACAAGCTCGCCCGCTACGGTCTCGTGGCCGGTGCGACCTACGTCTCGCCCTACACGCTCGCGCGCAGTGGGCAGGCAATCGTGCGGCAGGGCTACAGCGACGAGGACGTACGCGCGATCCAGCGCGGCTGCAACATCATCGACGACCTGCAGGGGCAGCTCGCCGCGGACCCGGCGCGCGAGCGCTGGAATGCGACGCGCTTCGTGCGCGGTACCCACACCAGCTGCGACCACTGCCACCAGGGCATCGGCGACAAGCAGACTGCGGACGGCGTTCCACAACCCGGGTCGTTGAGCCTCGCTGCGTCGTGGGTCATGGCCGACATGTACGACCAGTTCACCGGCATCCTGCTGCCCTACGAGCTGCGCCAGATGCAGTGTTACATCAACTCGTCGAACGGCTTCAAGCCGAACATCGCCGACGACCTGATCCGCGACGTCACCGCCTACGGCCGCTTCCTCGCCGCGGCGCTCGACCTGCGCTTCGGCAACCGCTACCAGGAGCAGGGCATCGACGAAGTGACCGCGTCATCCACCCTCAAGCGCGGCGACGACTACGTCCGGGGCGGCGCGCTGTTCCGCGACAGGTGCGCGCGCTGCCACGGCCCGCAGGGGCTCGGCACGGTCGTCGACGGCAAGGTACTGTTCCCCGCGGTGGCCGGGCCGAACGCTTTCAACCTGCAATCGCGCAACAACTTCTCCTTCGTGTCGACGATCCTGCCGGGCTTCATCTGCCGCAACATGCCGCCCGGAGAAGAGGGCTCGCTTTCCAACCAGGACTGCCGCGACATCGCCTTCTACGTCAGCAACCTGCCGCGCCCGGCCGGCGACAAGCAGGGGCCGCTTGCGGCACTTTGGCAGCAGCTGATGATGCGCGTGATGCCGCCGCTGATCCGTACCGTCGAATCCTGGCAGCGGCCGGCAGAACCGGGGGGGAGCGGGACGTGAACGTGAAGACCGGCGTGTTTGCGTGGGCGCCGCTGCGTGCGGGCGCGCTCGGCAACGAATTGCTGATCGGGCTGACGCTCGCGATCGTCGTGCTGCCGCAGGCGATCGCGTTCTCGACGACGCTGGCCGGCCTGCCCTCGTATTTCGGCCTGTACGGCGCGATCTGGGGGGTGCTGATCACGGCGCTGCTGAACCCGTCGCGGGTGTTCCACGGCGGGCCGAACAGCACCCTGTCGGCGGTCGTCGGTGTCACGCTGCTGCCGATTGCGCCACAGTTCGGTCCCGACTACATCGGCTACGCGCTGACGCTGTTCCTGCTTGCGGGACTGATCCAGCTGGCGTTCCTCGCGGTGCGGCCGCTCGGCCGCGTGCTCGACTTCGTCAGCGAACCGGTCGCCAACGGCATGATCTGCGGCATCGGCCTGTACATGATCTTCAAATCCTTCCCGGCCTTCGCCGGGCTGCCGATCAACACACAGGTCGAATGGCGCCTGTGGATCGCCTGGCAGAGCTTCCTCGCCGTGCTCGAGATCGGCAACCTGCACGCGATCCATATCGGCCTGATCACGCTGCTCGTGACGGTCGTCGCGCGCCAGTTCGCGGCACTGCGCAACTGGGCGATCCTGCTCGGCATCATCGCCGGCACGCTGTATTCGGAATACCTCAACGCGCGACTCGGGCTCGCCGAGACGCTGATCGAACAGACTGCGAACGTCTCTGCCGCGGGCGCCGTGTACCCGTCCTTGCCGCTGTTCGCCCAGGAGGCGATGCCCGACATCATCAGCATCATCCCCGGCGCGGTCACGCTCGCGCTGCTGGGCCTGTTCCAGACGGTCGCGGCGATGCGACGCATGAACCGCCGCAGCGGCCAGTTCGTCGATGCCCGCCACGGCATCTTCGCCGACGCGCTGTCGAACTGTGTGCTGCCCTTCATCTCGGCGCTACCGACCTGCGCGTCGTTCAACCGCATGTCGCTGATGCACGCGATGAACACCGGCAGCCGGCTCGCCGCGGTATCGTCGGCGCTGTTCCTGCTCGCGCTGGTGAGCTTCTTCGGAGACTTTATCGCCATCATCCCGGTGCCGGCGATGGCGGCGATCATCATGGTGGTCGGCGCCAACATGATCGACTGGTCGGACATCCGGGCGCACTTCCAGCACCGCCCCGAAGCGATCGTGTTCAGCGCTTCCTTCCTGTCGGTGCACCTGTTCGGTCTCTTCGGCGCCGTGATCTGCGGCTCGCTGCTCGCCCTCGCCTACGCGAAGTGGGAAAAGGCGCACCCCAACGTCAGCCTCGAGCGCAACGTGCTGCGCATCCGCGGCAACATCTACTATGGCTCGCTGCCGGTGATCGAATCGCTCTACCATCGGGCCAATAGCGACGCGCGTTTCGACGAACTCGTCGTGGACTTCTCCGCCGTCCATCACATCGACCCGGAAGGCATTCGCTGGCTCGCGGAGGTGGGCAAGAACCACAAGGTCCGCTTCGCCGACCGGCGAAGCGGACAGGATCGGCGCGCGGCCTCCGGCGAACCACCGGCGGACCGCCAGCGCAAGGACCGGCGCCGCCGGCGCACGCTGTAAGCGCCGACCACGGGACGACACGGACTGTGCGGGCGCCTCCTACGATCGCGCGTGGCGGGTCCGTTATCCGAACAGTTACAGCCTGCGAGAGACTTACTTCTTCGCGATCGTCGCGTCCTCGACCAGCAGCGGGTACATGTAGCCCGATCCGAAGTCGCGGTCGAGCTTGACGTTGCCGGTGACGACGACCTCGTCGCCGACCGCGGCGGTGTCCTTGCTGGTGACGATCAGGTTGTTGGTGGCCTGATCGCCCGAACCGTCGCGCACATGGACGAAGTTGCGCCCCATGATGCCGTTGTTCACCTTGACGACCTTGCCGCTGACCTGGACCGCCTTGCCCGACAGCTCGGTCTTTTCCTGGTGGATGGCGGCGACGGTCTTGACGGCGGCATCCGCGGCAAACGCTGCGGGGGCACCGAAACCGATCATTCCGGCGATGACGAGGGCGAGAACTTTCTTCACGAACAGACTCCTGCTGATGGGTCCGCATGCGGACATGAGTGCGGTGCTGCGACCGCACATTCTATACCGCGACGCCACCGCACGATGGTATTTGCATCAAGAGAGGCGCCCCCGGCGCGGACCACAGGGGCCGCAGCACGGGGGCGGGAAGCAGAGGGGAAGCAGGCCGGGGAACCGCCGGAACTCAGGCGAGGCGGAAGCGGCCGGCGGTGGTCTGCAGCCGGGCCGCGACGCCTTCGAGCTGGTGCGCAGCGGTCGCGGTCTCTTTCACCGCGGCGCTGTTCTCCTCGCTCATCTGGGCGGTCTGCTCGACACGCCGTGCGATCTCGTTGCTCGCGGTCGACTGCTCGTGCAGCGCGCTCGTGATGTCCTCGACCGCCGCGACGACGTGGCGCGCCTGGTCGGTGAGCGCGCTGATCGCGGCGCCCGCCTCGCGCGACAGGGAATCGACATCGCCCATGTGGGCCACGACCTTTTCCATGCTGGAGACGGCATCGCGGGTGACGTTCTGCACCTGCGAGATCATCTCGGTGATCTCCTGCGTCGACTTGCCCGTGCGCTCGGCGAGCTTGCGCACCTCGTCGGCGACGACCGCGAAGCCGCGCCCCTGCTCGCCCGCACGCGCTGCCTCGATCGCGGCATTGAGCGCCAGCAGGTTGGTCTGGTCGGCAATGTCGCGGATCACTGCGACGATCGACGAGATCTGGTCGGAGAAACCGCCCAGCATGCGGATCTGCTCGGCCGTATGGGTCACGGCGGAGGCCGTGACGCGACCGCTCTCCACCATGCGCGTGACGATCTCGTGCCCTTCGGCGGACTTGCGTCCCGACTCGGTGGCCGCGACACGCACGTCGTTGGCATGATCGGACACCTGCGCGATGCTGACCGACATCTCCTCGACCGACGCCGCCATCGAGGACGCAGCCTGCGACTGCAGCTCGGACGAACCCGAGAGCTGCGTCGTCGTCGAGGCAAGCTCCTCGCTCATCGACGCGAGCCCTTCGGCGTGCTCCTGCAGGTTCCCCGCGATCTCACGCAGGTTGCCCTGCATCGTGCGACAGGCCCTGAGCACCTTGGCCAACTCGTCGCGGCCGTCCACTTCGAAGGCATGCGTCAGGTCGCCCCCGGCGATGCGCTCGGCGGCTTCCTGCACGATCTGCAAGGGCTTGAGAATGGAGCGCAGCACGAAACCCGCGTACACGGCCAGCCCGATCGCCGCCACCACGGCGATGATGGCGATCTCGATCAGCGTCCGGCTGCGCTCTTCGTCAAAGAGGCGATCGGAGTCGACCGCCTCGCGCCCCATCGACTCCGCGACCGTGGCCAACTGCTCGCGGATGCGGCTCACCGTGGCGTCGGCCTCGTCGTCGATGGCATGGATCGCCGGGTCGACCTCGTTGTCGGCATTCAGGGCGGGTAGCAGGCGCTTCTCGAACAGCGCGACGATCGCATCGACGTCCTTGCGCGCCTGTGCCACGGCCGCCCTCTCCTCGGGAGTATCCGCGGCCTCGGCAAGCTGCTGCAGATCGCGGTTCGCCTCGGACTGGAGGGCGGCAAAGTCCTTTTTCGCCGCGTCGATGTCACGGTTGATGATCGTGTCGGCGAAGATCTGGTAGAACTGGGCACCCAGCCACGAGGCCTCCGCGGCGCGCGCCTGCGTTTGCGTCCGGGCAAAGCCGTCGTCCTGGAAGTTTGCGAGTTTACTCATGCGGTAGAGCGCGATGCCCATCACCGTGGCAAGCATGAAGAGGGCGATGGCTACCATGACCAGCAGGCGGTGTTTGACACTCATTGCGCGGCTCCCTGACTCTTATGCGATTCCGGGACGGTCGACTACCAGCCCGGGTTCAGATCTTAACGTCGCAACCATAATTTTATTAAGGTTATTTTTCTTCAAATTCATCGGTTTCGACGCCCCAAAATGGGTCGTTCGTGCCGTCGGTGACTTTTTAGTGGCGCACATCCCAATTAGTTACTCCTTTGTCATTCAACCACGCCGCAATGGTTGACCGGCAATGCAATAATTGGCATTCCACTCCTGCATTCCCTCCCCCCGACTTCCCGAGGTCGCAACGATGGCACGCATCCACCCCGAAGGCTGGCAACGCATCCCCGCAAGCGGGGCGCTGGCGCGCGAACTGGAGACGCTGGCGACACTGGCTGAAGGACTGCCCGACGACCACGCGGTGTATCACGGCATCCACTGGACGCGGGTGAACCGCGACCACGCGCTGTTCGGCGAGATCGACTTCGTCGTCGTCGGCCCGAGCGGGCGCGTGCTGCTGATCGAGCAGAAATCCGGCTTCCTCGACGAGACCCAGGACGGACTGGTCAAGACCTATGCGAAAGCGAAGAAGAACGTCAGCGTGCAGATGGCGCGCAGTGCGGAGCACCTGCGCGAGCGCCTCGGGGCCTTCCTGAAGGGTCACAAGGCGCGCATCGACGCCCTGCTCTACTGCCCGGACTATGCGGTGCGCCAGCCCGGCAGCGCCGGCATCGACCCCGCGCGCATCGTGGACGCCAGCCGCCGCCAGCACCTCGTCGCGATCGTGGAGAGCCTGCTGCGCGACGAGGTGCGCGACCGCGTCGTGCTCGACCATATCCACCGCTTCCTCACCGACGAGCTGGAGCTGGTGCCGGAGGTGAACGCGATCGTCGGCCAGGCGGAGGCGCTGTACACCCGCCTCGCCGGCGGCCTGGCGGAATGGGCACGGCGCATCGAGATGGAGCCCTTCCGCCTGCGCGTGACGGGCACCGCGGGCAGCGGCAAGACGCAGCTGGCGATGGCGGTGTTCCGCGACGCGCTCGCGGCGGGACGGCGGCCCTTGTACGTGTGCTACAACCGCCCGCTCGCCGACTACATCGCGCTGATCGCGCCGCCCGGTGGCGAGATCGCGACCTACCATCAGCTGTGCGACCGCGTGCTGCGGGCCCACGGCGAGGTGCCCGACTTCCGCCAGGCGGACGCGTTTGCGCGCCTGGAAACGCGCTTCCGCGAGCTCGACCCGGGCGAGGCGTGGCGCTTCGACGAGCTGATCGTCGACGAGGGGCAGGATTTCCGCGCGGAGTGGCGCGACACGCTGCTGCGCCTGTTGCGGCCGAACGGACGTGCGTGGTGGCTGGAGGATCCGCTGCAGAACCTGTACGACCGTCCGCCCGTCGAGTTGCCGGGCTGGGTACGCATCACCAGCGAGCGCAATTACCGCAGCCCAGCCGACATCCTGGCGGCGCTGAATCGCATGCTGCCGCTGCCGCAGGCGCTCGAGGCGGGCAGCCCGCTCACCGGCTCCGACGTCGAGTTCCTGACATGGAGCGATTCCGCCGCGCTCATCGACGCGACCAAGCGTGCGATGACCCGCGCAATCGCGCTGGGTTTCCGCCGCGACATGATCGCGACGATCACCTTTCGCGGGCGCGAGCATTCGCTGTTCACGCCCTTCGACAGCCTCGGCGTACACCGCCTGAAGGCGTTCACGGGCAATTACGACCTGCTCGGCAACCCCGTGTATTCGGACGGCGACTTCCTCATCGACTCCGTCTACCGCTTCAAGGGTCAGGCCGCGCCGTGCGTAATCTTCACCGAGATCGACTTCGCGGCGCTCGATCCGCTGACGGTGCGCAAGCTCTTCGTCGGCGCGACACGCGCGAGCATGAAGCTGATCCTCGTCGTGTCGGAGCGCGCGGCGCGCCTGCTCTCCGCGCGGCTGGACTGAGCCCGTCACGCAGCGCGGAGCACGCTTCCGCCCGGTCGTAGGCCGGGCGGGCGAGGCTCAGCGCCTGGCGAACTTGCCGACGAGCTGGGCGAGCTTCTCGGTCTTGCGGCGCTCGGTTTCTTCGGCGCGCTGGCGCTCGCGCTCGGCTTCGGCCGCAGCCTTCTTGCGCTTGGCGACTTCGGCGAAGCGCTCCTTGAGCGTCTGCGCGGCGTGCTGGCGCTGTTCCTCGGTGACTTCGCCGCTTTCCTTGCCGTCGAGGTCGAAGCGCGCGGTGGCCTTCTCGACGGCCTTGAGGTAGCGCGTCGTCGCGGTGTGCATGCGCATCGCGCTGCGGACGACCTTGCGGTCGACCTCGGGGAAGCGCTCGGCGATGGCCTTGTCGATGCGCAGCGCGAGCGGCTTCACTTCGCTGAAGGTCGGGGAGATTTCCTGAAGCTTCTGCAACAGGCCGCGGGCATCGATGCCGGCGGGCTTGGCTTCGGCGGCCGGAGCGGCGGACTGTTCGGCCACGGCTTCGGGTGTCGTTTCGGTAGTCATTGCGGGAGGGTGCTGGGACTGCGGACTAAAAGCGGCATGATCGCATGAAAACGGCTTGGGGGGCCGGAACGGGATTGGAATGGCTGCGTCCGACGATCATGGCGTCGGGGCGGGCGCACGCGGCGCTCGTGCCGGCGCATTCATCCAGCGGGCAGACGCTCGCGGCCTTCGGCTTCCCGGAGCGGGCCCGATTGCGGGGGCGGCGACGCAAACTCGGGCGCGATGCGCCCTCAGACATGCGTCGCCTTGTTTCCCCCGCAACCGGGCCCGCTCCGGCGCTCACGACAGCCCGCCGGCCGAACGCACCGGCGCGCCGCGTGCGCCCGCCCTGACGGGTGAGCTTGGTCAGGTCTCGACGGTTTCTTTGGTGGTGATCCTGGCGGCGCAGTACTTGAACTCGGGGATCTTGCCGTAGGG
>NZ_WTVS01000002.1 GCF_012911005.2 Aromatoleum toluolicum | reverse complement strand
TGCCGCACCGCCGCCTCGCGGAACTGAGTCGTATAGACCCGCTTCGGTATCCTCGCTTTCATTTCACGTTCCTCCATGAAGCCTTAGAACTTCACTTCATGGCGTCCGTTTTATGGGGGCAAGCTCAGTTGTGGTTCTTTGAGTCAGACAGCTATGCGCGCCCGGACTACTTCGTACCGAGGAGTATCGAGGCTCAAGAACTGGAACTGCGAGGGAGGGAGCGGAAGGTCCGACTATTTCCGCAGAAGGGCGACGATGCATGGAGAGACGTTTCGCTTTACCTTGGAATTCGCTTGGCCCCGAGTGGCGCCGTGGCCGTGTTCTGCGGCAGGAAGGACACCGCAAGTGGCTTGGCAGAACGCGCGGTTGAGGTGTACGAGCGGGGATTCAAGCTGCCATCCCCTGCCGCAGCGTCTGACGCCAACGAAATTCAACGCTTGACTCATCTGGCGACGCAGCACTTTGGCGCGGACTCCATGGTGACGAAGGCAGCGGCGCTCGGCGCTTTTGTCCACCACGGAACGACGCCACAAGGATTGCGGCTGTCCATTGAGCATGCAATGCAAAGCGAGCTCATCAAGCTAGTGATTTGCACCTCGACCTTAGCTCAGGGCGTCAACCTGCCCATTCGGTACCTCATCGTTTCAGGGGTAAATCAAGGCGCTGAACGCATCAAGACGCGGGACTTCCAGAATTTGATTGGCCGCGCCGGTCGCGCTGGCATGCACACCGAGGGACTTGTCCTTTTTGCTGACCCTAGGGTCATTGACAACAATCGAACAGAGCGGTGGCGCCTGCAGGCGGCGGTTGGGCTATTGAATCCGGAGAATTCCGAGGAGACTTCGAGCTCTCTCCTCGAATTGCTGACGCCCATTTCGTCACCTGATGGCAGGAACACCCTGCCAGTCCCGACAGCTGACGTACTGCAGGCCTACTTCAAGCGAGGCTACGAGTTGCAGGCTTGGGCCACCGAGATGGGCGACGCCTACCAGCGACTTGGATTCGACCAACGGTCGCTGACGAAGGAGATTTCGAGTAGGCAAGAGCTGTTGTCCGCCCTCGAAAGCTATTTGATGGCCAACCGTGGCGTCGATAACTTCGAGAACATGTTGCCCAGAGTACGCGACTTGGCGGCCGCGACGCTGGCCTATTCCCTCGCGGACGAGGCCACGAAGGCTTCACTTGTGCAGCTCTTTGAATTGTCTGCCACGAACATCGAGCAGTTGGTCCCCGAACCCGCTCGACAGGCGGCGTACGCAAAGACGCTGCTGGGTGCATTCGATTCGACAATGGTCGAAGCCTGGGTTCAGGAACGAGCAGATGCGCTGCGGGCTCTCGCGACACCCGATGACTGGTTGCAAGCGGTGTGGCCGCTTTTCATCGCTGTGGTCGACGACAAGTTGCTGACAGGCATGCAACCTCCCGGCATCTCGACGCAGCTCGCACAGGGATGGATGCGAGGGAACTCATATCGACAGCTGATTGATTTGGCCAGGGAAGCTGAAGCGTCCAAGCCCTGGGGAGAGGATGGCCGACGTAAGCTTACCGAGGCTGACGTACTTCAGTTCTTGGAGGGATGTCTCGGGTTTGATTGCCCGCTAGTTGCTGCAGCCGTTGGTCAGTTCCTGTTCGGGGCGGCTGGGCTCAATGACGAGGAGGCCGGCGCGCTGAACGAGTTTCAGAAGTCTCTAGCGTACGGACTGCCGAGCAAACTTGCTGTCTCAACGTATGAGTCCGGTATTGCTGACCGACACATCGCGCAGGACGTCGCATTTCATATTTGGCTGGCGGGATACGAAGGGTTCAATTTCCGCGGCGCTCTGCCCGAGTACCGGGAGGTGGTTGCTAGCGCACTGGCTGCCTACCCGTCTTACTTCGGCTCGGTGTTCGATAGTCTTTGATTCGTAGGGCTGGCTACCGCCCGCTTTGGGAGTTCCGGGGAGGAAATTCAGGATGGCCGACACGCTGCTCAAAGTTCCATTGGCGCTGGCAACCTCGGCTGCGCGGGGGGCCAGCCTGTTCGCCTACTACGTCGCACTGGTGTTGTTTGAGGCAAAGGTACCGTTCTCCAAAGGCAAGGTCGCCGACCTGCTCGACCCGCCGGCCATCGGTAACAAGAAGCCGCTCGAGTGCCACCACCATTTTCCGAAGCGCTACCTACACAAGATTGGCGTCAAGGAACTGCGGGATACTAACCAGATTGCCAACTATGCGCTGGTGGAGCGGGACGACAATATTGCCATATCCGATATCCCGCCCAAGGAGTATCGGTCCAAGTACGCTGCGCGGTTCACCCCGGATGAGCTCAAGGATATGACGCACTGGCACGCCTTGCCTGAGGGGTGGCAGGAGATGGACTACCTGAGCTTCCTGGTGTCCCGGCGGCCGATGATTGCGCAGGTCATCGAGCAGGGCTATGAGAAGTTGGTTAGGGCGGAGGCTTGATGGCGGCCATCCTCGGATTTCCCGCCCAGGAGACGTTGAATGTCATCAACGGTTCGCTGGCTGATGAACTGGACATCCATCGATTCGATGTACGCAGTCGAAGCAAGGCACAGCTCTTTGCCGTAGGCGGGCCACTTGGCAAGCAGTTTGCACTTGTCCTGGGCGACTACGACGTGTCTTTGGGTGAGCACCTTGCCAAGCAGACCCGCCTGCTGTTCGAACGCTGCGAGCTGCCGGGTATGGCCGGCATCGAGATGTGCGCGCAGCCCTACCAGGGCTCCCGAATCAAGCAACAGCAGGACTCCAAGCTTACTGCGCCCAATCAGGTATCCTGCCTCGTTGCGGATGAGACAGCGCTGAGGGCGATTCTTCGCTGGTACGCGGGCGTTCCGAAAGAAGCCAATGCAGGGCCGTCCCTTGAGCAGACGCGTGTTGCAAAGGTGGCGGCAGACGCAGGGTTCGACCTGACGCCTAACCAGCAGGGGTGCTGGGTCGTTTTCAGCTCGACGGCCTTTCCCGCATGGGTTGGCGTTGTCGTGCAGGAATCAGGAGCCTACCGACTTGGCCTGTCTGACGGCGTGATAGGGCAGCGACTTGGCGTTGAATTTGGTTTGGTGTTGTCTTCCGAATCGGGTCCCTGGGCGACGCGGTTCGATGGAATCGAGGGCTACCCTCGCTTGCATGGAATCCTGCTGCGGGTGGCAGCCATCTCTCGAGTCTTGCATCAGGAGGGGCTGCGGGAGTTCGTTGCTACGACTCGGAATTCCCCGAGCAGCACGGAAGCTGTCCGTGAGGTGGTTCAGCGTATCGGCCAAGACATCTTCCGGCGAACGCTCATTGAGTTCTGGGGTGGCCGGTGTGCAGTGACTGGTTTGGATGTGGTCGAGTTGCTACGAGCGTCGCACATCAAGCCTTGGGCTGATTGCGAGAGTGACGCGGAGCGGTTGGATGTGTTCAACGGCCTGTTGCTTGCCCCGCACTTGGATGCCCTGTTCGATAAGGGATGGGTGACGTTTTCCGATGCGGGGCAACTTCTGCGTTCCTCACAACTGAGCGACCGCCAATGGGCATTACTCGGCATTGAAGGGACGGGGGTTCGAGCGGGTTCCCTTGCTGATGGTCACCGTGATTACTTGGGGTGGCACCGGTCCAAAGTGTTCCGGGGGGACGCAGTACCGGGTACGGGGGCGCGGTGACGCACCGGCTCTTTTCGAATCCATTCAGTGGGCGGCCCGCTCCAATAGAGCTCACAAGCTGTTTTCTGCTGTCTCCGGCGGTTTTTCTGAAGCTCTTGGGTATCCCCATGAGCAGCGTCTGGAAGGAGCTGGGCGCGGAGTCAATCATCAAGAGTTTCGAGTATCACCGCAGGCGCAGGCAGTCCCCGCCAAAGCGCCTTTGTAATGAGCTGCTTGCGGTGATGCTGCCTTATGTCGGGATGAGTGAGGTGTTTCAGCGGGCCCTAGATGCAGCCGAGTTCGGTGACGAGACAGAACTGAATCGGCTTGCCGCCCGCGGCACTTGGGCAAGCTTCCTCGATGGCTACTGCATGGGTAAGCCGATTGAAGAATACTCGTATGCCAATCGGTATATCCTGGCAATTGAGGCTGCCTTGATGGAACCGGTCCGCTGGATTGAGCGGGGCGACTTTGCTGAGGCGGCGCGGACCTTGGTGCGTGCCGACCTGACTAGGCCGTTGATTTCCGCTGAGATGTCGTTTGCGCTGGCGGCCGTGACCTCAAAACAACGTTTCGGGTGTGTTCAGTGGGCCATCACGCTTGAGACGGCACTTTCGCATCTGGCTGCATGGAGCGCGAGTTCGGATGGGGATGTCATCCACGAGTCGGTGCGCGACATCACGCCCTTCCTCGAAGATGAAGCTGGGCGTCCCCGTGCCCCCGGCCCTCAGTTTTACCGGCTCCTGATACGTGCAACGAAGAAAAGGTCCATGGGGGCGCTGGTGAAATACCTATCGGAATGCGAGGGCCTTCGTGTCGGCATTGATGTCCAAACATTGAAGCGCTGGAGTACCGGCAAGACGCTACCCGACCAGGGGCTCGTCAAACTCATCGTCAAGAAATGCTGCCCTGAACAAGAAGAGCGCATCCTGAACATGCACTGGGTGATGCGTTACCTCACTTTGCTCGCACATGTTTCCGAGACCCTCCTCGTCGGGATAACAACGCATAGTTCCGTACCCGGTGCCCAGGAGGTCTTCGCGCCGTGGCCGGTGTTTCCATTTGGCTGCGACGGCTTCCTGGCCTGGTGTCAGATGCGCTACCCCTTCTGGTATCAATACCATCAGGGGCGGGTCGCGGCGGAGGCCGATATACCTACTGCGGCCTGCCGAACGTTGGCTACTTAGCCGGCGTGATTACTTGCCGCCCTTGGCGGGGGCATTGCCACGCCCGCCTCCGGACGGCCTGCCGGTTGTGGCAGGCCAGTTCCCACCCGGAAATCCCGTCGAAGGGCGCCCCCGGCCAGCCCCGAGATTGCTGCCAGAAGTGTTGCCCGTGCGACCGGAGGGGGTGCTGTTACCGCTGCTCTTGCTCATGATGAACTCCTTGGTTGTCGTGCCGGAAGTGGCGACGCGGAGTTTGTTCTCAATCCCAGAGGGTGTCGGCGACATGGTTTGGAAAATGTGAAGGTATGGGCGTACGAGATTCATCGTTGACCAGGCGTACATCATCTCCTCGCTCGGTAGGGTTTGCGCGAAGCTTTGGCCAATTCCAGATTGTGGGCACCGAGCGATGGCTTATCGAGACGTGTCAGCAGTTGGTGGCCTGGGGATGATAGGTAGGCAGTCGGCGAACTCGACGTGTAACCGCCGCACAGGCTCCATCGCCGACGGAACACCCGTCAGAATCGTCAGTAGCTGGGCACTCAGAGCCAGCATCGCATTTGAATTACGTTGAACGTCAAAGACCAACTGGGCCGGGAAGCCTGAGGTCACCCGCGACAAGGGATGCAGCCCGCCATGGTTATAGCTGCTGAGCGCCCTCCAGGTCACCTCGCTGTATTCTTCGAGCTGTTGTACGACAGGTTGCGGCGCTTCTGGGCTCTGCCGAAGTTCCTCGAACATTACTGCGGGCATTGGTATCTTGTTGCTGCGTCTGGCGCTGTCTTCGGTGAGTGGTTCGCTGAGTTTACCCACCCAGCTATCCTTTGCTGCGTACATTAGCCAGACGCCCCGCAGATGCGCTTCGAACTGAGGCCGCATCAGTGCGCACGACGAGGTGTGAAAACCCTGAAGGTTGAGAAGCAGCGCACTGGTCGCGTGCTCGACGGCAAGCAGACCGGACTGGAAGGCGACTACAAACCGCTGGTCCTCGTACGGGACCAACTCTTCCAGATGGGCCATCACCGCAGAGTGAAAATTGGTTGTGCGGCCCAGGAAATGGTCCAGTTCCTGGGCGGTTACGAGTTTGCGCTGCATGTCATTCGTGTTGTGATGTGACGGGTGACATCGTAGCGGATTAGGACTCCCGCAAGTATTCGGCAAAGATTCCGGAATTGCTCCGGAAGAGTGGGTCGCCTCGTGGTCTCCCTGGGAAGTTCGTGCTTCCCATCTGCGCCAAAATGACTTAACGCATGTTCAGAATGGACAGGGGGGCGAGAGAACACTGGAACACCGGAACAGCGGGTGCCGCCCGTTTCGATTGCCCCCGTTACTCGCCGCGCCGCTGGCGTCGGTACTCCCAGGGCGGAACTGCTTCAGATTCTCGCCACAACCCGAGGTGGGATTGCCGCGCTGCAACTTCCCCCGTGGCGTAGGTCTCGCGGTCGGAAGCGTCCTGTTCGCGCTCGTATTGTTTGTAGTGCCATGCCAAGCCGGCGCGAATCTGCTCCAGGTTCGCATCGGTGTCGTTCACAACCACTTTACCGACGGTGCGGCCGTAGCGGTCCGTCTTGTAAGCGACGACCGTGACGTCCTTGTCGAATACGAGGCGCGCCAGGTGTTGTCGTGACACATTCCCATACGGTTGGGATTTCTCAGGCGCGTCGATGCCAGACAGGCGAACCTTGTGCTGACGATTTGCGGCGTCGAGCACTGTGACGGTGTCGCCATCGGCGATGCCGACTACAGTGCCAGTGAAGGTGCCAGCGGCCGCGGTCGTGAACGATACGAGGAGGGACCAAAGAAGCGCAATGGTGATACGAACCGTTTGCATCTCGACCGAGCGCCCTGTGATGAATGGGAGGCGCAGTGTATCCGTGTTTGTCACTGTCATGGGCAGGTCCGCCCCGGCTGAGTGATGAAGCCGGGGCGTCGAACTCTGTTACGAGCGGCTACGAGGGCTCTCGCCTCGGCCGAGCGCACCGCCGGCGTAACGAAGCGGTCCTACCGTCCGGTCGCGCCATGCGCATTCCAGCAAGTCGATGAGGGCAACCTGTTGGAGCGGGGTCAGCTGGGCCAACTTGACGCACAGTGTGTAGACCTCAGAGCCTTCGTCAACCATTCCATCCCCTCCGTAGGACGAATAGAGGATGTCCGCCGGGGTGGTCTCGAACTCCCCGGTCCAGACCGGGTGGGGATGGGTATTGAACATCAGACCAAAGTCCTCGTCGGAGAAGACGTCGCGAAGTTCCACGCGAGCGATATCGAGCAAACGGAAGTAGCGGGCCAAGGCCGTGCTGGAAATTTGTGCGTCAGCTACTTGTTCGTCACGGCGTTCAGCGATGCGTTCCTCAATGAGGGCGAGCGCACGCGGATTTTCGTCCTGCCAGCAGGCGAATGGCCATGTTTGGTGGTCCGTCGCGGCTCCATGGAGATTAGTAGCAAAAGTCGACATCAGTTCGGTTTGTTGCATGGTAAGACTCCTTCTTCGGTTGAAAATGGCCCCCGTGGGGGCCGGTCAGTCGTGTAGGTGAAATCCAAGCCCCGGTCGTGCTGACTCCGGGGCGCCCCCGTTGCCATGTGCGTGCTCAGGAGGGGGAGAGTGAGTACGTATAGTCAAAAGTCCCTCCGGTCCGACCAGTTAAATTTGGCCAACCAGGACGAGGATTTTTCGATTGCGCGTGAAGCGGGTGTTCAGCCGGGTGCGATGGCACTTGCGGTTGAGATGTGGTCAATCGTGGTGCGTCGCGGGCAGAGGAGGCCGACAGCCGAGCGCCTGCTCGGTGTACTGCCGGTCAGGCAGCGAGCGCTAGGTGCTCGAAGGGCGCCGTGCACACGTCAGGTTCGACCTCGGGCTGGAGTACGATGCTGCACGCGTTCAGGGTCGCGCCGCCATGGACGCGAACCTTCTTCGCGGTCATATCCGTTCTGCAGCGCTTAAGCTTGAGCCAGAAACCTTGCGGGGCTCTGGGGGCGAAATCGTTCGCCGCGCACCAGTGATGATAGTCTGCATAGACGAGATTCTTCTTTGCAGTGACGGGGCCCGTCACGGACACGACGCGGTCGGCCAGCCAGCCTGTTACGTCGTCGGCGACCATCTTCGCTGTCTTGATTGCGCGATTCATCGCCTCCGGTCGCACCGGGTCAAACCCGTCACGCCGCAACAGTCGTTGCAGTCCTTCAATGGCCCAGTTTAGGACGCCGGACAATTCGGTCTTGATAATCTGCTCGGCCAGTTTCGGGTTGCGTTGCGCGGGCGGAATCGTGACTTGAAAGGGTATGACTTCCCAGCGACGCCAGAAGCCATCCGAGCCGTCATTGACGGCTGGGAAATTGTTCCCGAGCACGAGGAGTTTTCCGCGGACCCGTGTTGTGATGGGGGTCTCGCCCTTGATGTCGATGAACACGGGTTCACCCGCGGTCACCGACTTTAGGCGCCCCTCGTCGAGCTTGGACGGGGGTAGTTCGTCGGCCACGATGAGGCTTGCCCGATGGAGTCCGGATAACGCGAACCGCGATTTGTTGTCGAGTTGGATAGCGGCGACTTCCTGGTGGAGCGCCTGAACGATATTGCTGAGGACGCCTTTGCCATTTGCGCCCGACCCAAGCCACATTCCTGCGCACTGATACCTGTGGTCGCCGAGAAGGGTGTATCCGACGAATTCCTGAACCCGTTTTCGGAGTTCCTCATCGGGAAGGATTTGCTCGAGGAAGCGGGCGAACGTAGGAGCTTCAGCGGCAGATTCGTACGCACACGACAGGGCGTAGGAGCATTGCAACTCTCGGCTAGGCGAAATCGTCGTGAGCTCGCCGCTTTCACTGACTCGAACGTAGGTGCCCTGGCACGGGATGAGCGCGCCAGATTCGGTCGCCTTCTTTGTGGCGCACAGAAGGTCCAGTTTTAGCGTTCCCCAAGCGTTCCGCGCGGTGCTTCGCGAGACGTTATGTGGTGCGTGCTCTTTGAGCCATGCAAGAACCTCAGCTTCGCCGTATTTATCGGTGAGTACAGTCCAGTTGTTCCCGTTCCATCTGTACATGACCTCATCGATGCAGGTGTACTTGCCAAGAGCGTTGAAGTCGTTAAGGAATTCGGACATATCGAAATCAGAAGCCATACTTTTCCCCTTGCAGTTAGTTCGATGACGTGACGACGCATCGGAGCGCGGAAGCGACGTTCCGGTGTTGCTTGTTGGGTAGGTGAAGCTAAGTTTCTTGCGAGTAGGCCGAACGAAATGGGCCTAGGACTGCGACGTGCGTTTTCGGGACAGGGTGGCGTTGCGGAAGCCCAGGCATGGGTACATGCGCTGAGCGTGCAAATGCCATACGCGACGGCGATGCGCAGCACGTCGCAAGTGCCGCAATACCGAACATCGGAACAGCGGAACGAACGAGCCGGTGCCTGTGCAGCGCACAAAGCGTGGAACAAATTCCGAATTTTTAAAGAGCGAACACTAGGGAAAAGTTGAGCCGCGCCAGGACGGCGCGACATAAGGCTCTGCCAGCTGGCAGGCCATCAACTCTCGGCTAGTGCCGATTGCAGGTGGTTAACAAGGCCTTTCCGAACAACGAAAAGGCGCCACAGATCAAGATACTTTTGCAATCGACACCCGAGCCTTGCGGCTTTTTCGAGAGCGATAATCGCACTAGGCGAACGTCCTGCTCTTTGCATGACGTTTTTTTAGCCTATCCGATTTTTCTGGATATGTCAATAGGTCGGTCTGGCCGTTCAGTCGGGCAGCCGCGAGCTGGGTCAAGCGACCTCACCGGCCCAAACAGACTTGAGGACGGCTCACCAACAAGACATTTTTCGCCTGCTCTCGCCATTTACGAATCTCTCGGTCACTGGCTAGAGGGTTTAGTAGGCCTTGAGTAGCTATGTAATTGTCTGATGCGACTGGGATTGCGATAACTGTGTCTTCATTGCCGATAAGCTTGTTCCTCCTTATCGCGCCGCATATGTCGCCGTGTGAAAAGTGCGACTCCGTAACCAGCAGATAGAATCCGCTGGCTAACCGGAGCCACGCACCCTTTGTCCACTCGTCTAAGCGCCCAGTGACTCTGTGGAGTTCTGCCGAAAACTCATTATCAGCATCGTTATCACTCATTCCGTCAATTGGCGGCAAATTCCAGAATTTCCAAGTCTCTTCCCACAAGAGACAAAAAATTTCGCAAATTCTGTCATCTGATTGCGAGCCAGGGGAGAACCATATGGCATGCTCAATTAGTGTGCTTGTAGTCATCGCGTACAGTTAAGCTTTCTCCAGAATTGAAATCTATCTTACATGACTTGGAGTAGGGATACGTTTAATGGCCGCTTCTGGCCGGCTGACGACCCCGAGGCGCTAGCCTATACCCCGCTCTCCGTGAGGCCGCCGCCGACATGTCACTACTAGAGACATCGCCGAAGTCGCGCGACACGGACCGGGTACGCCCCGTCCGGCTGAATACCGTCGAACAAGTCGCCCCGCGTCCTGAGTAGCCGATGGCCGAACCAAGAGCTATCATGTGTACAAATGTACAGTATTCAGCGTTCCGTCGGACCACCCGGATGCCGCATGGACCTACACAGCGTTACCGGAGTCGAACCATGACTGTCGTGCACCACGTCTGTCCCCAATGTCACTGTCCCGTGCCCATCGCCGCCTTCGAACCAGCGCTGGTTTCAACCAACGAATGCTTGGTCTGCCCGCGTTGCGACGGGCTCATCCCGTTGAGGTCGTCACTCTCCGGGCAACCCGACTCAGCGGCCTCCACAGCACGTAGCCGTCCGGCCGTGATGACACCCGAGCTTGCTGTCGAACTATGAGCGAATTGCAGCTGGCGCCGCCGCTCGCGCCTATGCCTTGCCACGCAGTGCTCTCCGACCTTTGGGCAGCGAGACTGCCGGTCCTCCCGTGCCTCATCCCCTTGGGTTTGTCGCCGGTTGCAGCAGGCTTCCCTTCGCCGGCGGCAGACTATGAGGACCGGCGCCTCGACGTATCCGAGTACCTCATCCGCAACCCGGTCTCGACATTCTTCTTCCGGGTGTCTGGAGACTCGATGGTTGAGGCGGAAATCTTCGATGGCGACATGCTTGTCGTCGACCGCAGTGTGACGCCGCAGCACGGGCACATCGTCGTTGCCTTCCTGCGTGGCGAGCGCTTGGTCAAGCGACTCGAGAAGCGGGGAGGAGGGCGTGTGGTCCTGTGCTCTGCCAACCAGGCCTATCCGGATTTTGAGGTCAGCGACGCGGATGAGCTCGTCGTTTGGGGCGTCGTGGTCGGGAAGTTCAAGCGTCTGCTGTAGTTCTTCCGCAGGTTTTCCGTATTGCTTCCGTAAAGATGACGGTATTTGCACTCGTCGACGCGAACAACTTCTACGCCTCATGCGAGAAGCTGTTCGACCCACGCCTCGCAGGCAAGCCGGTGGTGGTCCTGTCGAACAACGATGGCTGCGTCGTCGCGCGCTCGGCCGAAGCCAAGGCCTTGGGCGTGCCGATGGGGGCGCCATGGCACCAGTTGCGAGACTTGGCTCGACGTGAAGGAATCGCTGCATTTTCATCCAATTACCCCTTGTACGCCTGTATGAGTAATAGGCTCGTCGAGGTGCTCGGGCAGTTCTGCCCGCGGCTGGAGGTCTACTCCATCGATGAGTCCTTCCTTGACCTGGAGGGGTTCGCGCTTCAAGACCCGGAAGGGCTGACGGGGTACGGTCGGAAGATTCGACGAAGGGTTCGGGACTGGTTGGGGTTGCACGTCTGTGTCGGTATCGGACCCACCAAGACGCTGGCCAAGCTGGCCAACCACTGCGCGAAGAAGGGCCTGGCGGGAGCGGATGGCGTGTGCGATTTCGCTGTAATGACCGATGGCGAACTGACCTCGCTGTACCACCAGATTTCAGCCGGCGAGGTGTGGGGCGTGGGCCGCAAGATTGCCGCGCGCCTGGAAGATATGGGTATCAAGACGGTTCGGGAGCTACACGACGCCGACCCTGACACCATTCGCGCCCGGTTCTCTGTCGTGCTCGAGCGAACGGTGCGGGAGCTTCGCGGAGTCTCCTGCCTGAACTTGGAAGAGATGGCCCCTGCCAAGCAGCAAATCATGAGTAGCCGCTCCTTCGGCCAGTACGTGTACGAGCTTGCTGAACTGCGTGAGGCAGTAGGCAGCTACATGGGCAAGGCAGCCGAAAAACTCCGCGCCCAGCACTCGGTCGCTGGGGCTGTGCAGGTCCACATACGGACGAACCCGTTCAAGCCCAAGGAGCCGCAGTACCAGCGAACGGCGACCGTTCCGTTGCCAAGCCCGACCGCCGACACCCGCGAATTGACCGCGTGGGCGCTTCGCCTGCTCGACGATATGTACAAGCCGGGCTTTGCCTATCAGAAGGCCGGGGTGATGCTCTGCGAGCTCCGACCGCAGAGCGTTGTGCAAGGGTGCCTGTTCTCAGCGCCGGCCGTGGACGAGCAGTCGGAGGCATTGATGCGTGCGCTGGATGCAATCAACGCGAAGTGGGGAAGGGGAACTCTCCGTTCCTCTGCGGAGGGTATAACCAAGACGTGGCAGATGCGTCGCGGAAACCTCTCGCCAGCGTACACGACGTCCTGGGAGGACGTGCCGTGCGTGCGGGCCATTTAGGGGCGGCGATGCTGAAGAAGCCGAGCGCGAGGACGTCCGTTTGCCCGCCACGCGTTTCGCTTGTCGGTGTATGGTTGTATCAAGCATTGATGAGCAGGAGTCCCTGTCGATGTGCGGTCGCTACGCCCTCTACGGCCCCGTTTCGCGCGTCCGAGAACAGTTCGCGGCGGAGCTCGACCAAGAAGTGCTGGACTTCAAGGCGAGATACAATGCCGCGCCCCAGCAGTTGTTGCCGGTCGTTCGACAGCGCCCGACCGGTGAACGCATCGTCCATCTTCTCCGCTGGGGACTCATCCCTTCCTGGTCCAAGGACGCGGACATCGCCTCCAAGCTCATCAACGCACGGAGCGAAACCGTCGGGCAGAAGCCGAGCTTCCGCGCAGCGTACAAGAGCCGACGTTGCCTCGTGCCAGCCTCCGGCTTCTACGAGTGGAAGCCGGCCACGGGCGGCGGCCGCAAGCAGCCGTTCTTCATCCACCCAGCCGATGACACTCTCTTCGCCTTCGCCGGCCTGTGGGAACGGTGGGCTCGGCCTGATGGCGAGGCACTCGACACCTTCACCATCCTCACGACCGACGCCAACGACGTGATGCGTGAGCTTCACGACCGCATGCCGGTAATCGTGCCCCCAGCGGATTACGGTCTGTGGCTCAGCAAGGAAACTCCGCCCGAACTCCTGCATCGCCTCCTTGCTCCCTGCGCCCCCGACCAAATCCGCATGCATGCCGTTTCGCCTCTGGTGGGCAACGTACGCAATGAGGACGCCGACCTGGTGACGCCACTTACCTGATGCCGCGATATCATGCAGACTGGATTTTGCGGTAGGAGCCGGACTGACAATGACGACGCGTGACGAACTGGCACGACATACCAACGAGTTTTTCGTGCGGCACTGGAGTTCGGTTGACGGCCCTGCGCCGTCCTGGGATTTCACTTGGGGCTGGCGCGGTGCGGTGCCGAACTACCTGCTCGGGGGGCTCTACGCCTTGTTCCGTAAGGGCGAGCTGGTGTACATCGGGCTGGGGAGTAGCCGGGGTGGCGGCATCTACGTGGACCGCGGCATCAGCCGCCGCTTGTTGTCGCACGTGATGCGAGTCGCACAAGACGGCGAAAGCTATGTCCCGCGGGAGCGCTGGCGGGACCTTGAAGTCGACTCCATCGGCACCATCGGCTTTCCCATGGCGCTGAATTACTTGGCGCCGGCGCTCGAAGACTATCTGATTGGGCGGCTCAATCCGCCGGAGAACACGGTCAAGCGGAGAGGGGGGGCTGGCCCTGACCCCGCGAACGAGAAAGCAGTATGCGCTCAATGAGCTGCTGGCGCAGTGTGACGAAAAGGCGCCGCCCCCTGTTGATATGAAGGGCTGGGATGAGATGCCAGCCGTCGGCGCAGAGGCCGCTCTGTGAGCAAGGTGTCCGAGCGGAGCATCGTGTGCTATTGCCAGAACGCGGTTCCAGGGCGTGAAACTACAGCGCGAGCTTCGCGTGGCGCAGGTGCTCACGCTGAAGGCGTTCAATCGCCCGGACTCACTTAAATTGCGCCTATCACGCAGGGCGGCGACTACTTCCGATATGCCGGAGTCGCGGTGACCACGGGCGCGGGTGCCACGACGGAAGGGGTGGCGCTGGTGAACATGCTGCGCTCCTTGGACTTACAGGTCTGTGACGTGAAGCCCCGTCGAGCGAGTGCCTGAACTTGGGTGGAAAATGGGATAGCTCGCCTGTAGCCATTCTGTACGTCATCAGACGTCGTCCGGCTTTGCCGCTTCGCGACGCGGAAAGGGCGCGAAGCGGAGCGGCGGCGGCTCAACGGGATAGAAAGGCATCGTCCTCTCCCCCTCCCACTTGAATATGTCCGTTCAGTCGAAACGAGAACCGCCCCTTCGTCATCGGTCTGCGCCAGTGTGCTAGTCGGAATCCGTCATGGTCGCTGTCTTGACCTTCGTGGTCAGAACACCCGCCTCCGTCCGCCAAACCTTGAAGGAGGTCACGCGGGCCGCGCTTGGGGTGCCAGTGTCCTTCAGTTTTCCCAATGCGTCCTTGAGGAGCCTGGGGAAGTCCGAGTCGCGACATCGGAGACCGGACAGCTTGTAGAGGTGTCCAACAGCAATCTCCTTGGCTATGGAATGGGACGCGTAAAACGACCCGAGCCATCCGACGAGGCCCTGCTTGGATAGCACCCCCATCGGGATGCGCCTCCAATCATTCCGCCCATACAGCTCGGCGATGTTCTCATGAATGCGGAAGCGTACCTTTCGTGCGTCGGGCGCGTCAGCAGGGGGCAATTGAACCTCGAGCAACGGTGCCAACGTGATGCGTTTCTTCCCTAACGACTGGCCAACGGTGAGTGTCGTTCTCCCGAGGCGAATTAGGCTTGCCCTCATGGCGGCGTAGGTGGTCGGTCCTCGGGTGACGCACACCTCCTTCGCAAGCGCGCCCAAGGTGAGCTCCATCCACGGGCAATCGGCGCCATGTGCCAGCGGATGGTCTCGATATCGTGATATGCACGCAGCGAAAATCCGCCGGTCGTACGATTGGAGGCACTCGCCTTCCAGAGTCAGGGTAATCTTCCTCTTCTTCGTCGACTGCACCTTCACCTCGTGCAGCGGAATTTCGCTCACAGGGCTCTCCGCATGGCTGGTGTTCTCCACGGCGCTCAGGGGGGCCGCCGTGGAGGCAGGTAGTGGCTCAGGGTCTGCTCCGGGAAATAACGAGGACCGCACGAAACAGTTGGGTAGTGCGGACTGCCCCTCTTCGAAAACGGGCAAGAACACGTCCGAACGGAAGCGAACCGCCTGAACTTGCCGTGCCTCGAGAACAAGGTCGGGGTGTGTGTAACTATCGAGGATGCGCACCGCCGCCTCGTAGGTCGCAGGATTGTCCGCACGGTCAGCTTCGCGCCGGAGACTCGCATTAGCGGACCGCAGGGCTTCCAGCAATGCTTCCGGGTTTGCACCTTCGATGACTTGCATGACTGCGTCGGCTTCCTGTCGCAGCTGCCTTCCCTTTTCAGTTCCGCTGGTGGGAGTACGAGGGGCCAGTTTCTTCATGCGGCCCCCGCCGTTTGTTGCAAAGTGTGATGTAGGTAGTGAAAAAGTGTGATATTCATAGTTGGAAAGTGTGATGCGCAGAGCTATAAAGTGTGATGCATGTAGTGTATAAATGCCGTTTGGGTGAAAATCAGGCGCTAAGAAGGGCTCGATTTCTTTCCTGCCGGCCGCCCTAGGTCAACCCATAGGTTTCTACTAGGTTCCCCCGCCCCAGCGGCTTAACCCGTCTTCTTGAGCGAACTCCGCCAGTCCCATGGAGGTCGTTCTGGTGAGTATAGGCAGATGTGCGTGTGTGCCAGGACGGGTTAAGCCCGCCCTCGGTGAGTGCGAGCAGGCCGAGTGCGCCGGCGCGACAGCTATCCCAATGGGCGAGACGAAGTCGGGCTGACGAGTGCCGTCGGGAGGGAACAAGGTGCGAGTGGAGATTCTCCAGGTCGCCGACCCGGCGACCCTGGCAGGCCGTCCTTCGGGGTACGCGAGTTTCCGCCGCGCCAGTAGGCTTACCGATGGCTGGGGTGACGAGCGAAGCCGCAACCCGAGGGAACCTTGATGCGCAAGTTTGTGTGGTTCACTGGGGTGTGGGCCTTCGGTGGACAGGGCCGCCAACCAGGGACGGCGATTGAGCCACGGCTCTGGCCAGGAGTCGAACCATGGCGAGGCGCCTCACCGTCCGTTCGAGTTCCGGCAGGGCGAGGAGTGCGATGTGTGCAGCGCGTTCGAGGTCATCCAGGTCGGCGACCCTGGCAGGCCGCCCTTCGGGTTACACAAGTCTACTACGCGTTTGGCGATGGCTGAGGCAAGCGTCAACTGCAGCTCCGAGGAACCTGGAAGCGAGAGCTCTTGGGGTGTGCTGGGACCAGCGCGTCGGTGGACAGGGTTGCCTGCCAGGGATGGCGATTGAGCCAGAAACTCTGGCCAGGACTCGAGCCATCGGGAGGCGCCTGATTGTGTCTTCGAGCTCCCGCAGGGCCGCATCGAAGCCGGCCAGGAACGCGATGACCTGGCCGGAGTCATTGGTGCAGGCGTGGCGCGTTGGGGGTGATGCTGTGGAGCGAAGGAGGAGTCCGCCACGCGTATGTCGGATGTTCGAGGGTGGAAGCTGCACGGCTGAGTGTTCCGGGTTGACGAGCGTGCTGCAGTGCAGAGGGGGCACAGACAAGCGGGATTAACCCTTGCCGCGACGTAGGAGCGGACCGGTTAATCCGAGGGCGTCGACAGTGCAGAAATTCGGCCACCTGCGCTACGCGATGTTGTCGGAACCCGCTATATCGAGTGTCAGGACGTGCTGCGGAACCTCGCTCACCCCACGGAGTGCGCGTTGTTTTGGGACGCAGCCGGCCCTCACCACTGCTTAACCACGTCAGGCGTCACGGAAGTGACCGGCGCAGCTCCGCCGATGAGATATCGTCGATGTGCCGGAATGCAGGGGCAATCTTGTCCTGGTCCGAGTCCGACACGCCGGCCTCGGAGAAATACATGCGCCATTGACGCACCACGCGCCAGATGTCGCCGATGGCCCGGCATGCCGTCGCCCGTGACAGCGTGAACCGGTCATGAGCAGCGACCGCGTTGTCGAGCGTTGCCAGTCGGCCTCGCGGACCAATATCCAGGTGCAGGAAACGCTCGCTTGCCCGGCTCGGGCGCGGCAGCACATCGTAAAGGGGGCTCAATCGCCAGCCCGGCAACCTGGGGTCGCGGACGAAGCCATGATTCCGAAGATGGTCGTCGTCGTTGCTCACGAAGATGTTGTACACCATCCGCTTGAACAGCTCTTCGTTGTCCTGGCGGATGACGCCGGGGTGGCAGTAGCGGCGTACCGCCTCAGCGAGGTCGGCGTAGGACTTGGTGCGTGATTCGGTCTCGTCGCAAGCCACCAGCGTCAGCCCGCTGACGAAACCCATCCGGTGCTCGACGCGCCCTTCTCCGGGGCCGGTGGCCAGCAGTTCGGCCCCCGGGTCGAGCACGGCCCCCGGCGCGGCCCAGTACCGGTCGAATCGCCGAATGAGCATGACCCGCCGGTTGCCCAGCATGAGCGTGTGCACCGGCGGAACCGTCAGTCCGGCGTGACGGGCCAGTTGGAGTGCCGCGTACTCGACGCCGGGCACGTCGAAGGCATCGTGCCGACTGGAGAACTTTGCCAACCACAGCACCCCCTCCTCGTCACGTATCGAGGCCTTGGGGCGCGCTCCGCCCAGGGCGGCGCCATCAAAGAAGATGCCCTCCAAGTGTGCGGGGACGGGCAGGCTCTCGTCGATGCGTTCGGCGGCTTCCACCAGGTTAACCAGCGTGTGCCACCCACCTGCGCCAGAGGAGGGGACATCGTGGATTTCACTGCGGATGTCCAGCACCCCGACGCGCTCGGCCCCAGCATGCAAGAGATACTGCGATTCCGGCAGGCTGTTGGCGGGCACCTTGAGCTTGGCTGCGATGACCCGCCGTCCCCAGGCATCAGGAGCTGCGTCACGGATGCCGCCGAAGAAGGGAAGCTGGTTGACGGGCAGTAGACGCTTGCCCCGTACCGCTGCCACGTCGGCGAGGCTTAGGCTCACCGGGTCCGCCTCGAGCGCGCCCTCGCCCTTGAGGTAGTTCAGACCATAAGCGAAGCTCGAAGCGAGCAGGCGGTTGTCTTCCTCTGTGAGGACGAGTTGGCCGCAGGGGGCCCACGTCGCGCCAAGGTGGGCGAAGACCATGAGCTTGGCGTCCTTCACAGCCATCGTGGTTAGAAGTCCAACTCGTCGAGTTCGGAAGACGTCAAGTCGCGCACGCGCTTGGACTGCTCGCGAATCCTGAGTGATAAAAGGGCCGGGTCCGACTCGGACAGGAGGTCCAGCAGCGTGCTGCCTGGAGCAATCGCGTCGAGGTAACGTAGCACTTGGCCGATGGCGAGTCCGGGGTCGCCCCGTTCGAGCCGGTAAACCGTGTTGCGGGACAATCCCGCGCGCACCGCAGCATCGGTCTGCTTGATGCGGCGGGCGAGGCGCAGTCGGGCCAGACGTTGACCGAGCTGTTTGCTCTGTTCCAGCAGCTGGGGCGAGAGAGTGGCGGACTGGCTGACCTTCATGTTCGTAAAAACGAGGCTCTTTGGCTTTATTCTCGAAACTACGAACGATAGTGGTGATGGCTCAGTGTCGTGTCAAGGTTGTGCTCGTAATTTCGAGCGCTGCGCAATTAAACCTCGATTTCACGAACGTTATTTGCGATTCCCGCTACACTCGGGACTGTTCTTGTGTGCGCCCATTTATGCCTTCGTTGGTATGCTTCGCGGCGTCCATCGGCGCCCGTCGGGTACCCGTGGCGTGGTTTGCGGTGGGCTTGCCGCGTGAACAGCTCGGGATGACGGGCTCGTCACGACACTCGGACGGGCCTGGCACATTTTCGGTCACCTCCCAGCCGCGGTGCGGCAATGTCTACTGCCCGGAGGTCTGGCGAGGAAGGTGGTCTTTAATCGAAGGACGGGCACATTGGGTCGAACGCCAGTGGCTCAGGCCTTCGCTTAAGCCGGCTCCCAAACTGTCCGGCGCGTACGACTATCTTCCGCCGCCTCGAATTCGCCTGGTCCCCGGGCTGTATCGTCAGGGTTCGCAAGGCCGCGAACCGCCACCTTTAGCTTCTGGCTCGGATGAAAAGTCACCACGCGACGGGCGGTGACAACCGCAGTTTTGCCCGTCTTCGGATTGCGACCGGGGCGTGCGGGCTTGTCGCGAAGGTGGAATCCGCCGAAGCCCGACAGTTTGACGTCATCGCCAGCCTCCAGCGCACGTGAAATCTCCTCGAAGAATGCTTCGACCATGTCCGCAGCTTCGCGCTTGTTCAAACCAACGGTGTCGACGATGAGTTGAATGAGGTCTGCTTTCGTCAAAGTCATTTCGTCTAGCGTTCCCGTATCGGCTATGACCTCTCGCGGAGCCAAGCCAGCAAATCGGTGGCTTGCTTCTCCGTACCATAGGTCATGTGCAACAGCATGCGGACTGGCCCAGGGATGCTTCGGCCCGATTCGTATCGGGAGCCTCCGGACTGCGTCACTGAAAGCTTGCTCCAGAATTCAGCTTGATTCATACCGAGCTTTCTGCGTATCTCGCGGACGTCTTCACCATTCTTGAAACGCAGTGCTGGCTGTTTCCGAGGTTTTGCAGCGCCTGAACTTTGGGTCATCGCCATGTTCCCGTATGCGAAAAGAAGGTAGTTGGGTTACTCGGTCGTGGCCGCGACATCAGCAGGGGCAACATTTTCCGATGCGACAACGGGGCGTGCTGATTCGCTCTCCCGGGAGGCCATTGCCTTGCGTTGCTGTTTCTTCTCGAACTTCTGCGCGGCCGTGGACAATGCTTCCAAGGCTCCGCCCTGAGTGAGCCACATTTCGACCCACTGCGGCTTGCGACCACGCCCGGACCACGCGAGGTCCTGCTTCGAGGGGTGCCGGTATTTCACAGGTAGGGGCGCTTTCGGAGTTGCCACACTCGTGGGTATTGCCTTCGTCGCCTTGACCGGGGCTGCGCCCCCAAGGACTTCCTCGAGTGACAGCCCGTGCTCGTGGGCCAGTTTTCGCAGCCTCTTGAGAACGGATACCTTCCCCGCTGACGCCTGCTTGGCGATTTCTTTCTCGATTCGGGTGCGGAGTTGCTTGAGCTGCGGGAGGCTGTAGCTGCGGAGGTTCATGGTCACGTTGAGGGCCGGGAGTTGATTCAATAGGTGAGGGCAATGCAAGTCGAATGATGCCACGGGCGTGCGTAAGTGATAAGTTCATTCATTACGACCAACGGGATATTAGTGGTCGACCAGCAGCCTCTGGTTCACACAGCCGAGGACTGGAAAAGAGCGGAGGGCCAGCTCGACCTCGGTTGTCGCGTGAACACCTTGAAGTCGGTTCCGAAGATGAGCCTGTTCCGCTGTTCCGCTGTTCCGTTGAAGCGCTGTGTGCATTTTCTGGACGCAGTTCACACCTGCCTCGAACCAGGATGGCAAACCGGCTTTTTGCCCCTAATGCCTATTAGCGGCTAAGTATTTATGGGTGTTTTCCCGGGGTATGTGGCTTCCCGGGGCAAGATGCTCCAGCCGGACAGGCACGTCGATGCGCCGAACCGCCGCGGAGCAAGCCCCGCAACAAGACGAGCTTAGTCGCAGCGCGTCTTCTTGAGCATTCGTGGGGCGGTTGGCGGTCCCGTCTCCTCATATCGCAACTTGGATACAAGGCCGCGTGAAGCGATTCATGCCCACCCAAAGTTGACCTCCGTAAGGTCCGGCTCCCGCCTAGAATAGGTACGTATCATTTCTTCATGCGGATGGGTCATGTCTTCTCGAAATCTCACCCACACCTACACGTTGCGAATCGAGCTTGAGGGCGTCCGGCCGCTCATCTGGCGACGCATCCTGGTTGATGGTTCAGTCAGCCTCGGGAAACTGCATCACTATCTTCAGGCTGCCATGGGGTGGACCGATGCCCACCTCCACGAATTCGAGATTGCCGGGCAGGTGTTCGCGGTTCCTCACCCCGATGACGACCCGGAGCGCCCGGTGAGCGACGAGCGGCGCGCGAAACTCTCAAAGCTGGTCAAAGCGGGCGACCATTTCGTCTATCGATACGACTTCGGCGACAGCTGGAGCCATCGCATCATCGTCGAGGCCGTCGACCCGGAACCCAGTGAGCCAGATGGTGTTGCCGAAGTCGCAGCTGGCGAGCGCGCCTGTCCGCCCGAGGATGTCGGTGGCGCGGATTCGTATATGGAGTTCGTGGAGGCCATCACCACCCGCAGAATGTCCGAAGAGGCGCAGGATTGGCTGGCGTGGGCCGGTACGGACTTCGACCCTGAGCGATTCGACCGCATCGCGGCGAATGCTGCACTCCTGCGGATGGCCTGGAACAGATGGGTGTGAGGGATGAGATGGCGGACAGTGATTCCAGCATGACCTTCGTGGTTCAGCTCGCCCCCGCTGAGCCCGTGACCGAAGCCTCGCCCCCTCCTGTCGTGGATGCGGAGCACGAGGCGATGCGCAATGAGGTTATGCGCAAGATGGGCCGGAATCTCCTGCTCTTCCAGCAAATCGAGCGAATGCTCAAGCTCCTCATCGCCAAAAGCTCGCTGGCAGGTTACGTACACGAGCTGCATGCGAAACAGAAGAGGCAGGAGGAAAGAGTCGAAAAGCAGACCATGGGCAATTTGGTCGGGGCGTTTCTCGAGGATGCCCTGACTGACAAGGGGCGACCGCGTGAAGCGCCGGATGACCTCGCTGGCCTCTGGTTTTCCATCGGATTCGGGCTGGAGGTTGATAACGCGTATTACGAAGAACGGAAATCGGCACTAGCGGCCGCGGTGGCTGAACGCAATGAACTGGTCCACCACTTCCTCCCACGCTGGGACTTGATGTCGATGGAAAGCATGCGAGCAGCGGATGAGTACCTCGACCGACAGCGAGCGAACGTTCTCCCCGAGTTCGAGCACTTGAAGAGCCTTGTGGGTGCGTTGGAGGATGGTTGGCGTCAGACAGGTGAATTCCTGTTGTCGGGCGAATGGGCGAAGCACTTTTCGCTCACCGACCTGCGGCATAGTCGACCTGTTTTGCTGCTCGGCGACATCGCACAGAAGATGGGGCGTGACGACGGCTACGTTCTGCTCAACACCGCGGGAAACCTGTTACGACTGCATGCTCCGGAGGAGACGAAGGCCCTCAAGGAGCGCTGCGGCTACAAGAGCCTGAAGGCCTTGATTGTCGCGACCGAACTGTTCGACCTGGTCGAAGAACCGACGGAAAAGGGAGGCGTCCGCGTGTTCTATCGGATGAAGCCCGGAATCTCGCTGGAGTTCGGTGAGACTGGTGAGCAATAGGAGGGGCGATGGCTATCATCATTGACGGTGTCGTGCGCGGGCTTGGAAGCCAGTACGCGGACGGAACCGAGCGCATGGAAATTCACGTGCGGGCGGACCGCGCTCATGGCATGCCGCATCGCAAAGGGGAACGGATACCAGTCGTACTCCGTATTGGCCGCCGTCTCTATCGGGCCGGGCTTCGGGCAACCGAACACAACCTCTATGTTTGGATTTGCCCCGACGTGGTTGCGGCCGACGGGACCGAGACAAGGCTCGCCCACCTCCTTACAGACGAAGGGTTGGGGAGCAACGACCGGGTGTTCCTCGTGGTCGATGGTTCGAATATCGCAGTCGTTCCAGCACGCTGGGAATGACTCGCGAGGTCAAGGTACCAACGGTCACCCCGGCTAGTCCTCCGGAGGCTCCACGTGGCGCAACTGAGATGTTCGCGACGGGATTTCCACGAGGCACTCGCTGAGTGCGACTCCTGTAGGTAAGGGCGCGTCCGGACGTGCTGAGCCTTTCGCTGCTGCCCTTAAGGCACTTCATGAGATGGGCTACAAATCGACTTCGGTCAGCGGTTCGGGCTACTAGATTTTCGAAGGTGACCTGCTGGGCGCGCGTCGTGTTCGGCTTGAAACAAAGCAATTCGAAGAGCAACCGGCTTAAACGAAGTCGTACTTGCAGAAGAACTTGGCCCACGGATGGTGGATGCGTTCTCTCCCGAAACGAGCCGCTGCAAGCCTACGATGGCTCCGGCAGGGGCGGTCCGTTGTCGGCATCGGTCATTAGTGCCCACTCATCGGTGAGAGACATCTATTGCTGGGCCCGAAATCCACCTCAAGGGCTATCAAGCGGTTAGCGAACACGAATGTGTGCAATGTGTCGGTTGACACATTGCAACGGGGTGCGAAATAATGTGTTCAATGTCCCGTGCGGCTCATTGATTACATGTATTTCTTGCCAAGAGGTATCCAGTGCCCACTCTCCGAATCGTCACAAAGGCTGAACAAGCCGTCGATAACATCCGTACCTTTCAGCAAGAAATTGAGGCTAACAGTCGCGACAACGAGTTAGTCAGAACCTTAAGTCATTTTCGCTCATGGTTCGTATTGAAGGAGAACGGGCGAACGCTGTACGCACCCTCAAAGTGGGTAGGCTATATAGGCCTAACTGCGGAAGACTACGACGCCAATAACGTCCAAATGGATGGCAGAAAAACTGAAGCCGCCCTGCGGGGTTGGTTCGCTGAAGTGTCCGCAGGCCCCGAACGCAATGAGTTGATGGAGGGGCTTAACGAATATTTGGCAAACTTTGCCAAGAAACCCAGCTCACTCGCTCGCGTTTCGGTCATCCGCGTGGGGATACTCGATAATGCTTCGGAAGATACGGCACCGAATCGTTTGGCCGACGCCCTGCTAACGATGTACCGCATCCTCCCACGCGAAGCCCAGAAGGAATTTACTCGTCTCTTCAAGAAGGAAGCCTGATTCTACTGCAGCTAATGAGTAATCGCTTGGCTCGTCAAATGTAGAGAGACTCCCGTGTGGTTATAAATGATGCGGTCGGCTATCATTTTGATAGAGATAATTCATGAAATCTAGTGGCGACATTTCAAGTAGCGTCTGGTTGATTGGGGACTCAAATCCGCAAGGATGGTCCAAAGAACTTGATGTTGCGCTTGACCCAAAGCATCCCACTCGACATAGTATTTGGACTCCGATTCTCAATGAGATACAGGGGTATGCATTTAGCGCTGGTCGTCGCGTAGATTGTTCGAAAATCCATATTCGCAATGCCATATCCAATCATCGCCTTCGGCCTTCAACTGAAGCGGAATGGGCGCGTCTGGAAAAACGCCTTTGCAGTTTCAGAGAACGTTTTTCGAGAAGTCGCCCTAAGCTGATTCTTACGTTTGGAGGTTTTGCATTTGAATTTTGCCGTCGAGCAATTGAACTTCCGGTGGAGAATGAGAAATTCAAAAGGTATACGAGTTGGACTGTAAAGGGTCTCGCCAAGGAGTTTCATGAACGAAGTTCGCCGCCCAAGACGATTGTTCCGCTTCTCCATGCGTCAATTGCTAGAGGGAAATTTCTCGATTGCCACGAAGCCTACACTTCCAGCAAGACCGGCAACTATTTTTCCCACGTGGGAAAAATCCTTGCGGAAAGGCTACTGGTACACCACGAAAATGAGGATATTTGGCACTTTGCGAGGGAGTGACAGCGAAAGCTGTCATGGCCGAGCTATTCTCGGTCGCCACAACTGGTTTATGGCCGTAGGGCGTTAGATAGTAAGCTGGTGTCTAGCATCAACTGGGTTGAACGTCCGGTGAGAGTCGGTTGCAGTAGGTGGGCAACGACTGTTCAAGCTCCTAGCGAGCGCCGCGGTTATGGTGAGTAGGCGGGCTCTCCGACGTCAAAGTACAGTATGAAGAATTGCTGAGTTCGCCGAACTTTGGCCGTCGGCCGAAGACCGAGAGTTCAAAACATGGGTACGAAGGCGCGGGGAGGCTCATGTGCCGAGCTACCGTGTGCCGTATTCTTGGAGCAATCCGTCAAAGATGCATGTGCGGCGGCGGCAGGTTACGGTTCAGAACCTACTTCCATGTCACGATTGCGTGCCCGCTGT
Source organism: Aromatoleum toluolicum (assembly GCF_012911005.2). Taxonomy (GTDB): domain Bacteria; phylum Pseudomonadota; class Gammaproteobacteria; order Burkholderiales; family Rhodocyclaceae; genus Aromatoleum; species Aromatoleum toluolicum. Next base: position 173,017 of record NZ_WTVS01000002.1, on the reverse strand, counting down.
GTGTCGAGAACAAACAGTTGGAGGTTTGTAATGCCCGCATCCCTGGATGGCAAACTGGTCGTGGCCATCTCTTCGCGTGCCCTGTTCGACTTCAGGATGAGAACGAGGTATTCGATGCGGCCGACGATAGCCGCTACATGAAATTGCAACTCGAGCGTCTCGACCAGCCGGCTGAACCGGGTGTTGCCTTCGCCCTCATCAAGAAACTGCTTGCCTTCAATACGCCCGACCAGCAGCGCGTGGAGGTGGCAATTCTCTCGCGCAATGACCCGGCAAGTGGCCTGCGCGTCTTCGCCTCGGCGACGCACCATGGGCTCACGCTCGAGCGCGGTATCTTTACGCGGGGGGCGCCGCCGCATCGCTATCTCAAGCCGCTCAATGCAAACCTCTTCCTGTCCGCAAACGGTGAGGACGTCCGCGAGGCGCTCAATCACCATTTTCCCGCCGCGCAGGTGTATCCGCAGTCGGTTGCTGACGCGCAACGGAATCCTGGGGAAATTCGGATTGCCTTCGACGGCGACTCGGTCTTGTTCAGCGACGAGGCCGAGCGCATCTTCCATCTCGGCGACTTGAGTCAGTTTCAGGCCCACGAGGTCGCGAAGGCCAAGATTCCTCTTCCGCCAGGTCCCTTCAAACCATTTCTTGCGGCGTTACACCAGTTGCAGAGTGTCGGTGCCGGTGTGCCGATGCGGATTCGCACCGCCTTGGTGACGGCGCGGAGTGCTCCTGCGCATGAGCGCGCCATCCGGACGCTGATGGCCTGGGACATCGGCGTCGACGAGGCGATGTTCCTCGGGGGGCTCCCCAAAGGTCCTTTTCTGAACGAATTCGAGCCCGACTTCTTTTTCGATGACCAAGCCGCTCATTGTGAGTCCGCCGCCTTGGTGGCACCCGCCGGGCAGGTGCTCTACGGCGTGAAGAACGATGTTGTGGTCATCGACGAGGTCACAAGTCCGTGAGATGGGCCAGGATTGGAGGCGTGTCGCCAATCTATCCAGCTTCGAGTGCGGCAAGCATCGCAAACAAGTCGCGATTCGCATTCGTCAACGCAAGGTATTTGCGGAGGATTTCATGCGTCGCAGGTGACAATCGCAGCGGGCCAGGCTGCTCGTCGCGGGCAAGGAAGTGGAGTGCGACGGCATCGTCACGTGGAGTCGGTGCTCCAGTGGCCGATAGCCAAAACACAAAATGGCGGTTCGAAGGCGATTCGTGCTCGAACAGGTAGATGCCCTGAGTTGCGACCAAACCGGTCTCTTCGTCGAGTTCCCGAACTGCAGCCGCAAGTGGCGGTTCACCGCGATTGATGCCCCCACCGGGGAGAAGAATCAGTCCATGACGCGTTTCGGTAAGGACAATTCGACCCTCGTGTTCGACGACAGCCGTCGCTCGACTGCGCTTGGTCATTGTGGAAGGTTCCTCCAACGGGATTCCGAACGGTTCCAGCTCAGGGCTGTGCGTCATTGAGCAGGATGATGTGGATGACGACGCCCGGTGCGTGTCTGCGTGATGCCCCACTCCTTTGGACGGTGCGGAGAGATTCTGGTAGCTGAGTTGCTCGCGGGATGGGGCGTCCTAAATATTCTGCATCCCTCGCTCAAGCTGCTGACGCACGCGTTCCCGCAGCGATGCCGGTTCGATGACCTTCACCGCCGGCACATGACGCAGGATATCCATCGTGAGTTCGGTGGGGTTGCTAAACGGCACCTGCAGCCGGTAAGTCCCGTCGTCCTGAAATCGCCCCTTTTGGTTCTGGTGCCAGACCTCGCGGCTGACCCATCGCGCTTGTTCGGCTGTGAACTCTAGTTCAGCCCATTCCACCTCTTTCCCTGAAAAAATGCCGTAGCCTCCGTCGAGAACCTTGCGTATCTCCCGGCCGCTGACTTCCTTCGCCTTATCCGTAGAGAGGGTGACCTCGCGGATTGCATCGAGGGCAAAGCTGCGGAGTCCCTCGCGGAGGTGACACCAGGCACGAGGTACCAGGCCTCCCGGTAGAAGGTCAGGCGCTGCGGGGAGACCTCGCGACGAACGGTCTCGTCACGCGTGCGCACGTAGTGGTCGATAGTGATTCGACGACGTTGCAGCACTGCAGTGGCAATGGGGGTGAAGTGCTTGGCATCGTGGGCCCGAGCGGCCTGCCGATGAAAGCGAATCCGCTTGTCTATGTCTTCAACGGAAATGTCTCCTTCGCCCATGATTGCGCGCAGCCGGGTCAAAAGAGGTTCGACGTGGTGCGAAAGCAGTCCTGGTTCGAGGTTTTTGAGGAGCTGCTGCATTGTGAGCAGCGCGAAAACTTCCGAGGCATTGAACCAGAGGCCTGGCAACTCGTAACGTGGCCCGGACAATGGCGCATCGAAGCGATAGCCGCCGGCGTCGCGGTCCCAGACGATGGGGGCGTTGAAGCGTTCCCGGAGGTATTCCAGGTCACGCTTGAAGGTCGCGAGCGAGACCTCGAGTTCGTCGAGGAAGGTCTGGACCGGCACCACGCGGCGTTCGTTGAGCAGTCGGTCGATATGATAGAAGCGCTCGGTGCGGTCCATAGCCTGTCAGTCGATTTGTTCGGTATGGACCGCATGGTCGATGTTCTGGAGTTGGCATGTCAACGCCATACGCCAGCGCAGTGTATGTGCTCCATCCCGCCCTAGTCGGCGTCACGCCTCAGGAATGCTGGAATGTCATATTGGCTTCGCTGGGAATGCTGTGCGTGGTCCTCTGACCAGAGCGCGTCCAGCTGTTCGGCGAATCGCAACTGCAAATGGGGGGCGACCTCGGTCGCCGCGAGGAGTTTGTTCGTGGCGGCTACGAACTGCTCCCCCAGAATCGACGCGCACGCGTGGTGGGCGAGGGCCGAGTACAAAGTGACAACGGCTGCGATTTCGTCCTGACCGGTCTGAAGTGCTTCGTCGAGTACCGCGAGCAACTCAACGGGACAATCAAGTTTGACGAGCTCCGCACGTGTGGTCGGCAGCCCAGCTAGGATTCGCCGTTGCGCGCGGCGCTTCACGCGGGCCAAGAATTCACCGAGGGTGGTCGGGATGGCCTGACGATGTGTTGCCGCGGTGCGAACTGGGCGCGGACGGCAGCGTATTACTGCGGGTATATCGAGGTCTGGGCCAAGCGCCGTGCTTGGCGAGTACATCGCAGTGTCGCACTCAGCGACAGTGAAGGCGGTGGATTCGCATGTGAGGCCATGCACGGCAGCGGAGCTGCGGACCGTGCCAAATCCACCCCAACCAGCAGGATGCATTTGCGGGACAACGTGCAATTCAGGCAGGTCTTGCGGCCGCTCATCGGCTGTGCGAGCGAGGGTAACGATGTAGTCGGTCTCGTCCGTCACCAGCTGATAGCGAACCGCCCACTCCTGCTGTTCCGTTTCGTTCAGCACGGCCATGCGCGCCGCGGCCGCAACGCGGACGATTTCGGTGTCCATGTTCTGGACGGAGTCGAGGCGGATGGCGGTGGAGGTTACGTGCTCCCCCTCGGTGAAACTGAGGTTTGCCGTCACGGTCCCGGCGACTTCAGAGGGGAACGCCGCAAACACGGTGAAGGCATCGCCTGCGAAGCTCGCACGGGTCGGACGCGATTCCCAGAGGGGAGTTGCCGGCCATGCGACCGTGACGTCCTGAATGCGGGGTTGGTGCATGCGGTTGAAGTGCCGCTCGATGCGCGCGCTCATGTCTTCGTTGGGGGACACCAGTTCGCACGCGCCGCCGGTCTGGTCCGCGAGCATGCGCACCGTGTCTTCGGCCACCGCCGAGCCGATACCGATGGTGAAGATGCGTGCGCTCACCGCATTTGCCTTTTCGGTGACGTCCTCCAGATTCCACGCCTCGCCGTCCGTGAGGAGCAGGATGTCGAAGGGACGGTCTTGAGCGTATGCCAGTGCTGCCAGTAGAGCGTTGGCGAGTTCAGTGCCGCCCATTTCGCCCAGGTCGCTCACGAAACGACGGGCGCGCTGCACGGACCGGGAGTCCGCCGACTGGAGAGCAGGGGAGAGTTCGGTGTAGGTCGAGCCGAAACCGATGAGCCCAAAGCGGTCTGCGGGGGTAAGGTGGCCGATGGCGAACTGCACGCCTTCCTTGGCGAGCCGGATGCTGTCCCCCATCATGGAGCCGGAACAGTCCAGGACGATGACGGTATCGCGACCCGTATCGGAGGCCACTGCAGGCGGCATGAAGGTCACCATAGCGACATGAGTGTCGAGCGCGGAAGCTGCGGCACCCAGCGACTGCAATTCATCTCCGCGCACATCGAGAATGAAGTCGCGGTCCAGGGAGGCGCCTTCGGCCGCAAGGACCTTCAGGCAACCTACCTCTGCAGCAAGTTGGATATCGTGGCTCGGCGAGGTCACTGATGCCTTCGCGAGCTCCCCTCGCAACTCGACCGACACCTTGAGCGCATACTGCGCTTCGAGGCTCGTGCGCGGTTCCTGCCAAGGTGCAAACTTCCTCGGCTTCCCGTAGCGCGGTGCGAGCGTGGTGGGCAGCCGGTATCGGATGTTTTTCCCGTCCCAGGACAGAGGTTCGGCGTATTCGAGCTCAATGCGGACGCGCTCGCCGGCGAGCACATTGCCAAGCGTAGCGCTGTACAGCCCCTTTGAGACTTCCTGCAGGCGGAAGGCCGAGTTCCCGGACTCGACCGCCTGTTCGTACTTCTGCTCGGCCTGCCGGCGTGGCACCACTTCGCCGCAGTAGCGTCGCTCGCCGATGCACACGGTGAAGACCAGCAGTACCGCATCCACGGGAAGGGGAAACGAGTAGGCGACCTCGAGGTTCGTGTCTGTCGCATTCTCATACTGCTGCACCAGCGTGGTGGTCGCGAGGAGTCCTGCGATTCGTGCAGTCGCGTCGACTCCGCGAAGTGCCAGCGAAGCTCCCGAGTTCGTGCGAAGGCCAATCTGCTCAGTCATTGCCGTTCCCCTTTTTCTCATTCTGGTTCTGGTTGCGTCGTGCCCGGATGGCTTCGAACTGGGCCATCACGCCGCGGAATAACTCACGCAGCTCCTCGGGTGACAGGCCCGCAACGCCCGATTCCACATGCAGCTCGACGCCGTCCGCCACCACGAGGTGACTCCACACCTCGACCGTGCCGGTCCCGCGTTTCCGCGGCGGAGGCGTGTTCGCATCCGGGGCTTCGAGGAGTTCGCGGATGCGCTCGAGCGAGAGTCCCGCGGACTGCCATTTGCGGATGGTCAGCAGCTGTTCTATGTGGCGAGCTCCGTAGCGCGCCCCGCGATTCGCGCCGTCCGGCCGGTCAACGAGCCCGAGCTGGATGTAGTAGCGCACGGTGCGCGAGGGCAGCTCGACCATGGTGCAGAGTTCATCGAAGGTGTAGGTCGGTGTGACTTCCATGGTGCCCTCTTGTATTTGCTGCTTAAATATATCAGCAAAACTGTCAAATACAAGTGGTAAATAGCGGCGGTGAGTCGCATCCCATCGTCGCGGGCAGGGCGGTCGCGACGAAGCCTGAGCTGCCACGCCGCAGGTGTCCTTTTCGCCCGTTAGGCGAGCTGACCCACTTCCTGATAAAGATGGCTTAGGACTTCCCGCATGTCGTGAGGCAGATAGCTCCATGCCTGGTCGGCGATGTCGTCGGGGATGCCGAACAGTGCTTCGGCAACACCCCCGGCAATGGCGGCCACCGTGTCACTGTCCCCGCCGATGGAGATGGCATTGCGAATGGCGTCCTCGAAGTCAGTGGCGTCCAGGGCGCAGATGAGCGCTTCTGGCACCGTCTCCATGCAGGTTTCGTTGAAGCGGTAGCCCGGCCGAATGGCATCGACGGTTCGCGTGAGGTCGTAACCGAAGCGCTCGGTCACGGCAACCTTGATGTTGCGCGGCGTGACGCGATTTCTTGCCAGGAAAATGGCAAGGGCCGTCGCCTCCGCACCCTTCAGACCCTCAGGATGGTCGTGGGTCACAGCCGTGACCCGCCGTGAGAGTGTCGTCACGTCCTGAACCGACCGGGCGAGCAGACCGACCGGCGCGACGCGCATTGCTGCACCATTGCCGAAGCTTCCGTAAGGGGCCAAGCTGTCCGACAGCAGCCACTCGCCGAATCTCGCGCCCCAGCCGCCGTTGTCCCAATAGCGGCGACCCCAGTCCTTAAACGCTTCAGCAGCGTTCCGGCCATTTACGAGTGCGTCGGCCACCGCAATGGTGCAGACCGTGTCGTCGGTGTAGAAGGCCTTCTGATGGAAGAACGGGTTGAAATTCTTCGAGCGGAAGTTGCTGAACTCGTAGACCGACCCAACGATGTCACCGATGACTGCGCCCAACATATCAGGAGCTCCTTAATTGCGATTAATGCGATGGGTACGATGCCCGACCGTGATGACGGTGCCGCGTTTGTCGACCACCGCGTAGACGTCCAGGGCCGGTTCGATGCGCCGGAAGGCGTCACTGCCGACGGTGCGGTGGATGCGTTCCTTTCTCTTGTGCGTGAGATACATCAGCTTTGCGCCGCGCTTGTCGTATTCGTGAGCGCCGAACTGCATCAGGAGTGGCAGCACCTCCTCCTGAATCCCGCGTTGCTGCAGACGGCGGGTCGCGTGATGAGTCATCGCTGCTTACGGCATCGTGTAACTCCCCCTTGTGGTGATGGAGCCCATTATCCGCGCGGGCTAGCTCACTAAATGAGCTTGTCTGGCACCTGCATGTTGGGTATCTGAAAGGGGCGCCCGAGACGGGAACGGAACGGGGAGGCGTGGGCGCAAACAAAAAAACAAGATTGCGGGTTTCGTTCCTTGGTGGGGTGGCTGCCCTGGGGTGGCTGGTGGCGAAGGTTCCTTGTCATGGCGGGGACGGGCCTACGTCGCTCTCAAATTTCGCTGTGGCCGCCTCCCGATGCATCGAATTCGCCTGCGCTCGGCAGTGTCTCCCCGGGCTCGCGAGGCCGCTCTCGTCTGATGTCTCAGCGGCTGCTCGTCTGGAGCCTGAAGGTGCGCCATGTTCGTCGCCCCGCGCGATGCCTGTTGAGCCTCCGGGAGGTCGCCGGACGGGAATCCCGAGTCGCTCTCGCATGTCGCCTTGTAGTGGTGGTTCGCGTGAGGCCAGAACGCATGCAAGTGAGGGTTGGCAATGCGTAGGGTAGGTGAGCTCTCCGACGTTAGAGTAGAGTCATGTAGCCCGGTGGGGCCCTCCGACCTTAGATTTCTGGCGGGTGACTGTGTGGCCTGAGCCACAGGGGAATGAAGGGGAGCCGCGTTGGGGGAGCTCAATAGCTAACGAGGTTGAATGCGCTGAACGGGCTCCCGGAGGGAGACCCGAGCACGACGTATCGGAGGCGTGGATGAAGACTGGAACTTGCAACGACCAGCCCGGCAAGCGGCCCTATAGGCTAACGCTGACAGCGAGCCGGGGCGAAGAGGCGCTGCGCTACACGGACGACCTTTCGACCATGGTCGACAAACTGCTAGTGGAGTTCATTGACCGGAAACGCAACGAACGGCGGCTGCGTCAGGAGACGAACGACGAGGTCTGCGCTTCCCTCAACCGCTTCCACGACCAGCACGGCTCGTTTGTCCCGCGAGAGTTGGGAAGATAGCTCGGTAGCTCGGTAGCTCGGTAGCTCGGTAGCTCGGTAGCTCGGTAGGTGGGTAGGTGGGTAGGTTTGGGCTCTCCCTCGAAGGCCTCAAGACGCTTGCGTCCGAACGCGGAGTCGGCGTCGTGGAAGGAATCGGCCAGCGAATGCGTCGCAACGGAAAGTTGCTGCGTTGGCGAGTACGAGGACGACGGGCTGCCGTGTTGAGCGTGCTGAGACGCGCGTAGTCACCGTTTCACGTATGCCATTTTCAAGCCGTGAACATGCGAATGGCCCCGAGGAGGGGCCATTCGTCATGTTACACTTTCATTCGGGTGGCCGACCGGGACGGCGCCTGCGAGCCTAGGAAACTACGGGCACCGCCTTCAGTCAATCCGGGTCTCCCTAAAGGAGGGGATGCGAGTGAAGTTCGAGCTTGCATTCAAGCGGCTTAAGCTCACGCCCCAGGGAGAATAGCACTGCGAGCGAAGGACTCGGCTTCTATCTTCCGGTCGAAGGACTACCCTGACCGGCTATTGGCAGGAAGCGATTGAGCTTGCGTGTCGGGTGACGAAGGCAGCGTCCGGCGCTCTGAGCGCCAACTCAGGGTGAACTCCGCTCTATAGATTCCCTCGCTGAGTAGCTGTTTTGCGCAGCGCTCCGCGTACTCGCGGTCTCCTCGGACGGTGACTGTCAGCGAAATGTCCCGGTCTTCGCCCACCGACACCGACACCTCTTCGCCGTGCCGGGTGTTCCTTGTACAGTCCGCGGCGAACTCCACTTCGATTCCCTCGGGCACCCGGGCGACGGCGGTACGCGTGTGGACGCACTCATCGTTTTCGGCGAGAAGCTTCTTCATGCCGGCAATCGCCTCGAGCAGCTTGTCGGATGACGTGTCTTCTTCCGCAGTGTCCAGCCACCGCAGTAGTGGTGTGTGCCAATCCCCGTTGTAAACGAGCCCCTCAAAGGGGTTGCGACGTTTCCCCATGTCCTTCGTCTCGAGAAATTGTGCCGAGAACAGTAGCGAAAGCTGGCGCTTTCACGAAATTCATCGCTACCAGCGATGAGACATCGTTGGTAGCGATGGCCCTGATTCACTGCGGAGCGTCCAGATTGGTGAGTGAATAGTTTCCGTCTGGTTTACGAGGCGACCCTCGAACCCGCATGCGAGCCTCAACGCCAATGCGCTATACGGAGAAGGACATGTGTCCGGATTCCGAGGAACAGACCATGACGTCACAGCATGACGGGAGGCCCTTGGCCATTCAGCTTGCGCGGCACATCGAAATCAAGAAGGAGAGGGTCTCATCGGTAGCGAAGCAGCTAGGCGTGAGTCAGAGCTACCTGTCGGAACTCCTCTCGGGCGGGAGAGCCTTTGCCGCAGCAGGGGATGAGCTCCTGCGGGGAGTTGCGGTATACCTTGGCTTGCCGGCTGTCGCGTGCATGTTGATGGCAGGCAAACTGCGACCTGACGATTTCATCGACCCGGGAGCGGATGTGGAGAGCCAGCTCCGGGCCGCACTTGAGCACGTAGCGGCCTCAACGTTCGGAATGCAGGTCGCGGTTAATTCCGAAATACTGCAAGAGGTTCCGTTGCCGGTGCAGCACCTAGTCGTCCTTCTCTATGAGACAACGACCGGAAAGATGCTCATGGGAGCGCGGCACTGGACTTGGACTCCTTCAAGTTTGCGAGACGCGAGGCAAGAATGATGCTCGGTCGCCTCCGGGGATTACCCGGAGGCGACATTTCGTTAGCGGAAGTGCGTTCTTTCGAAAGTTTTGATGCATTTCAAAAATAAATAGAAGCCTACACCGGGGGGCTGAAATAATTGCTTACATAACCCAGAATGGGTTAGGCTGATATTTCATATGGGCAAACCGCGCGGAAACGGCGGGACGCAAAGCCTTCGGACCTACTCCCTGTGCGGGAACGGTGGCCGGGCTGCACACCCCACCCCGGTGTCGTCTCCTGCTTCCTTTTCGGGCTGCTTCGTGCAACGTAGGTCGAGGAGGAAGGGATGCGGTCGAAATGGAAGGCTCTGGTGTGTGCGGGGGTACTCGCGGTTCTGTCATCCGGAGCTGCGGCGGATAACTGGGGTCAGTTTCTCGGTTTGCAGGAACGCAAGGGGTTGGTTGAAAATAGCGCTAAGGAAATCGCGCGCCTCACCCAAGCCGTCAAGCGCGGAGACAAGACGGCGATATACCCCCTTTCCTATGCGCATGCAGTCTACATCCCTCCCGATGTGACGACGCCGAAGGGGGCCGCAAAGGCAGAGGCAAGCCGGAAGCGTTCATTCGAGCTCCTCGTAAAAGCCGCTGAGGCGGGCGACCCGCGGGGTATTCTCGAGTATGCCTTCCACTTCAGCCGGCGGTACCACCTTGAAACGGCAGCCCAGTGGCTCGAGAAAGGTATGAAACTGGGTCACCTCGACGCGACGGCCTACTACGCCGAGGCCTTGCTGTACGGAAATGGGGTTCCGATGGATAAGCCTCGGGCAGTGGCGTTGCTGGAGCAGGCTGCGCAGGCGGGCGGTACGAAGGCCCAAGTGAAGCTTGGGCGGGTCTACGCGAGTGGTGAGTATTCTCCGGCGGACGAGCGCCTTGGGTATGAGTGGCTGAGCAAAGCGTCCGCCGCAGACGACCCGGATGGACATTTCTGGCTTGCGGTGTTTCACCAAGTGGCTAAGTCACCCGAGTACCAAGACCGTGACAGAGCCCTCAGTCTGCTCCTGCGTGCGGGAAATTTGGGCCACTTGCGTGCTCAGATTGAACTCGCGAAGAAGTTCGCCGCTCGTAATCAGCCGGGCGACCTGCAGTTGGCGAAGGCATGGCTTGATGCGTTCGTCCGAGACTGGGGGCCATGGGTTAACGCAACGGAGCAGGAGCAGGTTAATCAGCTCAGCTTGGCCGTTCATGATGCCCTGAGGTACATGCGCAACACGACCGTTACCGTCCGCAGTGGCGGCTCTGCCCCGGTTGAGCCGCAATCGCAGACCGGCATGTTCAACGGACACATCCTGCCAATGCAGGACCACCCGCAGTATTGCCAAGTCTTTGGCAACGACTCGGCCACCTGCCGCTAAGGGCGTCTCGTTGTCTTCCGCTCCCTCTGATTTCCCGCGCTAGACCGAGCGTGGGCAACATCATTCGAACGGAGGACAACCATGCGCTCCAAGCTACTCAAGCGTGGAGTGAAGGCGGGCGGCGGATAGGCCAAATCCGGTGCTTGCCGTTCGCGTGCAGTGAAGGCGGGTGTCGAATACTGCGATTCCGACGCTCACCTGCAGTGTTGGAAAATGTCCATAGCGTATTAGCCGTTATGTAAGGAGATGAGATGCAGTGCCCAAATTGCTGAAAAGAACACGTCGCCAGCCTGAAGCGCTGCCGACATTGAGGCCACTCGATTGACGGTGCATGAGGCCACTCGATTGACGGTGCACAATCCAAGACGATTCCTCAGCGGATGCCCCCGCAGCGGACGTTCTCCCAGGCGCGCTTGTCCAGCCCGGCGCTGCCAGAGCCTATAGTCCAGGTCGCTACGGAAACCGCGCCAGCTCCCCGCAGCACACCGCCGGTCAGCCGTTCGCCACAAAGCACGGCATCCGCCCCGGGTATCCGCATCGCGAGTCCCTAGACGCTCTGGCGGCGGAATATCGGATGCACGGCAAGGCCGGGCGCATCCTGATGTTCGCCATGGGGGGCGGGTTCGCGTTGAATGTTGGCGTGCTGCTGGCGCTCATACCGCACGAGGGGTGGTAGCCCTGATTCTATGGTGCGTTAGCCGTCGGTTTCGGCTGCTTTATCGGCGGCGCGCCTCGGAGCTTCCGTCCCCATTTCGCCTGCTACGTACTACGGATTCCCGCACGCAAAGCACAACGGCAAGCATCACTGCATCCACTGTGGGCACGAGGGTGTCTGGCGCCGAGGACAGTATCGGTCCAACTCCGTCAGCGCCCACTGCTCCAATTGCGGCACGTACCTGTTCCCGAATAGCGCAGGGCCGGCGTCTTTACAGAGAGTCGGGCGGCGCCGTTCGAAACTACCTGATTGGGCTAGAAGTCGTCGAACGGGTCGGGGCTGCCCTCGAACGAGCTAGACATGCTGTCGAATGGGTGCGCAATGGGGGCGACTATCTCGCCGTATGCGTTGCCCGCGACGTCTAAACCACCAACGTCGCCCACCATCGGCAAGCCTGTGGTGGGATTGATTTTCGGCAAGTCGGAGGACAGGCCCAAGTCCTGATGCAAATCCGTCAAAGACAGCGCCTCATCTGCCTGCGTGGAGCCGCCGAACAATGCATTCCAGATTCCGCCAAAGATGCCCATTTCGCTCTCCTTGATGTATTTGCTGCAATTGAAAGTACGCACGACATCGGGGTCCTGAACTGTCAGGCGATACGGCGACGGGCTACTTATGCGGTAAAGCCGCTGTGCATCACCAGGCGTGATGTTTCAGGGCAAGCCATACGCCCGAGGCGAACGCCAAGGCAAGATTCACTGCGTCATCGAGTTCCTTGTGCAAGCACGGCATAGGCGGGGCGATGGTCAGAGCCAATGCGCGGCCCCACGCCTGCCCTGACGACCTGCCAGTGCCCGGAGGTAATGACGTGGTCGATGGGAATCATGGGAAGAACCGCCGGCCAAGTCGGTTTGAGGGCTGTCGCTAGCCTCATTCCGTGATTGTTGAATGGCCGGAAGGCTCGTGACCAAGGGCTGGCATTGAAGTCCCCGGCAATGATGGACGGCAGGTTGCTGCCAGTCGCCCAGTTCGATTCCGTGTGGAACAGTTCTTCGCGTCGAGTGTGGTACTCGGCATTCAGCGGCGGCATCGGATGCACTGCCGCGAGCGCGAACTCAGTGTCGCGCCATCGCACCCGCGTGCGAACATGGAGCGTCTGTCCAAACTCCTCAAGCGCCTGAGTGTCCTCGAGCGGGTGCTTTGACAGGATGGCGAGACCGAACAGGCCCACCTGCGCGTGAATCGTTTGGTAGGGGTAGGCCTTCCATCGCTCTAGTTGCGACACCACTCCCGGAGTAACCTCCTCCAGCACGACGATGTCAGCCGAGAGCTCGTCCGCCCATGTGCGGAGCGCAGTGGTGTCCTGGTTGTCCGCATTCAGGTTGGCGGTGACCACAGTCAGGGTGTTGGACTGAGAGGCCCCTGCACTGTAGGCAGTGGAACCTGTCCAGAAAAACCCGGCCGTAAGCAGCGCCGCCGCCGGCGCCGCAAGGTGAAACGTACCCAGGCCCACCAGCCAGATGATGCAAAGGACGCCGAGCACGACGTAGACCCACTGCCAATGGACGGCCAAGTCGAGCGCCCACGCCAGTGTGGCCTGCTTCTTGGGGAGTAAGCTAGCAAGAATCGGTAGCGCCGCTCCAAGCACTGAAAGCGCCAGGAGGATGCGCACCCGCTTCGTGATGGCGAGGACGAGCGGGTTCTCAGGAATGCTCATCAGGCGCCTGCTGCAACGCCAGTGCCCGGGTCAACCTTTCCCGTGCTGCCACGCTTGGGGTCGTCAAGGCAGGGCTTGTCGGTGGCACGACAGATGACGCCCTGGTACTCGGGCTCCGGTCCGTTTACTTCGTGCAGCATGCCGGCGAGCTTATACTGCACGACGTCGCCCACGGCGAGCGGCTCCGGCACGAGCATCACCACCTCGGTGCGCGTGAGCTGGGTGAACTTTGGCTCAATCTCCAGCACTGCGAGTGTTCGCTCCTTGCACTGCGCAACCGTGATGGCCCCGTCCTTGAACTGGTCGCAGATTTTCGCCTGCTCGGTTTTCTCGACCACCTGCTTAGCGCGGAAACGCATGACGTCGCCCGCCTTGTAGCCGGCGACATGGGAGAGGGTCGTGGCGCAGCCTGACAGCGCAAGGGCCGCGGCGGCAGAGATAAGCAGGAGGGACGAATGCATAAGGGATACTCCCAGAGGTGGTGCGAGCGCGACGGTTGCCGGTTCGGCCATAATTGGCACTTTCGTTAGGAGGCGGTGGGACCCCAAGCCTACGGGCTTACTCCCCCGCAGAATTGGTGGCCGGGTTGCGCAGAGTCGAGGACCGTCTACCGGCCCGCCCCAGGCCATCTCCAGATATACACCCCAGGCCCATGTAGTATGGGAACACTGAGATTCCCTGGCCGGACCGGGGATGATGTGCTGAGGGGGCTCAGCTGACTTTTCGGCAGACCCCGCCAACGGGCTGCAGGTTGCGTAGCGCCGTCCAGGTTGTCTTCGCTGCGGCGTCCTCGACGAGCGCCGCCTCGAGGCGGAGCTCGTTGACCTTGCCGCAAGCGGTCTCTTGTCCGACCTGCATCGCCTGGTGGAAGCCATATAAGGGGCCGCTGCGAAACGCGTTCAGCTCAGCGTCCCGGGTGAGGACCTTGATATTGTGCTGGGCCGGGCCGAACCCTTGGGCAGCCGAAAGGCTGAACCACATCGCTGCAGTATTGATATCGACCTCCACGACCTTGCCATCAATAAAGAGGGTTCCAATAGTGTGCTGTGCAGGCGCGTCTCCCTGCTCCGCGGCGCGCCTTACCCACTTCAATCCCTCCTCCGAGTCGACCGCGCCCCCACGTCCCTCGAGAAGCAGAAATCCGAGGAGGCCCTGAGCGGCGACATGTCCTTGGTTGGCGAGCGGCAAGAGCTCAGTTCGAGCGGTTGCGTAATCCTGGCGTTTGAACGCGGCTTCACCTTCGTCGAAGCCGGCCTGCACCACGCCAGTCACGGCTACAGCCATCAGCGCTCCTGCGAGTCGGGTGTAGAGCTTGAGTTGCATATTGTCCCCTGAGCCATGCATTAGTGAAAGCGCGCATGCAGGCGGGATGCAATGCTGCGGACGACGCGTGAATCCGTCTGCAGGCAGCCTGGCTGCCATTCCCGAAGGAGAAGGCCCGTGGCTTTGCGTCCCGCCGTTTCCGCGCGGTTTGCCGATAAATCAGAGATATGCTATCCGTGTCGAGTCGGATTGCCAATGTTCTTTCGATTCTTCCCCGCTGGAGTCGTCATGGATTACTCAGAATCGAAATTCGTCAATGAGGAAAATCAAAAGATATTCTCTTGTTTCGGTCTCTGGATGGATGCGCATGAACGTGAATCGAGTTGAACGAGGCTCGTCCTCCTGTCCTCCGTAGATGCGACCAATAACCGCCCTTGAGTGAGTAATCTCCGCCGTGAACGCATAACCTTCTGTCGAAACCCTACTGAAACGGCTTGCCCGCGCTATACGGTAGTGGCTGCGGCAACCTTGCGGAAATAGCATGCAGCCATTCCATAAGCGTTCTGGAGGGTTTACGCATGATTGTCGCAGTGTTGAATTCGAAGGGGGGTGTAGGCAAGACCACGACCGCACTCAATCTAGCCATCGGCCGAGCCCTGGAGGGACGACGGGTTCTGGCAGTGGACGGCGACCGGCAGGGGAGCCTGCTGGCAGCAATCGCGCAACGAGAAGGGCGTACCCCAGCGATTGCGTCGGCGCAGTACACGGACGGGCAAGTGTTGCGGCAGCAAGTTGGTCTGGCGAAGTCTGTGTACGACGATATCGTTATCGATGCCGGCGGACGCGACAACTCGTGCCTCCGCGCAGCGATGCTGCTTGCTGACCTCGTCGTTATTCCGTTCGTGCCGCGGGCTTACGATGTTTGGGCGCTCGAGGACATGCAGGAACTCCTCGCTGAAGGGCGCTGCGTCAAAGACATCGATGCCGCATGCTTCCTCACGATGGCCGACCCGCGCGGAGCGGACAACCAGGAAGCCGCGAGCCAAATCCCGGCGGGGATGCGGGCGCTGGCCGTCATGGTCGGACGCCGGAAGGCAATCGCAGAGTCAGCTGGGCAGGGGATGAGTATGCTCGAGCAGCCCGGTCGCGATGGCAAGGCGGCCGCGGAACTGGGCGCCCTGGTCGCCGCGGTCTTTCACTGAGGGGGCGACGAAATGACAATACCGAAAAGAAAGTTGCCCATCAGTGCGGATACTTTCATTGCCGGGGCACCTGATTCGAAGAGCCTAGCAGCTGTCGAGGAGGTAAAGAACCGCCGGGTGACGAGGTCCATCGGCAACAAACTCATCATCTCGGTCTCCATAGGCCCCGATGCCCTGGATGCAGTCGACGCGTGGGCGAGTAAGCGAAGCATGAGCCGCGCCGCGGCCATCGCCTACGCCATCAGCCTTCTGCCGGAATGAGGTAGTGGCTGGGTCTACCGAAGGGTTCCGGAAGCCTTCGGCAAATCTCGCGGGGCCCCTCCGCCATCGACGGTGGAGGGGCGTATGGAGGTCTACCTGGTCTCAATCAGGACCTTTCTCGTACTCGTTGCCTTAGCTGTGACTGTGACACTCACGAGCCAGTCGGCGGCGGGTCTGCCACAGGGCATCGAAACGGGGCACAAGCAGTGTATTTTGGTCTAGTACGGATGAATTCAGCAACCCGCATCCGTTGGTGCCATTGAGCTGTACGGCGTTGCGAAATGGCTTTCGCAAGCAGCGCTTTCGTTCAGCTTGTCCCGATGCGTGCGACGTAAATGGTCACCCGCGGTGACCCGGCCCTCGTCCGTCATCGGCATCATAATTATTTTATTTCCCACGTCGGACAGTAGCCGCGATTGCCTCAGCCACCATTCGCGCGTCATTGGCGGTGTTAAAGGCGCCGTCAACGATGCGTTGGACTGTCTCGGGTGACGTAGTGGCGTCGATGTTGCGCAGGGCCGTCTCCCATTTCTCAATCGTCCGTAATACCCGCCTACCCTCGAGAACAAGCTCCGCCGTCTCCGGTGACTCGTCCAAAGTAGGTTCCCGGTCGTGTTCTTCGACGAACCGGAGCTTAAAGGCCGCAAAGTGAGCATCCCCTACACTTAGCGCAGCCACAAGTTTCCTCTTTTGTTGACTAAGTGCCGCCTTGGCGGCTGCTAACTCAGTTTCAGACATAACGTTTCCTCATGTGAATGCTCAACATCAACGTTGAGCTATTTCACATTTATCCAAAACTACGTCGAAAGCAACGACTAGCTTGCCTGTAGCGAGACCAATGCAACGGTCCACCGCCGGTCAGTGAAGGCGGCTCGCAGCAGTCAGCTCAACGTTGCAATTGGGCTACAGGAGTGTCGCTCGCGGTCTGCTTGAAGCCGTCAAGCGGCCTGCGTGACCCGTCTGCCGCTCACTGGCCAGAAAGACCTCAGGGACCCAGGACCCGTGGGCACCCGACGACCGCTGACACCCGGCGGGGGGTTAGTAACGGAGCGGTGGTAACTCGGGCAGCGGGGGAATCTCAGGTATCTCGGGAATTTCGGGTATCTCTGGGATTGCCGGCCCGCCCCCGTAGCCGTAGCCCCTGCTTGGCCTAGGGGCTGGCGTTGGGGGTGGTGCTGGCGGCGGGTATGCCGAGCCGCTGTTGTACCCGTAACCGTAGCCATTCCGGCTGCGCGGCGCCTTGAGTGCGGCTCGGAATACTTCAGGAGTGTTTCGCATCAGCTGCTGGTACTCCTCGGCACAACGGGCCCGCCGGGCCTCACTCAGTCCTGCATGGTCGGCGAAGGGCTGCATTCCTGCCGGCGCTCGCCCGTAGCCCCAGCACACGAGCTGCGCCCGCCGCTGGATATTAAGCCCGTGCTCGTCTGTCAGTTGCCTCTTACCAAAGATGTGCAGCAGTCGCGCCGGCTCCATAAAAAAATTCATCGCGCCGACATACATTGGTGCATTGTTCAGTCGCATGATGAGCCAAGCCGCCCACTGGTCGGCTACATCCTCTTCCCGGCCAGAGAAAGCGATGCGGTGCCGGTCGATGACGGCATGCCCGAGCTCGTGCAGCGCGACGAATAGAATTTCGCCATCCGTGGTCTGGTCGATGGACTCCCGGCTCAACTGCCCCATTGCAAGCGCCCGGCTGCGGCGTTCTGACGCCTTGTGAATAATCTCCTCGCACAAAGTGATTCGCCCGGCGTTGTCCCAGAACGCGTTTTCGGCTCCGCAGGGCTGGACTACGAGCGAGATGGGACCGTTGGTCTCAATGAGCGCGTTCAGCGAGTCCACGTATCGATTCAGCGGGGTCGGTCCAGCGCTGCTGATGAATATCTGAGCACTGGCGGGCTGCGCGAGCGCCACGAGCATGAAAATGCAGAATAAGCGAACCACTTCCTTCGACCCTCGAAGTTGATGCGCATATGCTACCCGGTGGTGCGCTTTCCGGGGCATTGCTACTTCGGTAGCATCGAGCCTGGCGGTCGGAACGGCCGTCCTGCAATCGAGGAGCAACCGCACTGATAGCGCGAAGCAACCGGATGTCGGCTGATAATCGGGCGACGTCCCGCACGGTCTGGCGCAGCAGAAGACGCACCGGGACGAGCCCCTGCTCCATCGGTCAACTGCCTGACTGATTCAGAGACTGGGCTTGCCGAAAGCTTCCGGAAGCCTTCTGCTGATACTCCGTAGCAGATATCGATAGCATCGGGCTCAAGCTCACGCAGTCGAAGTACGCTTCTCCGCTCCTGAGAGATACTGCCGGGTCAGATAGACTAAGCGGAACGGCCATGTGCTCTGGGGGACTCCATGCGCGTCATCAGCATCCGGCAGGCGAAGTCCTCTCTGTCTCGTTTGGTCGATGCCATTGAGCAGGGACGGGAGCGGGCAATTCTCATCGTCCGCAATGGACGGCCGGCGGCAAAGCTTGTTCCGATAGATGCGGTGTCGGCCGGGCAACGCATTGGTGTCGCCAAGGGAAAGTTCGAGGTGCCCGACACCATCGACGCCCACAATGAGGAAGTGGCGCGGTTGTTCCTTGGCGCGGAGCAACCTTGAATCTGCTGCTGGACAAATGTTGGCCTGAGCGCCGAGACGCTCGAAGGCTCGACATCGTAGGTAAGTCTCTTCGTAACTCCCCGCTTCCAACACCGGAACAGCAGAACTGAAGTCGGGCCGCGCAGCCTTGCCGGCCGGGGGCATTCTGTTACGACCTTCGTTTGCGCGCGATTTGCCTATACCCCTGTAGGCAAAGTCGCCTGAGAGCAGACGAGGTCAATATGAGTATGTTCGAGAGCCGCTCGACGACGCAGTACGTCGCGGCGATGACGAAATTTCTGCGGACTTCCCGGAGGGAATTTGCTGTTGCATCCGATAGGGTGGGGTGCGGTCGCCGGCCGCGGCCTGATGCGGAAACGGTCCAACGGGTTGAGCAGGCAGTGAACCGAAAGGCCGAGCAAGCGGAGTCCGCGCGCACGACATTCGGCGAACGCTATCGCATCGCTCGGGACTACCGCGAACTTAGGGACAGTCAGGTGGGGCGGTACATGGAGGTCAGTCGGGAGCTGGCAAGACGTTGGGGGGAGAATCGCCACCCTCCCCGCGGTGAGCGACTGGAGAGGCTGGCTGAATTCCTGCAGGTCCCGAAGTCCTGGCTCCTCTCGGGATGCCTTGATGACCTAGGTGCCGACAGCCACATCGGCGTTCGCGTCGGCGAGGAAGCGCTGCGTTGGCGTGAGGTCCTGTATTCGCTGACCCACCGCGTCCTCGAAAAGGTGGACGACGACGCGCAGGATGAGGATTTCGTTGTTGCCATCAATCGAGCGCTGGTAAGCAATGCTGACGTACGGAACGCAGCGCGCAGGGCAGGGGGGCGTTGGCAGGTCATCGACGGACGGCTGTTCTTTGCCTCGTGGGTGCCCCTGGAGCTTGGGCCGCTGACTCGTCGGTACTGGCCCGAGGAAACCGAGGCGATTATTGATGAAGAGGTCGCGAGGCACTCATCGACGTATGCGGCGTGGAGGGCTGTGCAGGCACGCTGTGAGGCGGCGGGGCTCCCGTATCCGCAGCGCATCGCGTTGCATAAGCGTCAGCAGAAGGTGAGGGAGCACGTGGAGCGGTATGGTGTGGTCATGAAGCAATAGAACTCGACGCCCGGCCGGCAAGGCTGGGCGTTTCATACTTGTGGTGGCCGGCTGGGCAACTTCAGCCGTGAAGCTGCCTTAGTCGAGTACGACGGAGGTTTCGTGCTTCAGGAGATGCAGGTAGCCCTGGAATGTCGTCATGCTCGAGTGACCCGTCATCTCCATGATTTGCATCATGTTGAGTTTGCCGGATTCACAGAGCCGGCTGGTGGCCTCGTGGCGAAGGTCATGAAAAGTAAGGTTGCTTACCTTGGCACGTTTGCAGAGTCGAGCAAAGGAAACGCAGACCGAATCCGGCGTCGGGAACTGATGGAAAATCCTGGCCTCGCCGGGCGGGCAGTTTGCTCGTTGCTCGGCGACGATTTCACGTGCCCGTAGGCTCAAGAGCACTACGCGTGGTCTTCCCGTTTTGGTCAGCTCTCCAGGGATATTCAGCTTGCGGTCGTCGTTGGCAAGGCACTTCCATTGAACGCCGACGATTTCCTGTTCGCGCATGGCTGTCTCGAGTGCAAAGCCAATGATGGCCCGCCAGTCGGCCTCGGTGAATGTGTGTTCACGGTCAAGTCCTGCGGCGTAAAGACGCCTTTCTTCGTCCGCCTTCAGTCGTCGCTCGCGTTTGCCGGACCAACCGTCGGGGATGGTGCCCTTTTCGAATGAGAAGAGATGCTCGTCGACATGGTATTTGTAGGTCTTTGAGTGCCATTCAACCGCTTTCTTTAGCGCGTAGTAAAACTTGCGCACGGTGGCGGGCTTGTACGTGCGCTTGGGGCGCTTAGCATCCTCCTTCTTCGCATCACGCTTAATGGGTTCGCCCAGCAGGAGGCGGACGTAGTTCTCCACATCAATGTTTGTCAATTTGCTGATGGACCACTCGGCAAGGTCGTCGCGAACACGCTGGTAATCCGTGACCTTGTTCGAGGGTAGCGGCTTGAGGGAGGCGTTCTTGTAGGCGAGATAGTCATCGATGATGTCCCGGATGAGGACCGTTTTGCGGTCCCGGGCTGGTCGGCCCACGTCGATGGCGGAATCGAGTTGCCGTTTCCATTTGAGTGCTTCCGTCCGGGTCTTGAAGCGCTTCGACTTCGCGGGTTCGCCGCTGCGGTGTACGCGCGCCTCGAAGCGCTTGGTGCCATCGTCGAGTACAATCTCGCGGATACCGTTGGTGCTGGTGTTTCGGGCCATGGCGGTTCTTCTGGTGAGTTTTAAGTAGATGGTGGGTTTTTGGTGGGTTTTGGTCAATACGGCGCACCAAAGTCATCGATAACTCACTGAAAGATAAGAGTTGGAGAGTTGGCCGAGAGGTCGAAGGCACTCCCCTGCTAAGGGAGCATACGGGCTAAAACTCGTATCGAGGGTTCGAATCCCTCACTCTCCGCCACAGCATCAGCAAAAAAGCGCCTTTCGGGGCGCTTTTTTGTTGTACCCATCATCCGGCCCATCAAATTGCCGGCATGGACCCGTCGCTGTCCGGGACAATTCAATATCGCCTGAATTCAGCGGATCGTTCGCGACAGGGGCAGATTAAGGTGGTCGAAGCGATGGCCAGCATACGTCCTTGCTCGCCAGAGTAATCCGCCGGAAGTCTTCTTGCCGAACACATACGGCAGCTTCCAAGGCATTCTCCATCCGGTCTGACGGGCCCGCCCCCGAGTCGGGGCGCCGATCGGGAACGGGCGGCGCGGAAGGCCGCATTCGCCGAATACTGTCGACGTAGTCGCCTCGTTATTGGCGAATGTGGCGGGGACCGTTCGCGGAGCATTCGCCGAATGATTCGACACTTCAACGTAGTCGCCCGGTTAGAGGCGAGTGCGATGCTCGTCAAGGCCATCGTGGATCCGATGAAGGAGCGCCTTCAACGTAGTCGCCGCGTACAGGCGAATACGACTCGGTGATCTCGCCGACGCCCTTGCGGTACTTCTGGCTTCAACGTGGTCGCCTGCGTAGAGGCGAGTGCGACGTGTTTGCCTCGCCGGAGTAGTAGTGTGCATCCCCGCTTCAACGTAGTCGCCTGCTTACAGGCGAGTGCGACTCTGCTGCCGGGGGGCAGGAAAAAGGGCCAGGAATGGCTTCAACGTAGTCGCCTGGCTGCAGGCGAGTGCGACACGACGGCTCTGCGCACGGGGCTGACCGCGGGCGCGCTTCAATGTAGTCGCCTGGCCGCAGGTGAGTGCGACGCCAGCGGTTCGCGCCACATGGCGGCGTACTCGTTGCTTCAACGTAGTCGCCTGGCTGTAGGCGAGTGCGACCTATCAGGCGCGCGTGGCGCAGTTCGACGCCGAGGTGCTTCAACGTAGTCGCCTGGATGTAGGCGAGTGCGACTCGGTGAGCGTCGTTCCGGTCGAGCGGGCGATCTTGCTTCAACGTAGTCGCCTGGCTGTAGGCGAGTGCGACCTCAGGGCACGGGGCGACGTCACGCTGCTCAAGATGCTTCAACGTAGTCGCCTGGCTGTAGGCGAGTGCGACACCATACCAGCAACGTGTTGATCTTGAATATCCTCTTGCTCGGATGGCGCGAACCGACCTAATACACGCCTTTAGCCCTGACTGCGGCCGAAGAAGTATTGCCAATTCAAGGCGTAGGATCAGCGCGAACCTCCCGGGCTATCACGTTCACTTCGGGTTCGCGCAGCACACGCCAAGCCCGAAATGTCGGCCGCGACCGAGAAAAACAGGCCCACGCATTGGCTCGCGGAAGTGGAGGCGCACATGGTAGGGCATGAGCCGCCCCGCTTGCCAAGCCTTGAGCCTGTAATCGGCGACGTGGTGTGCTTGGGGGAGGAAGGGGAGTCGGCTCACCTCCATGTCCTCGAGCAGACCGGCGTCGATCGCCGAATTGCTCAGCGCCTTAAGCACGAGGTTTCGTACCAACCGCGAATTACCTGCATGGTCCCCGGGCAGGATCATGGGCGTCACGCTGGTCCATGTACGGCTCGGTCTGCGATACGCCGCGAAAACTCCGTCTTCGGGATCCGCCAAGGCAGCGTCGGCAACGTGCTCGCCGGAGTTTTCCTCGACCAGGCGCAGGGGCTCGTTACCGAGGCAGTGGAGGACATTGGCTACCTCGGGCAGGCACGAGATGGGGGCAACGAGCAGGGCGCGGCGCAGCAAGCCATCGGCGTGATCGTGACCGAGCGAGGGGAGGGGCACCCATGAGAGCCGCCGTTCGAGATCGCTCTCCGGGGCATAGCCCGCAGCAAAGTCGGCCAACGGCAGACCCGCAGTACGCTGCATGACCGCGCCCCGTAACATGCCTGCGACGACCACCGTGTTCCGCGGATCGAATGGGCGGAAGGTGCGAGGATTGCCGGGCTTCTGCAGGCGAAGGGGCACCATCGCCACACGCGCTGCCTGCCCAGCCGGTGTGTAGGCAGCGATGTCGTGAAGGCCCGGGGCCAGCACGGGGGAAATCCAGCCCTTAGACTTGTCGAGGCGTGTCTGGCTAGCCTGAAAACGGGTTTCAAGCGAACTCAGGGAGCCGGGGATGGGCACGCGCAAGATGACGTCGACGTTGCTCCGTAGTGCGCGTGCGGCAGGACCCAGTGAGGCAGTGAAATGTGTTTCGCTCGCCGCGCACGTCGGTCGCACGGACGTGATATGCCCGGTAACACTGACCTGGTCCTGGCCGGACCCGAGGGTATGGAGATGCGAGGCAGTATCGATCACGTGGAACGCATCGCGGCACGACTCCTCGTCCGTGAGCGCGAAAACGTAGCGCACCGGTCCTGCAACGCGTCGCTCTACTACCTCCCGGCTCGTCGTCGCCGCCTTAGCCTTACGCCTGTCCGAGTTGTTCGGGACGTAAATCGTGTAGCGCAGTTCGGGCGGACTGGATGGCGCAATAATGTCGGGCGCGGGCTGCCGCTCCAGCCATCCCAGCCCCGGGGCCGTGACGGAGCGGTTGCCCGCTACGATTGCCTGGAGCAGGCGAAAGGGAGCCGGGGGCCACTCGGCACCACGGTAGATGCCCGTGAGGAACTGCGCCTCTATCACGAGCCAGTGGTTAGGCACCCCTGTTCCCCTTCACTTTTTTCTTCTCGTTTTTCTCTTGTGCCTGACGGTTCGCCTCGTCGATCAGTTCGCGCTGGAAATGACCCTGCCGCGGCGGCAGCGAGGCAACACCAAAACGCAGGGCTGCCGTCTTCGCGAATTCGAGGGCGTCCACTGTGCTTAGGGAAAAACTGGTCTTTGCGCCATCCGCGTACCTTATCGTGGCCGCTACGGGCGCCGCCGCCACCAGGAGGCATCCCTGGCGCAAGAAGGTCTCGGGTTGGAGCGTCAGGCTCACCAGGCCGAGCCCGAAGATGTAGGCAGACAAGTCGTCAGGCGGAGTCTTCGACGGCTTCTCGTCGTAGCGATTCGTCACCCGTTGGCCGCAATTCTGGCGCAAGGCGATAAGGTTCAAGACCGCCTCCCGCCAGATGCCACCGTCGGCGATGATTCCGCCAGGAATGGGGCCGTCCAGAGCATTGTCGAGGCCAATTTGGGAGAGCTTGCTGTCCTCGTGCCCGAGGTCCTTGCCGGTGAGTGCCGCCGAGTAAAGCGCCCTGCGAACGAGACGGCGGACGTTGTGGGCCTCAATTCGCGCTGTCAGGGCGCGCGGAATCTTGCAATATGTGCCGCGCGAGTCAAATGCGCCCATCAACAGGCTCATCGGCGACAGTTCGGCGACGGCGCGAGGGGCATCGCGAAAGTTGCGAAACGCCCTTTCGGCGTCCTGGCGCAGATCGGAGAATCGGATTGTCGCGTCGGCCAGGCGGTGTGGCGCTTCGAGAACGTCGATGATCCTTTGTTCCCCGTCGGCGAGTTCGGCCCGGACCGTGACTTCGCGCACGAGGGCGCGATATGGGGCCGTGAGGAAGGCTGCTTCGATGCGGTTTGCCTGGGACTGGACTGAGTCCATGGTGCAAACGTTTCGACCATCGCCAAAATCGCTGATGTTGTATTCGGGGGGGGCGTTGTCGCCCTTCCCCGCGTAGGTGGGCGGAAACACCACGCCACCCGGGCCCTCCACGGATTCGAGCGGTTGCCGGCATACGATTGCCACGGCGTTGCGATCGAGCAGGAGGGCATTCAGACGATCAGATGGTTCGGTAGCCATGTGCTTTCCTCATTCGAGAGGGTGAGTTCGGAGGTGAAAACGTCTTTCATTTTCCCCGATGTCACGAGCCGGGGGCGGTAGCGCTCGCCCGACACGGACATCAGCCCTTTCGCAGCAGGTAGGCACAGCGCGGCTGGCAGTGGCGTGTGCCACACGACATAGTGGCAAGGGGGCTGGTCGCCGGGAGGAACGAAGGCATGCTGTAGGCCCAGGATCGAGAGAAGCTCGACAAACGGCCGCGCAGTACTAAAGCGGTCGTCCTCGTTCAGCGTGAAACCGGCGTCCAAGGCCGACCAACTCGTGGCCGCGTCGAAGCGAAAGCGCTCCTTCATCGTTGTGCCGAGCCGGAAGAGGTCTGCGCCTGTGACGAGGTCGGAACGAAGGGTGTGGGCAGCGGATACGAGGCCGCGCAGGATTGCCAGTGCATCGGTCTGGCCCGCGCTCAGTTTCCAGCGAGAATTGCCGCCGTAGTCCATCGCCAGCCAGCCATTGACGTAAAACTGGTGACCAGAGTTGCTCAGGCGTAGCCGTAAGGGGGGGAATTTCTCACCGTGCAAATCGTCGCGTAGTGCGGCCTCATCGACACTCGCCTCGACGGTGAGCAGCGCATCTACAGCGGCGAGCACTGCCGCGTCATCGGCTCCGACGATACTGAAACCCCGTGCCGTCCAGCATGCTGAGAGGCCCGAGCGGAAGCGGGCGAGCAGGTCGAGTAACCCTAGGCAAGCGAGATATTCGCCGAAATTGCGCGCGTCGGCGGGAATCTCGATCGCGCTGCCGGGGGCTTCCTCGTCGTGTTTAGTGACAATGGTGCGCGGTGACGGGAGGGGGTGTTCCGCGAGACGTGTGGCTTCCAGTTCCGCGAGCACATCCGCACTCTTTACCATGGCTTCCAGATAGGCCAGCCCCCAGGGGCCGAAGTGCTCGTTAAGCTTGGCGAACGACTTCGCCACTCGGTCGGCGATAGAACTGCATCCGGGTTTTGTCCGCGCCTTTTCTGTAAAGCCCGGTCGGGCCCAGCCATGATGCGCAGCGATCAGGTGTCGTTCCAGCATGCCCACCTGTTCGCCCAACATCACCACGGAGCCGAGCTCGTGGCGGTAGCCGTCGTTCAAACGCACGTCAAAGACGGGGCGACGGCTCTTCGCAAGCGGGACCGCAGGCGTCGGATTGCCGAGCGCAGCCTGCCACCGCGGCTCCTGCTTGCCGACGTCGTGATGGGCGGCAGCGGTCGCTACCGCGGTGGCGAGCATCGGGGGCAGGTCGATATGCTGCAACAGGCGATGCGCGGCCTTGTGCGCCAATTCGAGGTGATCGATGAGAGTCCTATCGCAGCGGTTCAGGGATGCAAGGTCACCTGCGTCAGGGCCCGACACTTGTCGAGTGTGGAGCCAGACACGCGCGCGGCGATGCACGGTCGAGTCATCGCGGGTCATCAGGTCGGATACCGGTAACACCAGCTCTTCGGCGAATGCAATTTCGTGGTCGGGCCGGATCATCGCGACTAGGGCCGGTAAGGATTCCGCGTGCTCACCGACGTGGGACCACTGCATGGCGCCATCTGCGAGTCCGACCGAACAGATGAGGGTCAGCATTTCGCCGCGACCCTCCGCGGAGACGTCGACCACTGGTGCAATGCTGTCGATGTCGGGGAGCCCCGCAGGGGACAGCCCACCGAGTTCATCGCGAATAATGACGGTTCGACCTGGTACAACCAGACGCATGAGGCCACGCAATGAACGGTCAGTGGTAACAGGCTCGTGTTCAACGACTCGTCCCTGGCTGTCGAGAACAAGAACCGCGCGATGCCGGTGGTCGTCATGACCGGCTCGCTTCAAGACGGCTTCGATCAGGTCCCGCGCCTTGTGTAGGGGCAGTTTTGCGCGTTCATGTGCCAGCACGGGCCAGGCCTCGAGCCAGTCCGTGAGCTGGGCGGTGTCGGCCGGCAGAGTTCGCCACACCAGGTCGACATCGTGGTCCTCGTCGTCGAGTCCGTGCAGGAAGATATCCGGCGGCGGGACGCGCAGGGCGTCGAGCCGAAGGGCCGTCATCGACCATTGGGTCAGGATCGACGGTTCGAGGCTACGACGAGGCGGGACAGCGGGTACAGCCTCTCGATAGCGGGGGTGCTCTGTGAGCTGCGTGAGCGCGATCGGGCTGGCATCTCGTCCCGCCGGGACATGGGGCAGACCATCAAGGAGCCTGAGCGCAGTCCGGCTTCGTTCCGTAAGCGCGTCGCCGAGTTCCTCGCCGCAGGCATGGACCAGGGTCAACTCGCCACTGCTGCACCCGCGGCGGTTGATGCGTCCGGCGCGCTGGATGAAGCGATCCAGTGTGACCAAGTCCAGGAGCCCGATGTCGGCGTCGATGTCGAGGCCGATCTCCCCGGCCGAAGTGCAGATGAAGTAAGCCGTCGGTGCTCCTTCGTCGGGGCGCTCGGGCGAGAACCGCATAAAGGCTGGACTGTGGATGAGGTGCTCTCGCTCGCTGGCGCGTTGGGTGCCAGTGAGCGTGACAATGCGGTCGAGCGGTACTCCTCCTTGTAGCAGTCGCCCAGTCAAATGGTTGGCGGCTTCCGGCCGGTGGACGAAAAGCGCGACCGCTTTGCACGCGTTCTTGTGGGCGAGCGCCTGCTCGGCAAGCATGTCGAGCACGCGGGCGGCAGGTTTTCCCTTGGTCGCGTTGGTGGATACGTCGATGATAGTGAGGGCCTTGCCGGCCCGCATACGGCGGGCGAGCGCCGGATCATCGCTCACTCGGCATTCGAGGATCTGGCCAACGTCTGAATGCGGGTCGGGGGTGGCGGTCATCTCCACAACGTGCAGGGGCGGGCGCCCGACGGCGTCGGCGCTGCGTCGGGCTAGCACCTCGATTTCCCTCAGTACGGACGAAAACACGGGGGCGAGGTGTGCTTCATCATGGACGACCAGAGTGTCGATGCCGAGCAAGCCCGCATGCGTGGCGGCCCGCGAGCGGCCGACGCCATAGCCACGAAATAGCAGCCGCGACCCGATCATGTCAGGGGTGCCGAGGATCAGAGCAGGAGTGGCTGGGTCTATCGCCCAGTCGCCATTGTCGGCAAGGGCGCCACGCAGGGTCGAGACCGACAACGGGATGCCGCGGGGGGAGAGCGTTGCGAGCGCGTCGCTTAGCGCAGGCAGGGTTCCGCCGCGAACGATATCTGCAAGTTTTGCGGCTAGCGCGCTGGACTGATCCACGAGGCTGCGGCGGTTGACCACCAATGCCAGTCGCCTCGGAAGCGTAATCCGTTGAGTCCCGGCCTGGGTCGCGAGCGCCGCGAGGAAGATGGCCAGGATTGCAGTCTTTCCGCCGGCCGTCGGAACCTTGATGTAACGCGGCAGGGTGCCAGCTACGAAGGCATCGTAGGCGGCGCGCTGCCAAATGGACGGGGGGGCGCCGAAAATCTCGTCGAAGAGCCTGTCGAGCACAGAAGCCCCAAAAATAGTTTCGCGGGATATCGCGAAGGTATATCCCGTTTGTGTGGGCCGAAAGGGAGTGCATCACGCCGCGTTGATTTGAGCCGGGCGCTGACGGTTCTGTCGGTCGGGCAAATCGCGTGCGCAGAGGGGACTACGTTGTTCTGTCGGGCAGCACCGTGTGGATTCGTGAGCGCCTGAGATGACTGTCCCATTGGGCGCAGAGCCCGCCACGAAATCGCTCTGTCAGGGACTTGCAAGGACAAGTTTCGCGCTTCGGTTTGCAGCCCCACGCGCGCGCGCGCGAACCCAGCGGTCTCGTTGTCGGCGCCTACGTGTGGGGCTGGCGTTACCTGTTTGGGAAAGTGATTGCGCCCTGGTTGGCGCGGCCAGGTGAATACGGCGAGTGTATGCGCTGCTCCTGTCTAGGGTGGGGGTGACGGCGGTGGCGTGATCGTGACATTTAAGCCGAGGTGCTCACCCAGTTTGAGAACGGCCTGCGCCTTTGTCTCCTCACTGCCACTGTTGAGCTTGGCGACGATGGACAGGAGGGCGGCCTTGGTGGCGCGGGATATGTCCACGTCGTCAGGGAACTGCGTCGGTTTAGGGCGCTTGCGCCCGGAAGGGGTATTCGGATGTGCGTTGATCGATTTCGGCGCTTCAGATTGGGGGACGCGGTCGAGGAGGTCGAGGGTCTTGGTGTCGTACTTGTCTTTCATGATGTTGTGGCGGTCCTCAGCTAGCGGATGGACTGTTGGGCGGCGGCAGTCGGCGGGCGAAGTCTCCAATCCGTTGTCGTGTTATTGCGATAGGGGGTGGTAATGGTAGTAATGGACTTCGGATTCTGAAGACGGGGGCGTCGCACACCGGATCGCCCGAGCGCCAGGAGTGGCGAGGGATTCGGCGGTAATTGCTGTGTTCAGATTCCGAAGCGGGCGAGGATTCCCATGTTCAGAATTTGCATCGGTTTCCTGCTGCCACACTTCGGAATCTGAAGCTCCGCGCTTTGATTTTTGAAGCTTTATTTTTTTTCGTCGCGAGCCCCCATCTTCTCGGCCCGTCGCGCTTTCTGGAGAAAGGTGACGCGGTCGCGGTGGTTCTTCATGGCCACTTCTGCCTCTCTTACAGTGCCGAATGCCTTGTACTCATTCGTGGCCTCGATGGGGCCGATGCCCAGTTTCGGCCACTCCCAAACCTCGGTGTCGGTGAAGCGGTAAAGGCTGCAATAGCGCGCGTTTGCGGCAATGCCGCCTTGGCGGGTTTTGGCAATGAACCCCATCGCCTCGAGTTCTTGTAACGCCTTTGACAACGTTGCGGAGGAGGTCCAGCCGCGATGGCGCATTTCGGAAAGGGTCGCGTTGATGTTGCCGTTGTTGTTGCTCCGCATCTTTGCCCGAAGGTCGCCATACAATGCCTTCGCCGAAAAACTCAGCACCCGAAACGCAGGGCTGTCAGCGCCCTCCAGTCGCACGCGGTAGTGGGCAACCCCCTTCCACGGATCCGGGCGGTCAGGGCGTTTAGTCATCGTTCTCACCGACCTCCGCACGTGACAGGTGCAGGTACAGGCCCCAGAGTTCTTCGCGATCCAGGGTGCGGAGATCGTCCACGATGCCGGTATGGGCAAAGCGGACCGCGAGCATTGCCAAGAGGTCGAGCCAGGATTCGGGATCCATTATTCGCCCTCCGCGCAGTTCGACTGGTACGGGCGGTAGGCCCACAGCGGACACGTTTGGATCGGGCAATGCGAAATCTCGGCACGGTCTGCATGACTGCATTGCAGGCACTTCGTTTGAATCGCCTGGCGCGGTGAGGCGCGGCCAGCGTAGGCTTTCGCGAAGAGCGCGCGAATCTTGGATGGCACGGCTTTCAGGTACGCGATCTGTTGGGAATGAAGGCGGTCATGTACGGGCTGGCGGCACGTGCCCGAGTTGGTTTGCGCGTCACACGTGTTTTCCGTCATGCAGGAGTGGGCGGGGTTACGGTCAGCATTGGGGGTCGTCATGGCCTCTTCCCCCTGCTTATGCGTTGCGAATCGCGCGACGCAGCTCGCCGACGTTCCAGCCCGACATATTTGTCGAATACTTATGCGGGCGGGGGAGGCGTCCGTCCTTGGCCATGCGCCAGACCGTCGCCTCCGAGCAGCTGAGGAGCTCCTTCACCACGGGCATGCGGACGTAAGCCGATTCGGGCAGGTCGTCGAATTTCGCGAGTGCCGGGGGCAGGTCTTTTGAGGGGGGAGCGGGGTGGGCCGCGGAGACGGCCTTTAGAATTTGCTTGGTGCCAAGGGTGGCGTTGAACTTCGGCTTCATGTTGTAGACCTCTCGCAGCGACGAGGTTTGATTGCCGTTGCGCGGCGGCGACGTCGCATGAGTCAGCGCGATACCGTTTGTATCGCCGAGGTCTACTGAAATTTGGTGAGTGGCTGTCCCTATTTGCGCTGGCGTTGTGCGCGCTGCCAGATTTTCTTGACCCCCTCGGACGTCAGGCCGAACCGTGGGCCGATCTCGCGGAATAGGGCAGCCAGAGACCTCCCCCGCGTAGCCGCCGCCCGGGTCAACTCGTCGGCAATCTCCGAATGAAACTCATCGCTGGACTTCCAAGCGCCCCATCCGCGTATGCCGACCTTGCTGCGATGGTTGAATCCGGTAGGGTCGTCCCGGAGCAGAATATGTCGGAGGCGGCTCGCTGCTGCGCAGGCGGCCTTGAGGCAGTTTGCCGACGGCGTTCCATTGCGAGCAGCGGTGTCGATGAACTCGGCCAAATCGGTTGTCCCTGCCTGGCCGTAATAAATCTGGGTTAAGCGGCTGATGCCGGGGTTCCTGCCACCCGCGAGGGATCGCAGCGACTCTGCGACACCAATCGTATTTCGGCTCCGAGCGGTTTGGTGCCGAATGCTGCGGTTTCGACGAGCTTGTCTAAGCCATTCGCTATCGCAGGCGTGGTAGAGGAACTTCCCGATCCAGCGGACCAGTGCAGCCGGCGGCGGGTGGTCTCCCTGAGCTAGGATGCAGAAGGCGGTGAGCAGGTTTATCGTGTGCTGGAGGTCGCCGTTGGTCGCGTTGGCGATGGTGCCTTCGAGTTCATGAAGGAAGCGAGGTGGAAGCGAGCAGGGGGGTAAGGTCGGCTCGCGTCGGGCCGGGGCGTCCTCCTGCCCCGAGGAAATCACCGAGTCAGCCATGGAGCGCGACAACCTCGGCTACGGCAGTTGCCTGGCGCTCACAGTATTGGGCCCAATCGCACATCATGCGTGCCCGTTTCGCGAAAAGGTCGCCGCGTCGATAGGCTGCTTCCGTTTCGTTGCCAATGGCGTGTGCGAGTGCCATCTCGGCGACTTCGTTGGGGTACGCGGTACTTTCGGCGGCCCAGTCGCGAAAGCTCGACCGGAAGCCATGGACTGTCACTTTCCGCTTCATCCGGCGTAGGACGGCCGTGAGCGTCATATCTGAGAGCGCGCAGCCCTTCGCTCCGACAAAAACGTATTCCGATTCGGCAAACTTCGGCACCGCCCGGAGTAGATCGACCACTGCCGGCGACAGGGGTACGCGATGTTCCTTTCCCGCCTTCATGCGCGTAGCCGGAATAGTCCAGACTCCCCTGGCGATGTCGATTTCACTCCATCGGGCACCGCGCGCTTCCCCTGAGCGAGCTGCCGTGAGAATCGCGAACTCGAGTGCTCGTGCGCCGGCACCGGTCAACTTCCGAAGCTCTGCCATGAACTGCGGCATGTCCTGCCACTCGAGCGCGGCGTGGTTCTTGACGGGTGCAACCTTGGAGGGTTTGGGCAGCAGTTTGTCGAGGTGCCCTCGCCAACGGGCCGGATTCTCGCCGCTGCGGTAGCCGCGCACCGTTGCCCAATCGAGAACAGCCTCGATCCGGCCTCGCACGCGAGTCGCGGTTTCGGTCGTCGTGCTCCAGATTGGCTCCAAGATGCGCATTACGTGGGAAAGCTGAACGTCGCGCACGAGCAGCGCGCCGATGATCGGGCTCGCATACGACTTGAGCGTCGTGCGCCACTGTGCGGCATGCTTCGGCGAGCGCCACCCTGATTCGTGCGCCTCGATATAGGCCGCCGCACATTCGTCAAAGGTAAGCGCCGCTGCGCGCTCAGCGAGTAAAGCACTGCGTCGGGCCCGCGCGTCCTCGATGGGGTCGGTGCCATTTCGCACTTGATCACGTGCCTGTCGAGCGCGATCACGTGCCATCGCCAAGGTGACGTCGGGGTAGCCCCCCAATCCCATGTCGCGTCGTTTTCCTGCGACCGACACGCGCAAGATCCAGCTTCTGGCCCCGCTGACGGATACCTGCAGGGCCAGTCCAGCGACGCCACCGACGAAGTGGAGGCCCGGTTGAACAAGACGTGACACCGACAGCGGCGAGAGCTCGTTAGCCTTCTTACCCATCAAGCGACCCATCGAAAGGCGTGCGACCTAATGATAGGCGATGATATGCTATGCGTCCATGCGCTCGGCGTAGATACGCATGGTTAATGGAGAACGGCGGGGCGTGTGAAGTCGGATGAGGGGCGGTGATAATCCCTTTCAGCAGACTCACTCTCCGCCAGCCATGAAGAAGAAGCCGCCGATTTTTGGCGGCTTTTTTCTTTTGCGCGGCGTTAGGCGCGAATTTGGGCAGGTGCGGATCGGGTCGTGTCGCCGTGCTCCGCCGGGGCGATACTAGTCGATACACATAGGGCGCCCGGCGCGGGGAATAATCGCGGCGCGACGCCATTGAGGCGGAAGTGTCGCGCGGCCGCGCCTGCGTGGCCGTTTTCGGAAAGGGATCGGGGGAAAATGGGCGTGAGGAATCTGCTGCTCGCTGCTGTGTGCGCGGCAATGCTGGGCGGGTGTGCGGTGGTTGCGGTTGCCGATGCGGCGGTGACCGTGGTCGCGACAACGGTCAAGGTGGGCGCCAAGGTCGTCGGTGCCGGAGTCGATGCGGTGATTCCGGACGACGATGACGACGAGGGCGAGGACGCGAAGAAGGAGTAGTTGCGTTCGGCGCGGGGTGCCTGCGCGTGCGGCATTGCGCTCGCGCTCGTCGAGGATGAAAAAACGGGCCCCGCGGGGCCCGTTTCATGTGCTGCTGGCTGAATCGCGCGATCAGGCTTGCTTCGCGGTGCCCTTGTAATTGAGCTTTTCCTTGATCCGTGCGGACTTGCCGGAGCGGTCGCGCAGGTAGTAGAGCTTGGCACGGCGCACGTCACCGCGACGCTTGACTTCGATGCTGTCGACCAGCGGGGAGTAGGTCTGGAACGTACGCTCCACGCCTTCGCCCGACGAAATCTTGCGCACGATGAAGTTGGAGTTCAGGCCACGGTTGCGCTTGGCGATCACCACGCCTTCGTAGGCCTGGAGACGCTCGCGCGTGCCTTCCTTGACCTTCACCTGCACCACCACGGTGTCGCCGGGGGCGAACTCGGGGATGGTCTTGTTCAGGCGGGCGATTTCTTCCTGTTCGAGCTGCTGAATCAGGTTCATTGTGCGACTCCTGTCGATTCAATGGCACTTGGCCTTGCGGCAGAGCAGGACATGCCTGATGCGCGCGGTTTGTATACGGGCTTCAGGCTCTGCCTTCGGCCCCTGCTTGCTCCTGCCTGAATTCACCAAGCAGTGACAATTCTTCTTTCGTCATCGTGCGCCCTTCCAGCAGGTCGGGGCGCCGGCGCCAGGTCGTGCCCAGCGCCTGTTTCAGCCGCCAGCGACGGATCGCGGCGTGGTTGCCGGAGAGTAGCACCGCCGGCACCGGCTCGCCTTCGTAGATCTCGGGCCGCGTGTAGTGGGGGCAGTCCAGCAGCCCGTCCACGAACGAGTCTTCGATCGCCGATACGGCGTCATTCAATGCGCCCGGCAACTGGCGCACGATCGCGTCGAGCAGCACCATTGCCGGCAGTTCGCCGCCCGACAGTACGAAATCGCCGAGCGATATTTCTTCGTCCACGCAGCGCTCAATGAGTCGCTGATCGACGCCTTCGTAGCGCCCGCACAGCAGCGTCAGCGCCGGCAATTCCTTCAGTTCCAGCACTTTCGCATGGTCCAGCGGCCGGCCCTGCGGCGACAGGTAGATCACGCGTCCCGCCGCGCCGAGCCGCGCCTGCTGCTGCGCCTTCGCCTGGCCGATCGCCTTTTCGAGCGGTTCGGCCATCATCACCATCCCGGGGCCGCCGCCGTAAGGGCGGTCGTCCACGGTGCGGTGCGGATCGTCCACGAAATCCCGCGGGCTGTGGAACGCGATGTCATAGAGACCGCGATCCAGCGCGCGCCGCGTGATGCCGCTGGCGGTCAGCGCCGCGAACATCTCGGGAAACAGGGTGATTACGTCGAAGCGCCTTGCGGCGGCTGGTGCGCTCACCCCGTTTTCACCAATCCTTCTGCCAGTCGACCCGGATCGTCCGGCCCGGCAGGTCCACATTCAGTACGTAGGCGGCGACGAAGGGGATCAGTCGCTCCTCGTCGCCGTCGCGAATCTGCAGTACGTCATGGGCGCCGGTCGACATCAGGCTCTCGACCGTGCCGAGCGATTCGCCCGACTCGTTTACAACCGCAAGTCCGACCAGGTCGCCCCAGTAGTATTCGTCTTCGCCGGTGCCGGGCATCGCTTCGCGCGGCGCGGCGATGTAGCGGCCTTGCAGCGCTTCCGCACCGTTGCGGTCCGTCACGCCTTCGAACGAGGCGATGAAACCCGCGCCGTGCGCGCGGAAACCGGCCAGTTTCACCGGCTGCCATGCCTCTTCGGGGGCTTCGGCCTTGTCGGCAAGCCACCACTGAGCCATTTCGCGCCAGGAGAGCGGGTCATCCCCGAAGGGATGCACCTTGACCCACCCCTGGACGCCAAAAGGGGCGACAATGCGCCCCAGTACGATCATGACTGCGAAGAGTCAGGCAGGATCAGGCGGCGGCTTGCGCGGCCTGCTTGGCCAGGCGCTCGACCGTCGGGGACAGCTGGGCGCCGTTCTGCTTCCAGTAGGCCAGACGTTCGGCGTTGATCACGAGGCCCTTCTCGGACTCGGCTGCCATCGGGTTGTAGAAGCCAACGCGCTCGATGAAGCGGCCGTCGCGGCGATTGCGCGAGTCGGCAGCAACGATGTTGTAGAACGGGCGCTTCTTGGCGCCACCACGGGCAAGGCGAATGACGACCATTGGGGTGTCCTGATAAGTGGATGCGAAAAGCAGGCGAGTGTAAGGCAAACGGCCGCGTGAGACAAGTGCGGATCGTGGCTCGTCGGCGAAAGGGGCGTCCTGAACCGGCTGCAAGGCCCGCGGGCTGCGGGGTTCCGCTCAAGAGGGTGATTCTTGAATAGAATGCGTGGACGTCCGCAAGTGGAAATCTTACCTCCATGCCTGTATCCGATCCGGTCTCAGAACAGTTGACTCCCGTGCTGGAGTGGCTGGCGAGCGAGCCGGCCGACGATCCCCGCGCGGAGCTGAACGCGCTGCGGGGGCATCTGGGCGGACTTCCCGAACCGGCCGCCGGCGGGGCGCCGCTCCTGCAATGCATCGACGAGTTCGAGGCAAGGGTGCTGGACGTGTGCGGCCGCCTGAAACCGCGCCTGCTCAATGCGGCGTTGCCGCTTTCGCGCGAACTGCATGCGGTCGCAGGCGAGCTCGTCGAGGCCTTGCTCGAAGTCGGTGGAAAGCTGGGCGAAATGGCGGCGGCAGCGCGCGATCGCTGGCGTCCGGTGCGCCGCGGCGATCCGATGGCGATGACGGCGCGTGCGTTGGGCCTGGTGCATGAGGCCTTCGTCGTCGCGGCGATGGGAGGGGCGGTCACGCCGCCCGGGTTGTGGCTCGCGGCATACGGCATCGTCGAAGCCGGGGGCGGCTTCGACGCGCTGGTCCCGGCGCGGCCCGAAACGGCGGCCGCAGACGCCCTGCATGCCCTGAAGCGCCTGCTCGCGCTGGCCGTGCTGCAGCCGGAGAGCCTGACCGCGCGCGAGCTGGTGTGGGCAAACGATTACCTTGACGGGGTGGCGGACGAGGGGGCGCTGGCGGTAGAAAGCCTGCAGCCGGCCGCGTCGTCGTTCTGGATCAATCCCGGTGAGGATCTGCCACCGATTGCGACGATCCGCAGCGCAGCGCCGGCGGCCGAGGGGCTGGTGTATTTTTCCGCGTTCGGTGTGTCGCGTGCGCTTGCGGGCCAGCTCGAATGGCTCAAGGAGCGCATGGCCGAGGCCGAGGCGGTGGGGTTGGAGCACGACGGCGAGTTGCTCGAACCGGATGCGTCCGGATTGCCGGTCGGGCTGACGCCGGTGGAGATGGTCTCGCTGCTGCAGCGCATGCGCGACCGCTGGGCGTTGCCGCCGAATCGCGGTCAGTCGCGCCGTGCGTACCGGTATTCGGTGCAGGTGTGTGTGGGTCTGCGCGCGGTGTGGGAGGCCGCCCGCTCCGATGGCGCGACGGAACGCATCTCGGAATGGATGGTGTACAACGAGAGCCCCGGCGGCTACGCGCTGATGTCCGTCGAGGGCGTGACGGGCAGCCTGAGTGCCGGCATGGCGGTCGCGCTGCGGCGTGACGCCGGGCATCCGTGGTCGGTGTGCATCGTGCGCTGGATCCGCAGCGACAGCCCCGGGCAGGTCGAGCTCGGCCTGCAGCTCGTCGCGCAGACCTGCACGCCGGTGACGATCGGCTTTCGCGGCGCCGAGGTGAGTTCCACGACGCACGCGCTCATTTTGCCGCCGCTGCCCGCGTTGCGCCGCAATCAGGCGATCCTTGCGCCGGCGGGTACCTATGCGTCGCGCCGTTTCGTGCTGGTGCACGAAGGCGAGCACCTCTATGTGGCGCAGGCCCGCGTGCTGAGTCTCGACATGCAGACGGCGAACGTCGAGCTGTTCCAGTACGAAGTCGATCCTTACCCGATTTAGCTTCTCGGTTGGGTTTGGTCCGCGGCGAGTGCCGCGATCGAGATGTCCGCGGTGCGCAATGCGCTCGCGATGCGTTCGGCGGTGTCGCGCGACAGGTCGTTGCGGCCGGCCTTGCGCCACGCTTCGGGCGACAGCGCGAGCCGGCAGAGCACGTCGGCGAGGCTGATGCGGGTGGCGTCGCGTGTGAGCAGCCAGTTGCCGTCCTCGGTGCGGGCGACCCAGCCGGCTTCGCACAGCTCGCCGAGCAGGCTTTCGCCTTCGTTGCCGTTGAGGCGGGCCGCCTCGATGAGCGGTTCGAATGCTACGGTGCGACCTTCGGCCTGCGCGCGCGCGAGCATCGTCAATACCGTGGTCGCGGCCCACGCGCGGTCGCCGGCGAAGGGGGCGAGCACGCGCGTGCGTTCGAAGAAGCCGGGTAGCGCTGCGCACAGGATCGCCCCGAGCAGGATCACGACCCACGACAGGTAGAGCCACAGCAGGAAGATCGGCACCGTTGCGAAGGTGCCGTAGATCAGCGTGTAGGTCGGGATGCGCGCGAGAAAGAGGGCGAAGAGCTGCTGCATCAGCAGGAAGGCCAGCGCCGCGGTGGTGCCGCCGGCGAGCGCATGGGCCGGGCGCACCTTGTGGTTGGGGATCGCGTAGTAGAGGAAGGTGAACACGACGCACAGCAGTCCCGCCGACACCAGCGTCGAGAAGGCTTCGACGACCCACGAGCCCTTGCCGGCGAGTGCGACGGAGCTGGCGACGAGGTGGCCGGTCGCGAGCGCGCTGGCGCCGAGGGCGACCGGGCCCAGCGTGAGCGTCGACCAGTGCACGGTCAGGCGCGTGAGCAGCGGACGCGGGCGGCGTACGCCCCAGATCTGGTTGAACACGCGGTCTATCGTCATCAGCAGCATCAGCGCGGTGACGACCAGCGCGCCGGTGCCGATCAGCGTGAGCTTTGCAGCCTTCTGCGAGAACTGGAAGGCGTAGGTGGCGATGATCTTGCCGGCACGGTCGGGCAGGAGGTTTTCGAGCAGGAAGATCTTCAGCGAGGTGCCGAGTTCGGAGAACGCCGGGAAGTTGCTGAAGAGCGCAATGACGACGGTGACGAGGGGGACGAGGGCGAGCAGCGTCGTGAAGGCGAGGCTGCCGGCGACCTGCGGGCAGCGGGTCGCGACGAAGCGTTGCGCGACGAGGCGCAGGAAGTCGCGCGTGGAGTTCAACGGCACGGCGGGCATGCAGGGGATGCGGTCGGGTGTGGCTGAAGGGGCGGCTATAATGCCGCAATTCGATTCAGACCGCTCAGATGAAAGAGATCCTCGTACTTTATTACAGCCATCGCGGCTCGGTCCGGGCGCTCGCGGAGCAGATCGCGCTCGGAATCCACCAGGTGCCGGGCGTGGCGGCGCGGGTGCGGACGGTGCCCAAGGTGTCGTCGGTGTGCGAGGCGGTCGAGGACGACATTCCGGCGTCGGGACCGCCCTACGTCGAGGTGCGCGACCTCGAGGAGTGCATCGGTCTGGCGATCGGCAGCCCGACGCGCTTCGGCAACATGGCCGCGCCGATGAAGTACTTTCTCGACGGACTCGCCGGGCCGTGGGTGAATGGCACTTTGGCCGGCAAGCCGGCGTCGGTGTTCACGTCGACGGCGAGCCAGCATGGCGGGCAGGAATCCACGCTGCTGTCGATGATGATGCCGCTGCTGCATCACGGCATGCTGGTCATGGGACTGCCCTACACGGAGCCGGCGCTCAACCGCACGCGCACCGGCGGGACACCCTACGGTGTGAGCCATGTCGCCGGCGCGGACGGCAATCCGGGCCTGAGCGCGGAGGAGATCGAACTCGCGATTGCGCAGGGCCGTCGCCTTGCGCAGGTCGCGGCGACGCTCGCGGGAGGCGAGGCATGAACGCGCGCGCGCTGAATCTGGTGGCGACGGCGCTGCTCGTCGCGCTGATCGCACTGTGCGTGCTGTGGGAGGCGTGGCTCGCGCCGCTGCGGCCGGGCGGTTCGTGGATGATCCTGAAGGCGCTGCCGCTGATGGGGGCCTTCCTCGGGGTGCTGAAGGGGCGACGCTACACCTACCAGTGGCTGACGATGCTGGTGCTGCTCTATCTGGTGGAGGGGGTGGTGCGGGCGATGGACCCCGGCCTTGCCGGCAAGCTCGCGATCGCGGAAGCGGTGTTGGCGGCGCTGCTGTTCGCCTGTGCCGTATGGTACGCGCGGGTATCAGCGCCTTCGCGGCAGGCGCGCGCCTCGGCCTGATCCGTTACCGGGCGACCGGATCCCGGCCGTGCGGGCCGCGGACAGCTTGCCTGCGGCCCTTACTGGTTGGCGCTGCGGGTCAGAGCTGCGGGTTCAGTTTCTCGAACTTGCTGTGCAGCTTGTTCAGCGCGTTGAGGTAGGCCTTCGCCGAGGCGACGATAATGTCGGTATCGGCCCCCTGGCCGTTCACGATCTTGCCGTCCTGCGACAGGCGCACTGTCACCTCGCCTTGCGCGTCGGTGCCGGTGGTGATCGCGTTCACGGAGTACAGCAGCAGTTCGGTGCCGCTCTTGGCGACTGCCTCGATTGCCTTGAAGGCGGCATCGACCGGGCCCGATCCCTCGGCGCTGGTACGGGCTTCCTTGCCGCCGACGGCGATCGTGAGTTCGGCCTGCGGAGTTTCTCCGGTCTCCGAGTGGAAGCGCGAGGCGAGCAGGCGGAAGTGCTCGTGTTCGGGCGTGACGCCCTCGTCGCTCATGAGTGCGTTGAGATCCTCGTCGAAGATCTCGTGCTTCTTGTCGGCGAGCTCCTTGAAGCGCGCGAAGGCGTGGTTGAGCTGATCCTCCGACGAGACGACGATGCCGATCTCCTGCAGGCGGCTGCGGAAGGCGTTGCGGCCCGAGTGCTTGCCGAGCACGAGCTTGTTGGCGCCCCAGCCCACGTCCTCGGCGCGCATGATCTCGTAGGTCTCGCGGTGCTTGAGCACGCCGTCCTGATGGATGCCCGATTCGTGCGAGAAGGCGTTGGCGCCGACGATGGCCTTGTTCGGCTGCACCGGGAACCCGGTGACGCCGGACACGAGCTTGGAGGCGGGCACGATCTGTGTCGTGTCGATGAGCGTGTCGCAGGGGAAGACGTCCTGGCGGGTGCGCACGGCCATGACGATTTCCTCGAGCGCGGCGTTGCCGGCCCGTTCGCCGAGGCCGTTGATCGTGCATTCGACCTGGCGTGCGCCGGCCAGCACCGCGGCCAGCGAGTTGGCGACCGCAAGGCCGAGGTCGTTGTGGCAGTGCACGGACCAGATCACCTTGTCGGAGTTGGGTACGCGCTCGATCAGGGTGCGGAGGGTGTTCGCGTATTGCGTCGGCACGTTATAGCCGACCGTGTCGGGGACGTTGATCGTCTTCGCGCCGGCCTCGATGACCGCGGTGAAGATGCGCACGAGGAAGTCGATCTCGGAGCGGCCCGCGTCCTCGGCGGAGAATTCGATGTCGTCGGTGTATTCCCTGGCCCAGCCGATTGCCTTGACCGCCTGCTCGACGACCTGGTCGGGCGTCATGCGCAGCTTCTTCTCCATGTGGATCGGGCTGGTCGCGATGAAGGTGTGGATGCGGCCGCGTGCGGCAGGGCGGATCGCTTCGCCGGAGCGCCGGATGTCGTTCTCGTTGGCGCGGGCGAGCGCGCACACGGTCGATTCCTTGATCGTCTCGGCGATCGCGCGGACCGCTTCGAAGTCGCCGTTGGAGGCCGCCGGGAAGCCTGCTTCGATCACGTCGACGCGCATGCGTTCGAGCTGGCGGGCGATGCGCAGCTTCTCTTCCTGCGTCATCGAGGCACCCGGGCTCTGTTCGCCGTCGCGCAAGGTGGTATCGAAAATGATCAACTGGTCTTTCATCGTCGGCTCCTGCTGGAATGGTGGAAAACCGGATATGACAAGCGGCCGGCGCTGGGACGCTGGCGGAAGTGGGGCAACACGAGGTGGGTGGGTATATTTAGCGCGCGGGGCGCAGCAGCGGACCGAGCAGCAGCAGGTCCGCCGGGAGAAGGCGTAGCGACAGGAGGTGGGGGCCGCTGACGGAGTTCATGCGTACGACTATAAACCGGCGATTTGGCCGAACGCAAGGATGGGGCGGCGACGCGACGGATATGGGGGCGATTGCCGCCGCCTATCGGTGACGGCCGGGATACGCAAAAAGGCCGCTCGGGCCGGGAAGCCCGAGCGGCCTGCGCAGGAAAGAGGCGCGATGCCGGCCTAATCGTCGTCGTGGTGCCGGTCCCGCGCGTCCGCGGTCGTGATCGGCTGCGGCAGCCACGCGTCGGCCGCGCCGCTCTGGTAGGCAAACCAGAAGCCCAGCACCGCGACGAGGAGTACCGCGCCGACGGTGCGGTGCGCGTGGCGGATGCCCTCGGTGGATGCGCCGGACTTGCGGCCGGTGAGCATCGCGCGGGCGAGGTTCTCGCGGTGCAGCAGGCTGCTGACGATGACGCCGGCGATATGCACGAAGACGATCGCGAGCATCGTGCTGGCGGCCACTTCGTGCAGTTCCTCGAGCCATTCGCCGCCAATGTCCTGATAGGTCGCGAAACCGCTCAGGGCGATCAGCGCGCCCAGCCCCAGCATCGCGAAGATCGCGATAGCGCCGGCGGGGTTGTGGCCGAGGTAGTGCCGGGGCTTCATCGCCAGCAGCGATTTCAGGTAGGACACGAGCTCGCGCGGCGAATAGATGAAGCTCGCGAAGCGCGCGTAGCGGGTGCCGACGAGGCCCCACAGCAGGCGGAACACGGCGAGCCCGGCGAAGGTGTAACCGAGCATCACGTGCAGGTCGCGCAGCCGTTCCGAGTCGGATGTAAGCCAAGCGCCTGCGAAGCACAGCGCGAAGCTCCAGTGGAAGACGCGCGTCGGGACGTCCCACACGCGCACGGTGGCGGCGGTGTCGGCGGCCCGGGAGGCTCCGCCTGCGGCGCTCGTGGAGGTGATGCTGGTATTCATGAGCGTGCT
The DNA here is from genome assembly GCF_012911005.2 of Aromatoleum toluolicum. Classification (GTDB taxonomy): domain Bacteria; phylum Pseudomonadota; class Gammaproteobacteria; order Burkholderiales; family Rhodocyclaceae; genus Aromatoleum; species Aromatoleum toluolicum. Next base: position 131,268 of record NZ_WTVS01000002.1, on the reverse strand, counting down.
CCGTTTTTCGGGATGCGGATGTCGCGTTCGCTGAAGTCGCCCTCGGCGGCGTTGCGGTGGCAGGCGGCACAGTTGGCGGCGCTCTTGACGGCTGCGCTGCGGAAGATCCCGGGCGTGATGCCGTCGTGGCCGTCGCGGTGTTCCTTGCGGAACCAGGGGGTGTCGCTGATGCGCAGCTGCGGGCGGCCGTCGCTGCCGGCGGTGTCGCGCCGCGCGGCGTTGGCGACGAGGAACTTCGTGATCACGGCAGAGGTTTCGGCGTCGAGGCTTGCGTCGGAGCCGAAGTGCTTGTCGAGCCCGGCCATCATCGCGCGCCAGGACTCGGCGCCCAGCAGCGCGGGCGGGAAGGCGATGTGGCAGCTGCCGCATTCGCTGCGATACTCGGGGTGATTGATGTTCAGGCGCTTGTTTTCGTCGTCGTCGGCAAGCGCGAGGCCGGCTGCGCCGGCGGTGAGGACAAGGGTGAGTGCGCGCAGGGCGCGGGCGGGGAAGGTGGCGGTCATGTCGTGGAGCTCCGTGTGGGTCAGCGGGGGGAATTCATCAGCCAGGCGACGACGTCGGCCTTCTCTGCGGGTGTGCAGGTGCGGCCGAGCACGTCCTTGCAGTTGCGCCCGAACCACTTCTCGACCGAGCGGGTGCTCGCGAGGCGTTCGGGATTGGCTGCCGGCGCCATGGGCTCGATCGCCTTGCCGGTGCTAGCGTGCTTGCCGCGAGCCGCGGGATTCTTGGTGTGGCAGGTGGAGCAGCTCCACTCGCCGCCGTGCGTGGCGGTGAAGAACTTCTCGCCGCGTTCGGCCGACGCACTGAAGCCCGGCGTGGATTGCCGCGCCTCGGTCTGGTAGCGGGTGAGGAAGTCGGCGGGCGTCTCCGCAGTGGCGAATCCGCTCGCGAGCAAGGCGGCGCCGGCCAGGAACATCCGCAGGGGGTGGCTTTTCATGTTTGCTCCTTGTACTGATGGTGGAACAATGTCTTTGGAATCGGATCGCCGGAGTGTCTGCTCTGGCTGCAGGACGTACTTTGCGCGGCGGAGCCTGAACGCACGGTGAAGGCGGCGTTCAGCTGCGGTTCAGTGCGGCGGCCTTACAACGGATGCCGGAAAGCTGCCCGCACGGTGCGCGCGGCATGGAAGGGAGAAATCGATGCGCACGCTTGTGACATCGGCTGTCGTGGGGCTAGTCGTTGCAGCCTTGGCGATCGGTCCGGTCGCGGCCGGCGGTGACGACCACGATCACGACCGCGCGCGTGCGGCCCTCGAGCGCGGCGAGGTGCTGCCGCTGCGCACGATCCTCGACAAGATCGAGCGCGAACATCCGGGGAAAGTCGTCGAAGTCGAGCTCGAACGCGAGCATGGGCGCTGGATCTACGAGATCCGCCTGCTGCGGAGCGGTGGCGCGCTGGTGCGGCTGGACGTCGATGCGCGCGATGGAACCGTGCTCGGCATCCGTTCGCGCGGTGACAATGGAGGGAAGCGCTGATGCACATCCTCGTCGTGGAAGACGAGCCGACGCTGGCGGCACAGCTGTCGCAGGCGCTGCGCGAGGCAGGCTATGCGGTCGATTGCGCCGACAACGGGCGCGATGCGCATTTCATGGGCGAGGTCGAAGCACTCGACGCGGTGGTGCTCGACCTCGGCCTGCCGCAGATGGACGGGCTGACGGTGCTGAGGAAATGGCGCGCGGCGGGGCGGGCGATGCCAGTGCTGATCCTGACCGCGCGCGACAACTGGCACGAGAAGGTCGCCGGCATCGACGCCGGCGCCGACGATTACCTGACCAAGCCGTTCCACATGGAGGAACTGCTTGCGCGCGTGCGTGCGCTGATCCGGCGCAGCGCGGGGCATGCGAGCGCGGAGCTGCGCTGCGGCCCGGTGCTGCTCGACACGCGCGGCGGGCGCGTCACGGTGGAAGGGCAGGCGGTGACGCTGACCAGCCACGAGCTGCGCGTGCTGAGCTACCTGATGCACCGCAAGGGGGAGGTCGTGTCGCGCGCCGAGCTGACCGAGCACATCTATGCGCAGGACTTCGAGCGCGACTCGAACACGATCGAGGTCTTCGTCGGGCGTCTGCGCAAGAAGCTGCCGCCGGGCCTGATCGAGACCGTGCGCGGCCTCGGGTACCGCCTCGCATGTCCGGAATGAGCGCACGGAGCTCGCTGCGTGCGCGGCTGCTGGCCGGCAGCCTGGTGTGGATCCTGGGGACGCTGACCGTCACCGGCTGCGTGCTCGGCGATCTCTTCCGCCGCCACGTGGAAGAGCGCTTCGAGGCGGAACTGCGCATCCATCTCGACCAACTCACTGCGAGCGTCGAACTCGCTTCCGACGCGGGCTTGGCCCTGCGCACCGACCTGAGCGACCCGCGCCTGCGCAAACCCTTGTCCGGCCTGTATTGGCAGGTAGACCGCGAGGGCGGGGACGCCGCGCGCGGCGTGCTGCGCTCGCGCTCCCTGTGGGATGCGACGCTCGCCGTTCCGGCCGACGGACCGCGCGACGGCGAGGTGCACGTGCATCGCATCGACGGGCCGGATCGCGAACGCCTGGTGATGATGGAACGCATCGTGCGGCCGGAGGAAGCGGTCGGGCAGCCGTTGCGGCTGATCGTCGCCGCCGACGAGCGCGGCATGACGAGTCCGGTGCGCGAGTTCGTCGGGCTGCTCGTGATCGCGCTGGGCGTGCTCGCGGCCGGTTTGATCGCCGCGGTGCTGTTGCAGGTGTCGGTGGGCCTCGCCCCCCTGAAGCGTCTGCGCGAGCAGCTTGCCGAGGTGCGCGACGGCCGTAGCCGGCGGCTCGACGGCGTCTTTCCGAACGAGGTCCGGCCGCTGGTCGAAGAGCTCAACGCGGTGCTGCAGCACGATGCCGAGGTCGTCGAGCGCGCACGCACGCAGGCCGGCAATCTCGCGCACGCGATCAAGACGCCGCTCGCGGTGCTGGGCAATGCCGCGCTGCGCGAGGAGGGGCCCCTCGCACGTCTGGTGGGCGAGCAGGTTGCGACGGCCCAGCGCCAGGTCGATTACCACCTCGCGCGTGCGCGTGCCGCTGCGGCGACGCAGGTGCCGGGGCTGCGCAGCGCGCTGCGGCCGGCCGTCGAGGGGCTGGTGCGGGTGATGCGGCGCGTGCATGCGGAACGCAATCTGCATTTCGCGATCGAAGCGATTCCCGACGATGCGGCCTTCCGCGGCGAGGAGCAGGATCTGCAGGAAATGCTCGGCAATCTCATCGACAACGCGTGCAAGTGGGCACGCCGCGAGGTGGGCGTGAACGTCGCGGTGCGCGAAGGCGAAGTCGCGATCGTCATCGACGACGACGGTCCCGGCCTGCCGGCCGACGCGCGCGAGGCGATGTTCGCCCGCGGCGCGCGCGCCGACGAGGAGATGCCCGGTTCCGGCCTCGGCCTCGGCATCGTGCGCGACCTCGCCCAACTCTATGGTGGCCGCATCGAGCTGGGGCAGGCGCCGGCCGGCGGGCTGCGTGCCGCGCTGTTCCTGCCCGCCGCTTGAGATCGTCCGGTCGGCCCCCAACTGAAAAACCTATTGTTGTTACGAGAAGAGAAACGATGACTCCCGAACAGAACCGCTCCCTGATCACCGTCTGCCTGATGGCAGCCTTCGCCGACGGCCACAATGACCCGCGCGAGCGCGACCATGTGCGGCGCACGGCCGAATCACTGTCCGCCGGTGCCGGCCTCGACGTCATGTCGCTGTACCAGGACGTGCTGCTGAAGCGCGTGACGCTCGAGCAGGCCGTTTCCGGGCTGGATACGCCCGAGCTGCGCCAGCTCGCCTTCGAGATGGCGGTCGGCGTGTGCGATGCGGACGGCGTGCACAATGCCGGCGAGACGGCCTTCCTGGAGCGTCTCGGCGCCCTGCTGCAACTCGGACGCAGCGACGCGGCCGCGATCGTGAACGCGGCCGACGCGCTTGCCAGGGCGCCGGTCGACAAGCCCCTGCCTGAGATGCCGGCCGTCCCTGCGCCGGCGACGCCCGCAGGGCCCGACCAGGCCGAACTCGACAAGATGATCCTCAATGCCGCGATCCTCAACGGTGCACTCGAACTGCTGCCCGAGTCGCTCGCTTCGATGGCGATCATCCCGCTGCAGACGCGCCTCGTGTATCGCGTCGGCAAGGCCCACGGCTTCGAGCTCGACCGCGGCCACATCACCGACTTCCTCGCGACGGTGGGCGTCGGCCTGACCTCGCAATACGTCGAGCAGTTCGGCCGCAAGCTCGTCGGCGGTCTCCTCGGCAAGGTGCTGGGCCGCGTCGGGCGCACGATTGGCAGCGAGGCCACCGGTTCGGCGTTCTCCTTCGCGACGACCTACGCGCTGGGGCACGTCGCGAAACGCTACTACGCGGACGGTCGGCGGCTCGACGGCGCCGCGCTCAAGGCCGCCTTCGGCCAGCTCTTCGACAACGCCAAGGGGCTGCAGCAGCGCTACGCGCCCGAGATCGCGGAGCGCGCACGTACGCTGGATCTGAAGAAGCTGACGAGCGAGCTCACGCGCTGAGCGGCAGCCGGCCGCTACGGCGGTCCGGCATTCACCTCAAGAGGTGCGCAGCTCGACGCGGAATTCGCAGCCGCTACCTTCGCGCGGGGAAAGGGTGATGCGCCACCCCTGGCGGTCGCAGATGCGCTGCACCAGCGACAGGCCGATGCCGATACCGTCGCCGCGCGTGCTGCCGCCGCGCGCGAACGGCCGGAACACCATCGCGCGCTCTGCCTCCGGAATCCCCGCGCCGGAATCCAGCACCGAAAATCCGCCCTCGCGCAGCACCACGCGCACGAAGCCTGCATCGGTGTAGTGGATCGCGTTGCGCACGAGGTTCGTCAGCACCGCGCGCAACAGGGGGGCCGGATAGAGCCCGTGGTCCACGCTTTCGCTGACGAGATCCAGCGCGAGGCCGCGCTGCGCCGCCTCGGGCTGCCAGCGGTGCAGCTGCTCGGTCGCCACCGCGGCGAGGGAGGTGCCCACGAGCGTCGTGCCGCGCTCCTGCGGCGCCCGCGCGAGGCCGAGGAAAGTCTCCACCAGCTCCTGCATCTCGGCGCACGCGCGGGTGATGCGATCGAGCTGCGCGCGCTGCGGTGGCGCCAGGCCCTGAGCGTCGAGCAGTTCGCAGGAGCTGGCGATCACCATCAGCGGCGTGCGCAGCTCGTGACTCACATCGCTGGTGAAGAGCTGTTCGCGCTCCAGCGCCGCGCGCAGGCTGCCGAGCGTCTCGTCGAACGCCGCGGCGAGCTTGCCGACCTCGTCGTCGGCGTATTCGGTGGCGAGTGGCGGTGCGAGCGGCAATAGCTGGTCGCGGTGCTGCACCTGTTCCGACAGGCGCACGACCGGCGAGATCACGGTGCGGGCGAGCGCCCGGCCGAGCAGGGCCGCGGCGAGGATGGAGATCACGACTCCGGCGGTGACAGCGACGAACAGCATGGTCTCGCGCCGCTCGAAGTCTTCCTGGTCGAGCACGAGGACATGGCGCGTGCCGCTGCGGTCGCGTACGAGCACGTGATAAGCCTCGTCGTCGTTCTCGGTTTCATGCAGACCTTCCTGCAACGGCGCGAGCCACGCGGGCAGGGACGCGCTGGCGCCGACCGGTGCGACATACAGGTCCAGACCGGGGCCGAGCGCGGGGAACCGTCCCTGGTCCGACTCCTCGATGATGAAGTCGAGCTGGCGGTTCATTGCGTCGCTGACGAGGCGCATTTCCACCGTGTCGATGGCGTTGACGACGATCAGCGCGAAGACGCCCGCGACGACTGAAGCCATCAGGACGAAAGCCGCGACGATGCGCGACGCGAGGCTCTGCGGTGCCGCCACGTCAGGCCTTTAGCAGCGTCGTCGTGCGCGGACCTGCGCACGGGGTTTCGCCGGAGCGCTTCATTCGGGCGCCTAGGCCGCGGCCAGCCGGTAGCCGACCCCGTGCACGGTGTGCAGCAGCGGGGAGCCGAAGGGCTTGTCGATCTGCTGGCGCAGCGTGTGGATGTGGCTGCGCAGGCTGTCGCTGTCGGGGGGCGAATCGCCCCACAGCGCGCTCTCCAGCGCTTCGCGGCGGACGACGCTGGGGCTCTTCTGCATCAGCAGTTCGAGCAGCTTCAGCCCGATCGGTCCGACATGCAGAGACTGCCCGGCGCGCGTGACCGCGAGCGTGTCGAGGTCGAACTGCAGGTCCGCGACGCTGAGTACGCGCCGACCGCCGCCGCGGCTACGCTTGAGCACCGCGGCGATGCGGGCCGCCAGTTCGGACAGGGCGAAGGGCTTGGTCAGGTAGTCGTCCGCGCCGGTGCGGAAGCCCTGCAGCCGGTCGTCGAGCGTGTCGCGTGCGGTCAGCATGATGACCGGTATGTGGCTGCGCTCGCTGTCGCGCAGGCGCTGGCACAGCGTGAAGCCGTCCATGCCGGGCAGCATCACGTCGAGCACGATCAGGTCGTACTGCTGGGTCGCGGCGAGGTGCAGGCCGGTCAGCCCGTCCTGTGCGCAATCCACCTCGTACCCCTTCAGCGCGAGGTAATCCGCGAGATTCGCAAGAATGTCGCGGTTGTCTTCCACCAACAGTAGCCGCATGCGGATTCCAGTCTCCAGTCACAGGCGAGGGGCGTCACGCCCCCGTCATTATCCGCGGTGTCGGCTGAATCGCGCCAGATTTGCCATGATCTCGACCATCGCAGAGCGGATCGATGCGATCGCCTCGTCGGCACTGGCGAGCGGGCGATCTTCGCCGTCGGTCGCCTCGTTGCGCACGGCGCCGATCGCATTGACCGGGAAGGTCACCTTGTAGTCGTCGCCGATGTAGGCGAGGCGGTTCCAGTCGGCGGCCACGGCGTAGTCGCGGTGAAAATCCGGCGCGAGCAGATCGTGGCCCAGCGAGTAGTCCTCGACGGGATTCTGCACCCCCAGCAGCGGCATCAGGGTGGCGGGAATGTCCAGGTGGCTGGTGATGCCGGCGACGACGCGCGGCGCGCGGCCTGGCACGCGGATGACCGCCGGCGTGCTCGTCTGGAAGCGGTTGAACTCCGCGCTGTGACCCCAGCGGCTGCGCTCCATGAACTCCTCGCCGTGATCGCCGAGCACGATCACGATGGTGTCGTCGAGCAGGCCGCGCTTCTGTAGGTGGTCGATCATGCGCCCGATCTGGCTGTCGACGTGATGCGCCGCGTTGATGTAGCGGTTCTTGATCTGCCCGATCTGCGCGCCGAAGTCCGCCGTCAGGTAGTTGAAGTCCTGCAGCACCGGGGTGGCGATCTCGGACCCGGGCGGATAGTCGTAATTCGCGTGCGTCGACTCGAAGAACATGTAGGTCATGAACGGCCGGGCCGGATCGCGCCTGTCGATGTAGTCGATCAGCGCGTCGATGTTGCGCACGTCGCGCTGCCAGGCCGGCGCGCCGCCTTCGAGCGGATGCAGGTCTTCCGGACGCATGTTGGCGAACACCGTCTTGTCGAAGGCCGGGTAGGTGAAGCGCTGGCTCGTGTTCAGGCTGAACTGGTAGTTCTGTTGCTGCAGCACGTCCATCAGCACCGGCGCGCGGCGTGCGGCCAGCATCGGGAACCAATAGTTGCCGTACAGGCCGTAGAACATCGAGAACACGCCCATCTGCGTCATGTTGCCGCCGCTGAAGTGCTTTTCCAGGCGCACGGCGTCGTTCGAGAATGCCCACAGGCGCGGCATGATCTTCGGGTCGAGCATGTCGAAGCGCAGCGACTCGGCGACCAGCCACACGATGTTCATGGGCTTGTCGGGCGCCACCACGCGCAGCGGCTGCTGCGGATAGCTCAGGCTCTCGTCGCGCACCTGCATGCTGCGCGCACTGGCCTGATCCACCTTGAAACCCAGCTTCTGCGCGAAGTTGCGGAAGGTCAGCGGCTGGTACAGCGGGAAACGCTCGCTGGCGAACAGGATCGGCTGGTAGTTCGACATTTCGCTGTAGCCGTAGGCGACGCGCTCGCCGGTGGTCAGCACGAAGAACAGTGCGAGCGCCCACACCCCGCGCAGCCTCCACCCGCTTGCGCGCGTGTCGCGCCGCACCACCCACACCCACGCCACCGCCTGCAGCGTACACAGCGCGAGGATGATCGCGCCGGCGGTGATTTCGGTGCTGCGGCTGGCGCCAAGCGAGGCGATGCCGCCCGGCGTGAACACCAGGTTCACGACGAAGCCGTTGATGTGGAAGCCGTACATCTCGTGGATCACGCGGTCAGCGAAGAGCATCACCTGGGTGAAGCCCGCCAGCATGATCACTGCCGCGCCGAGGATCGCCGGCCCGTGCCGAAATGTCATGCGGCCGTCCAGCAGCCTGCGCAGAGCATGTCCGATCGCAACGCTCGGCAGCAGGTACATGAAAGCGTAGGACAGCGTCGCCGCCAGCGTCCAGCCGGCCACCGCCGGGCTCGCGTAGTCGCCTGCGCCCTGCTGGGAGAACAGCTGCACGAGCGCCACCAGCCAGGTGATCAGGAAGTAGGCGTTGAGCTTGCGGGACGAGGGCAGGGCGGACATGCAGGACTCCGGATGCGGGCAGGCAGGGATGCTCGCAGTCCGGCCGTCAAGCGGCGCTCAAGACCTGGTGAAAAATTCGTGAAGCCCCGCGGAGGTCCGGGGGAGGGGCGGGAAGGGTAGGCGGGCGTCCGGTCGTTCGGGCGTCCGCCGCCCTGCGGTGCCTACTTCGGCGCGTGGTCCGCTTCGTCCTCGTCCTCGCCCTTGCCGGCGGCCTGCGGGGCCGGCGCGGCTGCGCTCGCGTTCGCGTGCCGCGTCTTCATCCAGCGCATTACATACACGACGTAGCCGGATCCGGCGTAGACGAGGAACAGCGCGAAGAGCACGCCCGGCGGGTAGCTCGAAACCAGCGCGAACCCCATCACCAGCGCGATCACGACGATGAAGGGCACGCTCTTGCGCAGGTTGATGTCCTTGCCGCTCCAGAACAGCACGTTGCTGACCATCGACACGCCCGCGAAGATCGTGAGCATGCCGGCAAGCCAGCGCACGTCCTGGCCGGCGAGCCCCAGGTCGGTGACGACCCACACCAGGCCGGCCACCAGCGCGGCCGCAGCCGGGCTCGGCAGGCCCTGGAAGAAGCGCTTGTCGATGACGTCGATGTTGGTATTGAAACGGGCCAGGCGCAGCGCGGCGCCCGCGCAATAGATGAAGGCCGCGATCCAGCCGAATTTTCCGGTGTCCTTGAGCGCCCATTCATACACCACCAGCGCGGGGGCCGCGCCGAACGACACCATGTCGGACAGCGAGTCGTATTCGGCACCGAAGGCGCTCTGCGTGCGCGTCAGGCGCGCGACGCGGCCGTCCAGGCCGTCGAGTACCATCGCGACGAAGATCGCCACGGCCGCCACCTCGAAGCGTTGATTCATCGCCTGCACGATCGCATAGAAGCCGGCGAACAGGGCGGCGGTGGTGAACAGATTGGGCAGGATGTAGATGCCGCGGCGGCGTTTTTCGTTCGAGATCAGTGGCATGGAATATGACGTTCCTGCGCGGGGTCGGTGCGCGTGGTGGCCGGTTGCCGATTCTAACGCAGCGCGGGGTGGCCGGGATGACCACCCCGTCGGTGGCTAGCGATCAGGGAAGTTCGGCGAGGACGGTGCTCGAGGCCGAGACCTTGTCGCCGATCGTCACGCGTGCGCGCGTCCCCGGCGGCAGGTACAGGTCGACGCGCGAGCCGAAGCGGATGAAACCGTAGCGCTGCCCGCGCGCGACCTTGGCGCCCGGTTCGACATAGCACAGGATGCGGCGTGCAACGAGGCCGGCGACCTGCACGCAGGTCACGTCCTGGCCGTCGCGCGTCACCAGGTGCAGGGCGTTGCGTTCGTTCTCGACCGAGGCCTTGTCGAGCGCGGCGTTCACGAAGCGTCCGGCGTTATACCAGCGCTGGCGGACTTCGCCGTCGACGGGAATGCGGTTCGAGTGGACGTTGAAGACGTTCATGAATACGCTGATCTTCACGCAGTCGCGGTCGAGGTAGGGGTCGCGCACCGGCTCGATCGCCACGATGCGGCCGTCGGCCGGCGACAGGACATCCTTGGCGCCTTGCGGGATCGGGCGGGGCGGGTCGCGGAAGAACTGCACGACGAACGCGAACACGATCCAGAACGGAAGCGCCCAGCCGAAGCCGGCCGAGGTGTTGATCACCAGCACCACGACCAGCGCGATCGCGATGAACGGCCAGCCTTCACGTGCCAGGATGGGATGAGGATAGTTGCTGTTGGACATGGCGTACCCGATATGAAAAAGGCCGGGCCCGCGCGCACGGCGCAGCCCGGCCTGTTATGCCGACGCGGCTCAGTTCTTCGACTGGTCGACCAGCTTGTTCTTCTTGATCCACGGCATCATGTCGCGCAGCTGGCCACCGACCTGCTCGATCGGGTGGGCGGCGTTGAGGCGACGACGCGCCGTCATCGACGGGTAGTTGGTCTTGCCTTCCTGGATGAACATCTTGGCGTATTCGCCGGTCTGGATGCGCTTCAGGGCGGCGCGCATCGCTTCGCGCGACTGTGCGTTGATGACTTCGGGGCCGGTCACGTACTCGCCATACTCGGCGTTGTTCGAGATCGAGTAGTTCATGTTGGCGATGCCGCCTTCGTACATCAGGTCGACGATCAGCTTCAGTTCGTGCAGGCACTCGAAGTAGGCCATCTCGGGCGCGTAGCCGGCTTCGGTCAGCGTCTCGAAGCCCATCTTCACCAGCTCCACGGCGCCGCCGCACAGCACGGCCTGCTCGCCGAACAGGTCGGTTTCGGTCTCTTCACGGAAGTTGGTCTCGATCACGCCGCCCTTGGTGCCGCCGTTGGCTGCAGCGTACGACAGTGCGATGTCCTTGGCCTTGCCCGAGCGGTCCTGATGCACCGCGATCAGCGACGGCACGCCGCCGCCCTTGAGGTATTCCGACCGCACGGTGTGGCCCGGGCCCTTGGGGGCGACCATGATCACGTCCAGATCTTCACGCGGGACGACCTGGTTGTAATGCACGTTGAAGCCGTGCGCAAAGGCCAGCGTTGCACCCTTCTTGATGTTCGGTTCGATGTCGTTGTAATACACGCCCGGGATGTTCTCGTCCGGCAGCAGGATCATCACGATGTCGGCGCCCTTGACGGCCTTGGCGACTTCCTCGACCTTGAGGCCGGCCGCTTCGGCCTTCTTCCACGAGGCGCCGTCCTTGCGCAGGCCGACCGTGACCTTGCAGCCGGAATCCTTCAGGTTCTGGGCGTGGGCGTGGCCCTGCGAGCCGTAGCCGATGATGCTGATCTTCTTGCCCTTGATGAGGGAGAGGTCGGCGTCCTTGTCGTAATAGACTTTCATGCTTTTCCTTTTTCGCTTTCGGTGGGGATGTTGCCCGGCCGCCGCCATGATAAGGGCGGGCGTGCCGGTCGCAAACGGTTGGGTGCTGTCCGGAAGGGTGTGCTGCGGCCCGGGGGTCAGACCTTCAGGATGCGGTCGCCGCGGCCAACGCCGCAGACGCCGGAGCGCACCGTTTCCAGGATCAGCGCCGGGTCGATGGCGCTGATGAAGGCATCGAGCTTCGACTGGTTGCCGGTCAGTTCGATGACGTAGGACGTGTCGGTGACGTCGATGATGCGCGCGCGGAAGATATCCGCCATGCGCTTCATCTCCTCGCGGTCCTTGCCGGTTGCGCGGACCTTGGTGAGCATCAGCTCGCGCTCGATGTGCGCGGCCTCAGAGATATCGACGACCTTGACCACTTCGACCAGCTTGTTCAGCTGCTTGGTGATCTGTTCGATGATGTCGTCCGATCCGGTGGTGACGATGGTCATGCGCGACATCGAGGCATCCTCGGTCGGCGCGACGGTCAGGGATTCGATGTTGTAGCCGCGGGCGGAAAACAGGCCCGACACGCGCGACAGGGCGCCCGATTCGTTCTCGATCAGCAGGGAGATGACGTGTCTCATGGTGTGTCTCTGGTCGATGCTTACAGGTCTTCGGCGGACAGGATCATCTCGGTGAGCCCCTTGCCGCCCTGAACCATGGGGTACACGTTTTCGGTCTGGTCGATCTGGAAGTCGAGGAACACCAGATCGTTCTTGCGCGCGAAGGCTTCGCGCAGCGCGCCCTCGACGTCCGACGGCTTCTCGATCTTGAGGCCGACGTGGCCGTAGGATTCCGCGAGCTTCGCGAAATCGGGCAGCGAGTCCATGTAGGACTCGGAATAGCGCTCGCCGTGGAAGAGCTGCTGCCACTGGCGCACCATGCCGAGGTAGCGGTTGTTCAGGTTGCAGATCTTGATCGGCAGACGGAACTGCTTGCAGGTCGACAGTTCCTGGATGTTCATCTGGATCGAGGCTTCGCCGGTGACGCACGCGACCTGCTTGTCCGGGTGCGCGAGCTGGGCGCCCATCGCGTAGGGCAGGCCGACGCCCATCGTGCCGAGGCCGCCCGAGTTGAGCCAGCGGCGCGGCTTCTCGAAGCGGTAGTACTGCGAGGCCCACATCTGGTGCTGGCCGACGTCGGAGGTCACGATCGCGTCGCCGCCGGTGACTTCCCACAGTTTCTGGATCACGAACTGCGGCTTGATGATCTCGTCCGAGTTCTTGTACTTCATGCACTCGCGGCTGCGCCATTCCTCGACCTGCTTCCACCACGAGCCGAGCGTCTCGGGGTTCGGGCGGGCGGCATTGGCCTCGAGCTGGCGGATCATCTCATCGAGCACTTCCTTGAGGTCGCCGACGATGGGCACGTCGACCCGCACGCGCTTCGAGATCGACGACGGGTCGATGTCGACGTGGATGATCTTGCGCGGCTCTTCGGCAAAGTGGTCCGGATTGCCGATCACGCGGTCGTCGAAGCGGGCACCGACGGCGAGCAGCACGTCGCTGTAGTGCATCGCCATGTTCGCTTCGTAGGTGCCGTGCATGCCGGGCATGCCGAGGTACTGGCGGTCGCTCGCGGGATAGCCGCCCAGACCCATCAGCGTGTTCGTGATCGGGAAGCCCAGCATGCGCGTGAGCTTGGTGAGCTGTTCGGCCGCGTTCGCGAGGACCACGCCGCCGCCGGTGTAGATCATCGGGCGCTTGGCTTCGAGCAGCAGCTGCACGGCCTTGCGGATCTGGCCCTGGTGGCCCTTCACGACCGGATTGTACGAGCGCATCGAGACCTCTTTCGGGTACTCGAACTCGCACTTGTGCATCGAGACATCCTTGGGGATGTCGACCAGCACCGGGCCGGGGCGACCGGTCTTCGCGAGGTAGAAGGCCTTCTTGATCGTCGCGGCGATGTCGCGCACGTCCTTGACGAGGAAGTTGTGCTTCACGCAGGGACGGGTGATGCCGACGGTGTCGACTTCCTGGAACGCGTCCTGGCCGATCGCGGCGGTCGGGACCTGGCCGCTGATGATGACCATCGGGATCGAGTCGCAGTAGGCGGTGGCGATACCGGTGACCGCGTTGGTGGCGCCCGGGCCGGAGGTCACGAGCGCGACGCCGACGTTCTCGGTGCTGCGGGCGTAGCCGTCGGCGGCATGCACGGCGGCCTGTTCGTGGCGCACCAGCACGTGGCGCACCTTGTCCTGATTGAACAGCGCATCATAGATGTAGAGTACCGCGCCGCCGGGATAGCCGAAGACGTAATCGACCTTTTCTTCCTGCAGACACCTGATTACAATTTCTGCTCCACTCAGCACCATCGCAAACTCGCTATTCTTACGGTCCGAAACGCGGAACGTTACCGGTCAGGCGCAGTTTGGTCAAGGCTGCTGCGGCATCGCACAACGGCCTGAATAACCGGTTTTCATAAGGATCCAGAACTGGCTAACCGGGCAGAACTCTCCGCATTTCTCCAGGGTGTCGAAAAGCGTGCGTTCAAGCAGGCGGTGTATGCGTTGCGCAACGACGATGCAGCCCTGGATGCGGTGCAGGATGCGATGCTCAAGCTCTCGGTCAGCTATGGCGAGCGGCCCGCGAGCGAATATCCGATGCTGTTCCAGCGCATCCTGCAGAACGTCATCTACGACGCGTTGCGGCGGCAGAAGGTGCGCAACACGTGGACGACACTGCTGTCGTCCTTCGTCGGCGATGACGACCAGGACAGCGACAACGATCCGCTCGACACGCTTGCCGGGGAACCCGACGAAGCGCGGGCCGACACGCCGCACGCGCAGTACGCGCGAGCGCGCACGATGGCCGCGATCGAGCGGGAGATCGAGCGCCTGCCTCCCCGTCAACGGGAAGCCTTCCTCATGCGTTACTGGGAAGAGATGGACATTGCCGAGACCGCTGCAGCGATGGGCTGTTCCGAGGGGAGCGTGAAGACGCATTGTTCGCGCGCCACGCAGACGCTGGCGGCGGCCCTGAAAGCGAAGGGAATCGAGTTATGAACGACGAAGCTATTGCCCGCAGGGTTGCCGTGCACCTGTCGGCGGCGGCGCGCGGTGTGGACGGCGATATCGCGGAACGCCTGCGGCTCGCGCGCGAGCGTGCCCTCGCCGCCCATCGGCCGGTGCAGCTCGGGTTCGGCGCGCGGATCGGCAGCGCGCTGCGGCGCCTGTTCCCGCCCATGATGCGCCCGGCGGCGGTGGCGGCGGCGATCCTCGTCGCGGTGCTGGCGGGCGATTACTGGACCACCTGGCTGCGCGTGAGCGAGATGGAGGAGGTCGATACGGCGCTGCTGATCGACGACCTGCCGATCGACGCCTATCTGGATTCGGACTTCAAGGCATGGCTGCAGGACGACTCGCAATCCTGATCCTGGCAGCCGCCCTGAGTGGTCCGGTCCTAGCGGTCGCGCCGATCGGTGCGCCCTCGTGGTCCGGCCTGACGGCTTCCCAGCGTTCGGTGCTCGCGCCGCTCTCGGATGACTGGAATTCGATGAGCGAAGTGCAGCGCCAGCGCTGGCTGGGGGTTGCCAACCGCTATTCGCGCCTGACGCCGGAAGAGCAGGCACGCATCAGTGCGCGCATGCGCGACTGGGCGAACCTGCGCCCCGACCAGCGCGAGCGCGCGCGCGACCAGTACCGCGCGCTGCGCAGCATCCCGCGCGAGCGGCGCGAGTCGCTGCAGGAACAATGGCAGCGCTACCGCAGCATTCCGCCCGAAGAGCGCCACCTCAAGCCCGGCCCGCGCATCGTGCGCCCCTTACAGCGACCGCCCGTGCGCGGCACCAAGGAATGAAGAAACAAGACCCCAGGCGCAACACCCCGGCCCCGTCCCGCAACGCTGAATCTCGTTCCGCAAATCACACACAGGTCGTCACGCAGGTCGCCGCGCAGGTCGTCGAACTCGCCGGCCTGCGCCGCCGGCTTGCGAGCCTCCTGTACGAGGGCTTGCTGCTGCTGGGTGTGCTCGCACTCGCCTTCCTGGTGCCCTACCTCTTGCTCGGCGTCGTGTTCGGCATTGCGCCGGCGGGGTGGGTGGCATGGCTGCACATCTACGTCGTGCTGGGTGCGTATTTCATCTGGTACTGGCGCCGGCGCGGCCAGACGCTCGCGATGCAGACCTGGAAGCTGCGCCTGGTGACGGCCGACGGCCACGCGCCCGACGTGGCGACCGGCTGGCTGCGTTACACGCTGGCGTGGCCGTCGCTGCTGTGCTTCGGCCTGGGGCTCGCGTGGGCGCTGGTCGATCGCGATCGCCAGTTCCTGCATGACCGCCTCGCCGGCACGCGCATCGTACTGCTGCCCTGACTAAGGCGTCGGGCCGCGCGGGGGGCGTATACTCGCGGTTTGTCCCGAACGCGGCCGGACAGCCGGAGAAATAATGAAAAGCGAACACGCCCCGACCATTCAACGATCCGACTACACGCCGCTGGCGTGGACCATCGACGACATCGAGCTGCATTTCGTGCTCGACCCTGCGGCAACCCTGGTGACGAGCCGGCTGCGCTGTGCGCGTCGCGCGTCGCGCGCGGAGCCCCTGCGCCTGCTGGGCGAGGAACTCGAGCTCGTGAGCGTGAGCATCGACGGCGTGCCGGCCGGGGCCGGGCAGCTCACCCGGGGCGAAGGCTGGATCGAGATCGCGCTCGATGCCGCCAGGGCCGAGCTCTGCATCGTCACGCGCATCAACCCGCAGGCGAACACCGCGCTGTCCGGCCTCTACGTGTCGCGCGGCGGTTTCTTCACGCAGTGCGAGGCCGAGGGTTTCCGCCGCATCACCTACTTCCCCGACCGTCCCGATGCGATGACGCGCTTCGCCGTGACGCTGGAGGCCGACGTTGCGGAGTGCCCGGTGCTGCTGTCGAACGGCAACCTCGTCGCGCAGGGGGCGCTCGAAGGCGGTCGCCACTTTGCGAAGTGGGTCGACCCCTTCCCCAAGCCGTCCTATCTCTTTGCGCTGGTCGCGGCGAAGCTGGTCGCGCAGGAGCGTCGTGTCACGACCGCTTCCGGGCGCGAGGTGCTGCTGCAGGTGTGGGTGGAGGAGGGCAATCTCGACCGCACGCCCCACGCGATGGACTCGCTGGTGCATGCGATGCGCTGGGACGAGGAGGTGTTCGGACTCGAGCTCGACCTCGACCGCTTCATGATCGTCGCCGTCAGCGACTTCAACATGGGCGCGATGGAGAACAAGGGACTCAACATCTTCAACGCCAAGTACGTGCTGGCGAAGCCCGACACGGCGACCGACCTCGACTACGAGAACATCGAGAGCGTCGTCGCGCACGAGTACTTCCACAACTGGACCGGCAACCGCGTGACCTGCCGCGACTGGTTCCAGCTCACGCTCAAGGAAGGTCTGACGGTGTTCCGCGACCAGCAGTTCTCCGCGGACATGCTCGCTCAGGCTGCGGGCGACGCCGGGGCGGCGTCGGCGCGCGCGGTCAAGCGCATCGACGACGTGCGCGTGCTGCGTGCGGCGCAGTTCCCCGAGGATGCCGGGCCGATGGCGCACCCGATCCGGCCGGAGCGCTACCAGGAGATCAACAACTTCTACACCGCGACGGTGTATGAGAAGGGCGCCGAAGTCATCCGCATGCTGCATACCCTGCTGGGCGCGGAGGGCTTCCGCAACGGCATGGACCTGTACTTCAGCTACCACGACGGCCAGGCGGTGACCTGCGACGACTTCGTCGATTGCATGGCGGAAGCGAACAGCTACGACCTCGACCAGTTCATGCTGTGGTACAGCCAGGCGGGTACGCCGCGCGTGAAGGCGGTCGGTGCGTGGGACGCGGCGAGCGGCAGCTACACGCTGACCCTTTCGCAGCACACGCCGCCGACGCCGGGGCAGGCCGACAAGGCGCCGCTGGTGATCCCGGTCGCGGTGGGCCTCATCGGACCCGACGGCAATGACCTGCCGCTGAGCCTGGACGGCGAGAACCACGGCGGCGCGACGACGCGCGTGCTCGTGCTTGCGGAGGCGGAGCAGACTTTCCGTTTCGTCGGCCTCGTCGCCGAGCCGGTGCCCTCGGTGTTGCGCGGGTTCTCGGCCCCGGTGATCCTCGAACTCGACGAGAGCGACGAGCGGCTCGCCTTCCGCATGGCGCACGACGCCGATGCCTTCAACCGCTGGGACGCGGCGCAGCGTTATGCGGAGCGCGTGATCCTCGCGCTCGCGGCGGATGCTGCCGCCGGGCGTGCGCTTGCGCTGCCGGCGGCCTTCGCGCAGGCATTCGGTGCGCTGCTGAACGATGCGGGGCTCGATCCGGCCTTCCGCGCGCAGGCGGCGGCGCTGCCGTCGGAGACCTATCTCCTCGAACGGATGGAACCTGCCGATCCGGCATCACTGCGCGCCGCGCTGATGTTCATGACGCGCGAACTGGGCACGGGGCTGGCGCAGGACTGGCGGGCGATCGGCGCGGCGATGGAGGTGCCGGGCGAGTACCGTTATCACCCGGGCGACGCGGGCCGGCGTGCACTGGCCAACCTCGCGCTGAAGTACCTCGCCGCCGCTGGCGTGACCGAGGGGCTGGCGCGCGCGGAGGCGCAGTTCGCGTGCTTCGGCAACATGACCGAGGGATTCGGGGCGCTCGCCGCCCTGGTGCAGAGCGCGAGCCCCGTGCGCGAGGCGGCGCTGGCGCGCTTCCACGAGCTGTACCACGACGATGCGCTGGTGCTCGACAAGTGGTTCGCGCTGCAGGCCGCGGCCTGGCGCTGGGACGCCGCCGCGGCGCCGGTGCTGGAGCGTGTGCGTGCGCTGATGGACGACCCGGCCTTCAGCCTCGCCAATCCGAACAAGGTGTATGCGCTGCTGGGAAGCTTCTTCCGTGCGAACCCGGCCGAATTCCATGCGCCGGACGGCAGTGGGCACGCGTTCTGGGCCGATCAGGTGATCGCGCTCGACGGCCGCAATCCGCAGGTCGCGGCGCGTATGGCGCGGGCGCTGGAGAACTGGCGCCGCTTCACGCCGGCATTGCGGCAGAGCATTCGCGCGCAGATCGCGCGGGTTGCCGCGACGCCGGGGCTGTCGCCCGATGTCGCGGAGATCGTCGGCAAGGCGCTCGCGGACTGAGCGCCCGCGGCGCCGGCACGACAGGCGGGGCGCGGTGTTCGCGGCCCGCCCGATGTTCAGGTGGTGAGTTCGCCGGCGATGTAGTTCGACAGGTGGTTGATCGTCTTTTCCTGCAGGTCGATGATGGACTTGACGACGTCGCCGATGGTGACGATGCCGACGATGTGCCCTTGCTCGACCACCGGCAGGTGACGGAAGCGGTTCTCCGTCATGATGTTCATCACCGAGTCGATGGCCATCGACGGGGTGATCGTGCACACGTTGGGCGTCATCACGTCGCCCACGGTGGCTTCGCGAGAATTGAGACCCTTGAGGACGAGTTTCCGCGCGTAGTCGCGTTCGGTGAAGATGCCCACGAGGCGCTCGTTCTCGAGCACCAGCACCGAGCCGATGTCGTGTTTGGCCATCATCGCCAGGGCGTCGAGGACGCTCACGGCGGGCGTCACCGAGTGCGTCGTCGAGCCCTTCTGTTCAAGAATCTGTCGCACTGTCACAGTTGTCGCAAGCATCGTGTCCCTCCGTTCGTGTTAGGCATTCACGCGGCTCTCCGCTTGTTCGGGAGCATGCTGGCATAGCTTGAAACGAACCGGGCGCGGATGCAAGTGCGCAATGCCCGGCGGGGCCGTCCGGGCCCCGCGCGCGTCAGATTTCCAGGTTGTCGATGAGGCGGGTGCGACCGAGCTTGGCCGCAGCGAGCACGACGAGGGGGTCGTCGGCGTGCATGGGGGGCTGGAGGTCGGCGCGGCGGCGCACGGCGATGTAGTCGGGCTTCCAGCCGTGTGCGGCGAGCTCGGCGACGGATTCGGTCTCGAGCTTGAGGAAATCGTGATCGCCGCGGCGCACCGCCTCGCAGACGCGCACGAGCTGGCGATAGAGGCGCGGGGCCTCGGCCCGTTCCTCGGGCGAGAGGTAGCCGTTGCGCGAGGACAGCGCGAGACCGTCGTCGGCGCGCACGGTCTCGCCCGGCAGCACTTCGATGGGGATCGCGAGCTGACGCACCATGTTGCGCAGGACCATCAGCTGCTGGTAGTCCTTCTTGCCGAACAGCGCGACGTCGGGTTGCACAATGTTGAGGAGCTTCAGCACGACGGTGGCGACACCGCGGAAATGGCCGGCGCGGAACTCGCCCTCGAGGATGCTGATCTGCGCCGGCGCCGGATCGACGTGGTAATGCTGCGGCTCGGGGTACATCACCTTCTCGTCCGGGGCGAACACGTGCGCGACGCCCGCGGCCTCCAGCCGCTCGCAGTCGGCTGCGAGCGTGCGCGGATAGCTGTTGAAGTCCTCGCTCGGGCCGAACTGCAGACGGTTGACGAAGATGCTGGCGATGACGCTGTCGGCCTTCTCGGCCGCCTGGCGCACGAGGTCGATGTGGCCGGCGTGGAGGTTGCCCATCGTCGGAACGAAGGCGACCTTGCCGGCGGTCCTGCGCGCGGCGCGCAGGCTGTCGATGGAGGTGTGGATCTGCATGGTGTGTTCCCTGCGGGTGGAGCGGGCGGTCAGTAGCAGTGTTCGGCGGCGGGGAAGCTGCCGTCCTTGACCGCGCGGACGTAGTTGGCGACGGCTTCCTCGATGCTGGCGGCGCCGGGCATGAAATTCTTGACGAAGCGCGCCTTGCGGCCGGGATAGACGCCGATCATGTCGTGCAGCACCAGGACCTGGCCGTCGCAGGAGGCGCCGGCACCGATGCCTATCGTCGCCATCGAAGCGAGGCTGGCGGTGACTTCGCCGGCGAGGCCGGCAGGCACCATCTCCATCACCATCAGCGCAGCGCCGGCCTGCTCCAGCGCGAGGGCATCCGCCTTGAGTTGCGCCGCACCGGCTTCGCTGCGGCCCTGCACGCGGTAGCCGCCGAGCTGGTTCACGGACTGCGGCGTGAGGCCGATGTGCGCGCATACCGGGACGCCGCGCTCGACGAGGAAGCGCACGGTCTCGGCCATGAAGGCGCCGCCTTCGAGCTTGACCATGTGGGCGCCGGCCGCCATCAGGCGTGCGGCGTTGCGCAGGGCTTGCTCGGGGCTTTCCTGATAGCTGCCGAAGGACATGTCCGCGACGATGAAGAGGCGGGTGTTGGCGCGGGCGACGCATTCGGTGTGGTAGACCATCTGGTCCAGCGTCACCGGCAGGGTCGATTTCTGGCCCTGCACGACGTTGCCGAGGGAATCCCCGACCAGCGCGACGTCCACGCCGGCGCGCTCGAGCAGCGCGGCAAAGCTCGCGTCGTAACAGGTGAGCATGGCAATCTTGCGCCCTTCGGTGCGCATCTTGGCAAGCTCGGACAGGGTGACGGGTTTTTCGTCCTGGAGGTAGCTCATCGGGGTTCCTCGGGAGAGGCGCGTTTATTCTTGAATGCCGCGCAGGTACAAGCCGTTTCGTGGTCCGCCGGGCGCTCGCTCAGGCGGCGTAACCGAAGAATTCGCGATAGCTGCGCATGTTGCGCAGGCGATCGAGGAGGAGTTCGAAGTCGTCATCGTGGTCGATCGGGTTGAGGACTTCGGCATCGACGATGAACAGCGGCGCGGCATCGTACTGGTAGAAGAAGCGCGCGTAACGCTCGGCGACGCGTTCGAGATATTGCTCGGTGATGCGCCGCTCGGTGTCGAGGCCGCGCCGGCGGACGCGTTCGACCAGCGTTTCGGGCTTGGCCTGCAGATAAATGATGAGGTCCGGCTTGGGTGGCGAAACGGGTTTCATCGCGTCGAATACGCGCTGGTAGAGCGCGAGTTCGTCGGGCGCGAGGTTCAGCGCGGCGAACAGCGGATCCTTGTCCAGCACGAAGTCGGATACCACGCGCTGCTGCTGTTCCATTGCCTCGGCGACGATGCCGAGCTGGTCGAAGCGCTGGAACAGGAAGTGCAGCTGGGTGGACATCGCCCAGCGCTCGGCGTCCTGGTAGAAACGGCCGAGGAAGGGGTTCAGTTCCGGTTGCTCGAACAGCGCCCGCGCGTCGAGGCGTTCCGCAAGCCGCCGGGCGAGCGAGGTCTTGCCCGCGCCGATGGGGCCTTCGACCACGATGTAGCGTGCCTTGTCCAACATGCAGGAACGTCGCCTCTAGTTTCTGAAAATGAAATATACCGCACCAAGCATACACAGGGCGGCCCAAAGATAGTCAAGCTTGATCGGCTGCTTCATGTACAGCACGACGAAGGGCACGAAAACGAGCAGGGTGATCACTTCCTGCATGATCTTGAGCTGGGCGAGGCTCAGCTCGGTCGCGCCGATGCGGTTGGCCGGCACCTGCAGCAGGTATTCGAACAGCGCGATGCCCCAGCTGACGATGGCGGCGACGAACCAGGCCTTGGACTGCATGTTCTTGAGATGGCCGTACCACGCGAAGGTCATGAAGACGTTCGATGCGGTGAGCAGCATCGCGGTCTGCACCCAGGCGGGCAGGGTCTGCATCCAGGCGGTCATGGGAAATTCGGCGGTGCGGACGGATCAGGGAAGGCGCTCGATGCGCTGGTCGCGCACGGCGTCGAGCAGGTCCGCCACGCGGCCGCGGCCTGGGATGTCGGCGTCGGGGGCGATCTCCGCGAGCGGGGCCAGCACGAAGGCGCGCTGGTGCATGCGCGGGTGCGGGACCTCGAGGCCGGGCAGGGCGATGGTCGCGTCGCCGTAGAGGAGCAGGTCGAGGTCCAGCGTGCGTGGGGCGAGTTCGGTCTCGCGCCGGCGCCCGTGCGAGCTTTCGAGGTCGAGCAGCGCCTTGAGCAGGTCCGGCGCGGCCAACGCGGTGTCGATCGCGGCGACGGCGTTGAGGTAGTCGGGATGGCCGGTGACGCCGACCGGCGCGGTGCGGTAGAGGCTGGAGCGCCCGACGAGGCGTGTGGCGGGCAGGGCGTCGAGCGCGGCGAAGGCGCTGTCGAGTGCCGCAGCGGCGTCTCCCAGGTTGGCGCCGAGGGCGACGAACGCGCGCACCGGGCCGGGGCCCGGTGGCGGGCGGTGCTCAGTCATGATGCGTCGCTGCTTGCCGTGGCCTCGGCTGCGGCCGCGGCGGGCTTGCGGCGGCGACGGCGGCGCTTGCGCTCGGTGGCCTCGCCGGCGGTCGGCGTCTCCGCGAGGAGCGCTTCGCGTGCGTCGTGGCCGGCGTGGGCGAAGCGGTCCCACCAGTCGGGCAGTGCGGCGTCGAGCTCGCCGGACTGGGCGCGCAGGCGCAGGAAGTCCCACGCGGCGCGGTAGCGCGGCTGTTCGATGAGGCGGTACGGTGCCTTGCCGCTGCACTTCTCGAAGCGCGGCTGCAGGGCCCAGATTTCCTTGATGTCGCCGACGATGCGCTTGGTGATCGCGAGCTTGCCGGCCTGCCTGTCGAGCACTTCGTCCATCGCGGCGAAGAGCGCGGGCTGGGTGTGTTCGCCGTTCGCCTTGCGTGCTTCCCAGTTGGCGAGCACTTCGTGCCAGAGCAGGGTCGCGAACAGGAAGCCGGGGGATACGGGCTTGTCGGCGCGCACGCGATCGTCGGTGTTTTCCAGCGACAGCCACACGAAGCGCTCGCCCAGCGGCTGTTCGAGGATCACGTCGAGGAGCGGCAGCAGGCCGTGGTGCAGGCCTTCCTCGCGCAGCTGTTTCAGGCACTTGACCGCGTAGCCGGAGAACAGCAGTTTGAGCATCTCGTCGAAGAGGCGCGCCGCGGGGACGTTCTCGAGGAGTTCGGCCATCTCGCGGATGGGGTTGCGCGCGGCCGGGTCGAGCGTGAGGCCGAGCTTGGCGCCGAGGCGCACGCCGCGCAGCATGCGCACCGGGTCCTCGCGGTAGCGTGCGCGCGGATCACCGATGATGCGCAGCGTCTTCTGCTTGAGGTCGGCGACACCGTGGTGGTAGTCGAGGATCTGTTCGGTGGTCGGGTCGTAGTACAGCGCGTTGACGGTGAAGTCGCGGCGCGTGGCGTCCTCGGCCTGCGAACCGTACACGTTGTCGCGCAGCACGCGGCCGTGCTCGTCGGTGTCGGCGTCCTCGGCGGTCTGGCTGGCGCGGAAGGTCGACACTTCGATCGTTTCCGGGCCGCTCATGACGTGCACGATCTTGAAGCGCCGGCCGATGATGCGCGAGCGGCGGAACAGCGCGCGCACCTCCTCGGGCGTGGCGCTCGTGGCGACGTCGTAGTCCTTGGGCGGATGGCCGACCAGCAGGTCGCGCACGGCGCCGCCGACAACGAAGGCCTTGTGGCCGCTTTCCTGCAGCACGGTGCACACCTTGCGGGCGGCGGGCGAGATCTGTTCGCGACGGATGCCGTGCTGGGTGACGGGGACCAGCGCAGGTTCGGTGTTGATGGGCGAGGCGGCGCGGCGGAAGACCTTGCGCAGCAGCTTGCGGATCATTGGATGGAAGGGGGGGCGGTCAACATAAGCCGTGAATCATAACCGATGCGGCGTCCGCCCGCAGCCACGGCGGCGGGCGAGGTGCGTTCAGCGTAGCGAGATGACCGGCCAGCCGGCGTTCTGTGCATGGATGCGCAGGGTGTCGTCGGGGTCGACGGCGACGGGGTCGGTGACGCGTGACATGAGCGGCAGGTCGTTGTGCGAGTCGCTGTAGAACCATGAACGGGCGAAGCTGCCGGCATAGAGGCCGAGCGATTCGAGCCAGGTGTCGACGCGTTCGATCTTGCCGGCCTTGAAGGCGGGCATGCCGCGCGGCTTGCCGGTGAAGGCGCCGTTTTCCTGCGCGGGGATGGTCGCGACGAGGTGCGGGATGCCGAATTCGCGCACGATGGGGCCGGTGACGAAGCTGTTGGTGGCGGTGACGACGGCGACCAGCGCGCCGCTGTCGAGGTGCTGGCGCACCAGCGCGCGCGCCTTGTCGGTGATCATCGGGGCGATGGAGGCGGCCATGAACTCGCGGTGCCAGGCGTCGAGCTGGTCGCGCGGATGGCGCGCGAGCGGGGCGAGCTGGAAGTCGAGGAACTCGAAGATGTCGAGCGTGCCGGCCTTGTACTGCTCGTAGAACCGGATGTTCTTCGCTTCCTGCACCTCGCGGTCGAGGACGCCCTTGGCGATGAGGAACTGGGCCCAGGCGAAGTCGGAGTCGCCATTGAGCAGGGTGTTGTCGAGGTCGAAGAGGACGAGATCCACGGGTGTTTCCTTGGGGGTGGGCGTGCGGCCGGCTCAGATGTCGAGGCCGGCCTGCATCATTTCGCGCAGCAACGGCAGCGTGACCGCGCGCTTGCGCTCGAGGGAGGCGTTGTCGAGGGCGTCGAGCACCGCGAGCAGGCTGGGGAGGTCGCGACGGCCGTGTCGCATCAGGAAGTCGATCACTTCGTCGGCGAGGCGCAGGCCGCGGCGCGCGGCCAGCGTTGCGAGGATGGCCGCGCGCGATTCGTCGTCGAGCGGGCGCACCTCGTAGATCAGGCATTGGCCGATGCGGGTGCGCAGGTCCTCGCGCAGCGCGAGCTGGCGCGGTGCTTCCTTGCCCGCGAGGAGCAGCGTCTGGCCGAGGCTGCGCGAGCGGTTGAAGGCGTTGAAGAGGGCGATCTGGGCGTCGTCGCCGAGGCGGTCGACGTCGTCGATGGCGAGGAGCAGGTCTTGCGTCTGCGGCAGTTCGCGGCCGACCTCGGCGGCGGCGATGCAGGCCGTCGGCCGACCGGTCGCGGCGGCGAGGGTGCCGCGCAGCAGGTGGCTGCGGCCGCTGCCCCCCGGGCCCCACAGGTAGACGTGGCCGGGCAGGGGGGCGCCTGTGGTGGCAACCGAGGGGGCAGCCGAGGGCGCGGCGATGGCGCCCAGCGTGGCGACGAGTTCTTCGTTGCCGCCGACGACGAAGTTGTCGAGGGTGGGCGGCGCGTCGGGGCGGATGTCGAGGACGAGCTGTTTCATTGCGGTGGGCCGTCGGCGGGGGTGTCGCCGAGATAGAGGCGGCTCGCGAGCCAGGCCGTGCGCACTTCGCGCAGGCCGACGAGGATCGCGGCGCTGGCGGGCAGGGCGACGAGGATGCCGACGAAGCCGAAGAGCTGGCCGAAGGCCATCAGCGCGAAGATGACGGCGAGCGGGTGCAGGCCGATGCGCTCGCCGACGAGGTAGGGGGTGAGCACGAAGCTTTCGATGAGCTGGCCGAGGCCGAAGACTATTGCGACGCCGATCAGCGGCGACCAGCCTTCGGCTTGCAGCAGGGCGGCGAGGATCGCGAGCAGCAGGCCGCCGCCGAAGCCGACGTAGGGGATGAAGACGAGCAGGCCGGTGATGACGCCGACGGGCAGCGCGAACTTGAGGCCGGCGATCCACAGGCCGATGCTGTAGTAGACGGCCAGCAGCAGCATCACCGAGAGCTGGCCGCGCAGGAATTCCGAGAGCACGCGGTCGATGTCGTTGATGATGCGCATCGTGCGTTCGAGCATCGGGCGCGGGATCACGGTCTGCAGGCTGTCGAGGATGCGCGGCCATTCCTGCAGCAGGTAGAACATCACGACCGGCACGAGGAAGACGCTGGCGGCGGCGCCCAGCAGCGCGAGGCCGCCCTGGCGCAGCTGGCCGAGGATCACGGGGATGAGGTCCTGCGCGCTGTCCCAGTGTTCGGCGATCCAGGTGCGCACGAGGGCGGCGTCGAGCTGGAAGTCGACGTCGAAGCGCGCCTGCAGCACCGGGGCGACGCGGGCATTGAGGAGTTCGATGAGATCGGGCAGGCGGCGGATCAGCGCGATCGCCTCGCGCCAGATCATCGGCGCGAGGATCAGGAACAGCAGCACGAGCAGCAGGCCGGCGCCGAGGATCACGAGCAGCACGGCGGCCGGGCGCGGGATGCGGCGCGCGACCATCCAGTTGACCGCCGGATCGCAGATGTAGGCGAAGACGGCAGCGATCGCGAAGGGCGCGAGGATGGGCGACAGGGCGTAGAACAGCGCCCCCAGCGCCAGGGCGACGCCGGCCCAGGCGGCGGTTTGCAGACGGTCGGCGCGGGATGGGTTCATTTCGAGTAAAATCGAGCACTTGGCGCGGCCGCAGGGCGGCTGCGAAACCCGTAAATGTAGCCACTTGGCGTTGCGGTCTCAAGTTCGGCCGTCAGCCGGGCCGGCCCCAACGCGCATTCCGCAAGCCTGAGGAACGATCTTGAGCTCCGCAAAACCTTCGCTTTCCTACCGTGATGCCGGTGTCGATATCGATGCCGGCGACGCCCTCGTCGACCGCATCAAGCCGCTCGCAAAACGCACCATGCGCCCCGAGGTGCTGGGCGGCATCGGCGGCTTCGGCGCGCTGTTCGAGCTGTCGAAGAAGTACCGCGAGCCGGTGCTGGTGTCCGGCACCGACGGTGTCGGCACGAAGCTGAAGCTCGCGTTCCAGCTCAACAAGCACGACACGGTGGGCCAGGATCTGGTCGCGATGAGCGTGAACGACATCCTCGTGCAGGGCGCCGAGCCGCTGTTCTTCCTCGACTACTTCGCCTGCGGCAAGCTGGATGTGGATACCGCGGCAGCGGTCGTGGGCGGCATCGCGCGTGGCTGCGAGCTGTCGGGTTGCGCGCTGATCGGCGGCGAGACCGCGGAGATGCCGGGCATGTACCCGGACGGCGAGTACGATCTCGCCGGCTTCGCGGTCGGTGCGGTGGAGAAGTCCGAGATCATCGACGGCTCGCGCATCGTGCCGGGTGACGTGGTGCTGGGGCTGGCGTCGAGCGGCGCGCATTCGAACGGTTATTCGCTGATCCGCAAGATCATCGAGCGTGCGAACCCGGATCTGGATGCTGACTTCCACGGCCGCCCGTTCCGCGACGTGGTGCTGGAGCCGACCCGGCTGTACGTGAAGTCGATGCTGGGCCTGATGCGCGCGATCCCGGGCGTCGTGAAGGGCATGGCGCACATCACCGGCGGCGGCCTGCTGGAGAACGTGCCGCGCATCCTCGCCGACAACCTGACCGCGCGCCTCGACGCGTCGTCGTGGATGCTGCCGCCGCTGTTCCAGTGGCTGAAGCAGGAAGGCAATGTCGCCGACCAGGAGATGTACCGCGTGTTCAACTGCGGCGTCGGCATGGTCGTGATCGTGTCGGCCGAGCAGGCCGACGCGGCCGTCGCGAATCTCGAGGCAGCGGGCGAGACGGTGTATCGCCTCGGCCGCATCGAGGCGCGCGCGGAAGGCGTGGCGCAGACGACGGTCGCCTGAGTCTTTCCGGGGCCGCGCGCGATGCGGGGCCCGGCCGTCCGTGCAACTTTGTTGCCGGGCGGGTTGTCAGCAGGATGCAGGGAGCGCACCGAAGAGGGTGCGCTCGTTTTTTTTCCGGATCCCGTTCCAGTTTGAGTGCTCGCCGAAAATGCCCGCCCGTCGCCGCCTGATTGCCGCCGTCAGCCTTGCCGGACTCGCCGCCCTTGCGGGCTATGCGTACTACGCGAACCGCAGTGTCGGCACGGTGCAGCCGGCGGGCGGCGTGAGGCCGGCGGCGGGCGCCAATGCGGCGGCGCAGGGGCCTGCCGAGGTCGAAACGGTGACGGTGCTGGCCGAGGCGATGGCGGACGATGTGACGGCGGTGGGAACGCTGCGCTCGAACGAGTCCGTCGTCCTGCGCCCGGAGGTTGCGGGGCGCATCGCTGCGATCCGCTTCAGTGAGGGCGGCCCCGTCCGTCGCGGCGATGTGCTGGTCGACTTCGATGCCGCCGTGCAGCGGGCCGAGGTGCAGCAGGCGAAGGCGAACCTCGCGCTGGCGCAGGCCAATTTCGGCCGCACCGAAGATCTCTTCAACCGCAAATTCCTGAGCCAGAGCGCGCGCGACGAGGCGGCGTCGCGGCTGGAGGTGGCGCGCGCGAACATGGCGCTCGCCGAGGCGCGGCTGGACAAGATGCGTATCCGCGCGCCCTTCGCCGGCATCGTCGGCATCCGCAACGTGAGCGTCGGCGACTACGTCAAGGAAGGCGAGGAGCTCGTCAATCTGGAGGACATCGCGACGCTGAAGGTGGATTTCCGGCTTCCCGAGACCTACCTCGCGCAGATCCGGCCGGGACAGAAGCTGGAACTCGCGTCCGATGCCGTCGCGGGTCGGCAGTTCGCGGCGGTGGTGAGCGCGATCGATCCGCTCGTCGACGAGCAGGGGCGGGCGGTGGTGATGCGCGCGACGCTGCAGAACGAGGGGCTGCGCCTGCGACCGGGGATGTTCGCGCGCGTGCGGCTGATCCTCGAGGAGCGCGCCAACGTCGCGGTGGTTCCCGAGGAGGCGCTGGTGGCGGCGCCGGGCGACGTGCAGTTCGTGTATCGCGTGGTCGACGGCAAGGCGCAGCGTGTCGAGGTGAAGACCGGGGCGCGGCGCGGCGCCCGCGTGGAGATCGTCAAGGGGGTGCAGGCGGGCGATGTCGTCGTTACCGCCGGGCAACTGAAGCTGCGCGACGGTGCGGCCGTGCGGATCGTGGGTGCGGGCGCGGCGCAGATCGCCCCCGCAGCCGGATCGGCAAAACCGGCAAGCTGAGGGGCGGGCGATGGTCCTGTCTGAAATCTGCATCAAGCGCCCGGTGTTTGCGACGGTGCTGTCGCTGCTGGTGCTGCTGATCGGCCTGATGTCGTATTCGCGCCTGACCGTGCGCGAGTACCCGAACATCGACGAACCGGTCGTGACCGTGGACACGACCTATACGGGTGCGAGCGCGGAGATCGTCGAGTCGCAGGTGACCAAGCCGCTGGAGGATTCGCTCGCGGGCATCGAGGGCGTCGATGTGCTGCAGTCGATCAGCCGCCAGGAGCGCAGCCAGATCACGGTGCGCTTCCGCATCGAGCGCAGCGCCGACAGCGCCGCCGCGGACGTGCGCGACCGCGTGTCGCGCGTGCGCCGGCGGCTGCCGGACGACGTCGAGGAGCCGGTGATCTCGAAGGTCGAGGCGGATGCCAACCCCATCATCTGGATCGCATTCTCGTCGGACCGCCACTCGTCGCTGGAACTCTCCGATTTCGCCAGCCGCGTGGTGAAGCCGCGCCTGCAGACGCTGTCGGGGGCGGCGGACGCGCGTATGTTCGGCGAGCGCCGTTATTCGATGCGCATCTGGCTGGACCGCGACCGGCTGGCGGCCTTCCGCCTGACGCCGCAGGACGTCGAGGACGCGATCCGGCGGCAGAACGTGGAGCTGCCGGCGGGGCGCATCGAGAGCCGCGAGCGCGAATTCGCGGTGGTGGCGCAGACCGATCTCGCCACGCCGCAGGAGTTCGAGACCATCGTCGTGCGCCAGCCGCAGGCGGCCGGCGGCTACGCCGTGCGCATTCGCGACGTCGGCCGCGTTGAGGTGGCGGCGCAGAACGAGCGCACGCTGGTGCGCTTCATGGGCAAGCCGGCGGTGTCGATCGGGCTGATCAAGCAGTCGGTGGCGAATCCGCTGGATCTCAAGCGCGGCCTCGTGGAGATGCTGCCGGTGCTGGAGGCGGAGCTGCCCGAAGGCATGCGCATGAACATCGCCAACGACACGACGGTGTTCATCGACCGCTCGATCGCATCGGTGTTCAGCACGATCTGGGAAGCGGTGCTGCTGGTCGCGGTGATCTGCTTCTTCTTCCTGCGCAACTGGCGCGCGATGCTGATTCCTCTGGTGACGATCCCGGTGTCGCTGGTGGGGGCGTTCGCGCTGATGCTCGTGTTCGGCTTCTCGATCAACACGCTGACGCTGCTCGCGCTGGTGCTGGCGATCGGCCTCGTCGTCGATGACGCGATCGTCGTGCTGGAGAACATCTACCGTCACGTCGAGGAGGGCATGGAACCGCTGCAGGCGGCCTTCCGCGGCGCGCGCGAGATCGGCTTCGCGGTGGTGGCGATGACGATCACGCTGGCGGCGGTGTATGCGCCGGTCGCGTTCATGACCGGGCGCACGGGTAAGCTGTTCACCGAGTTCGCGCTGACCCTCGCGGGGGCCGTGATCGTGTCGGGCTTCGTCGCGCTGACGCTGTCGCCGATGATGTGCTCGAAGCTCCTGCGCCACGAGAAGAAGCACGGGCGCGTGTATAACGCCATCGAGGATTTCCTCGGCTGGCTGACGGCGGGGTATCGGCGCGCGCTCGGGATCGCGCTGAACCGGCGCTGGCTCGTGATGCTCGCCTTCGCGCTGGTCGCGGGCACGTCGCTGGTGCTGCTGAAGGCGCTGAAGACCGAGCTCGCCCCGGTCGAGGATCGCGGGCGCGTCGTGGGCATCTTCTCCGGCCCGGAAGGGGCGACGATCGACTTCATGGCGCGCTACGCGACGCAACTGGAGGCGATCTACGCGCAAACCGCCGAGGTCGACCGCTATCTCGTGATCTCGGGCAATCCGACGGTGTCGCAGGGCATCTCGTTCGCCGGTTTCACGGACTGGAAGGAGCGCCAGCGCAATTCGAGCGCCATTGCCGCAGAGATGCGACCGAAGCTCGTGGCGATTCCCGGCCTGCAGGCCTTCCCGGTCCTGCCGGCGTCCTTCGGCCAGAGTCCGCGCACGCGGCCGATCAGCTTCGTCATCACGACCTCGGCGTCGTACGACGAGCTGGCCCGCTACACCGACCTGATCCTCGACGAGATGCGCAAGCAGCCGGGCTTCGTGTCGCCGGATACCGACCTGAAGCTGACCAAGCCGGAACTGGCGGTCGACGTCGATCGCGAAAAGGCGGCCGATCTCGGCATCCCCGTCGATGTGATCGGGCGCACGCTGGAGACGATGCTGGGCGGGCGGCAGGTGACGCGCTACAAGCAGGATGCGGAGCAGTACGACGTGATCGTGCAGGTGGCGGCGCCGAGCCGGGCGGTCGCACGCGACATCCGCGAGATCTACGTGCGCGCCAGGAACGGCGAGATGGTGCCGCTGGCGAACCTCGTCACGGTGCACGACCGCGTCAGCCCGCGCGAACTGAATCACTTCGGCCAGCGGCGCTCGGTGACGATCTCGGCGAACCTCGCGCCCGAGTTCGCGATGGGCGAGGCGCTGGCGTGGCTCGACGCAACCGCCGCGCGCGTGCTGCCGGCGGGCTACGCGGTCGATTACGACGGCCAGTCGCGCGAATTCAGGACCAGCTCGGCGAGCCTCGCGCTGACCTTCGTGCTCGCGCTGGCCTTCATCTACCTCGTGCTGGCGGCGCAGTTCGAGAGCTTCCGCGACCCCTTCATCATCATGCTGACGGTGCCGCTATCGATGACCGGGGCGCTGGCGGCGCTGTACTTCGCCGGGGGCACGCTCAACGTGTATAGCCAGATCGGGCTGGTGACGCTGGTCGGCCTGATCACGAAGCACGGCATCCTGATCGTGGAGTTCGCGAACCAGTTGCGCGACCAGGGGGCGGCCCTGCGCGACGCGGTCGTCGAGGCGTCGGTGCTGCGCCTGCGTCCCATCCTGATGACCACCGGCGCGATGGTGCTGGGCTCGATCCCGCTCGCGCTCGCAACCGGCGCCGGGGCGGAGAGCCGCCAGCAGATCGGCTGGGTGATCGTCGGCGGGCTGCTGCTGGGGACCTTCTTCACGCTGTTCGTGGTGCCGACCGTCTATACCCTGCTCGCCCGGCGCGAACGCAACCGGCTCGCGGTCGAGGACGGCGCACCCGCTTCGGCCTGATCGTCCGCGACGTGTCCGACGCGCATCTCCACACGCTTTCCCGCCCGCGCACGGTCGTCGCCGCCTGGCTGATGGCGGGGCTCGTGCTGCTGTCCTTGGCGCACGGCGCGCGCACGGGCCTGCCGGCGTGGCCGGCGGGGCTCGCCGCGTGGGGGGCGGGCGTCGCGCTGTGGCCGCGGCTCGACGGCAAGCAACGACGCTTCGCGCTGATCCTGTGCGGACTGGGCGGGCTGGCCCTGCTCGCGGCGGTGTGGCGCGGCGCCGCGCCGGCATGGGGTGCGCTGCTGACGCAGAACACCGCCTTGCTCGGGATGCTGGCCGCGGTCAGCTTCCTGCAGCTGGTGGGATTCGGCAGGGACGGCGACCGGCCCCTGCCGCGCGGGCGGCGCGCGCTGTGGCAAACGCTCGCGGGCGTGCATGTGCTCGGCGCGGTCATCAACATGTCCGTCGTGTTCATCATCGCCGAGCGCATCGCCCAGGGCGGGCGCCTGAGTGCGGCGCAGGCGGCGCTGCTCGCGCGCGGCTTCCTCCTCGCGGCGCTGTGGTCGCCGTTCTTCGGCGCGATGGCGGTGGCCCTGACCTACGCGCCGGGCGCGCGCCTGGAAGATCTCGTGCTGGCCGGCCTGCCCCTCGCGGCGATGCTGCTGTGGCTCATCACGCGGACCCTTCCGGTGGCGGCGGACGGGGACGAGCGCGACTTCGTCGGCTTCCCGATGCGCGCGTCCTCGCTGTGGCTGCCGCTGGTGCTGACGGCGATGGTGTCGGCGGGGCTCGTCTGGCTGCCCGGTTGGTCGTCGCTGGCGGTGATCAGCGGCTCGGCGCTCGCGATCAGCATCGTGTCGGTGTTCGTGAGGAGCGGGCCGGTCGATGGCGTCGAACGCCTGTCCGCCCACGCGCTGCGCCGCCTGCCCGCGATGTCGGGCGAGCTGATGCTGTTCCTCGCCGCGGGCGTGTTCGCGACCGGCTTGCAGGCGCTGATGCAGGGCGACTCGGGCTGGACGCCGTTTGACCGCTTCGGTCCGGTGGAGGCGGCGCTGGTGCTGGGCGCGATGGTGGCGCTCGCGGCGATCGGCGTGCATACGGTGATCACGATCGTGATCGCGGCGACCTGGCTCGCGCCGCTGTCGCCCGACCCGATGCTGCTCGCGCAGATCTTCCTGATGGCGTGGAGCATCGGCCTCGCGCTGAATCCGATGGCGGGCGTGCATCTGTCGCTGCAGGGACGCTTCGGGCTGTCGGCGCTGGGGCTGGCGCGGGGAAATCTGCGCTATTGCCTGGCGAGCTACGTACTGGCGTCGCTGTGGCTGATCGCCGTGGGGGCGTGGCGCGGGCTGCTTTGAGCATGCCGGTCGTAGAGGGCCTCCGCGGATACCGGCAAACGCAGGTCGGGTAGCGCCATACGCCGTTTCGGCGGGATACGCTGCGCTGCTCCCGCCCTACGACAGCGCAGTGCTATGCGCTTGCGAGCAGGCGCTGCACGGTTGTCGTGACCGCATCGGCCAGGTCCGGGCGCAGGCAGTCGAGTTCGACCAGTTCCGGCCAGGTCTCGCGGAACTGGCGTTGCCAGGTGAGCTGGCGCTTCGCGAGCTGGCGCGTCGCGGCGATGCCCTTGAAGCGCATCGTGGCGTAGTCGTCCGTGCCGTCGAGGTATTCCCACGCCTGGCGGTAACCCACGCAGCGCATCGAGGGCATCGACAGAGCGAGCCGGTAGCGTTCGCGCAGGCGGCGCACCTCGTCGATGAGTCCGGCGGCGAGCATCGCGTCGAAGCGCTGCTCGATGCGCGCGTGCAGCACCGCGCGCTCGGAGGGCGCGAGCGCGATCGGCAGCAGGCGGAAGGGGGGTGGCGCCATCTCGCGCTTTGCGTAGCTGTCGGCGAGCGGTCGTCCCGTGAGGCGGACGATCTCGAGCGCGCGCTGGATGCGCTGGGAGTCGGTCGGTTCGAGCCGCGCGGCGGCTTCAGGGTCGAGGTGCGCGAGTTCCGCGTGCAGCGCGGGCCAGCCGTGTTTCGCCGCCGTCGCGTCGATCTCCGCACGCAGGGTGGCGTCGGCGGCGGGGAGGTCGGACAGCCCGTCGCGCAGCGCCTTGAAGTACAGCATCGTGCCGCCCGCGAGCAGCGGGATGCGGCCGCGCGCGGTGATCTCGTCCATCAGGCGCAGCGCGTCGGCGCGGAACTGCGCGGCTGAATAGCTTTCTTCCGGACTGACGACGTCGATCAGGTGATGCGGGCAGGCCGCCCGTTCCTCTGGTGTCGGCTTGGCCGTGCCGATGTCCATGTCGCGATAGACGAGGGCCGAATCGACGCTGACGATCTCGACCGGAAGCATGCGTGCGAGCGCGAGCGCCGATGCGGTCTTGCCGCTGGCGGTGGGGCCGAGGAGGAGCAGGGCGGGCGGATGCATCGGTCGGGGGGCTCGTGAATTCAGGCCGCGATTGTAGCGACAAGCCCGTCGCCCCCGATATGTCCGCAACGCGGGCGAGCCAGCGGATGCGCGCCGCCAGTCCGCGGGGCGCGGGACACGAACCGGTCGGGGGCCGGCCGTATCCCGCGCTCCGCTGACAGGACGCCGTGCGTCAGAACGCCGTGCGATACACGACGCCGGACTGCATGTCGCGCTCGCCGGCGACGTGATTTGCGTTGTGGCGGGTCGCCAGGAGCACCGACAGGCTTGACGCGGCCGACAGCGGACGCGCGTAGTCGAGGCCCAGCTTCAATTCGCGGCTGGTGGCGGCAAGCGCGATGCGCCGCGATTCGAACACCGTGTCGCCGGCTGCGGTGATCGCGACCGGCATCGAAATCCTCGCGGTACCGGCAGTGAGGCGCAGCGGGCTCGACAGCGTGAGGGCGAAGCGGTCGCCGCGCGTCAGTCCATGATGGCCGATCAGGCCGAGCGCGAAGGATTCGGAACGGACGCCCTCCGCCGAGCCGAGCAGGGCCTTGCCGTGCGTGTCGGCGGTGCGGCCGGCCGAGTAGCGTGCGGCGAGCAGTGTGTCCCGGCCGACATGGTAGCGCGCGTGCGCTGTGATGGTGCGCGTACCGGCCCGCTCCAGCGCCAGGGCATCGCCGGCGACGCTGCCGAGCCACGATTCCCGTTCGGCGACGTCGGCGTACTGGAGGCCGATCAGGCTGTCGCGTCCGAGGGCGTAGTTCAGCTCGGTGATCGCTGCGCGGCCGCCGCCGACTTCGGACCATTCGTGCTGGCGGACCATTGCGGCGTTGAGTCCCGCGTCGAGGACGCCCGCCTTGAAGCTCAGCGCATCGCGGGTGAGGCCGAAGGCCAGTTGCGCGGACGTGCGTGCGAGGCCGAGGTAGGGATTCGCCAGGTTGTGGTCGGTGCCGGCGAGCCCGAAATAGCTGCCGGCAAGGCTGCCGGTCGCGAAGGCCAGCT
The DNA here is from genome assembly GCF_012911005.2 of Aromatoleum toluolicum. Taxonomy (GTDB): domain Bacteria; phylum Pseudomonadota; class Gammaproteobacteria; order Burkholderiales; family Rhodocyclaceae; genus Aromatoleum; species Aromatoleum toluolicum. The sequence goes on along the minus strand of NZ_WTVS01000002.1, from coordinate 96,049 downwards.
CCTGCCCGCCGGCAAGGCTGAACACCGCGCTGCTGGCGATCAGGCTGCGGTGGGCGTCGTGCGCCGCGCGCAGCCCCTGGGGACGTCGCTCCTCGACTGCGGCGACGAAACGCGAACCGTCGGCGTGCACCTGCTCGGTGAACTGCAGCGAGCGGCCGGCCATGTCGAGCGCGTCCGAGATGCGCTCCACGGCCGGTGCGCGGATACCGGTGCCGAAGTCGGTCGCGAAGTCGCGGTTGAAGTCGTCGACCGCGATGCCGCGGAAGCGGCCGTCGACGACCGCGGCGCGCAGGCCGCTCCACGACGCGACCGAGCTGCGCAGGGCGGCGCTCGAGCGCCGGACCTTCTTCGGCGACGTCCCCAGCGGCACGGCGAGCGTGCCGACCGGCTGCATCGCGCGCTCGACGTTGAGCAGGCCCCGGCCATAGGTCGCGTCGACGCCCGGATCGCCGAGGTCGGTCGCGGTCTGGAACAGGATGGAGGCGACCTGGCCGGCCTTGAGCTGCGGCCAGCTGCCTTCGAGCAGCGCAGCAGCGCCGGCGACGACCGGTGTCGCCATCGAGGTGCCGCTCATGAACGCGTAGCCGCCGTTGTTGTAGGACGACAGCACGCTCACGCCCGGCGCGACGAGGTACCAGTTCGCGGTGTCGCCGGCGCGGTTGGAGAAGCTCGCGAGCTGGTTGTTCGCGTCGACGGCGCCGACGGCGATGATCTGGCCCTTCGCCCAGCTCTCCTTGGCATAGCGCGCGGGCCAGATCGGGGCGTCACCGCCCTCGTTGCCGGCCGCCGCGACGATCAGCTTGTCGGCAGTGATCGCCGAGCGCAATGCGTTCTCGACGCTGCCGCCGAGCGGACCGCCCGCGCCCAGGCTCAGGTTGATCACCGCCACGGCGCGCGTGCCCGCCGCGGTCTTGAGGCCGGCCGCGAGGGAGGTGCTGCTGGCCGTCCCGGTGTCGCTGGCGAACACCTTGATCGGCAGGATCTTCGCATCGGGGGCGATCCCGTAGCTGTAGCCGGTCCCGGTCGAGCCGGCGATGATGCCGGCGACGTGGGTGCCATGCCCGCCGCCGTCGGTCGGCGCGATCCACTTGCGGATCGTCGCGTCGTACATGCGGGTGCCGGAGAGCTGGGTGTCGAGTTCGATGTGGTTGCCCTGCACGCCGGTGTCGAGGACCGCGACCGTCGCACCGCGGCCGGTGTAGCCGGCGGCGTGGGCGAGATCCGATTTCACCTGCACATGGACCCGGTTCCAGGCGATCTCGCCCGACGTGAGCGGCGCCCCCTGCCGGACGGCGTCCTCGGCAAGCGCCGACAGGGGGAAGGCGGTCGCCAGCGCGATCGCGAGAAGGGTGGGGTAGTGTCGCATGATGCGCGTCTCCTGGTGCTGCGTGAAACGCCAAGAGCGCTCGATCCGGTGATCGTTACGGCAACCCCGCTAGCATGTCCGTGGAGGATTTAGCCCGGAGGATTTGCGGCCCCGCCTTTCGACGGGTGTGCCCTTGACGCGCGAAACGTCGCACCGTGAAGGCTGCGACTCCTGCATTAACGGCAGGTCGTGCGGCAACTGTAGGGGCTTGTTCGGAAAGGGATATTGATGGTCGTCAAGGGCGCGCGGGGGCCAAATTCCGGCCCCTCGGAGACGCAGGCCGGATGCGGATCTGCGCAGATGTTTCAGCGCGTTCGCATGAGCACGGCGAGCAGCGTCGCGCCCGCCAGCGCGGCGCCGGCGTGGAAGGTCCAGGAGGCGCCGAGGCTTTCCCACAACAGGCCGGCGAACGCGCTCGCGACCAGCAGGCCGATGCCGCTGACGAGGTTGAAGACACCATACGCGGTGCCGCGCAGCGCGGCCGGTGCGGTGTCGGCGATCATCGTCGCGAGCAGGCCCTGGCTCATGCCCATGTGCAGGCCCCACAGCACGATGCCGGCGACGAGCCAGGGCCAGTCGGCGCCGCGTGCGAGCGCGAGGTCGGCGCCGATCAGCACGACCAGTCCGAGCGCGAGTAGGCGCGCGTGGCTCATGCCGTCGGCGAGGCGCCCGAAGGGATAGGCGGTCAGCGAATAGACGACGTTCATGCCGATCAGCACCAGCGGCGTGTAGGCGACCGGCAGGCCGGCATCGAGCGCGCGCAGGACGAGGAAGGCCTCCGAGAACCGCGCCAGCGCGAACAGCGCGCCAATGCCGACGACCCACCAGTAGGCGCGCGGCAGCAGGCGCAGGTTCTCGCGCTGGATCGGGTTGAGGACCGGGATTCCGGGCGGCCGTTCCGGTTCGCGCACGCCGAAGAACAGCAGCGCGACCGAGAGGAAGCCCGGAATGATCGCGACCCAGAACACCGCGCGGAAGTCGTTCGCCCACAGCAGCATCAGCCCCATCGCGAGCAGCGGGCCGAGGAAGGCACCGACCGTGTCGAGCGACTGGCGCAGGCCGAAGGCCGCGCCGCGCATCTGCGGCGGGGCGATGTCGGCGACCAGTGCATCGCGCGGCGCGCCGCGAATGCCCTTGCCGACGCGGTCGATCAGGCGTGCCCCGAGCACCATGCCGGAGCTCGTCGCGAGCGCGAACAGCGGCTTGGAGATCGCGCCCAGCCCGTAGCCGAGCACCGCGAGCGGCTTGCGCTTGCCCCAGTAGTCCGAGAGCGCGCCGGAGAAGACCTTGACGATCAGCGCCGTCGCTTCCGCCGCACCTTCGATGAGGCCGACCGCGAGTGCGCCGGCGCCGAGCGAGGTGACGAGGAACACCGGAAGCAGGCTGTGGATGAGCTCGGACGACACGTCCATCAGCAGGCTGACGAAGCCGAGCATCCAGATCGCGGCCGGCAGCTTCGGTCGGGCCGCGGCCGGGGTTGGCGCGGATGAGGCGTCTTTCATGGTCCGGTACCGGGGCGAATCCGATGCCGGCATTCTGGCATGCCGAACGGATCGGGAAAATGACGTTGGGCGGGAAATGTCCGAGATCAAGGATGCGCGCGCGACCCCTGCCTAAGATCGGCTGTCCATCAACCCCGCGGCTGGCATTTTTCGAGCCGTTCGTCCCGAACATGACGTTTATCGCCCACCCCCTCTGGCTCGTCGGTTTTCGCCCCTTCTTCAGCCTCGCGTGCCTGGCGGGGCTGAGCCTGCCGCTCCTGTGGGCGTTGATGTTCAGCGGCGTCCTGCCGGCGCCCGCGGGGCGGTTTACACCGGTGCAGTGGCACGCGCACGAGATGTTCTTCGGGTTCGGCTGGGCCGTGATGGGTGGTTTCCTGCTGACGGCGTCGAAGAACTGGGTGCAGATCCGCGGCTATCACGGCCCGGCGCTGATGTGGCTGGTTGCGGCGTGGCTGTTCGAGCGCATCGGCATGGCCTGGGGCGGCGCGTGGCCCGCGGCGCTGTTCTGGCTGTCGAACACGGCCTTTCTCGGCAGCATCGTCGCGATGCTGCTATGGACGCTGATCCGCTACCGCAGCCGGGACAGCTTCCGCGACAACTACTTCTTCCTCGTCGCGCTGCCGCTCTTCATCGCCGCGAAGCTGTTGATGCTGGGAGGCGACAGCTTCCAGTCCGGCGTGACGATGGCGATCGGGCTCTTTCGCGTCGCATTCCTCGTGATGCTCGAACGCACGCTGACGCAGTTCATGAAGGGCGTGTTCCAGGTTGAGATCCTGCGCCATCCGCTGCTGGACAATCCGATCAAGCTGACCGCGCTGTCGCTGGTCTTTGTCGCCTGGATGCCCAAGCCCATGGCCGGGGCGCTGCTGGTCGTGCTCGCCTTCCTGCTCGTCGCGCGCCTGGTCTTCTGGAAGCCGCAGCTCGCGATGCGCCGGCTCGAGCTGGCGGTGATGTACCTCGGTTATGCGGCGATCGTCATGCAGCTGCTACTCGAATTCGCGGCCTTGCGCGCGACGCCGGCCTGGGTCGGGAGCCTGTCGGTGCACGTGTTCACGTTCGGTGTGATGGGGCTGATCATCCCCGCGATGCTGGTGCGCATCTCGAAGGGGCATACCGGGCGCAAGGTCGTGTTCGACGCGGGCGACAAGCTGATGCTGTGGATCATGATTGGCGCCTTCATCGCACGCGTCGTGCTGCCGCAGCTCGTGCCTGCCGCCTACACGGGCTGGATCCATCTCGCCGCCCTGGCGTGGGCCGCGTGCTTCGCGATCCTCGGCTGGCGCTACATCCCCTTCCTGCTCGCGCCGCGCGTCGACGGCAAGGAGCACTGAGCGCGGATCAGTCCGTCCGCAGATCCGCGTCGGTTGCGGAAAAGCGCCGCAGCACGGCCGGCGTGCGCGGCACGACCTTGCGTGCGCGCAGCTGACCGCAGCCGCCGTCGACGTCCTGCCCGGCGGACTGGCGCAGCTTGGTGAGCACGCCGCGTTCGTGCAGCCGGCGGGCGATCGCCTCTGCGTGCGCGCGTGCCGGGCGCGCGAAGCCGAAGCCTTCGACGCTGTTCCACGGGATCATGTTCATGATCGCGTACTTGCCGGCGAGCAGGCGCACGATGCCGTCGATCTCCTCGTCGGTGTCGTTGATGCCGGCGAGCAGCGTCCACTGGTACTGGATCGGATAGCCGGTCGCGCGGGCGTATTCTTCGCCGCGCGCGACGAGCTCTTCGGGCGTGATGCGCGGGGCGCGCGGCAGCAGCTCTGCGCGCAGATCGGGCCGCGTCGTGTGCAGCGACAGCGCGAGCGCGGGCTTCACGCGCCCCTGCGGCAGGCGCTCGAACACGCGATGGTCGCCCACCGTCGAGAACACCAGGTTCTTGTGCCCGATGCCGCCCTCGGTGCCGAGGAAGTCGATCGCTTCGAGCACGTTGTCGATGTTGTGCGCCGGCTCGCCCATGCCCATGAACACGACCTTCTTGACGAAGCGGCGGGCGCGCGCGAGCACCACCTGGGCGACGATCTCGGCACTGCCGAGCTGGCGGATGAGGCCGTCGCGGCCGGTCATGCAGAAGGTGCAGCCCACCGCGCAGCCGACCTGCGAGGACACGCACACGCCGTCACGCAGCAGCAGGACGCTCTCGACCGACTGGCCGTCGGCAAGCTGCACCAGCAGGCGTGCCGAGCCGTCCTCGCCGGGGTGTTCCGAGAGCACCCGTGCCAGCCCGTGCAGCTCGTCGCCCAGCGCCGGCAGGGCGCCGAGGATGCGCGGCGAGAGGAAGCCGTCGGCGCGCTTGCGGCCGCTGTCGAGCGCTCGCGCCTGGGCCCACGCGCGCAGGATCGCCTGTTCGTGGCAGGGCTTGGCGCCGAGGTCGCGCAGTCGCTGGCGGAGTTGTTCGATACGCATGGAGGAACGGCACGCGGCACGCTGGCTGGCGCGGATGAATCGGGTCGGACGAGGCTGCGCCGGGGTGCCCGGGAGGGCGGTTTCGTTGCGGCGCACAAAAACTTTGCAGTTTACACCCGATCCCGGGGGCTTGCCGGGAAAACGCGCCGCGAAGTGACCTGGGTCACAGTTAAATAAGAGAATAATTAAATTCGAATTTAATGCTGATAGAATGGCTCCAGATTTCGTATGCCCTTGGGTTCCCCGGGCTGCGACCTGGAAGCGGGCCGACGGGCAGGCGAAGACAGTTTCCGCAAACCGGAGTGTCATGTCATGAAAACCCGTCAACTGTTGCTCACGGCCCTCGCTGCAGGCCTCCTCGGCGCGAGTTTCGGCGCCGCCGCCTACGACGCCGACTGGAAGCGCGGCCGCATCTACTACCGCAGCGTGTGCACGGCCTGCCACGCCGCCCAGACAGGCGGCTCCATCGCCCCCAGCACCATGACGATGGCGCAGTGGGAGAGCTACCTCAAGGCCGACAAGCACGCCGCCGGCAAGGACTCGCTCAGGAGGTACGTCGGCAAGGACTACCGCGCCGGCATCCGCTCGCAGAACAAGGCGGCCGACAAGTTCGCCGACGTGCCCGACGCCGAGCTGCTCGAGGACGTCAAGGCCTTCGTCATCAAGGGCGCGAAGGACGGCGACGCGCCGGCCAGCTGCAGCTGATCACCCGCTTGGAAGCATCTTCGGACGCCCGCCCGCAGTCGCCGCGGCAGGCGCCTGTCATCGTTCAGGGAGCCATCATGAAACTCCAACGCACCTTGGCCCTCGCGGCCCTGCTTGCGGCGCTGGGCGCCGCCCCGATCCCGTTCCCGAGCGGCGCTGCGATCGCCGCCGATGCGCCGGCCGCCGTCGAGGCGAAGGCCGGCTGGTACGGCCAGATCGTCGATGCCGAGTTCGTCGCCCGCCATGCCGTGCTGCCCAAGCCGGAAGGGGTGCAGATCATCGACTCGCGCCCGACCGCGCGCAAATACGATCCGGGCCACATCCCGACGGCGCTCAGCATCCCCGACAGCCAGTTCGACAAGCTCGTCGACAAGCTGCCGCAGGACAAGGCCACGCTGCTGATATTCTATTGCGACGGGCTGGAATGCATGTTGAGCCACAACTCGGCGTTCCGCGCCGAGAAGCTCGGCTACACGAACATCCGCGTGTATGCGGCGGGCTTCCCGGACTGGGTCAAGGCCGGCCACATGGCGGCGATCTCGGTGCCCCAGCTGAAGAAGCTGATGGACGAGGGCGCACCGCTGACGCTGGTCGACTCGCGCCCGAAGGAGCGCAAGTACGACAAGGGCCACATCCCCGGCGCGATCAGCCTGCCCGACTCGCAGTTCGACAAGCTCGTCGACCGCCTGCCGGCCGACAAGGCGAGCCCGCTGTACTTCTACTGCGAAGGCCTGAGCTGCAAGCTGAGTTCGGATTCGGCCGTGAAGGCGGTGAAGCTGGGCTACACGCAGGTGAAGGTGGTGCCCGAAGGCTATCCGGAATGGGAGCGCCTGTACGGCGCCGGGGCGACCGCGGCAGGCGGCGCCGCGAAGCCGGCCATCCAGGCCGGCAAGGAGAGCGGCACGATCACCGTCGCGTCCTTCGAGCAGATCTACAGGGATGCGCCCGCCACGATCCAGCTGATCGACGTGCGCGAACCGAACGAGTTCGCGGCGGGCACGTTCAAGGGCGCGGTCAACGTCCCGGTCAATACGCTCGAAAAGCGCATCGACGAGCTGCCGGCGGACAAGCCCATCGTGTTCTTCTGCGGCGCCGGCGGGCGCAGCGGCGAGGCGCACGACATGGTGCAGCTGTACAAGCCGGCGCTGAAGACCTTCTTCCTCAACGCCGACATCAAGTGGGCGCGCGACGGCAGTTACACGATCGTCGAGGAGAACTGATAACGCGGCAATAAGTGTATGCAGTCTGCAGCGGCACCTTGTTCCTCCCCCTTCAAGGGGGAGGTTAGGAGGGGGATGGGTTTCGGTCACGTCTGCATAACCCATCCCCAGCCCGGGAGTCTCCGCTTCGCTCCGCCGCTGCGGCGGCGCAGAGCGGTGCTCCGCGAAACCCCACCTCCGCCCCCTTGAAGGGGAGGGAGCGACCGTGCAGCACTGAACCTGACATCACGTATTCATTGCTGGGTTAATAGCCACCAGGGAATCGCCATGAAGACGAATCGACCGAATCGACTTGCCCGCTATTGGCGGGCCACACTGCTCGCCGCCGCGCTCGCCGGCGGTGCCCTCGCGGGGAGCGCGGCGCTCGCTGCGACGACGGCCAGCACCGCCGATCACGCCAAGTTCAAGGAGCTGCAGCAGAGCTTCGCGTCCGGACCCGAGGTCACCAAGGCCTGCCTGATCTGCCACACCGAAGCCGCGCAGCAGGTACACCAGACCAAACACTGGAGCTGGGAATTCCTCAATCCCGCCACCGACCAGACGCTCGGCAAGAAGAACGTCATCAACAACTTCTGCATCTCGGTGCCGTCGAACTACCCCTTCTGCACCAGCTGCCACGTCGGCTACGGCTGGAAGGACGCGAGCTTCGACTTCACGGCCGAGGAAAACGTCGATTGCCTGGTATGCCACGACACGACGGGGAGCTATCGCAAGCTGCCGGGCCTTGCCGGCCATCCGCCCTACCAGGACACCGAGATCCCGCCGGGATCGGGCAAGTTCGCGAAGGCGGTGGACCTGACCAAGGTCGCGCAGAAGGTCGGCCGGACCAGCCGCGACACCTGCGGCGCGTGCCACTTCTTCGGCGGCGGCGGCGACGGCGTCAAGCATGGCGACATGGATTCGTCGCTCGCCGCGCCGGACAGGGAACTGGACGTGCACATGGACGCCACCGGCCTCGACTTCACCTGCGGCACCTGCCACCGCACCTCCAGCCACGACGTGCCGGGCAGCCGCTACACGCCGGTCGCGCGCGACACCGAAGGTGCGCACATCCCCGGCCGTGAGGACGATTCGCTGCCGGCGACCTGTCCCGCGTGCCACGGCCAGGCGCCGCACAGGGGCGGCGGGCATGCGGCGAAGCTCAACGACCATACCGACGTCGTCGCGTGCCAGACCTGTCATATCCCGCAGATCGCGCGCGGCGGGGTCGCGACCAAGATGAGCTGGGACTGGTCGACCGCCGGGCAGATGGGACCCGACGGCAAGCCGATGCTGAAGAAGGACGAGGCGGGGCGGGTGATCTACGATTCGAAGAAGGGCGACTTCGTGCTCGGCGAGAATGTCGTGCCCGAATACCGCTGGTTCAACGGCGAGGTCACCTACACGCTGCTCGGCGACACGGTCGACAATCGCGAGGGCGTGACGCGCATCAACCGCCTCGGCGGCAGCGCGACGGACGGAAAGTCGCTGATCTGGCCGATGAAGGTGTTCGTCGGCGTGCAGCCCTACGACCCGGTGAACCGCACGCTGGTGACGCCGCACACCGCGGGCAACGACGACACCGCCTACTGGAAGAACTTCGGTTGGGAGAGGGCCATCAAGACCGGCATGCAGGTGTCGGGCGCGGCGTTCTCGGGCCAGGTGGACTTCGTCCGCACCGAGATGTCGTGGCCGATCACGCACATGGTCGCGCCGAAGGAAAACGCCGTGCGCTGCGGCGAATGCCACATGCAGGGCGGACGCCTCGAGGCGATCGGGGGCGTGTACATCCCGGGCCGTGACGCCAACCCCCTCATCGACCTTTTCGGCTGGCTGATGGCAGGCGGCGCGCTGCTGGGCGCGCTGGTGCATGGCGGGCTGCGCATCGTGCGGCGCAACGGCTGAACCCAGGCAGGGAGAGATCACCATGGAACGCATCTACATCTTCAAGCGCTTCGAACGCTTCTGGCACTGGTCGCAGGCGCTGCTGATCATCCTGATGATGGTCACCGGCTTCGAGATCCACGGCACCTACACCCTGCTGGGCTACGGCGACGCCAGCGAACTGCACACCAGCGCGGCGTGGGCGCTGATCGCGCTGTGGGTGTTCGCGATCTTCTGGCACTTCACGACCGGCGAATGGCGGCAGTACGTCCCGACGACCGAGAACCTCGTCGCGATGCTGCGCTACTACCTTAGCGGCATCTTCACGCACGCGCCGCACCCGTTCCGCCAGACGCAGCTGCGGAAGCACAACCCGCTGCAGCGCCTCGCCTACCTCGGCGTGAAGCTGCTGATCAACCCGCTGATCTGGCTGAGCGGGCTCGCGTATCTGTATTACAACGAGATCAACGCCGCCGGCTTCGGGCTGGATCTGGGCGGCGTCGCGCTCGTGCATACGGTCGGCGCCTTCCTGATGCTCGCCTTCCTCGTCGTGCATGTGTATGTGATCACCACCGGCCACACCTGGAGCAGCCACCTCAAGGCGATGATCACTGGCTGGGAGGAGATCGAGGATCCGCAGGCGGGCGTGAAGTCCTGAGGCGGGCTATACGTCGCCGTTGTCCGTGCCCTGTTTGCGGCCGCGCCGCAGCAGGGCGCCGAGCGACTTGCCGACGCGCTCCGGGAAATGGCTGGACACCCACGCGAAGGCGCCGTACTTCAGCAGTTTGCCGGCGAACATCGCGGCGAACACGCCGGCATAGTCCGGGCGCATCGCGCCGAAGAACATCAGCGCGGGCGTCTGCGGCAGTGGCGACGCGGCGATCAGGAACAGCGCGGCGGTGCCATAGCGCTGTCCCCAGGCGACGACCTGCGCCCAGGACGAATCCGTCGCAAGCTCCGGGAAGCGTTCGTAGAGCTGCGTCCAGCCGAGGTGGTGAAACACCAGCATCAGCACGGTCGCGCCGATCGCGCTGCCCAGCGCCGACACCCCGGTGATCGCGCGCCAGCGCCCCGCAGCCATCAGCGTTGCCGGCACGACCACGGCCGTCACCGGCCAGGCCGCCGTCAGCGTGCCGAGGAAGGACAGCGCGACGCAGGCGAGCAGCAGGCGATGCCCGGCCTCGGCGAAGCGCAGGATGCGATATATCAGGGCTTCGATGCGGGCGAGGAACATGCGGAGAAATCGGGCGGGAGCAGGGTGGGGGGAGCAAGGTGGTTCGCCATGCCGGCGCCTTGCCCGCACCGTCCGCTCGCGTCCGGCAGGACTCGGCCGGGCAGGCGTCAGGGGGGGCGACGCCTGCCCGGCCGTCCATGCGGTGCCCCTCAGGCTGACAACCTGTCGTCCCCCGGGGCACTGACGCAGGGCGACAGTCGGCAATCGTGGCGGATCAGCCCAGTTCGATCGGCACGAAGATGCGCGCGTCGCCGCGTTGGATCAGTAGCGCGACGTGCTTGCCGGCGTCGGTGAGCTGCTTGCGCAGATCGTCCACGCGATTCACGTGCTTGCCGTTCACCGCGAGGATCACGTCGCCTTCCTCGATGCCGGCGCGGGCTGCCGGACCATACGAGTCTAGCACCAGAAGTCCGCCCCGCGTTTCCGCCTCCTTCTGTTCTTCCGCCGTCAGCGGGCGCACCGATACCCCGAGGCGGCCGCCGTCGTCGGGCGGGGCTTCTTCGACCGCCACCTTCTCGGGTTGCTGCTCGCCCACCGTGACGGTGATCTCCTGTGCCTTGCGTTTGCGCCAGATCTCCAGTTTCGCCGGCTTGCCCGGGGTGATGAGGGCGACGCGCGGCGGCAGTTCGGCCGACGACGCGATTGCCTCGCCGTTGAATTTCAGCACGACGTCACCCGGCTCGATCCCCGCCGCCGCCGCCGGGCTCCCCGGCTCCACATGGCTCACGAGTGCGCCGCGCGCGACGCTCAGCCCGAACGAATCGGCCAGGCCCTGGTTCAGATCCTGGATCGCGATGCCCAGACGCCCGCGCGTGACCTTGCCCTGGGCGAGCAGCTGGTCCTTCACGTGCGCCGCGACGCTGATCGGAATCGCGAAGGACAGCCCCTGGTAGCCACCGGACTGGCTGTAGATCTGCGAATTGATGCCGACGACCTCGCCTTTCAGGTTGAGCAGCGGCCCGCCCGAGTTGCCGGGGTTGATCGCGACGTCGGTCTGGATGAAGGGCACGTAGCCTTCGTCGGGCAGCGAGCGCGATTTCGCCGACACGATGCCCGCGGTGACGCTGTTCTCGAAGCCGAAGGGCGAGCCGATCGCCAGCACCCAGTCGCCGACGCGGATGTCCGTGGGGTCGCCGAGCGGCACGGTCGGCAGGTCCTGAGCGTCGATGCGCAGCACCGCGATGTCGGTCGGCTTGTCGATGCCGATGACCTTGGCGGTGAACTCGCGCTTGTCGGTGAGCTTCACCGTGACATTGTCGGCGTTGGCGACGACGTGCGCGTTGGTGAGCACGATGCCGTCGGTGCTGACGATGAAGCCCGAGCCCTGGCCGTGCGTGATCTGCTCGCCCGGCTTGCCCTGACCGCGTGGCGCGAAGCGGCGGAAGAACTCCGCAAACGGGTCGTCCGGGTCGAGCTGGCCGAAGGGCGTGCGCCCGCGCGCGGCGGTCTTCACGGTGCCCTCGACGCTGATGTTCACGACCGCGGGACCGTAGGATTCGACGATGCTGCCGAAATCCGGCAGCGACGCCGTCGCGTACGGCTGGCCCGCCTTGCGTACGACCGTGGGGGTGGCCGCAGCAGGGGACTGGTCGACGGAGCGGCCGATTTCGTAGCCGCCCCACAGCGTCGCGGCGATCGCCGCGGTAATGACGGGTAACTTGAGCGCCTGCAATGACATGATCCGGTTCCTCCCATCCCGCATGCACGAAGCAGGACGATGTTGTCACTCTAAGGGCGTCTGACTTAAATCAAACTTAAGAAAGCGCTTAAATTGCCGCGCGTCACGCGGGCGGGAATCCCACCGCGATGCGCAGGCCGCCGAGCGGCGAGGCGTTCAGGATGACGCGCGCATCATGGCGCCGGGCGATGCTGTCGACGATCGCCAGCCCGAGGCCGCTGCCCGATTCCTGCTGGCCGGCCGGGCGGTAGAAACGGTCCAGCACGCGGTCGCGCTCCTCGGGCGGGATGCCCGGTCCGCTGTCGTCGACGCGCAGCCAGCACCGGCCTTCGCCCTTGCCCACCGACACGTCCACACGCCCCCCGGGGGGCGTGTAGCGGATCGCGTTGTCGATCAGGTTGCCTGCCAAGGTGCGCAGCGCGGCCGGGTCGCCCCGCGCCGCGAGGTCGTCGTCGAGCAGGTCGGCGCCGAGATCGATGCCCCGCTCGTGCGCCTGGACGGTGTAGTCGGCGAGCGACTTGCGCGCGATGTCGGCGAGCACGACGCGTTCGTGCTGCGCTGCCGCGCCCTCTCCGGGTTCCTGGCGGGCGAGCGTCAGCAGCTGCTGCACCAGGTGCGCCGCGCGCGCCAGCCCGGTGCGCAGCTCCCCGAGCGCCGCGGCGCGTGCCGTTTCATCGCGGGCCCGTTCGCACAGCTGCAGCTGGATCTGCAGCGCCGCCAGCGGCGTGCGCAGCTCGTGCGCGGCGTCGGCGACGAAGGCGCGCTGCACGCTGAGCGCCTGCCGCAGCTGTTCCAGCAGCTCGTTCAGCGCTCGCACCAGCGGCTGCGCCTCGTCGGGGATGCCCTTCAGCGGCAGGGCGTCGAGCGAATCGGCGCGGCGCGTGGCCACCTCCTGGGCGAGCCGTTCCAGCGGGCGCAGGCCGCGGCCGACCAGGTACCAGATCAGCGCGCCCAGTAGCGGCATCAGCGCCACCAGCGGGATCAGCGTGCGCAGTGCCGCATGGGCGGCGAGGCGGCTGCGCACGGCCATCGGCTGGGCAATCTGGATCACGTGGTCGAGCAGCGGAATGGAATACACGCGCCAGTCGCCCTCCGCAGTCGTGACGGTGGTGTAGCCGAGCTGCGCGCGGGCGGGCAGGGCCGTGTGCGGGTGCGAGAGGTAGAGGCGCACGCCGGTGTCGTCCCAGATCTGGATCACCAGATCCAGCGACTCCTCGGGCGGCGCGAGGGGGCCGACGTTCGGGCCCGCCAGGCGCCGGTCGCGCAGCGAGAGCGCGAACTGGCGCAGGTTGTAGTCCATCAGCGCGTCGATCTCGTTGTGCGCCATGCGGTAGGTCGCGATGCCGCCAATCGCGAACACCAGCACCAGCGCACCGAGGAGCGAGAACAGCAGCGTGCGGCGCAGCGAGTTCATGGCCGCTCCGGCACGTAATAGCCGACGCCGCGCAGGTTGCGGATCCAGTCGGCGCCCAGCTTGCGGCGCAGCGAGTGGATATGCACCTCGACGGCATTGCTGTCGACCTCTTCGTCCCAGCCGTAGATGCGCTCCTCGATCTGGCTGCGCGACAGTGGTCGGCCGGGGTGTTCCAGCAGCGCCGACAGCAGTGCGAATTCGCGCGCCGAGAGCCGTATCGATTCGCCCGCGAGCGTCACCGCGTGGCTGGCGGGATCGACCTGCAGCGCGCCCAGCGTCTGGACGGGGCTGGCCTGGCCGCGCTGGCGGCGCAGCAGCGCGCGCACGCGCGCCGAGAGTTCGTCGAGGTCGAAGGGTTTGACGAGGTAGTCGTCCGCGCCGGCATCCAGTCCGCGGATGCGGTCGGCGACGGCATCGCGGGCCGTGAGCACGAGCACCGGCATCGCGTGGCCGGCCGTGCGCAGGCGCTGCAGCAACTCGATGCCGTCACGGCGCGGCAGGCCGATGTCGAGCAGCAGCAGATCGTAGGGGGTGTCGCGCGCAGCGAGTTCGCCGGCGACGCCATCGCGCACCCAGTCGACGGCATAGCCGTCCTGGCGCAGCGCCTGCTGCACGCCGGCACCGATCATCGGGTCGTCTTCGATCAGCAGCAGTCTCATGGTCGCGAACAAGGGCGGCGGGCGCTTTTGGACTATTCTAAGCGATTGCACTGCCGCACACCGCGGCACTCCACTACGCTTGCCCGTGTCCCCTCCTGCCTGTTGTCATGGGCCGCCCACCTTCCGACCGGATGTCCGCCATGTTCCGTCTTCTCCGTCGCGGCCTGCCGCTCATGCTGGCCTTGTCCTGGGTGCCGAGTGCGCCGGCGATCGATGACGCGGCCGCGGTCGCGGACAAGGACGTGCGGGTAGAGCGCAATGCGGGCGGCTTCACCGTCGATATGCTCGCCCACGCGCCGGTCAGCCCGGCGCTGGCGTGGGAGGTTCTGACCGACTTCGACCACATGGCGGATTTCGTGCCGAACCTGCATACGAGCCGGGTGACCGAGCGCGGTGAATCCTTCATGCGCGTGCACCAGACCGGAGTCGCGCGCTACGGCGTGTTCTGGACGAGTTTCGAATCGGTGCGCGAAATCCGCTTCTCCCCGCCGAACGAGATCCGTGCGCAGGGCGTTGGCGGCAACGTGAAGCGCATGGAGAGCCTGATGCGGCTCGAGGCCGAACCGGGCGGCACGCTGCTGCGCTATCACGCCGAAGTGCTGCCGGATTTCTGGTTGCCGCCGCTGCTCGGCCCGTCTTTCGTGCGGCACGAGACCGCCGAGCAGTTTTCCGCGATCATCCGCGAGATGGTCCGGCGGCAGTGAGTGCCGCCGTCCGGATCATGAGCGCCTTGCGGCCGCCTCGTCGAGGCTTGCCCTGCCGGGGGCGCACGTGCGTCAGGCAGGTGCCCCTGAAACCGGACGGTTTTCCCCGCGGCCGAGTGCGCGATCGATAGCCTGTCGCGCGCCGACCGGCATAAACTGCGCGCGAGTGCGATCACCCCGGACGGTGGCGTGGTCGTCCGCCTGATCCACGACGCCGGACCGCGCAGAAGCAAATGAAGATACTCCTGGTCGAAGACGATCCGCAGCAGGCCGCATACATCCGCAAGGGCCTGCAGGAAGCGGGGCACATCGTCGACGTCACCGCCGATGGCCGTGACGGGCTGTTCCTCGCCACCACGGAAAGCTACGACGTCCTCGTGCTCGACCGCATGCTGCCGCGTGTGGACGGCCTCACGGTGTTGCGCACGCTGCGTGCGTCGAACGTCGCGACGCCGGTCGTGATCCTCAGCGCGCTGGGCGAAGTCGATGACCGGGTCGCCGGCCTGCGCGCGGGCGGCGACGACTACCTCGTGAAACCGTTCTCGCTGATCGAACTCGTCGCCCGTCTGGAGGCGCTGGCGCGCAGGGGGGCGGTGTCCCGGGAAGGCGCGCCGAACACGCGGCTCGCCGTCGCCGACCTGGAGATGGATCTCCTGCGCCGCGGCGTCACGCGCGGCGGACGGAAGATCGACCTCAAGCCGAAGGAGTTCCAGTTGCTGGAATTCCTGCTGCGCCATTCGGAGCAGGTCGTCACGCGCGCGATGCTGCTCGAGGCCGTGTGGAACTACCATTTCGACCCCCAGACCAATGTCATCGACGTGCATATCTCCAACCTGCGCGCGAAGATCGACCTGCCGGGGCTGCCGCCCCTGATCCATACGGTGCGTGGTGCCGGCTACCGCCTGAGTACCGATGTCGCGTGAGACCCGGCCGGGCGGGCTGCGCGCCTGGCTCGGTAGCCCGTTCTACCGCTTCGCCATCGCCCTGCCGGCCGCGATCGCGCTGATCGTCGGGGCGCTGTTCTACCCGCTGTTCCGCGAGGCCGAAGGGCATATCCGCAACGAGGTGCGCGCGGCGATCGCGCTCGAGATCAATGGCCTGGACGAGCACTTTCACGAGCGCGGGTTGGCGGGGCTGCGCGACGCCCTGCAGCGCCGCGTCGATGCCGCAGCGGATCGCGACGCCGTGTATCTGCTGACCGAGCGCGACGGGCGGGTCGTGGTCGGCAACCTGGCCGGCTGGCCCGACGGCGTGCCGGTGGCCGACGAGGCCTGGTTCCACGTCGGCGTGGCCGACGGCAGCACGCTGGAAGGGCAGGTGTTCGTGCTGTTCGGCGGTGACCGCCTGCTGGTCGGGCGCCACTCGCCGCTGGAGTCCTACCAGGCGCACATGACCACCCGCCTGTGGGGTTCGGCAGTGCTGATCATCGTCGTGGCGGCTGCGATCGGCTGGTTCTTCATGCAGCATCTGCACCGCCGGCTCGAGACGCTGGCGCGCGAGGCGGCCCGCATCCAGGAAGGCCACCTCGCGCAGCGCCTGAGCCTCAGTGCGCGCAACGACGAGCTGGACGCGCTGGCGCGGCGCTTCAACCGCGCCTTCGACGAGATCGAGCGACTCGTCGACGCGTCGCGGCACGTCTCCAGCGCGATCGCGCATGACATGCGCCGGCCCCTGATCGCGTTGCGGCGGGCGATCGACGAGGCGCGCGAGGCCGCCGCCGCCGACCGGATCCTGCACGAAAGACTCGAGGGGCTGGGGGCGCAGACGGATGCGTTGCTGCGCACCTTCGCGGCGCTGCTGAGTCTGGCGCGCATCGAGGTCGGCGCGCTCGGACCGAAGTGGCAGCCGGTGGATCTCGCCGCGCTCGCGGCCGACGCCCTCGAACTCTATGAACCGCTCGCCGCGGCCGAGGGCAGGACGCTTGTCGGTACGCTCGCGCCGGCAAGCATGCGTGGCGATCCCGACCTGCTGTTCCAGGTGTTGCAGAACCTGATCGAGAATGCGCTCAAGCACGGCGCGGGGACGATCGCCCTGGATGTTGCGGCGGGAGATGACGTCGTCGTGCTGAGCGTGCGCGATCATGGCGCGGGGGTTCCCGACGCCGCGTTGCCGCGGCTGTTCGAGCGCTTCTTCCGCCTCGACGAGAGCCGCAGCGCGGCCGACGGGGCTGGGGTCGGGCTGGCGCTGGTCAGGGGCATCGTCGAAGCCCACGGCGGGCACGTGTCGGCGCGCAATGCCAGTCCGGGCCTCGCCGTCGAGCTGGAGCTCCCCGTCGGCGGAGCGCGGCCGGCGCCCCTTGACTGATGGCGCCGGACGTTCTATTTTTCTTTCGTCCCAAGGGGGAGTAGCTCTCCGCCGCGGCGTCGTCAATTCGGCAGTCCCCGCACGGGGGTTGCCCGGCGCCCGGGCAGTCGGTTCCTGACGGCTGCGAGCAAGACCTTTGCCGCGATGGCGGAGGTCCCCTTGTCAGATCCACGGCCCTTCATCCTCGCTGGACAAAGGGCCGTTCTGTTTTGTGCGCCTGCGGCGCGACAGGACGGACTGGCGGATCCGACTAGGAGGGAACCTCATGGAAACGATTGGTACATGGTGGATGTGGGCGGGCTTCTTCGGCATCGTGTTGGCGATGCTCGCGGTGGACCTGTTCGTCGTCGGCGGCGGCCGGCAGCATCGGGTGAGTTTTCGCGAGGCAGGGACGTGGTCGGCAGTCTGGGTGGCCGTTTCCCTCGCGTTTGCGGCCGGCCTGTGGGGCTATCTCGACGGTTCGCTCGGGCGCGAGGTGGCGAACCAGAAGACGCTGGAGTTCCTGACCGGCTACCTGATCGAGAAATCGCTCGCCGTCGACAACGTGTTCGTGTGGCTGATGCTGTTCGGCTTCTTTGCCGTGCCGCTGGAACTGCAGAAGCGCGTGCTGGCCTACGGCGTGATCGGCGCGATCGTGCTGCGCACGGTGATGATCTTCGCCGGTGTGTGGCTGATCGCGAAGTTCCACTGGATCCTGTACGTCTTCGGCGCCTTCCTGCTGTTCACCGGCGTGAAGATGTGGTGGTTCGCGGAGGCGCAGCCGGACCTCGCGAACAATCCGCTGATCCGCTGGCTGCGCGGGCACATGCGCATCACCGAGCATCTCGAGGGCGAGCGTTTCTTCGTCATGCGGCACGAAGGCGGGCGCCTCGTGCGTTACGCGACGCCGCTGTTCCTCGCGCTGGTGCTGGTGGAAGTCTCCGACGTGATCTTCGCGGTCGACTCGATCCCCGCGATCTTCGCGATCACGACCGACCCCTTCATCGTGCTGACGTCGAACGTGTTCGCGATCCTGGGCCTGCGGGCGATGTACTTCCTGCTGGCGGGCATGGCCGACCGCTTCTCGCTGCTGAAATATGGCCTGGCGCTGGTGCTGGTGTTCATCGGCACGAAGATGCTGCTCATCGACGTGATCAAGATCCCGGCGGCGGTGTCGCTCGCCGTCGTGGCGGCGATCATCGGCGGCGCGATCGTGCTGTCGCTGCGCCGCGGCGCGGCAGCGGCGAAGACTGCAACCGAGGGGCGCGGGACCTGAGGACGGCGCCGGCGTGAACGGAAACGGGGCAAGCGCCTCGCCGGATGCGGCGGGAGGGCTTGCCCCGGGGTGAGCCTGATGCGGCTTAGATGACGGTGACGTCGTCGAAGGCGAGGCCCGAACCGACGTTGACGTTGGCGATGTGCACCGCTGCGCCGGCGGCGTTGCCGTCCGCGTCGTAGTACAGCGCGCCGCTGGTGCTGTCGAAGACGAGGAAGTCGTCGGCGTCGAGGGCGACGGCACCTGCACCGGTGACGAAGTTGCCGGCCGCGAGTGCGCCATCGGTGGTGAGGGCGGTGAACACGCTGTTGTCGATCCAGATCTCGTCGGTGCCGTGGACGAAGTCGGTGATCGTGTCGGTGCCGGTGAGGTCGTCGAACACGAACACGTCTGCGCCTGCGCCGCCGGTCAGGACGTTGGAGCCGGCGTTGCCATCCAGGATGTTGGCGCCGGCGTTGCCGGTTGCGCTGAACGCGCCGGTACCCGTGAGCTCGATGTTCTCGACGTTGGCGAGTTTCGCGAGGCTGAAGTCGGACGACGCCATCACGGTGTCATTGCCCTGGCCGGCCTGCTCGACGATCTTGTCCTTGGCGTTGTCGACGACGTAGGTGTCATTGCCTGCGCCACCGGCCATGTTGTCCGCATCGGCGCCGCCGTCGATGAAGTCGTCGCCGTCGCCGGCCTTGATGTTGTCCTTGCCGGCGCCGCCGAAGATGTCATCGTTGCCCGCGCCGGCCATGATCGTGTCGTTGCCCGAGCCAGCGTCGATGATGTCGTCGTTGTCACCGGCGGTGACCTTGTCGTTGCCGCTGCCGGCATCGACGATATTGAAACCGTTCCCGGCGATGATGTTGTCGTTGCCGCTGCCGCCGTGGATCTCGTCATCGCCCTCGCCGCCGGTCAGCTTGTCGTTGCCGTCGTCACCGTCGAGGAAGTCGTTGCCAGCGCCGCCGTCGAGGTGGTCGTTGCCTTTGTCGCCGAGCAAGTCGTCGTCGCCATCGCCGCCGGTGAGGTGATCGTTACCCTTGCCGCCGAGGAGTTCGTCATCGCCGGCGAGACCGAACAGTTTGTCGTTGCCGTCGTTGCCGTCGAGCACGTTGTCGAGATCACTGCCGGTGATGTTGTCGCTGCCGCGCGAGCCGACGATGTTCTCGATGCCGGTAAGCGTGTCGGTGCCCTGGCCGCGGGACGTGCCGTTGGTGAGATTGACGGTCACCTTCTTGGAGGAGTCATCGTAGTGCACGGTGTCGTCGCTGCCGGTGCCGTTGTAGGTGTCGTTGTCCTTGTGGCCGCCGTGGTCGTCGAAGTCCGTGCCGAACTGCGCGTGCACGATGTCCTCGACGAAGTCCTCGAAGAGTTCCTCATTCAGAAGCAGGGCGTTGAAGTTCGTCGTCGACAGCGACAGGTCACTGACCAGCATCAGCGAAGCGCTGCCGGCATCGCGGAAGTCGAGGCTGGTGATCGTGCCCGCGCTCAGGTCGCTGGCGGGGAAAGTGCCGGTGATGACGAGGGTGCTCGCATGCGGCAGGTCGTCGCCCTCATAGGTCAGGCCGAGGGTGATCTGCGTCGTCGAGGACGAAAGGACGGTAGTGGAGCTGATGTCGCCCGCCAAATCGTCGGCGTGGTCGGTCGATACGGTGGGGGCGAGGGTGATCGTTGCCATGTGCAGTCTCCTAACAGGCTTCTACAGGGAAATTCGGGACGTCGTTGCGTCGATGCAGGAAATGCTCACCGTTACGCAGTCTGTTCGTTTCTGCCACGGGGCGAATGGTCGGGCCCCATACTGTGAACACATCTGCGTGGTAAAAATTCCCGCGTATTTGCAAGTGCTAGTGTAATCCTCATTCGGAGGGGGTAAAGGCGAGAATGCAAGCAAATGTTTCCGAGCTTCGGCAACCCCGGGGTTGCCGCCCCGGTGTCGGCGACGCTGACCCGATAAGCATGTTGGGCGCGGCCTGCGGCCTTCGCTATGTAGCGTGAAGGGACTCCTGTTACAACTACACCGCTGACGAATGGCGCGCGGCGCGCGACGCACGGAAGGGGGGCGGCGTGATCCGCTGCGGGGCCGCGCAGCCGCGCTGCTGTCCGGTGCGGCGCTTGCGCGTGTAAGCTGAATGCATGGTGCGGAGCATGGAGCGCGGAAGTATGGCAGGCGTGCTTTCCTCGACTGTGAAAATTTGTTCCGGGTTCGGGCCGGAGTGGGCGGAATGAGCGCGTCTGCGGCCGTGGTCAAGGCCCGCGAGCTGGCGAAGATGAAGCGCGTGGCGCTGGCGCTGCTCGTGACGGTGACGCTGCTGTTCGTGCTCGCGCGCCTGCAGCACGGCGCGGGGATCTGGGCCTGGGTCGCGGCCTTCGCCGAGGCGGCGATGATCGGCGCGCTCGCCGACTGGTTCGCCGTCGTTGCGCTGTTCCGCCATCCGCTCGGCTTGCCGATCCCGCACACCGCGATCATTCCGGCCAACAAGGACCGCATCGCCGGCAACCTGGCGACCTTCATCCGCGACAAGTTCCTCGCCACCGACACCATCGTGCGCAAGCTGCGCGCCTTCGATCCGGCCGGCCGCCTCGCGCTCTGGCTGCAGCAGCCGGACAATGCGGCGCTGATGGCCGGCAAGCTCGCGTCGGCGCTGGCGGGCTGGCTGGACTTCATCGACGATGCGCGCGTGCGGCGCTTTCTCGCCGCGGCGATCCGTGGGCGGCTGAAGGACCTCGACCTGTCGGCGATGTCGGGGAAGATCCTCGACGCGCTGACGGCCGACGATCGCCATCAGGAGGTGCTGGACGCCGCGCTCGCGCGTCTGGCGCGATGGCTGGACGACCCGGACGTGCAGGCGGCGTTCGCGGCGATGATCGTCGAGGTGGCGGGCAAGGAATATCCGAAGGTGCTGCGGACGGTGGGCCTCGTGACCGACACCGAGGAATTCTCGCGCCGCATCGCCGGGAGCATCGTGCGCGGCATCAACGGCTGGCTGCACGACATCGGCGACGACCCGCGGCATCCGCGCCGGCAGGCGTTCGACGAATCGGTCGCGGAGTTCATCGGGCGCCTGAAGACGGACGCGGACCTGGCGGCGCGCATCGAGTCCGCCAAGCGCGACATGCTCGCGCACCCGGCGATGGGCGAGTACCTGAACGGCTTGTGGGACGACATGAAGACCTGGCTGCGCAGCGACCTGCAGCGCGCCGACTCGCATCTCGCGACCCGGCTGCGCGGCGCCGCGATGGCCTTCGGGGCGACGCTCGCGACCAATCCGGCGTTGCACGATTCGCTCGACGACCACCTGCAGTCGGCCGTCGTTGCGCTCGCGGACGATTTCCGCGACGGGCTGGCCGATCACATCGCGTCGACGATCCGCGGCTGGAAGGACGAGGACCTGGTGCGCGAGCTGGAGCTGAGCGTGGGCCGCGACCTGCAGTTCATCCGCCTGAACGGCACGCTGGTGGGCGGGGCGATCGGCTTGTTGCTGCATGCGCTGACCTTGCTGGCGGCACGCGCGGGATAGGGTGCGGCCCGCCGGTGCGGGGCGGGCGGGTTTCACGATGTCTTGACATGTGCTCGACGGGTGTTTGACGGCCCCGGCGTCATCCTGCCGCGATTGTGAAACCGTCCGAACCTCGCACCGGGAAACCCTACATGTCCTTCACCCAGACCCAGCTCGTGCTGCGACGCTACTATGCGCTGCTCTACGCCGCGGTTTTCGCGATGATCGCGCTCTTCTGGCCGCATGCCGAAGTGGCGTCGGCCGGCGCCCGCATGTTCCTCGTCGCGGCGACGGCCGGCTACGCGGCCCTGTACGTTGCGCCGCTGTGGATCCTCAGCTCGGTGCTGGGCCGGCTGCTGCGCAGCGTCCCCGGCTGGCGGGTGCAGGTGCCCTACGCGCTGGCCTTCGTCGGCGGCAGCGCCGTGCTGCTGGCGATCTTTGCCGACTACCGCCTGTACGACCTGTACCAGTTCCATTTCAACGCCTTCGTGTGGAACCTGCTCACGACGCCGGGCGGCATCGAGGCGCTGGGCGCGACCGAGGCGACGACGCGCTCGCTGGCGATGCAGGTATCCGTCTTCCCGGTCCTGTGCGGCGTCGCGCTGGTGCTGCTGTACCGTCACGCGACGCATGGCTGGGCGCCGTCGCCGCGCACCCTGGTCGCGTCCATGATGGTGCTGTTCTCGGTGCTCTCGGTGGAGGAGGTGGTGTATGCCTACAGCGAGCACGTCGGCAAGGAGGATTACCTGCAGGCGGCCGAGGCGATCCCCTTCCACCTGCACACCGGCGCGCGCAAGGTGTTCAAGCGCATGGGCATCGAACAGGCCGCCGTGAAGGAGCTGCGTCTCGCGGGCGGCACCGTCGACTATCCCGGCCACGATCTCCCCGCGAAGGCGGTCGCGAAGCGGCCGAACCTCGTCATGCTGGTCGGCGAATCCTTCCGCTGGGATCTGCTGAGCCCGGAGATCACGCCCAACCTGTGGAAGCTCTCGCAGCAGGGGACGCGCTACGAGCAGCACTACAGTGGCGGCAACCGCACGCGCATGGGCCTGTTTTCGATGTTCTACGGCCTGTATGCGCCGTACTGGTACAGCTTCGAGCGCCAGCGCGTCGCCCCCGCCCTGATGAACTTCCTGCGCGACCACGACTACCAGCTCGCGATCCACACCAGCCAGAGCTTCGACTACCCGGAGCTGCGCCACACGGTATTCACCGGCGTGCCCGAGGCGAACCTGCAGGAGCTGCAGAAGGGCGAGCCGTGGCGGCGCGACGCGCAGAACATCGACGACCTGATCGGCAAGTTCGACCACCGCAATGCCGACAAGCCGTTCTACGGTTTCATGTTCTTCGAGTCCACCCACGCGCCCTACGCCTTCCCGGAGGAGACCGCGCTGCGAAAGGACTACCTGCGCCAGCTCGACTACATGAAGCTCGACCTGCGCGACAACATCGACGCGATCCACGCGCGCTATATCAACGCCGCGCATCACGTCGACGCGCAGATCGGACGCCTGCTGGACCACCTGCGGGCGCAGGGCGAACTCGACAACACGGTGATCCTGTTCACCGGCGACCACGGCGAGGAGTTCATGGAAAAGGGTCATTGGGGCCACGGCCACGGCAACACCTTCCCCGAGGAGCAGATCCGCGTGCCGCTGGTGATCCGCATGCCGGGCCAGCAGCCGCAGGTCGTCACGCATCGCAGCTCGCATCTGCAGATCTCGCCGACGCTGCTCGAATACCTCGGCGTCACGGCGCCCTCGCGCAGCTACAGCTCCGCGGATACGCTCGATCACACCGCGGACAACCTCGTGCTGGGCGAGTACGACTTCATGGGCATCTTCGACGGCGAGCACAAGATCTCATTCCCCTACACGCGCAGCACCTTCTTCCGCTACAGCGTGTTCGACGCCCAGGACCACCCGGTCGCGCGCGAGGAAGGCAGGCAGGTGCTGGCGGACAAGCAGGCGCTGCTCGACGACGTGGTGCGCGAGAGCAGGCGCTTCGTGCGTTAGTACCGGGGAGCGTGCCGCTGCATCCGGCGCGAGCGTCGGCCGACCCATGCATAATGTGGGCGACGAGCCCACGGTGGTCCGGCCAGATGCCCAACGTCCCCAACACCATCACGCTGCTGCGTGTCGCGCTGATTTTGCCGCTTGCCGCGCTGCTGCGGCAGGGCGAGTTCGGGATCGCGCTGGCGCTGTTCATCGTCTCGGCGCTGTCGGATCTCGCCGACGGCCTGATCGCGCGCCGCTGGAACCTGCGCACGCGTTTCGGCGCGATCGCCGATCCGGTCGCCGACAAGCTGACCATGCTCACGGTGACGCTGCTGCTGGCCTTCGACGGGCGGCTGCCGTGGTGGCTCGCCGCTGCCGTCGTCACGCGCGACGTCGTGATCGTCGGCGGGGCGCTGGCGTATCACTACCTGATCGGGACGGTGGAGATGGCGCCGAGCACGGTGTCGAAGCTCAATACGGCGCTGGAGTTCCTGCTGCTCGCGAGCGTCCTCGCGATCGGTGCGGGCTTCGTGGACGGCGGGATGTGGGTCACCGTGCTGACGCTGGCGACCTTCGTCACCATCGTGTGGTCGGGCACGCACTACGTGCTCGTTTGGGGCCGACGGGCGGTGCAGGTGCGACGTCGTCGCGCTGCGCGATCCTGACCGTCCGGCCCGCGGGAGGCCTCAGGCTTCGGCCTCCTGCGCGTCCGGTTCGTTTCCTTCGATGCTGGCGAGTGCCGTTGCGGCGCGCTGCAGGGCGGGGAGAAACTGCAGGGCCTTTTCGCGCGTGAGCCGCATGATCGGTGCCTGGATTGCGAGACCCATGTTGGACTGCTTGCGCTGCGTCGGCACGAGCACGCCGATGCACAGCAGGCCGGGCAGGAATTCCTCGTTGTCGAGCGCGTAACCGTTGCGCTTGACCTCCTCGATCTCGCGTTCGAGCGCGTCGAGATCCGTGATCGTGTTGGGCGTGAACTTTTCCAGCGGCGCGTAGGCCAGCAGGCGCCGGCGCTGGGCGGGCGTCATCTGGGCGAGGAAGAGCTTGCCGGTGGCGGAGCAGTGGGCCGGCACGCGCGAACCCGGATGCAGGTAGAAGCGCAGCGGCGCGGTCGATTCGAGGCGGTCGAGGTACATCACTTCGCTGCCCGAGAAGGCCGTGATGTTGCAGCTCTCGCCGACCTCTTCGACCAGCTGCCGCAGCACGACGTGGCGCGCGCCGTGGGTGGTGCTGTTGAGCAGCAGGTTCTCCGCGAGGCGGCGCAGGCGCACGCCGGTGCTGTAATGCCGGCCGTCGCCTTCGCGGTGCAGCAGGCCCTCGGACTCGAGCTGCTGCAGCATGCGGTGCAGCGTGGGCTTGGGCAATCCCGTTTCCTCGACGAGGCCCTGCAGCGAGAAGGTCTGGTCCTTGGCCGCGATGACTTCCAGCAGGCTGAAAAGCCGCATGGTCGGGGTGTCGCCGTCGATGCGGGCGGGCTCCGAACCGGAGTTGCGGGTGATCTTCATGGTGACCTCGCTGTGATGAGTTTCGATAAATAATACACCACGTACCGGTTTATAAGAATGTTAGTTGACTGCCCCCGAATTTGCATCTAAAGTTCGATCAAGTTTCGAATAACGGAACTAATCGTATCGAAAACGTTTGTATTTGAAGTTTGTGATGCGTGTTGCCGCCCCCGCGCCTGACCGGCATGAGGGCGGCGACGTCGGCGGGCGCGTGACCTGCGTCGCTCCGCTGGCGGTGCTTCATCTTGGTATTTCCCTCCACGGCCCCGCTTACCCGGACGGGGCCGTTACCTGGCCGGAACCGCGTCTTCCCCCAACCCCTGCGGTTCCGGCATCTTTTTGGTGAATGCAATGAAAGCGATCAACCGCATCATCGAGACCGCACGTGCGGAACCCCGACGGATCGTGCTCAGCGAGGGCGACGACCCGCGCGTACTGCAGGCCGCGGTACGTGCGACGCGCGAAGGCACGGCGAAGATCATCCTCGTCGGCAGCTGCGCCGCGATCGAGGCGTGCGCCTTCCGTGAGGGGCTGGATCTGGCGGGCGTCGAGCTCGTCGATCCGGCGCGCTCGCATCTCACCGAGGGTTTCGTGCGGGTGCTGCTGCGCCTGCGCGCGCACAAGGGCATGACGCTGGAGCAGGCGCAGCGCGACGTGCTCGACCCGCTGTGCTTCGCGAACCTGATGGTGCGCCTGGGGCACGCCGACGGATCGGTGTCGGGCGCCGTGCGCACGACCGCCGACGTGGTGCGCACCGCGATCCAGATCATCGGCCCGAACAAGGCGTTCAAGCTCGTGTCGAGCTTCTTCCTGATGATGCTGTGCGAACCCTTCCACAGCCTGAAGGGCGGGCTGATCTTCTCGGACTGCGGACTCGTGGTCGACCCGGATGCCGAGGAGCTGTCCGAGATTGCGATGGCGGCGGCCGACAGCGCGCGCAGCCTGCTGATGGAGGAGCCGCGCGTCGCGATGCTGTCGTTCTCGACGCGCGGCAGCGCGAAGCATGCGGCCGTGGACAAGGTGGTGGCCGCCGCGCAGCGCGTGCGCGAGATGCGACCCGAGCTCGCGATCGACGGCGACGTGCAGCTCGACGCGGCGATCGTCGCGGAGATCGCGAACCGCAAGCTGCCGGATTCGCAGGTGAAGGGGCGGGCGAACGTGCTGGTGTTTCCGAACCTCGAGGCGGGCAACATCGGCTACAAGCTGGCCGAGCGCGTCGGCGGCGCGGTCGCGATCGGGCCGCTGCTGCAGGGGCTGG
Organism: Aromatoleum toluolicum; assembly: GCF_012911005.2. Lineage (GTDB taxonomy): Bacteria > Pseudomonadota > Gammaproteobacteria > Burkholderiales > Rhodocyclaceae > Aromatoleum > Aromatoleum toluolicum. Next base: position 69,506 of record NZ_WTVS01000002.1, on the reverse strand, counting down.
ACAAGCCGGCGAACGACCTGTCGCGCGGCTGCAGCGCCGAGGATGTGTTCTACGTGATCGCGGTGACGGTGGTGCAGGCGCAGGCCGCCGCCGAGGCCCACCTGGCTGCTTCTGCGGTGTCGGTGTGACATGAGCGCCGAGGCCCTGCCGTTGATCGTGGTGCTGGCGGCGGCGACCTATTTCCAGACGGTGACGGGTTTCGGTCTGGGCATGATCGTCATGGGAGCGACCAGCGGTATGAACCTCCTGCCGGTGGCGACCGTCGCCGCGATTGTGAGCCTGGTGACGCTCGCCAACAGTGCCGTCGCGCTGCCCGGGCGCATGCACGGCATCGACTGGCGCGCGGCGCGGGCGGCGACGCTCGGCAGCCTGCCGGCCATCGTCGGCGGGGTGCTGCTGCTGGAATACCTCAGCAGTGCGGCGGCCGGGGTGCTGCAGCTGATCCTCGGCATCGTGATCGTGCAGGGCAGCGTGGGGTTCGCGCTGCGTCCGGTGCAGCTCGACGAACGTTCGTCGGACATCAGCTTCGCCGCGAGCGGCTTCTTTTCCGGCCTGAGCGGCGGACTCTTCGGCGTTGCCGGCCCGCCGCTGATCTTCCAGTTCTATCGCCAGCCGATGGACCCGGTCGCCGTGCGCAACATCCTGCTGCTGCTGTTCACGATCACCTCGGCCGCGCGTTCGCTCTACCTCGGCGTGCAGGGGCGGCTCGATGCGGAAATCTGGACGCTGTTCGCCGTGGCGGTGCCCGTCGTGGCGCTCGCGACCGCAATCGGTCGCCGTTATCCGCCGCCGCTCGCCACCCGTACGATGCGCCGCGTCGTCTTCATGCTGTTGATGGCGATCGGCGCTTATCTGGTGATGTCGGCCCTGCCGGCGATCGTGCCGATCTCTTAGCGCGGCGCACCCACCTCCCGGCTTACGCGTGCGATGACGCGCTTTCTGATCGCAACAGGGTTTCGGGCCGGCATGGCCGGTGCTAAACCGAGAGCGAGGGGGAAGCGGGCCGTCGAGTCCGCGAGTCACTAGGAGACGAGTGTGCGAGGGACTGGGTTATCCCGGCCGGAGAACAATCCGCAGGTGAAGACTGCCTGGCATGATTTGCTGGTCGGAACGCATCATGCCGGCAACGGGGCGCTGCGGGACGTCATCGGCGAGTCGTGGCGGCGCTGTCTGCTGGGGCGGGTCGATCCGGCGCGCGGCGAGGCGCCGGCGCGCGTGGAACACGATGATCTCGAAACGCTGCGCGCCGCGAACGAGCGGCTGATTGCCGCGAGCGCGCCTTTCCTGATGCAGTCGCGTGACCAGCTCGCGCAGACGGGTACGGTGATGGTCCTCACCGACCCCCAGGGCGTCATCCTCGACGTCGAGGGCGACCCGCATCTGCGCAAGGCGATCGGCGAATTCGGCATGACGCCCGGGAATAACTGGAGCGAATCCGGCATCGGCACGAACGCGATCGGCACCGCGCTCGCGCTGGCGCAGCCGATACAGGTTCACGGTGCGGAGCATTTCTGCGAACCGATACAGCGCTGGACCTGTTCCGCTTCGGTGATTCGCGATCCGGTCGACGGCTCGATCGTCGGCGCGCTCGACATCTCGGGGATGAGCCGGGATTACTCGGCGCATTCGCTGCCGCTCGTCGTCACGACGGCGAACAGCATCGAGAACCGGCTTGCGCAGATGGAGCTGGAGGAGCGTTTCCAGCTGCTCGAGGCGGGTGTCGCGGCGCTTTCCGCGGCGTGCGGCGTGGCGCTCTTCGATGCGCGCGGCCGGCTCGTGAAGGTCAACGAGCGCGCGGCGCCGCTGCTTGCCGCGGAGGGGGTCGTCCTTACCGCCGAAACCCGCATCCCGGTCGCCGGGCGTGCGGCAGCGGACGTCGAGGCCGATCGCTTCCTGCCGGCGCGGCTGCTCGCCGACCGGGTCGAGCCGGTGTTCCGCGGGCGGCGCCTGCTGGGCTACGTCGTGTCGCTGCCCGAGCCGGCGGTGCGTGCGCCGGTTATCGACGAAGTCGCTGCCGCGGTCCGGGCGCTTTCCCCGTCGCCGACGATCGTCGTCGCGGAGGCGGCCGCGGCCCGCACGATGGGCGGGACCGGCGGGCGGGCCGGTGAGGCGGTGATGGTCACCGACGTGCGCGGACGTATCGTGACCGTCAACGAAGCCTTTTCGGCGATGACCGGTTACGGCGCAGAGGATCTCGTCGGCAAGCCGGCAAGCGTGCTGAATTCCGGTCGCCACTCGCGCGCGTTCTTCCAGCGCATGTGGCGCAACCTGCTCGAGGAGGGATGCTGGGAGGGCGAGATCGAGAACCTCTGCAGGGATGGCGGGATCCGTCCGAGCTGGCTGACGATCCATGTCGTCAAGGGCGTCGGGGGCGACGTGCAGGGCTACACCGGCATCTTCGGCGACCGCGACGCGGTGGGCGATTTGCAGCGCCGGCTCGCCTTCCTGACGACGCACGACGGTCTCACCGGCTTGGCGAACCGCAAGCTGCTCACGCAGCGGCTCGCCGACGCGCTCGCGCAGGACCGCAGTCCGCCGGCGGACGTCGCAGTGCTGCTGATCAACCTCGACAACTTCAAGGACATCAACGACACCCTCGGCCACGATTTCGGCGACCTGCTGCTCGAACAGGTGGCCGACCGGCTGCGACGCTGTCTGGCCGACGCACACACGCTCGCCCGGATCGGCGGCGACGAGTTCGCCGTGATCGTCAAGGGACGCAGCGTGGAGGACCTGCGCGCCCTGGTCGCGCGCACGCTGGACTATCTGGGCGCGTCGTTCTGCATCGAGGGGCACGACGTGTTCGCAGCGGCTTCGATCGGTATCGCCGTCTCCCCGACCGACGGCGACACCACCTCGGCGCTGCTGACGCACGCGGATACCGCCCTGCACGAGGCAAAGGCGCTCGGTCGCAATCGCTTCCGTTTCTTCGCCGCCGGAATGCAGGATCTGGTGCGTGCCCGCATGAGCATTGGCACGGGCTTGCGGGCCGCGATCGAGGGCGACCGCTTCCGCGTCGTCTATCAGCCGCAGTATCGCCTCGACGCGGGCCGCCTTGTCGGCGCCGAGGCGCTGGTGCGCTGGCACGATCCCGAGCTGGGCGACGTGCCGCCGTCGCGCTTCATTCCGGCAGCGGAGGAGGCCGGGCTGATCGTGTCGATCAACGACATCGTGATGGCCAAGGTGTTGGCGCAGATCGCGCTGTGGCGGATGCGCGGCCTGGCGCCCCCGCGCATTTCGATCAACGTCGCCGCGCAGCAGCTGCGCGAGCCGGGCTTCGTCGAACAGCTGTGCCGTCGGCTCGACGAGCGGGCCGTGCCGGCCGGTGCGATCTGCCTCGAGTTGACCGAAGGGACGCTGCTCGAAGACATCGACGGGACGGCGCGGATGTTCGAGCGGCTCGCCCGGCATGGCATCGCGGTAAGCATCGACGATTTCGGTACCGGCTACTCCTCCTTGTCCTACCTCAACCGCCTGCCGGTACATGAGCTCAAGGTCGACCAGAGCTTCGTGCAGGGCATTGCGAGCGAGGCGGGCAAGCGCTCGATCATCGTGGCGATCGTCGAGATGGCCCACGCGCTCGGCATCGAGGTGCTCGCCGAGGGCATCGAGACCGAGTCGCAGCTCGCCTTCCTGAGGGAGCGGCGCTGCGAGATGGGCCAGGGCTACCTGTTCCATCGCCCGCTCGGCGTCGACGCATTCGAGAAACTGATGGTGGTGTGAGCGCCGGGGTGAGGCTGCGGCCTCGTCTTGCGGTGGCTATATGGCAATTTGCAATAACGATATGGGGCTCTAATAACTTGTATGCGCGGTATCCTCCACTTCGATGTTTCGTCGCGCGTGGATGGAGGCCCCTATGTCCGAACTCGTTGTCGTTGTTGCTGCCGTGCTCAGCTTCGTATTGGCGGCCTGCATGTTTGGGCGCCTGCGCAAGCAGGAAGGCCTCGCGTGGCTGGAAAGCCGGCCGCAGGACGTCGCCCGGCTTTACCTGCGGCACGCCGCGGACGTCGATGCCTACTGGCTGCATGCGGAGTTCCGCGACGGCCGCAAGCGCATGGTCGCGGCGCCGTGGGACATCGACGAGACGCTGCGCCGCCTCGAACCGCTGGGATTGCGGCTGTCGACGCAGGATTGCGACGCGCTGGCACGCCTGCGTTACCGCTGAGCGCGTGGGACGGCCGCCGGCCGCGCTGGTCGTCAGGAGGCTGACCGCACGGCATCTTGGCGGGATACGCTGCGCTGCTCCCGCCCTACGAAGTTCGTGCTGTTGCCGCCGGACCGCGGGTCAAGCCTGCGCCGCGGGGGCGACGAGCCGCCAGGTGTCGGGTTCGATCGGCAGCCATGCTTCGATCGCGGCGGTGGCGATGACGTGGGTCGTGTCCTGCTGAGGGTCATGCACGTCGAGGCCGCCGAAGACCACCTTCACCTCGGGTTTGCCGCGTGGCAGTTCGGCGCGCACGACCTCCGCGTCGACCTTGTCCGGTTGCTGCACACCGATCGTGACCTGTACGCGCATGTCCTGCGTGTCGTAGCCGAGCGAGCGGAACAGCGACAGCACGGAGTGGTGCAGCGCGTCGTGCACCGCGCGGCAGGCGGCCTTGGTGTAGTCGCCCCCGAGGATGTCGTTGCCGGTGCCCATTTCCAGAATCAGGCGCTTTTCAGGCATGGCTGCGCTCCAGGTCGAAGGACACGACGACGGCGGCATTGGCGATCACGGTGACGCCGCTGCCGTCGGCCTTGGGGATGTCCAGCCCGCCGGGCACGACCCTGATCGAGGGTTTGCCGTAGGGGAAGACGCCGACGAGTTCGGCCGTGTCTACCGCCTCCGGCTTCTGCACGCCGATCTCGACGTCGATCAGCATTTCCTCCTTCGGGAAGCCGAAGGCGCTCGCCACGTTGAGCGAGTTGTGCCACAGCGCGTCGCGGATCGCGCGCGCGGCGGCCTGCGTGTAGTCCTGGCTGCGGATCGAGGTCCCCATGCCGAACTGCACGGCCATGCGGGTCTTGGCCATTGCGTGTGTTCCTCCTGTCGAAATTGGCGGAATTATTAGCCCGACAATCAATTACGCGATGTCAGGTTGAGTCATGTACGTTTGCTCCCTCCCCCTTGAAGGGGGAGGAACCAGGTGCCGCCGATGAGCTGCACGATTTCGGTGAATAGTGAGTTCTCCAGCCCCTGCGTCATGTCGGTGGCGAGACTGCGGCGGTAGAAGGGGCTCAGGTCGAGCCCGACGCCCAGCGCCAGGATCTCGACCGCGCCCTCGCGTTCGCGCCGCGCGACGACCTCCTTGAGGTGATTGTCCAGATAGAAGGGGTCGTTGGCGAGTCCGGTGGCACCATCGGAGGGGCAGCCGTCGGAGACGACGATCAGGATGCGGCGCGCCTCGCTGCGCGCGAGCAGGCGGTTGCACGCCCAGTCGACCGCCTCGCCGTCGATGCCTTCGCGGAAGAGGTCGGCCTTGAACAGGGCCGCGATGTCGGTGCGCGCGCGGCGCCAGTTGCGCTCCGCGTCCTTGAACACCATGTGGCAGACCTCGTTGAGGCGGCCGGGATGGGGCGGGCGGCCGCGGCTCATCCAGTCGCGCCAGGCGCGCCCGCCGTTCCACGCGCCGGTCGTGAAGCCCAGCAGTTCGGTGGTGACGCCGATCATGTCGAGGGCGCGGAGCAGGACGTCGAGCAGGACGGCGACCGCCTCGATGTGCGTCTTCATCGAGCCCGAGCAGTCGAGCAGGAAGCTCACGACGCAGTCGGCCTGCGGCACCTGCCTTTCCTGGCGGAAGACGCGGCGCTCGGCGGGCGAGCTGATGAGCTGCGCGAGGCGGCGGCCGTCGATGTGGCCTTCTTCCTCGCCGAAGCGCCACCCGTCGCGCGCCGGGCGAGCGAGGATGGCGGCGAGCTGGCGCGCGAGGCGTGGCACGTTCGCGCCCTGTTCGGCCACGCGGCGGTCGAGCCGTTCGCGGTATTCGCGCAGCAGCGCGCGGCGCACCAGGCTGCCCGCGGCGACCTCGCTATCGAAGCGCGTGGTGTAGACGCGGTAGGCGAGGGCGGCGTCGGCGAACACCTTGCTCGTTCCCGTCGTCGCGGCGGCGATGCCGTCGCTGTCCTCGCCCGCGTCGTCGAAGTCGAGCAGCAGCGCGAAACCGGATTTGCGGTCCTCATCCTGCGCGTCGGCCTCGTCCTCCGCGGCGGCCGCCTGCTCGGCGCGCACGCGTTCGCCGACCACACGCGCGATCGCCAGCGCATGCGGGGCGAAGGCCGCCTGGTCGTCGCGATGACGGCGGATGCCCGCGAGCGACGTGCCCAGGGCCGAGACGAGGCCCATGCGCGTGCTTTCGATGTAGTCCTCGGTGTCTTCCAGGACCGGCCGCGCGCTCAGGCGCGACCAGCACATCTGGGCGACGGTGTAGAGCAGGATGCCGACGCTGCCTTCGGTGAGCCCCGAGCGGTAGAAGGCGCGCGACCAGCTGTGGAAGCGGTCGTGCAGGTTGCGCACCATGCCCGGCATGTCGGCGGGCGCGAGGGTCTCGACGCGCAACTGTTCGAGCAGTTCGAACACCAGGCGCTCGACCGGGTCGGCGGGACATAGGCGCGCGTGCAGCGCAGGGTCCGAATGCAGCAGGCGCAGCGCGATGCCGTCGGCCGAGGCGCGGCAGTCGGCGAAGGCATCGACGCCCGCGTCGACGCGCAAGTGGGGCGCATTTACGGGCAGCGGCCGCTCGCCCGCATACAGGCGGCGTCCGCGGTAGTGCAGGGCGGGGCGGCCGCTGAGCGCGCGCAGCGTCGCCGCGCACAGTTCCTCGACCTTCTGCTGGCGTCGCGCCTGCTGCTGGGCGCTGCCCGCGCTGCTCACGCCGCCGCCTCGCGCATCCAGGATTCGTCGAGCTCCTCGCCGAAGCAGCGCTGGTAGTACTCGGCGACGATGGGGCGCTCGGCCTCGTCGCACTTGTTGAGGAAGGACAGCCGGAACGCGAGCGCCGGATTGCGGAAGATCTCGCAGTTTTCCGCCCAGGTGATCACGGTGCGCGGCGACATCAGCGTCGACAGGTCGCCCGCGGCGAAGCCCTTGCGCGTGAGATCCGCTACCGCGACCATCGACGCGACGAGCTGGCGGCCCTTGTCGTAGTCCTTGGCCGGCACGCGCGCGAGCACGATCGCCACTTCCTCGTCGCGCGGCAGGTAGTTCAGCGTCGCGACGATGTTCCAGCGGTCGATCTGTGCGTGGTTGAGCACCTGGGTGCCGTGGTACATGCCGGTGAGATTGCCCAGACCCACCGTGTTCGAGGTCGCGAACAGGCGGAAATACGGATGCGGGCGGATCACGCGGTTCTGGTCGAGCAGCGTGAACTTGCCATCGCGCTCGAGGATGCGCTGGATCACGAACATCACGTCGGGGCGGCCGGCGTCGTACTCGTCGAAGATCAGCGCGACCGGGCGCTGCAGCGCCCACGGAACGATGCCTTCCTGGAATTCGGTGACCTGGCGGCCGTCGCGCACGACGATCGCGTCCTTGCCCACGAGGTCCAGCCGGCTGATGTGGCCGTCGAGGTTCACGCGCACGCAGGGCCAGTTCAGGCGCGCGGCGACCTGTTCGATGTGGGTCGATTTGCCGGTGCCGTGCAGGCCCTGGACCATCACGCGCCGGTCGCGCGTGAAGCCGGCGAGGATCGCCAGCGTCACGTCCGGATTGAAGCGGTAGGCCGTGTCGATCTCGGGCACGTGGTCGTCGCGGGTGCCGAAGGCGGGCACCTTCAGGTCGGAATCGATTCCGAACAGCGAGCGGACCGAGACCAGCTGGTCCGGGGTGTCGAGCGCGAGTTCCGTCACGGCAGTCTCCTTGGGTTCTATGCGATCCCATGATAGACATGTTCCGGTTAAAGATACAAGACGTTCCGAAAAAAGAAATAAAGCTTGACGTCGTCGGGACTTGATCCTAAATTCAGATCAAAACAGCGAATCGGTGCATCAGCCTGGATGGGTTGGGCCGCAACCGGACGCACAACAAGACGACAAGCACCTGCCGTGGCCGAAATGGCCGCGCCAACGGAGGAGACGGACGTGAAACCGGAATCTGGAAATTCGGGCGGGCTGCAGCACGGCCTAAAGCAGCGGCACATGACGATGATTGCGCTGGGCGGCGTGATCGGCGCGGGCCTCTTCGTCGGCAGCGGCGTCGTGATCAAGTCGGCCGGGCCGGCCGCAGTGTTGTCCTTCCTGATCACTGGCGGGCTGGTGGTGCTGGTGATGCGCATGCTTGGCGAGATGGCCGTCGCGACGCCCGCGGTCGGTGCCTTCTATGAGTTCGCGCGCACCGCCTGGGCGGACAGGCCGGCCGTCGGCGATCTCGCCGGCTTCCTCACGGGCTGGATGTACTGGTACTTCTGGGTCATCGTCGTCGCGCTCGAAGCCGTTGCCGGCGCGGACCTGGTGCGCTACTGGCTGCCCGATGTGCCCGCCTGGATCATCAGCCTGGTGCTGCTCGTGACCCTCACGATGACCAACCTGAGATCGGTGAAGTCCTTCGGCGAGTTCGAGTTCTGGTTCGCGTCGATCAAGGTCGCGGCGATCGTCGTGTTCCTGTTCCTCGGCGGCCTGTACGTGCTGGGGATGTGGCCGGACGCCACGGCCAGCGTCGCCAACCTGACCGAGCACGGCGGCTTCATGCCGAACGGCATCGTACCGGTGCTGACCGGTGCGGTTGCAGCGACGGGCTTCTACTTCGGCGCCGAGATCGTCACGGTCGCAGCGGCCGAAACGGCCGAGCCCGAACGTGCCGTGGCGAAGGCGACGAACTCCGTGATCACGCGCGTGCTGTTCTTCTACGTCGGCTCGGTGTTGCTGGTCGTATGTCTCGTACCGTGGAACTCCGCCGCGATGGCGACGCCGTATGTCAGCGCGCTCAATGCGATCGGCATCCCGGCAGCTGCGCAGATCATGAACGCAATCGTCCTGACCGCCGTGCTCTCGGCGCTGAATTCCGGCCTCTACGCTTCCTCGCGCATGCTCTTCGCGCTGACGCGCCGCGGCGACGCGCCCAAGGGCCTCGCGACGGTGAGCCGCAACGGCGTACCGGTGCGTGCGATCCTCCTCGGCACGCTGTTCGGGTACGGGGCGGTCGTGATGTCCTACGTCTCGCCCGACACGGTATTCGCATTCCTCGTCAATTCCTACGGGACGGTCGCGATCTTCGTCTACGTGTCGATCGCCATCTCGCAGCTGCGCCTGCGCGCGCGACTGGAGAAGGAAGACCCGAGCCGGCTGCGCGTGAAGATGTGGTGCTACCCCTACCTCACCTGGGTTGCGATCGTCGGCATGCTCGCGATCGTCGTCGCGATGGCCTTCATCCCCGAGCAGCGCACACCGCTGCTGCTGGGCGTCGTGAGCCTGGCCATCCTGCTCGCCCTGTACGGCATGAAAAGCCTGTGGAGGGCGAAACCAGACCTCGCACCGGTGATGATCGATTCCCAGGCCTTCGAGAAGTCCTGATCCCCTCGCAGGCGGGGCAGGGGCCGCCACCGGCCTCACGTCGCCGCACCCGCGGAAAACGGCATCCGGCGCCGATCGGCACGGATGCCGTTTTCACGTCTGCGCCACGCAGATTGTGCTGCGATCGAGTGAAGTTCAAAAAAAGAGACAAAAAGTTCAGAAAAACGAAATTCGTATTGACGTCTCGAAAATGTCGACGTACATTGAACTCAAGTATCGAAAATCGGAACAAAAAGTACCGAAAACGATATCTTGCCCTCGCGAATACTCGACAAGGAGACAGCAGCAATGAGCGAACAAGACCGCCGCACCGTCGTCAGCGGCCCGCACAAGATGACCCCGTCCGAAGCCTTCGTGGAAACCATGGTGGCCAACGGCGTGACCGACATGTTCGGGATCATGGGCTCGGCCTTCATGGACGCGATGGACATCTTCGCGCCGGCCGGCATCCGCCTGATTCCCGTGGTGCATGAGCAGGGCGCCGGCCACATGGCCGACGGCTTCTCGCGCGTGTCGGGCCGCCACGGCGTGGTGATCGGCCAGAACGGCCCGGGCATCTCCAACTGCGTGACCTCGATCGCGGCGGCCTACTGGGCGCACAGCCCGGTCGTGATCGTGACCCCCGAGACCGGCACGATGACGATGGGCCTCGGCGGCTTCCAGGAATGCAAGCAGCTGCCGATGTTCCAGGAATTCACCAAGTACCAGGGCCACGTCACCCACCCCGCGCGCATGGCCGAATACACCGGCCGCTGCTTCGACCGCGCGATGAGCGAGATGGGCCCGACCCAGCTCAACATCCCGCGCGACTACTTCTACGGCGAGATCACCTGCGAGATCCCCAAGCCCAGCCGGCTGGACCGCGGGGCCGGCGGCGAAGCGAGCCTCAACGAAGCGGCCGAGCTGCTGGCAACCGCCAAGTTCCCGGTGATCATCTCGGGCGGCGGCGTCGTGATGGCCGATGCGGTCGAGGAGTGCAAGGCGCTTGCCGAGCGCCTGGGCGCGCCGGTCGTGAATAGCTACCTGCACAACGACTCCTTCCCCGCGAGCCATCCGCTGTGGTGCGGCCCGCTCGGCTACCAGGGCTCGAAGGCGGCGATGAAGCTGATGGCGCAAGCCGACGTCGTGATCGCGCTGGGTTCGCGCCTCGGCCCCTTCGGCACGCTGCCGCAGCACGGCATGGACTACTGGCCGAAGACTGCCAAGATCATCCAGATCGACGCCGACAACAAGATGTTGGGCCTGGTGAAGAAGATTTCGGTTGGCATCTGCGGCGACGCCAAGGCCGCGGCCAAGGCGCTGGTGTCGCGCCTGACCGGCCGCACGCTGGAATGCGACGCGACGCGCGAGCAGCGCTTCGCCAAGGTGCAGGCCGAGAAGGACGCGTGGGAGCGCGAACTCGACGAATGGACGCACGAGCGCGACCCGTTCAGCCTCGACATGATCGAGGAGAACGCCAAGGAAAAGACCTTCAACGGCGGCGAATACCTGCACCCGCGCCAGGTGCTGCGCGAGCTCGAGAAGGCGATGCCGCCCGACGTGATGGTGTCGACCGACATCGGCAACATCAACTCGGTCGCCAACAGCTACCTGCGCTTCGAGAAGCCGCGCAGCTTCTTCGCCGCGATGAGCTTCGGCAACTGCGGCTACGCCTTCCCGACGATCATCGGCGCCAAAGTGGCTGCGCCGCACCGTCCTGCGGTGTCCTACGCCGGTGACGGCGCCTGGGGCATGAGCCTGATGGAGACGATGACCTGCGTGCGGCACAACATCCCGGTGACGGCGGTGGTGTTCCACAACCGCCAGTGGGGCGCGGAGAAGAAGAACCAGGTGGACTTCTACAACCGCCGCTTCGTCGCGGGCGAGCTGGATAACCAGAGCTTTGCGGAGATTGCGCGCGCGATGGGCGCCGAGGGCATCACCGTGGATCGGCTGGAGGACGTGGGCCCGGCGCTGAAGAAGGCCATCGACCTGCAGATGAACCACGGCAAGACCTGCATCATCGAGATCATGTGCACGCGCGAACTGGGCGACCCGTTCCGCCGCGACGCGCTCTCGAAGCCGGTGCGCTTCCTCGATAAGTACAAGGACTACGTCTGATCCGTAGCGCCTGAAGTAGGCGGGGTGACCCACAAGGTCACCCCGTCGCTGCCCGACATCCCGACCGGACCCCGATCCAATGACCACTGAAACGACCGTTGCGCCGCCCGCGATGTTCAGCGAAGTGCGCGTGCTGATGCCGGGCTTCATGCTGTGCGCGGTGATTGCCGTCGCGGCGACCTTCGTGTCCGAGCATTACGGCGGACCGCAGTTTCTCTACGCGCTGCTGCTGGGCATCGCGTTCCACTTCCTGTCCGACAGCGACAAGTGCATCCCGGGCATCGAGGCTTCCGCGAAGAAGCTCGTGCGCTTTGGCGTCGCGCTGCTCGGGGCGCGCATTGTCGCCAGCGACGTCAGCGACCTGGGCCTGATCGGCGTCGGCGCGCTGGTCGGCGCGGTGGTGCTGACCATCGGCTTCGGCCTGCTGCTCGCCCGTGTGCTCGGCCTGCCACCCCTGCTGGGCCTGCTGTCGGGCGGCGGCACGGGGATCTGCGGCATCTCGGCGACGCTCGCGATCTCCTCGACGCTGCCCGCCACGCGCGAGACCGAGCGCTACACGCTGCTCACCGCGATCGGTGTGGCGATCTTCTCCACCGTTGCGATGGTGCTGTACCCGCTGGTCGTGAAGGCCACCGGGCTGTCGGTGAGCGAGGCGGGTCTCTTCCTCGGCGGCTCGATCCACGACGTCGCGCAGGTCGTCGGGGCGGGCCTGATCATCTCGCCCGAGGTCGGTGACGCGGCGACGCTCGCGAAGATGTTCCGCGTTGCGATGCTGATGCCGGTGGTCGTCGTGCTTGCGCTGGTGTTTCACAGCGAGCGCAGCAAGGTCAATGGCAGCAGCGGCAAGAAGACCCCCATCCTGCCGCTCTTCCTCGTCGCCTTCGCCGCGCTGGCGACGCTCAACAGCCTGGGCCTGCTGTCGCACGCGGTGGTCGAGGCGAGTTCGACGCTGTCGCGCTGGTGCCTCGTGATCTCGATCGCCGCACTGGGCGTGAAGACGTCGCTCGAGAAGCTCGCGGAACTGGGCTGGAAGCCGATCGTGCTGCTGTCGGGCGAAGCGCTGTTCGTCGCCACCTACATGCTGGCAGTGGTCTTCGCCGCCCGCCTGATCGCGGCGCAATGACGGAGGACGGACCGTGGTAAGCGTAACGATAGAAGTGAACGGCGCTGCGCATGTGCTGCGCGCCGGCCGCACGCTGCACGACCTCATCGCGAGCCTCGACCTGCTGGGCAAGCGCGTCGCCGTAGCGATCAACCGCGAGGTGATCCCGTCGCCACGCTGGCCGGGCCGGATCCTGAAGCCGGACGATCGCGTCGAGGTCGTCGTCGCGATCGGCGGCGGCTAAAAACAAATAGATGAGGAGCGAACGGAATGAACTTGAACGACTCCCCCGATGAAGTCCGGCCGGCCGCGTCCGAGGCGGGGCTCACGATCGCAGGGCGCACCTACGCGTCGCGCTTGCTGGTGGGCACCGGCAAGTACCGCGATTTCGACGAGACCCGCGCCGCGGTCGATGCGAGCGGCACCGAGATCGTCACGGTGACGATCCGCCGCGTGAACATCGGCCAGCACGCCCACGAGCCGAGCCTGCTCGACGCTGTGCCGCCCGACCGCTTCACGATCCTGCCCAACACCGGCGGCTGCTTCAACGCGAAGGACGCGGTGTACACCCTGCAGCTCGCGCGCGAGCTGCTGGACGGCCATCCGCTGTGCAAGCTCGAGGTGCTCGGCGATGAGAAGACGCTGTTCCCGAACATGCCCGAGACGCTCAAGGCGGCCGAGGCGCTGGTGAAGGACGGCTTCGAGGTGATGGTGTATTGCAGCGACGACCCGATCCAGGCGCGCATCCTGGAGGACATCGGCTGCGTCGCGGTGATGCCGCTGGCGAGCCTGATCGGATCGGGCATGGGCATCCTCAATCCGTGGAACCTGTCGCTCATCATCGAGCAGGCGCGGGTGCCGGTGATCGTCGATGCCGGCGTGGGCACCGCGTCCGATGCCGCGATCGCGATGGAGCTCGGGTGCGACGGGGTGCTGATGAACACCGCGATCGCCCACGCGCGCGAGCCGGTGCGCATGGCGCGGGCGATGTGCCTGGCAGTGCAGGCCGGGCGCGAGGCCTTCCTCGCGGGCCGCATGCCGCGCCGCTTTGCCGCCTCGCCGTCGTCGCCGATGGCCGGTCGCATCGCGTGAGCGCTGCGCGCAAAGTGGGTTGAATTTCAAAAAATATAGAAAAATGTACCGATATTCGAAATATTGCTTGACAGCGTATCGGCGCAGTCCTAATGTAAATCAAGTTTCGAAAAACGGTACAAAACGTTTCGTATTAACCAAAAATCAGATCTTCGGAGACCGACTTTCATGAGCAGCCTCACCGCCACCCCGATCCGCAGCGAAGCCACCGTCGACACGCTGAAGGCCTTCGCCGACGCCTGGAACCGTCACGACATCGAGGCCCTGATGAGTTTCATGGCCGAGGATTGCGTATTCCATGCGGTCGCCGGCCCCGACCTCCTCGGCAAGAGTTTCGAAGGCCGCGAAGCGGTACGCGCGGGCTTCCAGCTCGCGTGGCAGACCTTCCCCGATGCGGCCTGGCTCGACGGCGACCATTTCGTCTGCGGCGACCGCGGCGTATCGGAATCGACCTTCAGCGGCACCAAGGCCGACGGCACCCGCATCGAGGCGCGCATGGTCGATGTCTTCACCTTCCGCGACGGCAAGATCGCGGTCAAGAACGCCTACCGCAAGGACCGCCCGCCGGTCGCCAAGGTCGGCAGCTAAGCGGATCCGCCGGGACATCAGGAGTCGGGACATGGAAGCCATTGCAGAGAAGCGGATCGTAACCAGCGGACGCGCCACCGCGCCGGTGCAGGCCTACGATCCGGCGTACGACCCGCTCGTAGCGGTGACGCCGGGGCAGGGGCGCGACTACGCGCCGACCTACTGGATCGGCACCGCCGGCGAGCCGCCCGCCGACGACGGCCCGGTGACGCACGACATCGACGTCGACGTCGCGATCATCGGCTCCGGCTTCACCGGGCTCACCGCGGCGATCGCGCTTGCCGAGAAGCACGGCATCAAGGCGACGGTGCTGGAGGCCAACCGCACGGCCTGGGGTTGCAGCACCCGCAACGGCGGCCAGGCCCAGTGCGCCTCGGGGCGGCTCAAGCGCTCGCAGTGGATCGAGCGCTACGGCCTCGACACCGCGCTGCGCCTGCACGAGGAAGTGTGCGACGCGATGGCGTACTTCAAGGACATGATCCGCGACATCGACTGCGAGCCGCAGACCGGTGGCCATCTCTACATCGCGCACAAGCCGCGCGTGATGCCGGTGCTGGAGAAGGAAGCGAAGCTCCTGCGCGAGGTCTTCAAGTACGACGCGCGCATCCTCGACGCCGACACCGTGAAGCGCGAATACGTCGACGACAAGGAAGCCGCGGGCGCGATGCACGAGCCCGAGGGCATCGGCATCCATGCCGGCAAGCTCGCCTTCGGCTACCTGAAGAAGGCGCGCGCGATGGGCGTGAAGGTGCACCCCGCGAGCCCGGTGATGGGCTGGGAGACGAAGAACGGCGTGCATTACCTGCGCACCCCCGGCGGCATCGTACGCGCCCGCGCGGTCGGCATCGCGACCGGCGGCTACACGTCGAACGGCCTCCACCGTGAGCTGAAGAATCGCCTGCTGCCGATCCTGTCGAACTCCATCGTCACCCGCCCGCTGACCAAGGCCGAAATCGACGCGTGCAATTTCCGCACGACCCAGGTCATCACCGACACCCGAATCCTGCGCCACTACTACCGCCTGATGCCCGACGGCCGCGTGCAGATCGGCAGCCGCAGTGCGATCACCGGCCGCGACGCGCCCGAGGACAAGTACAAGCAGTTCCTGATCCGCGACCTGCACCGCAAGTTCCCGGCGCTCGAAGGCATCCAGATCGACTACTCGTGGTGGGGCTGGGTGGATGTGAGCCACGACATGATGCCGCGCATCTACCAGCCGGACCCGAAGGAAACCATCTACTACGCGCTCGGCTACGGCGGCAACGGCGTCATGTACTCGGCGCAGGCCGGCCGGCGGCTGGCGGAGAACATCGCCGGCATCCGTACGCCGGAGCTGCCGATCTTCCGCTCGAAACTGCCCTTCCCGAACGTGCGCGAGATGGTCGAAGCGGAGATGTTCGCGCCCTTCCGCCGCTTCGGCCAGTGGTGGCTGTACCGCTGGTACCACTTCAAGGACGAAGTCCTGTAACAAGCCGTTGTAAGAAGCAGCACCTTGATACCCCTCGGCAGCAAGACCTGCCAAAACATAATGAGATCGAGGAGACAGAAATGAAATTCAGCAAGAACGTACTGATGCCGCTCGTCACTGCCGCCAGCCTGCTGGTGGCCGCGCCTGTAGCGGTCGCCGAGACTTTCAAGATGGCCGTGGGTGACGCCGCCGGCGGCACCCAGTGGGAGCTCGGCACGACTTTCGCCAAGCTGTTCCAGCAGAAGACCGGCGGCAAGCACAAGGTGGACCTGTTCCCCAACGGGCAACTCGGCAGCGAGGAAGACACGATCAACAACGCCGCGATGGGCACGCTGGATTTCTCGATCCTGGCGGTGAACAACATCACCCCGTTCTCGCCGACGGTCGGCCTGCTGACGATGCCCTACCTGATCCAGAGCGCCGATGAAGCGAAGAAGCTGACCCTGGGTGAAGTCGGCAAGGAGCTGACCGACAACACGGTGCGCGATGCCGGCGTACGCATCGTCGGCTGGGCCTACTCGGGCTTCCGCGTGCTCACCAATTCGAAGCGGCCGGTCAAGACGCTGGAAGATCTCAAGGGCCTGGTGATCCGCGTACCGAAGAACGAGATCATGATCTCGGCCTATCAGGCGTGGGGCATCAACCCGACCCCGATGTCGTGGTCGGAAACCTTCACCGGCCTGCAGCAACGCGTCGTGGACGGGCAGGACAACCCCTACATCACCGTCTCGGCGATGAAGTTCTACGAGGTGCAGAAGTACATCACCAACATCCGCTACATCTTCTCGCTCGAGCCGCTGGTGGTCAGCGAGTCGGTCTTCAAGTCGCAGAAGCCCGAGGTGCAGAAAGCGATCCTTGAAGCCGGCCAGGAAGCCACCGAGCACAGCTTCAAGTATCTGCTCGAAACCGAAGACAAGATCAAGAAGGATCTCGCGGCGCGCGGCATGCAGATCACCGACCCGGCCAACGGCGAGAAGGAGTGGATCGCGAAGGCGACCACCGCAGTGTGGCCGAAGTTCTACAAGAGCATTGGCGGCAAGGAAAAGCTCGACCGCGCGCAGAAGGTGCTCGGCCGCTGAACCACCGCGGGCGGAGGCGGCTTCCGGCAGCAAGGCATGCGGTGCACGAGCCACGGCTCATGCCGCATGCCGACGCCTGAGCCGCGACGTCCGCCGATCGCGCGCACAACACGTCGCTACGATTCCGGACGACTCCAGCTGGCGGCAGGGGCCGTCCCGGCGTAATCGGGCGCACCGGATCTTCTGGAGTTTGTCATGGCCGTAGGGCGCATCTTCCTCAAATTCATCAGCAACATCGAAGAGTATCTGTGCGAGGCGCTGCTCGCGTTCTTCGTCGTGCTGCTTTTCGTTCAGATCCTGCTGCGCCAGTTCTTCCAGTACTCGCTGCCCTGGGGTGAAGAACTCGCAACCTATCTCTTCGTCTGGTTTGCCTACCTTGGTGCCTGCGTGGCGGCCAAGATGTCGGCGCACAACCGCGTGGCCTTCCACTTCAAGTTCTTTCCGCCGATCGTGAAGAAAGTCAGCGAGGCGATCGCCGACCTGCTGTGGGTCGGCTTCAACCTCTATTTCGCCTTCCTGAGCTACGACTTCGTCTTCAATCGCATGAACCTGTTCTGGAAGTCGCAGACCATCGGGCTGCCGATGAAGTACTTCTACATGATCCTGCCGATCGCCTTCACGCTGATGTCGATCCGCATCGTGTGGAACAACTACCTGTCGCTGTTCAAGGGCGTCGAAATTCTCGATCCGGAAGCCGAGGAACTCGAGAGCCTGAAGCGTGCCGCCGCCGCGGCGAATGCCTGACACGGATCGTCCGCGGAGAAAAACGATGGAAGCATATGTGGTAGAAATCCTGTTCGGCGGCTTCTTTGCGTTGTTGCTGCTGGGTGCGCCGATCACGGTGTCGCTGGCCGGCGCGGCGATGGTCGCCTTCCTGGTGCTGGGGAAGAATCCCATCGCCTTCGTGCAGATCGCCTTCACGTCGGTGGGCAGTTTCCCGCTGATGGCGCTGCCGGCCTTCGTGCTCGCCGGTGCGCTGATGGAGGCCGCCGGCATATCGAAGCGGCTGGTGGACATCGCCGAAACCCTGGCCGGGCCGATCACCGGCGGCCTCGGTGCGGCGACGGTGCTCGCCTGCCTGTTCTTCGGCGCGATCTCGGGCTCCGGGCCGGCGACCACCGCCGCGGTCGGCATGCTGATGATCCCCGCGATGGTCAACCGCAAGTACGAACGCAGCTACGCCTCGGCGGTCACGGCCGCTTCGGGCGGTCTGGGCATCATCATCCCGCCGTCGATCCCGATGGTGATCTTCGGCATCTCGGCGCTCGGCATGGCGCCACCGTCCGATGCCGTCGAGAAGTACGGCGAGTTCGCGTCGCTGTCGATTCCCAAGCTGTTCATTGCCGGCGTCATCCCGGGCATCATCATGGCCGCCGCACTCCTGGTCACGAACTACCTGATCTCGAACAAGCGCGGCTATCGCGGCTTGACCGAGAAATGGTCGTACGGTGACATCGGCCAGGCGCTGCGCAGGGGGATATGGTCGGTGCTTGCACCGGTGATCATTCTTGGCGGCATCTATACCGGCCTGTTCACGCCGACCGAGTCGGCCATCGTCGCGATCTTCTACACGCTCTTCGTCGGTCTCGTGCTGCATCGCGAGCTCAAGTTCGCCGCGATCCTGAACTCGCTGAAGACTACGACGTGGATCACCGGGCGGGTGTTGCTGATCCTGTTCGCGGCAGTGGTGTTCGGGCGTCTGCTGGTCGAACAGCGCATCCCGGCGACGATCGCGGAGTCGCTGTTGAGTGTCACCGACAACGTCTACATGATCTGGACGCTGATCATCGTGTTCCTGCTCTTCGTCGGCATGTTCATGGAAACGCTCGCCGCGATCATGATCCTGGTGCCGGTGCTGCTGCCGGTGATGTACATGATGGGCGCAGACCCCACCCACGTCGGCATCGTCGTGATCTGCACGCTGTCGGTCGGCTTCCAGACCCCGCCGCTGGGCGAGAACCTGTTCGTCGCATCCGGTATCGGCGGCTCGACAGTGGAAGAAATCGTCGGGCGCATCCATCCCTTCGTACTCGCCTCGACGGCTGCGATCTTCCTGATTGCCTTCGTGCCGCAACTCTCGCTGTGGCTGCCGCAGATGCTCGGCTACTGAGCGAGTCCCTCCCGCCCGGCAACGCAGGAGTGCATCGCGCACTCCTGCGTTGCCGGGCGCACACAACAACCGAAACAGAATTCTCAAGAGGTTCGACGATGTCTGCTCCCGTCCGCGTACTCGTTCTCACGCTGGGCCTTGCCCTGGGTACGGGCGTTCTGCCGTCAGCCGCATGCGCGGCCGACGCCGAATCGATCCGCCTGTTCGACAGCGAACTCGGCAAGCGTGCCACCGCGCTGCTGGAACGCGCGGTCAGGCACATCGAGCAAACGGGCGAAAAAGGTGCCGCCGACTTCAGTCGCCAGGCGGCATTTGTCGATCGCGACCTTTACGCCTACGCCGTGCGCATGGATGGCCGCTTCCTTGCAAGCGGTGGATCGTCGGCTGCGCTGATTGGCGACAACGTGCTCGACTACACGGACATCGAAGGCAAGGCGTTCTTCCGCGAGATGATCGAACTGGCGAAAGCGAAGGGGAGCGGACAGGTCGAGTACCGCTGGTTCAATCCCGCCGACAGCCGCGGCGAGCCGAAGGTGACAATGTTCCGCAAGGTCGGCGAGATCGTCGTCGCCGTCGGTTTCTACCCGCCTCGTGCCACGCCGGTGCAGGCCAGGGCCATGCTCAAGGATGCGGTCAAGGCGATGACGGCGGATGTGAAGGGCGCGCTGGCTCAGTTCCAGCGTCTCGACGGACCATTCGTCCATGACGACCTGTACGTCTTCGTCATCGACACGGCGGATGGCCGCTTTCTTGCGCACGGCGCCACCCCTGCGCTGGTTGGCAGCAACGGCTTCGAGGTGCGCGACCCGAACGGCAAGCCTGTCGGCACCGAGATGGTCAGGCTCGCAGCGAAGAAGGGCGAGGGCGAACTCGACTACAGTTGGCGAAACCCGACCACGGGCAAGATCGAAAAGAAGCACAGCTACTTCCGCACCGTGGATGGAAAACTGGTCGGAGTCGGTTATTTCCAACGCTAAGGATGACCTGACGCCGCCCGTGCCGGATTGGTTACGACGACGGTGACGGCCGGCCTCCGTCGGGTGACAGCACGCATTCCGTGATCTCGCGCGCATGCTGGCGCAAGGCATTCCGGGCGACCACCCGCACCGCGGCGCTCAACGCATTCAGGGCCTGCGAGCCGAGGCGCCAGCGGTGCCAATGGAGCGGCACGTCGAGGTAGTGGCCGGGCGCGATCTCGGCGAGTTCGCCCGCCGCGATGGCCGACTGCGCAAAATGCTCGGGCACCATGCCCCAGCCCAGCCCGCGCTTCGCCAGCGCGACGAAGCCATGTACCGACTGCACCATGTGGGTCGGCGGCTGCAGCGTCTCCGCCGTGAAGAGTTCGATGAACTGCTGCTGCAGCGCGTCCTTCAGGTTGAAACGCAGCATCGGCGCGCTGCCGAGGGTGGCAGCATCGACACCGGCCGGGAAATGGCGGACAACGTATGCCGGCGAGCTCACCGCGAGGTAGCGCATCACGCCGAGGGGCTCGACCGTGCAGCCCTGGATCGGCGCCGGGCTCGCGCTCACGGCCGCCATCACGGTGCCGTCGCGCAGCAGCGCGGCGGAGTGGTCCTGGTCCTCGACGCGCAGGTCGAAGCTGATCGGCGGCTCGGCAGGCATCGCGTCGAAGACCGCGAAAAACCAGCTTTCGAGCGAGTCGGCGTTGACCGCGATGGGCATCCGCAGGGCCGCCTGCATTGTGGTGTCCGTGCCGCCCAGCATGCCGAGCATTTCCGACTCGAGCAGCGCCAGTTCTTCCGTGTAGCGCACTAGCGTTTTTCCGGCATCCGTCGCTTGGCACGGGTTGGCGCGCCGGATCAGCACCTGCCCGAGACGCTCCTCCAGCAGCTTGATGCGCTGGCTCACCGCCGAGGGCGTGACGTGCAGCTTGCGCGCGGCCGCTTCGAACGAGCCTTCGCGTACCACCATGGCGAAGGCCGCGAGCTGGGCGTTGTCGATCTTCATGATTCAAAAAAATTAACGATAACTTAGTAAGTTTAGTTTTTCTGATCGATTCTCGCCCGCTAGAGTGGCCTCGACAACCTTCGTCGAGCCCGTTTCATGGAAACCCAATTTCTGGCCGGATTCCTCGCCTGCATGGCCCTCATCGTCGCGATCGGCGCGCAGAATTCCTTCGTGCTGCAGCAGGGCATCCGGCGCGAGCACCTGCTGCCGGTCACGCTGATCTGCGCGCTGTCCGATGCGCTGCTGATCGGCGCCGGGATTGCTGGCCTGGGCGCCCTGATCCAGTCCAGCCCGGTCGTCCTGAGCCTTGTGCGCTATGGCGGTGCGATCTTCCTGTTCATCTATGGCGCGCTCGCCGCCCGGCGCGCCTGGCACGGCGAGCGCCTGCACGTCGAGGCGGGGGCGCCCGTTCCGCTCGCGACCGCCGTGGTCACCTGCCTCGGCTTCACCTTCCTGAATCCCCACGTGTATCTCGACACGGTGGTTCTCCTCGGCGGCCTCGCGAACCAGCACGGCGAGCACGGGCGCTGGGTTTTCGGTGCCGGCTCGGCCGCCGCCAGCCTGCTGTGGTTCTTCGCGCTGGCCTACGGTGCGCGCGTGCTGGCGCCGCTCTTCGACCGTGCGCTGGCGTGGCGCGTGCTCGATGCCCTGATGGCGCTGGTCATGTTCGCGCTGGCGCTCAGTTTGCTGCAGGAAAACGGCGTTGCGGCCATCGCCGAGGTCCGCGCCGGGCGATAGGCGCGCGGCGCTGGCGCCGTGCGGGTTCATCGCCGGCGACACACGCACGCTTCGTGGCGCGGTGCCGGGATTTATCCGGCTGGGCGGATTACATTTCATGCCAGTCGTCTATTCTTCGATATGGATCCGACGGCGGCGTGACGCGTACGCCCCGCCGCGACATCTGTGCGACTACGAGGAGGGGATTCCTTGGCGAGCCTGCGCTTGGCGGTGCGCATCGCGGCGTGCCTGGCACTGTGCCCGGTTGCCGTCCCGACGGCGGCTGCGGCCGATTGGCAATGCGATGCCGGCTACGTATGGCGCGATGCCTTCCCCGGCGACTACGTGTGCGTGACGCCAGACGTGCGCGACAGGGTAAGGCGCGACAACGACCTCGCGACCTCGCGGTGGGCGCCGGGGAGCCTGAATCCGGGGGCCTGCAGTCCGGGCTTCGTCACGCGCGAGGCCTATGCCGGCGACACCACCTGCGTCACGCCGTCCGGGCGCGAAAGGGCGCGCCGTGAGAACGAACTGGTCGACAGGCGCCGCAACCGCACCGGCGGCCCCGACGGCCTGGACACCTGCCTCGCGGGTTTCGTGTGGCGCGAGGCGTCGCCGACGGATTTCGTGTGCGTCGATCCTGCCGCGCGGCAGCGCGTGCGCGAGGAGAACGCCAACGCCGCGAACACGCGTGGCAGCCGCGCCTGCCTGCCCGGGTACGTGTGGCGCGAAGCCTCGCCAACCGACCATGTGTGCGTCGAGCCGGCGGAGCGGGAGCAGGCCGGTGCCGACAATCGCGCGTACGAAACGCGCGCGCGCACGCTCGGCGGGGCGTGCGACCGTTATGCCGAGGAGGCCGTTGCCCGATACAACGAGATGGCCGCGCGCAATTGCGGCTTCTCGGGGGCGCACTGGCAGGGCAATCCCGCCGTGCACCGGGAATGGTGCTCGCAGGCGACCCGCGCCGAGCGCGACGACGTCGACGTGATGCGGCGCGAGGAACTTCGCGGGTGTGCGTTGGTGGCGGCAGCGTCGGAGCGGCCGTCGTGGGAACAATGTGCCGTGAGCGCCGTCATTGCCAACCGCGCGTGCGTGAACGGCGACGGCTCGCCGGCGGACATCGCGGCGGGCAGGCTGTCGGCCGTGGGCTGCGGTGGCAACGCCGACAATGCCCGGCTGCGGGCAAGAATCGGCTTTGGCGGGCGTTTCTGCCTGTCGGCAGACGGGACGACCGACCGGGGATGCTGCACTTACGAAGAGCAGATCATCCCCGGTTGCCTGTGCCCGTAGGCGCAGGCCGTCAGCCTGCCGCGGCGCTCACTTCTCCGCGAAGCAGTAGAACAGCCCGTCGCCGCCCGTGCTTTGCAGCGCCTTCTGGCTGCAACCGCCGCGCGTCGGGTGGGCCGAGTTCCACGATGTCGCCCACGCATCGCCGGTCGGGCCGGCGCGGTCGTGGTGGCCGGTCATCGCCATGCCCTCGTCGCCGCCCTTCGTCCAGTTTCCGCACGTCATGTCATGGAACGGCGGGCTGGGCGGGAAGGCCGTCCCGTCAGGGCGCGAGCCGGTGAGGATGTCATGCCGGTTCGGCTTCTCGGTGCGGCCGTTCACCATCTGCCCCTTCTCGTCCAGCAGGGTGGCCTTGGTCAGGTTGGAGTGCGGCGAGTGCAGTTCGTCGACATTGCGCGCGATCAGCACGCCTTTGGCATTGAACCAGGGGCCGGTGCCGATGCGGTCGCGCGCGTGCACGACATTGGTGTCATTGAGCGCAGCCGCCTGCGTGCTGAGATAGGCGCGCCAGGTGCGCTTGCCGGCACCAGCCGTCGCGGCGAGCGTCTCGCAATGTCGGTCGGCGCCTTCGAGTCCACCGAGATTCGCGCCGTTGCCGGGGCCCGCGCTGGTGATGAAGAAGGACATGTCGACCGCCGTGGCAGGCAGCGACGCGCCCAACATGACCAGGGCTCCCGCCAGAATCCTCACCGTCTTCTTCGTGTTGTGCATGAATTCCTCCTTCCTGGGGTTGGTGGAAACATTTAGATGGAATTCTTTCCGATCGGTTCGCGGCACGCACCTATGCCGTACCGATCGAGCCCGCGACACGTCGCCTGCCCGGCCGATGGCGGCGTTGCGCGGCCCCGCAGCGGAAGTGCGCTACCCTTGCACCCTTGCACCCTTGCACCCTTGCACCCTTGCACCCTTGCGTCCTAACTCGAAAGATCCGACTCATGACAGTCCCCGGTAGGTGGAGCAGGCTCGCGGCGCTGCTCCGTGACGAACTGCGCCAGCTCATGACGATCAAGCCGAGCGACCGCCCCTGGCAGATGCCGTTCGCCGCCGCGCTCGCCACGGGTTTGCCGCTGCTGGTGGGCGCCTGGTTCGACCGCATGGACTATGGCCTGATCTCGTCGCTGGGCGGGCTGGTCTTCCTGTATCTGCCGGAAACGCCGCTGCATCACCGCATGGTCGCACTGATGGCGAGCGCGTTCGCGATGACGGCCAGCTACGCGCTGGGGGTGATGAGCCACCTCGTGCCGCCGGTCATGATGATGGTGCTGACCTTCACCGCGATCCTCGTCACGATGGTGTGCCGCTTCTACCGCGTCGGGCCGCCGGGGAGCCTGTTCTTCATCATGGCGGCGTCGATCGGCGCGTATTCGCCCGGCGACCTCCTGGAGGTGCCGCTCAAGGTCGGGCTGTTCGCGATGGGCTGCCTGCTGGCGAGCCTGATCGCGTTCTTCTACAGCGTGTACATCCTGCGCCGGCGCGATCCCAGTCCGGTCGAGCCGCTGCCCGCGCCGAGCTTCGATTTCGTGGTGTTCGACTCGGTCGTGATCGGCCTGAGCGTCGGCGTGTCGCTCGCGCTCGCGCAGCTGCTGCAACTCGAACGGGCCTACTGGGTGCCCGTGAGCTGCCTCGCGGTGATGCAGGGCATGAACCTGCGCGCCGTGTGGGACAAGCAGCTGCATCGCCTGCTCGGCACCGCCATCGGCATGCTCGTGTCGTGGGGGCTGCTGAGCCTGCCGCTGGACAAGTGGTCCATCTCGCTGGTGATGATCGGGCTGGCCTTCGTCGTCGAAACCGCCGTGGTGCGCCACTACGGCTTCGCCGCGATCTTCATCACGCCGCTGACCATCCTACTCGCGGAGGCCGCGACGCTGGGTCACGGCTCGGCCACCGAACTGATCCAGGCGCGCTTCCTCGACACCCTGCTCGGCTGCCTGGTCGGGTTCGCGGGCGGTATCTGCCTGCACAGCCCGCGGTTCCGCACCGTCGTCGGTGCGCAGATGCGGCGGCTGGTTCCCGCGCGCCTCTTCAGCTAGCCAGCGTCGTCACGCATCCGGTACGCGGGTCGATGCCGACCAGGCACGCAAGGCGCCTGACATAGTCGTCCGTCACGCACAGGCGGTCGAGCTGCGCCACGACCTGGCGGAGGTAATCGAGATTGGTGCCGCGATTGCCACAGGCGTGCATGATCACGTTCGCCACTTCATCGAGCGGCATCTCCGGTGCCCCGGTTTCGTCCGCGGGGTCCGACACCAGCACCAGGGCGTCGAGCGCGCCCTGGGGCGTCGATACCGGCAGGATGCGGGGTTGATAGCCGCCCAGGATCATTTCCCGGCGCCAGAAGATGAGGGATTCCCGCTCGAGCAGCGAGCGTTCGATCCTGAAGGCCAGGCCGTCGCAGCGGCCCGTCCGCGGTTCCAGCGACAGGACCAGCCCGGGGTGTTCGGGAGAGCCGCGTCCGATCGTGGTCTTGTGCGTGAAGCGGCGCTCATAGCCGGGCAGCGAGGCGCGACGCACCTCGGCAAAGTGAAAGCCCGGATCCCACATCAGCGATCCGTAGGCGAAGATCCACAGATCCTGCGACTCGGCGATGGCTGAGAGCGTGGCGCGGCGGGATGCCTCGAGCGCTTCGTCGGACATCCGCCAATTCGCGCCGAGGCCGCGGGCGTGCGCCTGGACATCCCAGGCGGCGAGCAACTCGTTCGAGATGCGCAGCCCGGACGCTTCGGCGCCGATGATCGCGCCGTGCAACTCGGGGAGGTACCGGAATGCGTCATTCATCGATTTCCCCTGTTGCAGCAAGGCGGTCGTCCCCCGCCTGCGGGCAGCGGGCACCGCGAAGGGCGCCCGCATCCGGCGAAGGTTTCGCTCAGCCCTTGACCGCTTCGAGCGAGATCGTGACCGTCACGTCGTCGCCGACGTGGGGGGCGAACTTGCCTGCGTTGAACTCGGAGCGCTTGATCACGACGCTGGCATCGGCGCCGATCGCGTCCGTCTTCAGCATCGGGTGCGGCATGTTGATGTAGTTCGTCACCTTCAGCGTCACCGGCTTGGTCACGCCCTTGATCGTCAGGTTGCCGTCGATGCTCACCGGCTTGTCACCCTGGAAAGTCACCTTCGTCGACTTGAAGGTCGCGGTCGGGTACTTCGCGGTGTCGAGGAAGTCCTCGCCCTGGATGTGGCCGTTGAAGGTCGCGTAACCGGTGTCGACCGACTTCATGTCGATCACGACGTCAACCGCGCCGGTTTTCGCCGCCTTGTCGAGCACCACGGTGCCGGTCGTCGAGTTGAAGCGGCTCAACTGCGTCGACATGCCGAAGTGGCTGTACGAGAAGCGCGGGAAGGTATGCGTGCCGTCGACCGTGTAGGTTTCCGGCGCGGCCAGTGCGGGAGCGGCTGCGGCGGTCGAGAGGGCGATGGCGGCGAAGAGTTTGGCGAAGTTGTGCATTTGAGGACTCCTGATCGATTTGGCTGAAGTTGAGGCTTCTTTCGGCCGCTGAAGGGCTTGCGGCGTTGGATGAACTTTACGTGCGTCCATCTCAGCCAAAAAGACAACAATTTCAAATATTAGATTGCTGAAATTGCAACAATCAGGTGTCCGGTAGCGCGTCGCGCGCGCCCGTCCCGAAGTGGGCGCGCGCGCAGGGGCTTCAATCCGGAATTTCGGGCTCGACGAGGCGCGCCAGGTGCTCGAGCGACTCCTGCCAGCCGAGGTAGCAGAACTCCACCGGAACGGCTTCCGGGATGTCGTCCTGCACGACGTTCAATTCGCACCCGCACACCACCGCGCGCAGCGTGACCGTCGTCGTCATCACGCCGGGCAGGTTGGCGTCATCGAACTGGTCCGTGTAGCGGATGCGCTCGTGCGGCACGAGTTCGAGATACTTGCCGCCGAACGACTGCGCGTTGCCCGTGCTGAAATTCCTGAACGTCATCCTGAAGGTGCCGCCCACGGTGGCATCCAGGTGGTCGACCTTGCAGGTGAAGCCGTTGGGCGGCAGCCAGCGGGCGAGGGCCTCCGCATCGAGGAAGGCACGGTAGATCTTCTCGGGTTTTGCGCGCAGCACGCGGTGCAGGCGGACGGTACCGGTAGGCATGATCTCTCCTTTCGTCGGGGGATGGATCCGCGGCTGTTGTCGCCGCTGCTTCCACCGTAGTTGAACGGCAGGACTCCGCATAGACAGTCACAAGAAATATTGACGCTCGGGTTTGTCTCCTCTCGACGCTCCCGTACGACTGCTCGCCGTGAAGTCGGCGTTACAACCCCTCGCACTTCGGGCTGTCAGACAAAACCGGGCCGGAGATACCATCACCCGGACTATCGACATTTGCGAGTTCCGTCATGCCTTCGATAACTGCTCTGATTCGCGTCTTGCTGGCTGCGCTGCTTGTCATGCCAGCTGCAGTTCATGCCGATGACTTGCGCTCTCCCGCAGACAGACGCTGGTGGCAAGGTGAATGGAAAGAGGAGTACCGGGATGGTCCCTGCCAAGTGAAATCCGAGTCAAAACGCGGCGAGTTCAAGCGTGAAATCAAATGCAAAGACGGAATTGGCGCAGACTGGAGTGGCGAGTGGAAGTCGGAGTTCCGTGACGGGCCATGCCTCGTCAAGCAGGATGTCAAGCGCGACGAGTTCAAGGAAGAGGTGAAGTGCGAGCGCAGCCGCAGGTAGTCATCGTGGCGTCATGAAAAATGGCGCGACCTAGTCGCGCCATCTTCATCAGGCCGGCCCGGCAGGTTTCAATCCGCTCCGGGCAAGCTGATTTTCTCTTTCCACCTCACCACGAGGTCTCGTTCTCCGCGGTCGCCGAGATCTTGTGGATCGAGAGGTCGGCACCGGCGAATTCCTCTTCCGGGTCGAGGCGCAGGCCCAAGGTTGCGCGGATCAGGCCATACACCACGACGCCGCCGGCGAGCGCGATGGCGATGCCGCCGAGGGTGCCGACGAGCTGGGCGGCGAAGCTGACGCCGCCGATGCCGCCGAGGGCCTTGGTGCCGAAGATGCCGGCGGCGATGCCGCCCCAGGCGCCGCACAGGCCGTGCAGGGGCCACACGCCGAGAACGTCGTCGATCTTCCAGCGGTTCTGGGCGATGGTGAAGAGCTGCACGAAGAGCACGCCGGCGATGGTGCCGACGGCGAGCGCCCCGAGCGGGTGCATGAGGTCGGAGCCCGCGCACACGGCGACGAGGCCGGCGAGGGGGCCGTTATGCACGAAGCCGGGGTCGTTCTTGCCGGCAGCGAGGGCGGCGAGGGTGCCGCCGATCATGGCCATGAGGGAGTTCAGCGCGACGAGGCCGTTGATGGCGTCGAGGCGCTGGGCGCTCATGACGTTGAAGCCGAACCAGCCGACGGCGAGGATCCACGCCCCCAGCGCGAGGAAAGGAATGCTGGAGGGCGGGTGCGCCGAGATCTGGCCGTTCTTGTGGTAGCGGCCGCGGCGGGCGCCGAGCAGCAGCACGGCGGGGAGCGCGACCCAGCCGCCGAAGGCGTGCACGACGACGCTACCGGCGAAGTCGTGGAACTTCGCGCCGAACGCGCCTTCGAGCCAGTCCTGCAAGCCGAAGTTGCCGTTCCACACGATGCCTTCGAAGAAGGGGTAGAGGATGCCGACGATCAGGAAGGTGGCGATGAGTTGCGGCACGAAGCGGGCGCGCTCGGCGATGCCGCCGGAGATGATCGCGGGAATCGCGGCCGCGAAGGTCAGCAGGAAGAAGAACTTCACCAGCTCGTAGCCGGAGTTGGCGGCGAGCTGCTCGGCGTTGACGAAGAAGCCGTTGCCGTAGGCCAGCGAGTAGCCGATCAGGAAGTAGGCCAGCGTCGACATCGCGAAGTCGCTGAGGATCTTCACGAGGGCGTTGACCTGGTTCTTCTTGCGCACGGTGCCCAGTTCGAGGAAGGCGAAGCCGGCGTGCATCGCAAGCACCATGATGGCGCCCAGAAGAACGAAGAGGACATCGGCGGATGTCTTGAACTGCTCCATTTGTGTGCTCCGGATGGCGAGGATGGCCCCCTGAAGCAAATCGTGTGCCGTGCGCGTTATTGCGGCAAAACAAGGGTTTGCTGACGATGCGCACGAAATTGACGCGCCGGCAGCCCTGATGTGGTGCGTCGACACGAAAATGCGCACGAAACTGGGGCATGCTGTCGGGTGGCCGGTTTGTCGTGGTGCGCATCCCGCAACAAAATGGGGCGGGCTGCACCGGTCGTTGGTCGTGTACAATAAATAAGCAAATTGCAGACAAAATTTCGGGTTCCGTGCATACGGTGCCCCGACTCCGGGATTCGCTGATGATTCGTGATCGCAGGCTGCTGGTCGCGGCGGGGGTGCTTCTTCTCCTCTCCCTGATCTGGGGCTACAACTGGGTGGTGATGAAGAAGGTGCTGCGCGACGTCGATCCCTTCGACTTCTCCGCGCTGCGCACCTTCTTCGGCGCGCTCTCCCTGTTCATCGTGCTCGCCTTGCGCAGGCGCCCGCTGCGGCCCGTGGCGCTGGGCGGGACCTTGTGGCTGGGTTTGCTGCAGACGGCGGCGTTTACGGGCCTGATCCAATGGGCGCTGGTGAGCGGCGGTGCGGGCAAGACGGCGGTGCTGGTGTATACGATGCCGTTCTGGCTGCTGATGCTGGCGCGCACCTTCCTCGGCGAGCGGATGCGCGGTTTGCAGTGGGTTGCGGTGGGGCTGGCGTTCGCCGGCCTGGTGCTGATCGTGGAGCCGTGGACCTTGCGCGGCGACCTGCAGAGCACGCTGCTGGCGGTGCTGGCGGGCTTGGTGTGGGCGGCGAGTGCGGTGTGGGCGAAGCGCCTGCGCGGCAATGTGCAGATCGACCTGTTGTCGCTGACGGCATGGCAGATGCTGCTCGGTTCGCTGGTGCTGTGCGTGATCGCGTGGCTGCTGCCGTCCGAGCCGCCGCGCATCACGCCTTATTTCGTCGGTGCGCTGGTGTACAACGCGCTGTTCGCGACCGGCCTGGCGTGGCTGATGTGGCTGTTCATCCTCGACCGCCTGCCGGCCGGGCTGGCGGGATTGTCGTCGCTGGTCATTCCGGCGGTGGGGGTGCTGAGCGGCTGGGTGGAGCTCGGCGAGCGGCCGACCGCGATGGAGTCGTGGGGCATGGTGTGCATCGGCGTGGCGCTGCTGGGAATCAGCGCGGTCGCGATGCGCGGGCGCAATGCGCGGCCGGCATGCGCGGATGCGGGAGCCGGCGGCTAGCCGCGGGCGCGGTCGGCGGCGTCGAGGAAGTCCTGCAGGATAGGGCTGCCGTCGAGCAGGCCGCCCGCGCCGCCGTGGAATTCCGGGTGCCACTGGCAGCCGAAGAGATAGCCGTTGCCTTGCCAGCGGATCGCCTCGACGACGTTGTCGCCGCGCGAGTAGGCCTCGATGCGCAGATCGGAGCCGAGATCGCGCACGGCCTGGTGGTGGATGCTGTTCACCAGCCCGCTGGAGATGCCGCCGTACAGCGTGGTGAGGCGGCTGCCGGGGACGAGGTCGATCTCGTGGTGGTGCTTGTCGTAGAGGTCGACATCGCGGTGCGCGGCGGCGCCGGGCACGTATTCGGAGATGTCCTGCCACAGCGTGCCGCCGCACGCGACGTTGATGAGCTGCGCGCCGCGGCACACGCCCAGCACGGGTTTGCCCTGGATGACGAATTCCCACAGCAGCTCGATCTCGTAGAGATCGCGGACGCGGTCGCCGGTCCATTCGGGGCGCAGCGGTTCCTGGCGGTAGGTGGTGGGGCTGACGTCCGCGCCGCCCTGCAGCACGAGCCCGTCGAGCACGCTGACGTAGTCGTGCACCGAGATCTGCGCGCGCCGCAGCCCGAGGTGCTGGCCGATCGTGGGCACCATGAGGACGAGCCCGCCGTGCGACATGATCCAGTGGGCCATCGACTGTTCCAGGTACTGCAGGGTCTTGCCCGGAAAGCCGAGTTCCGCCGGCGGCGTGTGCAGCAGGCGGGCCGAGAGGCCGATGCGCAGCGGTGTCCTGCTCACATCGCGTCTCCCCCCATCCAGCGCCCACACTGATCCATCACGACTTCGGGCAGCGATTCGCCGCCGGTGTGGCGCTCGCGCAGCCAGGCCGCGTCGTTGCGCCCTTCGCGTACCTGGCGCAGCAGTTCGCCGAGCGGGCCGTCGCAGCCGAGCTCGATGGCGTGCTGTTCGATGCGCGCGAAGCTGTCCTCGATTTCCTCGGCGACCGAGCGGTGTTCGTGTGTTTCCGGATGCACGTAGTTGCCTGAAAAGCCGAAGCGGCAGGCCTGGAAGCGGTTGAAGGTGTAGACGAGATAATCGTCCTCGGAGAGCCGGATGGGGCGCTCGATCATCAGGTAGCGGGCGATCGCCTGGATGTAGGCGGCGATCGCGGCGGCGCGGCCGACGGTGAGCGGCGTGTCCATCACGCGGACTTCGATCGTGCCGTATTCCGGCTTGGGACGGATGTCCCAGTAGAAGTCCTTCATGCTCTGGACGACGCCGGTGTCGCTCATCTTGTTGAAATAGGCCTCGAAGTCCTGCCAGGTCTCGACGAAGGGCGCGCGTCCCGACAGCGGGAAGGCGAACACTGAGTTGAGGCGGGCGGACTGGAAGCCGGTGTCCTTGCCCTGCACGTAGGGCGAGGACGCCGACAGCGCGATCAGGTGCGGGATGTAGCGCGACATGCCGTGCAGCAGGTAGAGCGCGGCGTCGGGGCCCGGGCAGCCGATGTGCACGTGCTGCCCGAACACGGTGAACTGCTTGGCGAGGTAGCCGTACAGATCCGAGAGGTAGTGGAAGCGCGGCTTGTCGAAGATGCGGCGCTCGCCCCAGTCCTGGAAGGCATGCGTGCCGCCGCCGCAGATGCCGATGTTGAGCTTGCGGGCCGCGTCGGTGAGTGCGGCGCGCAGCGCTTCGAGCTCTTCGGCGACGCGGGCGTAGTCGCTGCAGATACCGGTCGACACCTCGATCATCGAGCAGGTCATCTCGGGCTTGACCTCGCCCGGCACGTCCTTGCGCGCCATTTCGCGCAGCAGGTCCTCCGCGGAGGAGACGAGGTCGTAGTCGTGCGTGCTGACGAGCTGCAGTTCGAGTTCGACGCCGAGGGACAGGGCGCGCGAGGAGGCAAAGTTTTCCAGGCTCATGACGTTTCTCCGCGACGGGTTTCGCGGACGTGGATCAGTGCCCGCCGGGTGGCGATCGGGCCGAGCAGCCCGAGCACCACCGTCATTGCGATCACGATCGGCATCAGGCGGTCGCCGAATTCCGGATACAGCAGGCGCACGTCCACGGCCTGCAACAGCGCCAATGCGGACAGCGGCAGCAGTGCCAGGCCGAGGGCGACGCTCTTGCGCAGGTCGAGACCGCTGGGCGGGCCGAACGCCACCGCCCCGCCGAGCTTACCCGCAGCGCGGGCGACGATCGCGAGGATTCCGACGCCGGCGCCGGCGAAGAGTTCGCCCGCGGTGACGGCCGCACCCGCGAGCATGAAGGTGACGATGACCAGCACGCCGCCCAGGCTGCCGAACTGCTGCGGCCACAGGTGGGGCCGCGGGTCGCGCCACTTGATGAGGGCGCCGGCGAACAGCGGTGCGAGTACGGTGGGCAGGCGCAGCGCGGACAGGAGCGCGATGGCGGCGAGCAGCAGCGCGATCATCGCGGCGAGGCCTTGTTCGGTGGCCGGGTCGACGAGCTTGCGCAGGCCGAGATAGGCGGCGGCGATGATGGCGCCGGCGAGCACAGAGCCGATCAGCAGGTACAGGGGGTGGAGCAGCGCGAGTTGCCAGCCCGAGTGCACACCGTGCAGGGCGCCGACAAGGAGCTTCAGCAGGATCACCGACACCGCGGCGTTGAGCGCGCACAGCGCGAGCAGGCGGTCGGTGGTCTGGCCGGCGGCGCGCAGCTCGTTGGTGACGTGCATGAGGATCACCGGCGAGGTGCCGACCGCGATCGCGGCCACGGCGAGCGCGATACCGGTGCCGGTGCCGACGGCCCACAGCGTGCCGAAGGTGAGGGCGAAGGTGAGGGCGATTTCGCCCGCGCTGGTCGCGACGACCCAGCGGTTCGCCGCCAGCCAGCGCAGGTCGAGGCGGATGCCGAGCTCGAACAGCACCAGCGCGATCGTGAAGTCGATGACCAGGCGGTGGCCGGCGAGGTCGTTGGCGTCGAACCAGCCCAGCACGAGCGGCCCCAGCACGAGGCCGGCAAGGGCGTAGCCGCTCACGCGCGGCAGGCCGAAGCGCCCGCCGGCTTCGCCGACGAGGGCAGTGAGCACGAGGGCGATTGCAACGGGGAAAAGGGCGCCAAGCGCCAGTGGCCAGTCCGGCCAGATCAGCAGGTCCATCAAGGGGAGTCCTCCGAAGCCGGTATGGTGTTCTATCTCCCTCCGACAGTGGTGGGGGAGCGATTTATCCGGAAGGGTGGAGAGGCATCAAGAGAATTAATACTATTTTAGAAAGATGAATTTGTGCAAATGTAACTGATTGCGTCCCCCGCCCGGGTGCCGCTCGCGGTCGGCCAGGCGGAACCGATCTCAGCGCAGGTTCGCGGAGTTGAACAGCACGACCTGGTCGGCGACGAAATTCACCTGCACGTAGCGGGCGTCGTCGCCCCTGGTGCAGCTTTTCACCGCGAGCAGGTCGCTGCATTTGTCCGGCGCGCCGAGCAACTGCTTCACCTCGTTATAGGTCATGCCCATCTTGAGCTTGTCGTAGTTCTCGACGGTGAGCTTGCTGCAGGCCCCCAGCAGGAGGGCGAGGGTGGCGAGGCCGAGGAGCGCGGTACGTTTCATGTGGATCGTGTGTCCGGTAGTAAAAGGGGGCATGTAACCGAAGCTTAATCCATCGGTCACGAGTTTTTCGTTTCCGGCCGTTAGCGTTCGGGTTCATGAAAGACGTAGATTTCGTGACCGAAGAACGTTGTCTGCGGCCCAGCTTGCGCATCGCGCTGGTCACCGAGACGTGGGCGCCGGAGATCAACGGCGTGGCGATGACGCTGGGGCGGATGGTCGATGGCCTGATCGCGCGCGGGCACCGCGTGCAGCTCGTGCGCCCACGCCAGGCCCTGTCGGACCGGGCGGCGTCCGGCCCGGGTTTCGAGGAGGTGCTCGCGCGCGGGATGAAGATCCCGAAGTACGACGGGCTGCGCTTCGGGCTGCCCGCCCGCACGCGGCTTTTTCGCCTGTGGTCGCGCCAGCGGCCGGACCTCGTGCATGTGGCGACCGAGGGGCCGCTGGGTTGGTCGGCGGTGTCGGCGTCGCTCCGCCTCGGCATTCCGGTGACGTCGGACTTCCACACCAACTTCGACAGCTACAGCGCGCACTACGGCGTCGGCTGGCTGGAGCGGCCGGTCGCCGCGTGGCTCAAGCGCATGCACAACCGCACGGCCGTGACCTTCGTGCCGACGCGCGCGATGGCGCAGGACCTGCGCGCGTGCGGCTACCGCTCCGTGGAGGTGGTCGCGCGCGGCGTGGATACGCAACTGTTCGACCCGGCGCGCCGTAGCGCAGCCCTGCGCGCAGCGTGGGGTGTCGCTGCGGACGCGCTGGCGGTGGTGTGGGTGGGGCGCGTCGCGCCGGAGAAGAACCTGCCGCTGGTGCTGGAGGCCTTCGCCGCGATCCGCCGCCGGACGCCGAACGCGCGGCTGGTGATCGTGGGCGACGGGCCGCTGCGCAAGTCCCTGCAGGCGGACAACCCCGATGTGGTGTTCGCCGGCGCGCGCCGCGGCGAGGATCTGGCCGCGCACTACGCGTCGGGCGACCTGTTCCTGTTCCCCAGCCTGTCGGAAACCTGGGGCAACGTCACGCTGGAGGCGATGGCGAGCGGACTGTGCGTCGTGGCCTACGACTGCGCCGCGGCCGCCGAGGTGATCTCGTGCGGCGGCGACGGACTGCTCGTGCGGCCCGGTGCGGCGGCGGCCTTTGTGGCCGAGTCGGTGGTCGCCGCGTCCGATCGGGATCTGCGCGCGCGCATCGCCGAAGCGGCCCGCCGGCGCAGCGAATCGCTCGACTGGGAGCGCATCCACGACCGCTTCGCGACCTTGCTGCAGCACGTGGTGGACGAGGCGCAGGCCGCGCTTCCCGCCTTCATTCCCGCCAAGGCCACGGTGCGCTAGCGATGCCGCAGGTACGTTCCGTCTTCATCTCCGACGTCCATCTCGGCACCCGCGCGTGCCAGGCGGGGCCGCTGCTCGATTTCCTGCGCGAGCATCCGTCGGACTACCTCTACATGGTCGGCGATATCATCGACTTCTGGGCCATGAACCGCGGCATCCAGTGGGACGTGATGCAGAACACCGTGGTGCAGAAGGTGCTGCGGCGCGCGCGCCAGGGGTGCAAGGTGTTCCTCGTTCCGGGCAACCACGACGAGGCGCTGCGCGAGTACGCCGGGATCGCGTTCGGCGACATCCGCGTCGAATCCGAGTGGGTGCATGAGGCCGCCGACGGCCGCCGCTACTGGGTCGTGCATGGCGACGAGTACGACCAGGTCACGCGTCATCACCGCTGGGTCGCGCTGCTGGGCGACGTTGCGTACAACACGCTGGTGCGCATCAACCTGTGGCTGTCGCGCGTGCGCCGACTGTTGCGCCGCCCCGGCTACTGGTCGCTGGCGGGCTACGCGAAGCAGAAGGTGAAGCGCGCGGTGAATTTCATCTTCGACTTCGAGGCGTCGATCGCCCACGCGACGCGGCGCAAGGGGCTGGACGGCGTGATCTGTGGCCACATCCACTGGGCGGCGGACAGCGAGGTCGAGGGCGTGCGTTACCTGAACTGCGGCGACTGGGTGGACAGCTGCACCGCGATCGTCGAGCACCTCGACGGGCGCATGGAAGTGGTGCGCTGGGGCTTGCCGCGCGCATACGCTGCGCCACAGCCGGTGTTCGACCGGGGGGAGTTGCCGGGCCTGGTGACGGCGCGCGTGGCCGACCCGGCGGCGGCGGGCGACATGCGTCGGCGGGTGCCCTGATCAGACCAGTTGCATGAACGGATCGTAGGGCGGAAAAGCGCAGCGCCTTCCGCCATGCTCGCACGCCTCGCATTCGGCGGATAACGCCGCTGCGCGGCTCATCCGCCCTGCGGCGTCCCCATCCACGGGCACGGATACGGATCACTGGGGTGCGTCCGGCGTCCCGAGCGTCGGTGCCGGCCGACACCCCTCAGTCGTTGTCCTTCAGCCACTCCGGCAGCGTCCGGTTGCCGGCATTCTCCTGCACGTACTGACGGATCAGACGGCGCACGACCTGCGACGGCGTCAGGTCCTTGCTGGCGCAGATTTCCTCGAAGAGCTTCTTCTTCTCCGGGTCGATCAGCAAGGTCAGGCGGGCGGTTCGATTCTCTTTCATCACGCGTTGGCGACTGCGGCAATTAACATTAAATTAACATTGAAAGCAGTATTGGTATTAATGTAGTGTGCAACAAATACGAATGCAATGACACACTCCTCGGGGGAGGGCGCGTGCTGGTTCTCGACTGGATCCTGATCGTCATCGCGGGCTGGCTCGCGCTGGGGGTCGCCGGGATCGGCGCACTGCGCAACACCGCGTTCGTCGCCCGCGTGCTGTTTCCGGCCGGGGCCGTGCTGGCGGTGGCGCTTGCGGGGTTCGCCGTCGCCGGGCTGCTCGGCACCCCGGAAACCGCGGTGCTCGCGCTGGGCCTGCCGGACCTGCCTTTCCACCTGCGGCTCGACGGGCTGTCGGCCTTCTTCCTGCTCGTGATCGGCGCGATCGCCTTCGGCATCTCGATCTTCGCCGCGGGCTATTTCCGTCACGGCGAGGGCACGCCGCCCGGGCTGATGTGCCTCGAGTACCATCTCTTCCTCGCCAGCATGGCGCTGGTCGTGCTGGCCGACGACGCCTACGCCTTCATGGTGATGTGGGAGACGATGGCGCTGTCCTCGTTCTTCCTCGTCACCGCGAACCATCGCGTGCCGGCGATCCGCGAGGCGGGTTTCCTGTACCTGCTCATCGCCCATATCGGCGCGCTTGGGATCCTGCTGTGCTTCGGCGTGCTGCAGGCCAACACCGGCGACTACACCTTCGCCAACATGCGCGCGCAGTCGCTGTCGCCGCTGTGGGCCTCAGCGGCCTTCCTGCTTGCGACCGTGGGCTTCGGCGCGAAGGCCGGCATCCTGCCGCTGCATGTGTGGCTGCCGGAGGCCCATCCGGCGGCGCCGTCGCCGGTGTCCGCGCTGATGAGCGCCGTGATGCTGAAAACGGCGATCTACGGCCTGCTGCGCGTGAGCTTCGACCTGCTCGGCGCGCAGCAGTGGTGGTGGGGCGTGCTGCTCATGGCGGTGGGCCTCGCGACCGCGCTGTACGGCGTGGTGTTCAGCGCGGTGCAGACGGACATGAAGCGCCTGCTCGCGTATTCGTCGATCGAGAACATCGGCCTGCTCTTCGTCGGCATCGGCCTCGGCGTGCTGTTCAACGCCTACGGGATGAAGGCGCTGTCCGCGCTGGCGCTGACAGCGGCGCTGTACCACGTCCTCGGCCATGCCTTCTTCAAGAGCCTGCTGTTCCTCGCGACCGGCTCGGTGCTGCACGCGACCGGCGAGCGCAGCCTCGGCAAGCTCGGCGGCCTGATGCGGCGCATGCCGTGGGTGGCGTGGCTGTCGCTCGTCGGCGTGCTGGCGAGTTCGGGCCTGCCGCCGTTCTCCGGCTTCGTGTCGGAATGGCTGCTGCTGCAGAGCTTCCTGTTCACGACGGGGCTGCCGGACTCCTTCCTCAACATGCTGGTGCCGGTGCTCGCGGCGGGTATTGCGCTGGTGGCTGCGCTGGCCGGCTACACGATGGTGAAGTTCTTCGGCGTGATCTTCCTCGGCCAGCCGCGCGAGCCGAAGCTCGCCGACGCGCACCCGGCGTCCCCGCTCGAACGTGCTGGTCTCGTGTGGCTCGGCGCGGGCTGCGTGCTGCTGGGGCTCTTCCCGGTGCAGGTCATCGGCCTGATCGACCGGGTCACGCGGCTGCTGGTCGGCGGCGGCATTGCCGACACGGTGCGCGCGAACGGCTGGCTGCTGTTGTCGCCGAGCTCCATCGACCGCGCGAGTTACGGTCCGCTGGTGTTCCTCGGCGTCGTGAGCCTCGCGGTGCTGCTCACGGCGGTGCTCGTGCGCAAGCTCTATCACGGGCGCCTGCGCCGCGCCCCGGCGTGGGACTGCGGCTTTCCGGCGCAGACCGCGCGCATGCAGGATACGGCCGAGGGCTTCGGCCAGCCGATCCGCCAGATCTTCGAGCCCTTCTTCCGCATGCGCCGCGAGCTGCCGTCGCCGTTCGACGCGAAACCGCACTACCGCGTCACGATCGAGGACCATTTCTGGCACTGGCTGTACCTGCCGGTCGCGCGCCTCACGTCCCTCATCGCGCGCGGCGTCGGGCGGCTGCAGCAGGGGCGCATCGCGATCTACCTGCTGTACAGCTTCGTGACCCTGATGGTCCTGCTGCTGGTGGTGAAATCATGAGCATCGTCGGCCTGTTCGCGCAACTCCTCGCCATTGCCCTCGCGCTGGCGCTGGCGCCCTTGCTGACGGGGTGGGTGAACCAGTGGCGGGCGTGGCTGCAGGGGCGGCGCGCGCCGGGCCTGCTGCAGCCCTATCGCGTGCTGCACAAGCTGTTCAACAAGGAATCGGTCGTCGCCGAGCACGCAACGCCGATCTTCCGCGTCGCGCCCTACATCATGTTCGGCTGCATGGCGCTCGCGTGCGGCATCGCGCCGACGCTGTCGACCGACCTGCCGCTGGCGCCCGCGGCCGACGCGATCGCGCTGGTCGGCCTGTTCGCGCTCGCGCGCGTATTCATCTCGCTCGCGGCGATGGACATCGGCACCTCGTTCGGCACGCTCGGCGCGCGGCGCGAGATGCTGATCGGCTTCCTCGCCGAGCCGGCGCTGCTGATGGTGCTGTTCTCGGCCTCGCTGATCACGCAGTCGACTTCGCTCGCGATGATCGTCGAAACGCTCGCGCACCAGCCGTTCGCGATCTATCCGAGCCTGGCGGTGGCGGGCGTCGCGTTCACGATGGTGTCGCTGGCGGAGAACGCGCGCGTGCCGGTGGACAACCCGGCCACCCACCTTGAGCTGACGATGATCCACGAGGCGCTGATCCTCGAATACTCGGGGCGCCATCTGGCACTGGTCGAATGGGCCGCGTCGCTGAAGCTGTTCGCGTATTCGTGCATCGGCCTCGCACTGTTCGTGCCGTGGGGCGTGGCCGAGGCGGGGACGCCGATTGCGATCCTGTTCGCGATCCCGATGCTGGTGGTGAAGCTCGCGGTCGGCGGCGTGCTGCTCGCGCTGATCGAGACGATCAACGCGAAGATGCGCCTGTTCCGCGTGCCGGAGTTCCTCGCGACGGCCTTCCTGCTCGCGGTGATCGCGTTGCTGGTGCATGTGCTGCTGGGGGCCTGAGATGACGAGTTTGCTTTCCCAGTCGATCAACCTCTTCGCGGTCGTGCTGCTCGTGCTCGCGTTCGCGATGATCGCGCAGCGCCGCATCCTGACGCTGATCCACCTGTTCACGCTGCAGGGGGCGGCGCTGGCCGCGGCGACGTTGATCGTCGGCTATCTCACCGGCCAGCACCACCTGTACTTCTCCGCGGCGCTGACCTTCGTGCTCAAGGTGGTGCTGATCCCCATCCTGCTGCACCGCGTGATCCTGCGCCTCAACGTGCGCTGGGACGTCGAGACCCTGTTCAACATCCCGACGACGATGCTGATCGGCATCGTGCTGGTGATCTTCGCGTTCAATCTGGCGGCGCCGATCGCGGGGCTGTCGACCTCGATCGCGCGCGGCACGCTCGGCATCGCGCTCGCGTGCGTGCTGCTGTCCTTCCTGATGATGATCGTGCGCGCGAAGGCGGTGCCGCAGGTGATCGGCTTCCTGTCGATGGAGAACGGCCTGTTTTTCGCGGCCACCGCGGCGACCAGCGGTATGCCGATGATCGTCGAGCTGGGCATCGCGTTCGACGTGCTGGTCGGCATCCTGATCCTCGGCGTGTTCATGTTCCAGATCCGCGAGCAGTTCGACAGCCTGGACATCCGCCACCTCGAAAAGCTGAAGGAAGACTGATGGATCCGCTCCTCTTCGTCCTCGCGTTTCCGCTGCTCGGCGGCGTGCTGCTCGCGCTGTGGGGCGACCGCGAGCGGGCGGGAGACCTCAACGCCGCGATGAGCCTGCTCACCCTCGCCGCGTCCGTCTGGCTCACGGCGATCGTCGTGCGCGACGGGCCGCTCACGGCGTGGGGCGAGTGGTTCTTCGTCGATCCGCTCAACGTCTTCCTCGTCACGCTGACCGCCTTCGTCGGCTTCACGACTTCGCTGTTCTCGCGCCCCTACATGCGCATCGAGCGCGACCACGGCAAGATGACCCCCGGTCGCATGCGGCTGTTCCACAGCATGTACCAGCTGTTCAACGGCATGATGCTGGTCGCGCTGACGACCAACAACCTCGGCATCCTGTGGGTGGCGATGGAGGCGGCGACGCTCACGACCGTGCTGCTGGTGTCGGTGTATCGCACGCCGGCGAGCCTGGAGGCGGCGTGGAAGTACTTCATCCTGTGCGGCGTGGGCATCGCGCAGGCGCTGTTCGGCACGATCCTGCTCTACCTCGCCGCCGAGCGCGCGATCGGCGGCGGCGACGAGGCGCTGCTGTGGACGCACCTGGCCCAGTCCAAGCATCTGCTCGACCCCGAGATCCTGTCGCTCGCCTTCGTCTTCCTGCTCCTCGGCTACGGCACGAAGGTGGGCCTGGTGCCGGTGCATAACTGGCTGCCGGACGCGCACGCGGAAGGCCCGACGCCGATCTCGGCGGTGCTGTCGGGCCTGCTGCTGAACGTCGCGCTGTACGCGGTGCTGCGTTGCAAGGTGCTCGCCGACGGGGCGCTCGCGAACGGTCTGCCGGGGCGCATGATGATCGGCTTCGGCCTCGTCACGGTCGTCGTCGCGGCCTTCTTCCTGTCGCGCCAGCGCGACGTCAAGCGCATGTTCGCGTATTCGTCGATCGAGCACATGGGCCTGATGACCTTCGCCTTCGGCCTGGGCGGCCCGATCGCGAACTTCGCCGGGCTGCTGCACATGACCGTGCATGCGCTGGTGAAGTCGGCGATCTTCTTCGCCGTCGGCCACGCCGCGCAGAAGGCCGGTTCGCAGGCGATGGAGGACATCCGCGGTCTGCTGAAAGTGAGTCCGACGGTCGGCTGGGGCCTGATGCTCGGCTCGCTGGCGATCCTCGGCATGCCGCCCTTCGGCGTGTTTGCGAGCGAGTTCCTGATCCTGACGACCGCGATGCGCGAAGCGCCGTGGGCCACGCCCTTCCTGCTGGTCGCGCTGGGCGTCGCGTTCGCGGCGATCTTCGGCCGCGTGCAGCCGATGGTGTTCGGCGAGACCTCGCTGCGCCCGCTCGCCCACCCGCCGGCGCTGCTGCCGGTGTTCGTCCATCTCGGGCTCGCCCTGATGCTCGGGCTTTACATCCCGCCCTACCTCGACGGCTGGTACCGGCAGGCGGCCCTGATGATCGGAGGCTGACGATGGACGTTTTCGGACTGGATTGCCGCTTCGAACGGCTCGACGCCCCCGTGCCGATCTTCGCCGCACGGGTGCATGGCGCGCAGTGGAGCGCGCTGGCGCTGGCCGTGGCGGAGGCGAAGGGGCGGCTCGTGAGCCTGTGGGGCAGCGACGAGCGCGCCGCGGGTGACGGCTTCTCGGTGTCGGCGGCGTACGCGAGCGCGGACGGACTGCTGTGGGCAAAGCTGGGCCTGGATGCGGGCAAGCCGGCCTACCCGGACATCTCGCGCTTCTTCCCCGCCGCGATCCGCATGCAGCGCGCCGCGCGCGATCTGGTCGGGATCGAGGCCGAGGATGCGGGCGACGGCCGTCCGTGGCTGCGTCACGGCGCGTGGCCGGCGGACTATTTCCCGCTGCGCCTCGACAACACCGGCCAGGAACGCTTCGAGGCGCAGGCCGATGCCTACCCCTTCGTTACCGTCGAAGGCGACGGCGTGCACGAGATCCCGGTCGGGCCGGTGCATGCCGGCACGATCGAACCGGGGCATTTCCGCTTCTCGGTGGTCGGCGAGAAGGTGCTGCGGCTCGAGGAGCGGCTCGGCTACAAGCACAAGGGCATCGAGCGCCGCTTCATGGGAATGGACACCGACGAGGGCGCGCGCCTCGCCGGGCGGGTGTCGGGCGACAGCACCGTCGCGTACGCGTGGGCCTACGCGATGGCGGCGGAATCGCTGGTCGGGGCGAAGGCCCCCGAGCGCGCGGTGTGGCTGCGCGCGCTGATGCTCGAGCGCGAGCGTGTCGCGAATCACCTCGGCGACCTCGGCGCGCTCGGCAACGACGCCGCGTTCGGCTTCGCCCTCGCGCAGTTCTCGCGCCTGCGCGAGGACTGGCTGCGCCTGAACCGCGAATGCTTCGGCCACCGCCTGATGATGGACGGCGTCCGTCCCGGCGGGGTCGCGCGCGATCTCGACGCGGACGCCTGCACGAAACTGCGCCGCCAGGTCGAAGACATCGCGCGCGAAGTCGCCGAGCTGAAGGACATCTACGACGAGCACGCCGGGCTGCAGGACCGTCTCGTAACGACCGGCCGGGTCACGCCGGAACTCGCCCAGCGCCTGGGGCTGACCGGGCTTGCCGGACGGGCGAGCGGGCAGTCGGCCGACCTGCGCGCGGACTTCCCGTGGCCGCCCTACGACGGCCTCGCGGTCACGGCCTGCACGCATCGCAACGGCGACGTCGCGGCGCGCGTGGCGATGCGCTTCGAGGAGTGCTTCGCGTCGCTGCGGATGATCGACGCGCTGGTCGCCGGGCTGCCGGGCGGCGCGTTCCACGAGCCGGCCCTCGCGACGCGGGACGGCGTCGGCGCCGGCTGGGTCGAGGGCTGGCGGGGCGAAGTGTTCGTCGCACTGGAAACCAACGCGCAGGGGCGCATCGCGCGCTGCCACTGCCACGATCCGTCGTGGCAGAACTGGCCGGTGCTCGAGCACGCGATCATCGGCAACATCGTTCCGGACTTCCCGCTGATCAACAAGTCCTTCAATCTCAGCTATTCGGGGCAGGATCTGTAATGTGGCACATCCTGAAATACGTCGCGCGCCGCGGCCGTGTGACCGAGCCGCCGCCCGAACCGCTGGTGGGCGCGCGCCGCCCCGCGCACCTGATCCATGACGAGCTCCTCGCCATCCTCGGCCGCGCGCTGGCAATCCGGCACGTCGATGCCGGGTCGTGCAACGGCTGCGAGCTCGAGATCAATGCGCTGAACAACCCCTACTACAACATCGAGGGCCTCGGCATCCGCTTCGTCGCCAGCCCGCGCCATGCCGACATGCTGCTCGTCACCGGACCGGTGTCGCGCCACATGGAGGTCGCGCTGCGGCGCACTTACGACGCGACGCCGGCGCCGAAGCTGGTCGTCGCGGTCGGGGACTGCGGCCGCAACGGCGGCATCTTCGGCGAGAGCTATGCGAGCTGCGGCGGCGTGGCGAACGTGATCCCGGTCGACGTCACCGTGCCGGGCTGTCCGCCGCCCCCGGCGGAGCTCCTTGCGGGGATACTGGCCGCGGTGCGCGCGCGCCCGCCGGTCGGCGAGGGCGAGGCCGCGCAGGCGGATTTCGCGCCCGGTTTCAACTGACGTCGCAATCGGGGAGCTACTGTCCCGACCGCGCACGATCAGCCGGTGGCGATCTTCAGCGCGAGCCGCGCGACCGCCGCGCCGACGGCCTCGACCGAGGTCCGCACGCGCGCATCATGCAGCTGGCCTTCCGCGTCGAAGGCGGTGTCCGCCTTGGGCACCCCGACCTGATCGGGGACGACGAGGAAGCCGAGGTTGGAGAGGTATTGCCGCGTGTGCTGCAGCGAGCGGATGCCGCCGAGCGCGCCGGGCGAGGCCGCGACGATCCCTGCGGGCTTGCCGCGCACATGCACCGTGCCGGGTTTGCCGGAGCCGTCGGGCAGGGGGCGCGACAGCCAGTCGAAGGTGTTCTTCACCAGGGGCGGGAAGAAGCCGTTGTATTCCGGCGTCGCGAGCAGCAGGCCGTGGTGCTCGGCGAACATCGCCTGCAGGCGCGCGGCCGCGGGCGGGATGCCTTCGGCGGTTTCGAGGTCGCCGTCGTAGAGCGGCATCACGTGGTCGCGCGGCTCGTATAGCGTGACCTCGGCGCCGGCCTCCCGGGCGCCGCGCACGAGCACGGCAAGCAGGCGGCGGTTCCACGAATCCCGGCGGGCGCTGCCGGGCATGGCGAGGAGTTGGACGGAAGACATCGGGGCGTCTCCTGAGGTGGTGGTCGTGAGTCGGTCGAATATTCACCTACGATCGGAGAGCGCCCCGGCAGTTCATTTCCTGCGTGCCTGCCACCACGCATCGAGGCTCCACGCGCCCGCGCCATGCACGGCCAGCATCAGCATGCCGCCCGCGATCGCGAGGTTCTTCATGAACATGATGGACTGCGTCTGGTTCGCGAAATCGGTGTGGAACAACAATGCGCTGAGGATGCAGAACGCGGCAAGCCCCGCGGCCGCGAGCCGGGTGAGCGCACCGAACAGCACGCCGAGACCGCCACCGAGCTCGGCGAAGATCACGAGCGGCAGCAGGGCGCCGCTGACGCCCATCGAGGCCATGTATTGCTGGGTGCCCGCATAGCCGGCGCCGAGTTTGCCCCAGCCGGCGACGATGAAGATGAATGCGAGAAGAATGCGCGCGACCAGCGCCGTTGCGTCTTTCATCGACTTCTCCTTTCGGGATCGGGCATGTCGCCCTCCTATGGATGTAGTCGAAATGCGCGGCATTTGCAGGCCGTCCCGGTGCGGAACGGCCTGC
Organism: Aromatoleum toluolicum; assembly: GCF_012911005.2. Classification (GTDB taxonomy): domain Bacteria; phylum Pseudomonadota; class Gammaproteobacteria; order Burkholderiales; family Rhodocyclaceae; genus Aromatoleum; species Aromatoleum toluolicum. Next base: position 24,742 of record NZ_WTVS01000002.1, on the reverse strand, counting down.
GGAGGCGCGGCCGGCAGGGATTACTGCGGGATCTTCACGACATGCAGCAGGTTGGTGCTGCCGCTGCGCCCGAAGGGCAGCCCGGCAATGATCACGACGTCGTCGCCGGGTTGCGCGAAACCATGCGTGACGACCGCAGCGCTCGCGTGCTCGACCATCTCCGCGACGTCGTGCACGTCCTCGAAGGGTACCGGATGCACGCCCCACACGAGGGCGAGACGGCGGGCGGTCGCGAGTTGCGGCGTGAGGCCCAGGATCGGCGTGCTCGGGCGTTCGCGGCTTGCACGCAGGCAGCTGAAGCCGCTGGCGCTGTAAGCGACGGTCGCGGCGGGGTTCAGCAGCGCGGTCACGCGGCGTAGTGCGCAGCAGATCGCTTCGGGGGTGTTCGCGGCAGCCGGCGTGTGGCTCGCCTCGAGGCCCGCGCGCCATTCGGGATCCTGCTCGACCTCGGTGATGATGCGGTCCATGATCGTCACCGCCTCGACCGGGTACTGGCCCGAAGCGGATTCGGCCGACAGCATCACCGCGTCGGCTCCGTCGTAGATCGCAGTGGCAACGTCGGAGGCTTCGGCGCGCGTCGGCACCGGGGCGCTGATCATCGATTCGAGCATCTGCGTCGCGACGACGACCGGCTTGCCCGCGGCGCGGGCAGCGCGGACGATGCGCTTCTGCAGGATGGGCACCTGCTGCGGCGGCAGCTCGACGCCGAGGTCGCCGCGCGCCACCATGATGCCGTCGGCGAGCGCGACGATCTCGTCGAGGCGCTCGATCGCGGCCGGCTTTTCCAGCTTGGCCATGATCCAAGCGCGGTCGCCGATGAGCTCGCGCGCCTCGCGGACATCCTCGGGGCGCTGCACGAAGGACAGCGCGACCCAGTCCACACCCAGCGACAGGCCGTAATCGAGGTCGGCAAGGTCCTTGGGCGTGAGCGGCGAGATTGGCAGCACGACGCCGGGCACATTGACGCCCTTGCGGTCGGAGAGCGGTCCGCCGACGAGCACCGTGGTGTCGGCGAAGTCGGGGCCGAAGGCCTCGACGCGCAGGCGCAGCTTGCCGTCGTCGAGCAGCAGCTCGGTGCCGGTTTCAAGTGCGGCGAAGATTTCGGGGTGGGGCAGGTTGGCGCGCGTCGCGTCGCCCTCCGTCGCGTCGAGGTCGAGACGGAAGCGGCTGCCGGCGGCGAGCATGACCTTGCCGTCGGCGAGCTTGCCGATGCGCAGCTTCGGTCCCTGCAGGTCCATCAGGACGCCGATCGGGCGGCCGACCTCGCGCTCGATGTCGCGGATCTGGCGCAACCGTTCGGCATGGTCGGCGTGGGCGCCGTGGCTGAAGTTCAGGCGGAACACGTCGGCGCCTGCCTCGACCAGCGCGCGGATGCGCTCGGGGCTGGAACTCGACGGCCCGAGCGTCGCGAGGATGCGCGACTGGCGGTGGCGTCTCATGGGTGTCTCCTCCTTGTTCTTGTGTCTTACTGGTTCAGCGCGGCGATACCCGCGCGCGCGATCTGCGCGTCGTCCGAGGCCTTGACGCCCGACACGCCGACTGCGCCGATCACTACGCCATCGACGACGATGGGCTCGCCGCCTTCCAGCGGCACCACCGGCATCGCCAGCGCCGCGAAGCGGCCACCGTTGATCATATCCTCCAGCGCCTTGCTGGGCTTGCCTGCCATCACGCTGGTGCGCGCTTTTTCGGGGGCGATCAGCGCGCTCGACAGCGGCGCGCCGTCCAGGCGCTGCAGCCACAGCGCGTGACCGCCGGCGTCGCACACGGCGATCGTCACGGCCCAGCTGTTCCTGAGTGCCTCGGATTCGGCCGCGGCGGCGATGCGCTTGACGTCGTCGAGGGTGAGGGCCTTGATGGTCTTCATTGCAGTTTTCTCCTGATGTGTAATGGTGCGGCGTCGGCGTTACAGCACGACGATCGCGCGGAAATCATTCACGTTGGTGAGCGTCGGGCCGGTCACGAGCGAGTCGCCCAGCGCCTCGAAGAAACCGTGGCCGTCGTTGTTCGCGAGCACATCGCGTGGGCGGATGCCCTGCGCCCAGGCGCGCGAGAGGGTGTCGGGGGTGACGAAGGCGCCGGCGATCTCTTCGAGGCCGTCCACGCCGTCGGTGTCGCCCGCGACCGCATATACGCCCGGTTCGCCATCGAGGGCGACCGCGAGCGAGAGCAGGAACTCGACGTTGCGTCCGCCGCGCCCCTGGCCGCGCACGGTGACCGTCGTCTCGCCACCGGACAGCAGCACGCAGGGGGTCGCGACCGGCTGGCGGTGGCGGCGCGCCTGCAGCGCGATGGCGGCCATGACCTTGCCGACGTCGCGCGCCTCGCCCTCGATGCTGTCGCCCAGCAGCACGGGCGTGTAGCCGGCGCAGGCGGCGACCTTCGCGGCAGCTTCGAGCGCCATCTGCGGCGTGGCGATGAGGGTGGTGGTCACGCGCGCGAGGCGCGGGTCACCCGGCTTGATCGATTCGCCGGCGCCGCTCTCAAGCTGCGCGCGCGCGGCCGCAGGCAGGTCGATGCCGTAGCGTGCGACGATCTCCAGCGCGTCGGCACAGTTCGTCGGGTCGCCGACGGTGGGGCCGGAGGCGATGTCGATCGGGTTGTCGCCGGGCACGTCGGAGATCAGCAGGTTCACGACGCGTGCCGGATGGCAGGCCGCGGCGAGGCGCCCGCCCTTGATCGCGGAGAGGTGGCGACGCACGCAGTTCATCTCGGAGATCGTCGCACCGGATTTCAGCAGCGCGCGGTTGATCGCCTGCTTGTCCTCCAGCGTGATGCCTTCGGCCGGCAGCGGCATCAGTGCCGAGCCGCCGCCCGAGATCAGGCAGATCACGAGGTCGTCCTCGCTGAGGCCCTTCACGGTTTCAAGCATGCCGCGCGCGGCGGCGAGCCCCGCGGCGTCGGGCACCGGGTGGGCCGCTTCGACAATGGTGATGCGCTCGCACGGCACGGCGTAGCCGTAGCGGGTGACGACGAGGCCGGAGAGCGGACCCGGCCAGCTGCGTTCCAGCGCCTGTGCCATCGCGGCCGAAGCCTTGCCGGCGCCGATGACGACGGTGCGGCCCTTCGGCGGCGCAGGCAGGTGGCGCGGGATGCAGCGCTCGGGCTGGGCGGCCTGCACGGCCGCGGTGAACATCTCTCGCAGCAGGGCGCGGATGTCGGTTTCAGTGCTCATGGCGGGATCCGTATCGGGGTAAGGAAGGCAAGGGCGGCAGGACGCTCAGCGCATTCGACAGTGCGTTTTCGAGTTCGTCGGCAAGCCGCGACCGGATGTTCGCCCGCGCAGGGTGCGGGCGAACATCCGGTATTACGCGTATGCGCCGCCGGCGCCTTGCCGGCTGCTCACTGGACGCTCATTGCCCAATCTCGAAGTTGGCCATCTTCTCCAGCGCCTGCACCATCGCTGAATGATCACGGCCCGCGCCGCCATGCGCGGCGCAGGCGTTGAACAGTTCCTGCGCGGTCGCCGTGTTCGGCAGCGACATGCCGATCTGGCGCGCCACGGTCAGTGCGAGGTTCAGGTCCTTCTGGTGCAACTCGATGCGGAAGCCCGGGTCGAAGGTGCGCTTGATCATGCGTTCGCCGTGCACCTCGAGGATGCGCGACGAGGCGAAGCCGCCCATCAGCGCCTCGCGCACGCGGGCCGGGTCGGCACCGTTCTTCGCCGCGAACAGCAGCGCCTCGGCAACCGCCTCGATGTTCAGCGCGACGATGATCTGGTTCGCGACCTTGCAGGTCTGGCCGTCGCCGTTCTTGCCAACGAGCGTGATGTTCTTGCCCATCAGCTGGAACAGCGGCAGCGCCTTCTCGAAGGTGGCGTGCTTGCCGCCGACCATGATCGACAGCGTGCCGGCCTTCGCGCCGACCTGTCCGCCCGACACCGGCGCGTCGAGGTACTCGCAGCCGAGGTCGTTGATGCGCTGGGCGAAAACTTTGGTCGCGACCGGGCTGATCGAGCTCATGTCGATGACGATCTTGCCGGGCGACAGGCCCTCGGCGACACCGTTCGCGGCGAACAGCGCCTCTTCGACGTTGGGCGTGTCGGGCACCATCAGGATGATGAACTCCGACTTGTGTGCGACTTCGCGTGCGGTCTCGCAGGCGGTCGCGCCGGCGTCGATGATCGTGCGCGGCATCTTGCCGTGGGTATTGACGAACAGCGTGTGGCCGCCGTCGATGAGGTGCTGGGCCATCGGGGTGCCCATGATGCCGAGTCCGATGAATCCGATATTCGCCATGATTGCTGCTCCTTTATCCGTATGTAGGTGTGGTCTCTGTGGGGCAGGGGGCTCAGCGCGTCAGCGCCTCGATCCAGCCCAGGCCTTCGCGCGTCGTCGCGGCCGGCTTGTATTCGCAGCCGATCCAGCCGTCGTAGCCGCTGCGGTCGATGAAGTCGAACAGGTAGCGGTAGTTGATCTCGCCGGTGCCCGGTTCGTTGCGGCCCGGGTTGTCGGCGAGTTGGATGTGGGCGATCTGCGGCAGGTAGTGCTTGATCGTGTTCGCCAGTTCGCCTTCCATGCGCTGCGCGTGGTAGATGTCGTACTGGATGAAGAGGTTGTCCGAGCCGACCGCTTCCAGGATCTCGGCCGCCTGCGCGGTGCGGTTGAGGTAGAAGCCGGGGATGTCCCAGGTGTTGATCGGCTCGACCAGCAGGCGGATGCCCGCCGCCTTCAGCTCGCCCGCGGCGAAGCGCAGGTTCTCGATGAAGGTCTCGCGGAGGCGCCCCGCGTCGACCCCGGCCGGCGTCTTGCCGGCGAGGCAGTTCACCTGCTTGCAGCCGAGCGCCTGTGCGTACTCGATCGCGCGGCCGACACCGTCCTGGAATTCGCCGACGCGCGACGGATCGCAGGCGATGCCGCGCTCGCCGGAGTCCCAGTTGCCTGCCGGCAGGTTGTGCAGCACCTGGGTGAGGCCGAAGCGCTCGAGCTTCTCGGCCAGCTCATCCTTGCGGAACGCGTAGGGGAAGAGGTACTCGACGCCCTTGAAGCCGGCATCGGCAGCCGCCTCGAAGCGGTCGAGGAAGCCGACCTCGTTGAAGAGCATCGTCAGGTTGGCAGCGAATTTGGGCATTTTCCGTTTCTCCCTTGATTTCAGTCGAGCAGCGCGATCGCGGTCGGCGCATCGGCGCGGCCTTCGGCGAGCGGCTCGAATTCGTTGATCGCGTTGATCTCGGTGCCCATCGCGATGTTAGTGACGCGTTCGAGGATGATCTCGACCACGACCGGCACGCGGAACTCCTCCATCCACGCCTTGGCCTGGGCGAACGCGGGCTGGATGTCCTCGGGCGTGCGCACCCGGATCGCCTTGCAGCCCAGCCCTTCGACCACGCCGATGTGATCGACGCCGTAGCCTTCGGTCTCCGGCGCGTTGATGTTCTCGAACGCGAGCTGCACGCAGTAGTCCATGTCGAAGCCGCGCTGCGACTGGCGGATCAGGCCGAGGTAGGCGTTATTCACGACCACGTGGATGTAGGGCAGCTTGAACTGCGCGCCCACCGCCAATTCCTCGATCATGAACTGGAAGTCGTAGTCGCCCGAGATCGCGACGACCTTGCGCTTCGGGTCCGCGGCGCACACGCCGAGCGCTGCCGGCACGGTCCAGCCGAGGGGGCCGGCCTGGCCACAGTTGATCCAGTGGCGCTCCTTGTACACATGCAGGAACTGCGCGGCGGCGATCTGCGACAGGCCGATCGTCGTCACGTAGCAGGTGTCGCGGCCGAAGGACTTGTTCATCTCCTCGTACACCCGCTGCGGCTTCATCGGCACCTCGTCGAAGTGCGTCTTGCGCAGCATCGTGCGCTTGCGGCCCTGGCATTCCTCGACCCACTGGCGACGGTCGGGCAGGTCGCCGGCCGCCTTCATCTCGCGGGCGACTTCGATCAGGCGGTCGAGCGCCAGACCGGCGTCCGAGACGATGCCGTAGTCCGGCCCGAACACGCGGCCGATCTGGGTCGGCTCGATGTCGATATGCACGAACTTGCGCCCTTCCGTGTAGACCTCGACCGAGCCGGTGTGGCGGTTCGCCCAGCGGTTGCCGATGCCCATCACGAAGTCGGACGCGAGCATCGTCGCGTTGCCGTAGCGGTGGGCAGTCTGCAGGCCGACCATGCCGACCATCAGCGGATGGTCGTCGGGGATGCTGCCCCAGCCCATCAGCGTCGGGATCACCGGCACGCCCATGATCTCGGCGAACTGCTGCAGCTTGGCGGCCGCATCGGCGTTGATCACGCCGCCGCCGGAGACGATCAGCGGGCGCTCGGCGGCGTTCATCATCGCGATCGCCTTCTCCGCCTGGGCGCGGGTCGCGGCGGGCTTATACACCGGCAGCGGCTCGTAGGTGTCGATGTCGAATTCGATCTCGGCCATCTGCACGTCGAAGGGCAGGTCGATCAGCACCGGGCCGGGGCGCCCGGAGCGCATCAGATGGAAGGCCTGCTGGAACACGCGCGGCACCTGCGCCGGCTCGCGCACCGTCACCGCCCACTTCGTCACCGGCTTCGCAATCGACTCGATATCGACTGCCTGGAAGTCTTCCTTGTACAGGCGGGCGCGCGGCGCCTGGCCGGTGATGCAGAGGATAGGTATCGAATCGGCCGATGCGGAGTACAGGCCCGTGATCATGTCGGTGCCCGCCGGGCCCGAGGTGCCGATGCACACGCCGATGTTGCCGGCCTTCGTGCGGGTGTAGCCCTCGGCCATGTGCGAGGCGCCCTCGACGTGGCGGGCGAGGTAGTGCTTGAAGTTGCCGTCCTTGCGGATGGCCGAGTACAGCGGGTTGATCGCCGCGCCGGGAATGCCGAACAGCGTCGTGATCCCTTCCTTGCGCAACACCGCTGCGGCGGCGTCGACTGCTCTCATGCGGGCCATGGTTGTCTCCTCCTGTTCCTGATTTCGGCTTGATGCCGCTGATTGACGTTGGATGCAGGATAGGGAGGAACGCTGTCGGAATGAATTGGAGCGGGGGTCCTTTCTGTCGATACTTGAAGTATCGGATGCCTGCCGGCAAGGGCGCGCCGGAAATGAAAAGCCCCCGGCGGAGTGCCGGGGGCGGGATCAATGGGTGATTTCGTGGCCGATGATGCCGCCGACGGCCGCACCGCCCACTGCGCCGGCGGTTGAACCCGTGACGGCGTGGCCCACCCCTGCGCCGACCGCGGCGCCGAGAACGGTACCGCCGGTGTGCGTGCAGGCCGACAGGCTGAAGGCAGCGGCCACGGCGACGAGAATCGATTTCAGGCTTTGGCTTTTCATGATGTGCTCCTTGCGGAAGGCCGGCCCGCCGGATCCACCGGTGGGGCCGGAGTTGCCGCGCTTACTTCGCCGGTTCGCTGCCGGTCGCCGGGGCGGCCGGCGGTGCCGATGTTGCCGGTGGCGTCGGCTCGCTCGGCGTTGCCGGCGGCGGCGAACTCATCGGCGGGGACGCGGGTGGCGCCGTCGTGCTGGGCGGCATCGGCGTTTGCGCTTCCTTCTTGTCGCAGGCCGCGAGCAGCAGCGGCGCCATCAGGGCCGCGATCAGCAGTGGCCGGGCAAGTTTGCGGGATGAATTCCTGGTGCTCATGGTGTTCTCCTGTTTATGCGCGTATCACTTCAGGCGGATGTCGTTCTTCACCGACGTCACGCCTTTCACGGTGCGGGCGAGCTGCACGGCACGGTCGATCTCCTGCGGGTTGTTCGCGAAGCCCGAGAGCTGCACGGCGCCCTTGAAGGTCACGACCTTGATGTCCAGGGCATTGACCGCCTTGTCTTCGACGAAGGCCGCCTTGACCTTGGTCGTGATCACGCTGTCGTCGAGGTATTCGCCCGTGCTTTCGCGGGTCGGCGAGCCGCTGCAGGCCGACAGCGCGGTCAGCAGGGCGAAGAGCAGGGTCGTTCTGGCAATGATGCGTTGCATGATGAGTCCTCCTTGTTATCTGCGATCAGGTACTGCCGCCCTTGCCGGGCTGCGGCGCCGCGCCGCGGTTCTTCTCCTGGAGCGTGCGGATCAGCCCATCCGGGCCGCCCTTGGACAGCTCGGTCGAGAAGCTGCCGCGGTAGTTCGTCACCAGGCTCACGTTGTCGATGCTGACGTCGAACACCTTCCACTGGCCGGCGTTTTTCGCGAGCCGGTAATCCACCGCTATCGGCTGGCCGCCCGGCTGGTTGATCTGCGTGCGCACCATCGCCGTGCCGTCCTCGCGCGCCGGGGCCGCCGGCTTATAGCTCACCGTCTGGTTCTTGTACGAAGTCAGCGCGTTCGCGTAGGTGCGTACCAGTAGCGTGCGGAACTCGCGCGTCAGCGCCTCGCGCTGCTCGGGTGCCGCCTGGCGCCACCCCTGGCCGACTGCCAGGCTGGTCATGCGCGGGAAGTCGAAATGGGGGCCGATCTTCTCCTCGATCAGCGTCATCGCCTTGCGCTGGTCGCCGGCCTGCAGCGCCTTGTCCTCGCGCAGCACGGTCAGCACGTCCTCGGTGACGCCCTTCACTAGCGTATCGGGGGTGCTTTCCTGCGCATGAAGCGCCACGGGCGCCAGCATCAGCGGCATCCAGACGAGACAGATTCTCAGTTGTCGAAGCATGGAAGGTCTCCTTGCAATGGACGGCGGTCGTGCGGCCGATTCGGCCGGGCGGTGGCGGAGTGCGGACTCGTGCGAGTCGTGCCCCCTCCGCGCGGCGCCTGGCGAGGTTCAGCCGACGCGGGCCGTGCTTACTGTTTCGAGCGCTGTTTCGACTTGTCGGCCGCGCTCCACTCGACCAGCGAGATCTTTCCGTTGCGGTCGGTGTCCATCGAATCGAAGCTCGACTGGGTTTCGGCGGAACGCTTGCTCTCGTCCTTCGAGATCTGCCCGTCCTTGTCCTGGTCCAGCTCCTTGAACATCGGCGGCAGCTCGGTGCGGCCGGCCTCGGGCGCCACGCCCTGCGGCGGCGTCTTCGCGGCGCCTGCCGGTGTCGCGGGCTGTGCCGGCGTTGCACGCTGGGCCGGTGTCGCGGGTTGGGCCGGGTCTGCAGCCGTCACCGCAACCGGCATCGAGCCGGCGACTGCCAGTGCGAGCACGGTAAGAATGTTTTTCATCGCTCTTCTCCTGCAGTTGTGGGGCTATCGTTCGTTCGCGGCCTCGCCCGGCGGTGCTGCTTCGCGCCTTGTGCGGGGCTCGCTGCGAGCAAGACCCATGTTAGGGATCGCGCAGGAGAGGGTCTGTCGGACGAGGCGGAATCGCGTGTAGGACGATTCCTGCAAGACACGGGGCGCACGCGGCCCGCCGTGGAGATTTGCCATGAAACTGATCACGCCCTTACATGCGTCCCTTCGTGCGTCCCTTGGTACGTCCCTTCGCGCGTACATGCGCGCCGAGCGCATCGCGCGCTTCGGCCGCATTGGCCTGCTGGCGCTGGGCTGCGTGCTGGTGCTGTCGCTCTTCGGTTCGAGCTTCTGGCAGGCCGGCACCAGCCTGCGGGCGCTCGGGGACCTGCAACGGCACGCCGAGCGCACCGGGCGCGTCGACAGCCTGATGATCCAGCTCGTCGAAGCGGAGAACGGCGTGCGCGGCTACCTGCTTACGCGCAACCGTGCCTATCTCGAGCCCTATCTCAACAGCCTCGCCACGGTCACCTACACGCTGGACGACATCCACCTCGACCTCGGCAAGGGGCCGGAGCACGAGCAGATCCTCGCCCAGCTCACCGGGCTCATCACGCTGCGCATGCGCATCCTCTCCGACGAAGTCGAGCGCGGCCAGCTCATCGACCGCTCGGCCTCCGCGGACGGCCGGCGCTACATGGACGAGATCCGCAGGACGCTGGGCGAGATCAAGCGCCGCACCCGCGTGCAGGGCCAGCAGTCCTTCGACGAGTCGATCGCCCACGTCGATCGCACGCGCTGGGTCGTCGCGACGCTGGCTGGCGGTGCGCTCGCGCTGCTGGTCGTCCTGTTCCTCGCGTTGCGCGCCCAGGTGCGCCTGCGCGAACAGATCACGAGGCTGCTCGCACAGGAAAACGTCCGCCTCGAAAGGCAGGTGCGCGCCCGCACGGCCGAGCTTTCCGACCTCGCCAGCTACCTCACCAACACGCGCGAGGCCGAAAAGGCGCGGCTCGCGCGCGAACTCCACGACGAGCTGGGCGCCTTGCTCACCGCGGTGCGCATGGACGTCGCGTGGATCGCCCGCAAGCTCGACCCGGCCGCCCTCGCACCGCACCGCGAGCGCTTCGACCGCCTGCTGCACACGCTCGACAGCGGCATCGCGCTCAAGCGCCGCATCATCGACGACCTGCGCCCGCCGCTGCTGCAGGAACTGGGTCTCGTCGCCGCGCTGCGCACGCTGGGCGAGGAGTTCGCGAAAAATACCGGCATCCACGTCGCGCTCGACCTCCCCGACGGCGACCTTCCCCTGCCGCCCGAAACCTCGCTCGCGCTCTTCCGCATCGCGCAGGAAGCGCTCACCAACGTGCGCCGCCATGCGCATGCCAGCCACGTCGAGCTGTCGCTGCGGATCACACCCGAGCGCCTGCAACTCGTCGTGGCAGACGACGGTGCAGGTTTCGACGCGGACGCGGCGCACGGCCGGCACGGCCTGGCGGGGATGCGCCACCGCGTGCAAATGTTCGCCGGCGAGTTCGCGATCGACAGCCGCCCGGGCGAGGGCACGCAGATCCGCACGAGCCTGCCGTACGAGCGCGTCGTGCAGGCAGAGCCGGCCGCCGACGCCGCTCAGTGAATTTCGGTGGCCGCTCGGCGCAGGAACTCGACGTAGTCGAGCAGGGCGTCCATCTCCAGCGCCTTGTCGAAGAAGCGATCCACCCCCAGCGTGCGGCAGCGCTCGCGCAGGTGCGCGTGGGCGTGGTTGGTGAACACCGCCGTCGCCGGCCGGCCGTAGCGTTCGGGTTTCGCCCGCAGCGCGCTCAGCACCCCGAGTCCGCTCCCTTCGCGCAGGTTGAGATCGACGATCGCCAGATCCGGGCGCCGCTCCTCCAGCGCCGCCAGCGCCGCGGCCTCGTCGCCCGCGACGGCGACGACCGCGACGCCCTCCAGCTCGTCCAGCATCGCGCTCAGCAGGCTGCCGAGGAGCGGCGAATCCTCGATCAGCAGGATTCTCAGCGGAGGGGGCGTGTGCGGCGTCATCGTCCTGCCGCCCTCACTCCACCAGCAGCCCGTGCCGGATCGCGTAAGCCGCGAGCTCGGCATTGCTCGCGACCTCCAGCTTCTCCAGCAGGCGCGACCGGTAGGTGCTCACGGTCTTCACGCTCAGCGTGAGCGAGTCCGCGATGTCCGTCACCGACTCGCCGCGCGCCAGACGCAGGAACACCTGCAGCTCGCGGTCGGACAGCGACTCGTGCGGCGGCGCCGTAGCGCCGCCCGCCAGTTCCTCCGCGAGCAGCTCCGCAGTGCGCGCCGACACGTAGCGCCGACCCTCCGCCACGGTGCGGATTGCGCGGATCAGCTCGTCGCGCTCGCAGTCCTTGCACAGGTAGCCGTCGGCGCCGTTGCGGATCATCGCCATCGCATAGCGCTCCTCGGGGAAGCCCGACAGCACCAGCACGCGCACGCCCTCGAAGCGCTGGCGGATCGCGCGCAGCACGTCGACCCCGCTCTGGCCGGGCAGGGCGAGGTCCAGCAGCACGACGTCGCACCCCGTCTCGCGCAGCGCGTCGAGCGCATCCTCGCCCGAGGCCGCCTCGAAGGCGACCTCCAGGTCCAGCTCGTCCGCGAGCATCTCGCGAAACCCCGCGCGCACGATCTGGTGGTCATCGACAATGGCGATCCTGAGCATTCAGCCTCCTGAAGTGCTACCTGCGCAGTTAGTCCGCCGAAGCAGTGCTTCCGTTCGCGCGTCCGCCCTACGCATCCCCCACCGGCAGCGCCTGCCGATCCACCACCCGTCGCAGCACGAAGCTCGAATGCACCCCCGTCACGCCCGGAATGCGCGTGATGCGGTTGAGCAGCAGCTCCTGGTAGGCGTCCATGTCGCGCACCACCACCTTCAGTTGGTAGTCCGACGCCTGCCCGGTGATCAGCAGACACTCCAGCACCTCCGGGATGTCCAGCACCGCCGCATCGAAGTCCGTGAAGCGCTCCTGCGTGTGCCGGTCCATCGAGATCTGGATCAGCGCCATCAGCGTCAGGCCCAGCGCCTTCGCATTCACCTGCGCCCGGTAGCCCGCGATCAGGCCGGATTCCTCCAGCGCGCGCACGCGCCGCAGGCAAGGCGAAGGCGACAGGCCGATGCGGTCGGCCAGATCCTGGTTGCTGATGCGTCCGTCCTGCTGCAGCACGCGCAGGATCTCGCGGTCGTAGCGGTCGAGTTCCATGGGATTGCCGGATTGTTGGTGAGTGTGCGTATATATATTCGTAAACACGTCAAGTGCGCAATAAGCTGCCAAAAATTTCCGTGATGCACTGCAAGAACGCAAGCCTCTGCCAACGCCTTTTGCGTAACATGCTTCCCATCGACAACGAAATTCAGCCCCGGATCCCCATCATGTTGACCGACCCGTCCCGCAAGTACCGCCCCTTCCCGCCGGTGAACCTCCCGGACCGCCAGTGGCCCGGCCGCGTCATCGACAAGCATCCGATTTGGATGAGCACGGACCTGCGCGACGGCAACCAGTCGATCTTCGAGCCGATGGACGCCGCGAAGAAGATGCAGCTCTTCCACACGCTGTGCGACATCGGCTTCAAGGAGATCGAAGTCGCCTTCCCGTCGGCATCGCAGATCGAGTTCGACTTCGTGCGTGAGCTCATCGACGGCAATCACATCCCGGACGACGTCACCATCGAGGTCCTCACCCAGGCGCGCGAAGAGCTCGTCCGCCGCACGCTGGAATCGATCCGCGGCGCGAAGCGCGCCATCGTGCACGTCTATAACGCCACCTCCGAGACCTTCCGCGACACCGTCTTCGGCATGACCAAGCCGCAGATCGTCGACTTGGCCGTGTCGACCGTGAAGCTCATCAAGCAGCTCGCCGCAGAACAGCCCGAGACCGAGATCCGCCTCCAGTACAGCCCCGAGACCTTCACCGCCACCGAGCTCGATTTCGCGCTCGAAGTCTGCAACGCGGTCACCGAGGCCTGGGGCGCGACCCCCGACAACAAGGTCATCCTCAACCTCCCCGCGACCGTCGAGGTCGCCACGCCCAACATCCACGCCGACCAGATCGAGTGGATGCACCGCAACGTCGCCCGCCGCGACAGCGTCCTCATCAGCGTGCATCCGCACAACGACCGCGGCACCGCCGTCGCCGCCGCCGAGCTCGCCCTCATGGCCGGCGCCGACCGCGTCGAAGGCTGCCTCTTCGGCAACGGCGAGCGCACCGGCAACGTCGACATCGTCACGCTTGCGCTCAACCTCTACACCCAGGGCGTCAATCCGGGCCTCGACTTCTCGGACATCAACGCCGTCGCCAGAACAGTCGAGCACTGTACCCAGCTCCCCATCTCCCCGCGCCACCCCTACGTCGGGGACCTCGTCTTCACTGCCTTCTCCGGCTCCCACCAGGACGCCATCAAGAAGGGCTTTGCCGCTCACAAGGCGGATCAGCAGTGGAACGTGCCCTATCTCCCCATCGACCCGGCGGACGTCGGACGCAGCTACGACTCGGTGATCCGCGTCAATAGCCAGTCCGGCAAGGGCGGGATCGCCTACCTGCTCGAAACCGAATACGGCATGGTCCTGCCGCGGCGCCTGCAGGTCGAGTTCGCCGCCGTCGTGCAGAAGCACGCCGACACGCACAAGGGCGAAGTCATGGCCGCCGACATCTGGCGCCTGTTCTCCGACACCTACCTCGCCAACGACACGTCGGTGCGCTACGTCGAGCACCACCTCTTCGAGCACGGCGACGCCCAGGGCATCCGCCTCACGCTCGACGTCAATGGCCAGGAACACACCCTCGTCGCCGAAGGCAACGGCCCCATCGACGCCGCGGTGCGCGCGCTCCACAGCCTCGGCATCGACCTGCAGGTGCGCAGCTATGAAGAACGCTCCTTCGGCAGCAGCGCCCAGTGCGGCGACGCCCGCGCCTACGCGCTGATCGAAGTGGCGAAGCCCGGTGCGGGCGGTGATTGCTACGGCGTCGGCATCGACGAGAACATCGTCACCGCGTCGATCAAGGCGATGGTGAGCGCGCTGAACCGCGCCGGCGGCGCGGCGCTCGCGACGGAGAGGCCGCACGCGGCCTGACAGGGCGGAGGCGGGCGCTCCGGCGTCCGCTCCGTGCGGCGGTTACAGGTTGTCGAGGGGGCTGACAACGCCGTGCGCGCCGCGATTGAGCACATGCGTGTAGATCATCGTCGTCGAAACGTCCGCGTGACCAAGTAATTCCTGAACCGTGCGAATGTCGTACCCGCCCTCGAGCAAATGCGTCGCGAAGGAGTGGCGCAGCGTGTGCACGCTCACCGGCTTGTTTATCTTCGCCTCGCCCACCGCCCGACGCACGGCACGCTGGAGACGCTGTTCATACAGATGGTGGCGGCGCACGGCCCCCGATTGCGGGTCCGTCGCAAGCCTGTCGGATGGCCACACCCAGAACCACGGCCATGACTCGGCGGCGCGTGGATACTTCCGCGCCAGCGCATCAGGCATCCAAACGCCGGCGACACCCGTCAACCGGTCCTGCCTCCACACTTCACGTGCGCGCTCCAACTGGGCGACCAATGCGGGTGCCAGCATCGCTGGCAGCATCACCCGCCTGTCCTTGCCTCCCTTTCCTTCGCGCACCGTAATCTCGCTGCGATCAAAGTCCACATCCTTGACGCGCAAGCGCAGCGCCTCCATGAGTCGCATGCCCGTGCCGTACAGGAGTCGCGCCAGGTCATGCGCCTCGCCATCCATTGCGACCAACAATCGCGACACTTCGCCGCGCGACAGGACCACCGGAACCCGTTCCCGCTGTTTGGGCCGGCCAATCTCGTTAAGCCACGGCAAGTCGATCCCGAGCACCTCCCGATAGAGGAACAGGAGCGCAGAAAGGGCCTGAGTGTGCGTGGAAGGAGCAACCGCGCGCTCGCTCGCCAGCCACCTCAGAAAATTCTCCACTTCGGGCGCTCCCATCTCGCGCGGATGGCGCAGGCCTTGATGCCGAACGAAAAGACGGACCCAATAGACATACGCCTGCTCGGTTCGTATGCTGTAGTGCTTGTAGCGGATGCGCTCGCGCACTTGGTCGAGCAGTCTCACGGCCCGTTGGGGATCGACTGCAGGGCGCGCGGCGGGTTTGGGTACGTTAGCTGTACTGTTCATAAGTACAGTATAGCCAATAAGGATATGATTACAATGGCAATGATGAGTGACATGCGCACCGACTTATGCAGCACACACCGTGCATATGCAGCAGCGCTGCTGTCTACAACACGTTAGCGATTAGGAAGTATTCATGAACCTCGGCAAGTTAATTTCCCGCGAATTGAACGTTGGGCCAGAGCACATAATGCTTCTGCGTCACAGCAACACGTTACTTCCAGCACTTCTCAATGCAGGTGGAACAATTGAGGAGTACACGCTTGTTCAGCCGTCAAATTCGAGATACGACTTTCATGCGGACGGCAAACCGCAAATTGACGTCGTTGCCGTAATTGTCAGTGATCTGGTTCACGTTGTATATCGAATACTGGGAGTGGAACGTCACGGAACTACGAGAACTTTGGTCTCGCCACACTTTCAACGCTTCGACGTCGCACATAAATTCCCCGAGCGAGACGCAAAGCTCTTCGCGGCCGAGGAAATTCAAAGTACTGCAGTTACTCGCCCTATTCGCGGATGGACAAGTCCGAGAACCCCAGTTGCTCGATTCGGCGGCCTTCTCTTCGAATCCGTTGAAATCTTTTAAATATGATGCCTTACACGAGCAATTTGATTCACGCCCGTCGCGCTAACAAGTGCTTGCAGCGGACCGTCAAGAAGCTGGCGCTTCTTGCCGTCCGCTGAAGGCCAACGTTAGGCTTCTCAAATGATGCTCAACTCGGCGCAGGCGTTTGATGAAGAATCAGCCGTTCGAGAATATCTTCGGCTCATGCACGAGCTTGAGATCCGAATTGACCTCGTCGCTCGTGCATGCACTGGAGCGCTCAATCTATCGCCTCCGTTCGCGAGGGAGTATTGCTTCTTGCAGTTTCGGAGAATCTGCGAGCTGGTCGCGCTAGGGTGCCTTCAGTTGCATGGTGACATGCCGGCTGCCAGAGTAGGGTCGGCCAAAACGGAATGGCATGCAGAGCGAATCATGAAACTTCTCCAGCGAAGTCACCCCCACGCATTCCCACAGAGCCTGGTCCGCACCAAGACGGCCGACGGTTGGAGCTTGGTTGCAAACTCAAAACCCAACGCACTTACATTCTCTGAATTCAAGACGCTGTACAACAAATGCGGAGAGGTTCTACATAGAGGAACAATTCGCACGATCGAATCCGAACAAGCCTTGGCCAAGTCTGAGTACGATGAGGTAATTGCTTGGTCACACAAGGTGGTTGACTTGTTGAACGAACACATCATTTCAAGGTTTGGCGGAAAGGGCTTCTATCACGTGTCGCTAAAAACAGATGCCGGCGGTCCTGCCTGTAGCGTCTTCTCAGGTTTCTCGGAAGATTCGGTGAAAGTCGCCACGTACAACCTGAAGGTGCATTCGAGTGCTCACGCTGATGTTGGAAAACAGCCTAACAAGTCATTGCAACCGACGGCCTACGGCCGCGGATGAATTCCAACGTTAGCCCTGCAGTCTCGCCACCATGGATTTTTCCCAACTTCTATCAATTGCTGGCTCTGTACTCTTGGCTCTTGGCGGTGGTGCGGCCATTGTGTTCGCGCTCGCCAAGTGGCTTGGTGGCGTGTGGGCTGCGCGCATTCTTGAGAATGAACGACTCGCAGGCGCTCGGGAGCAAGAGCTATTAGTCAGGCGGCGCAACGTATACACCAAGCTCTCCGTATCACTGCGCGTCTTCCTGAACGCAAGCACGCGGAGCAACGTCGACGATCAGAAGCGCTTCCTCGAGGCATACGACGAGGCGGCCCTATGGGCTCCTGATGAAGTGATGAACTCCGTCGGCCATCTGCTCGACCTCATCAAGACAAATACTGCTTCGCGCGGTTCAGTCACGGAGGAAACGCTGCAAATCGCCTACGCTTCCGCCATAGCGGCGATGCGAAAAGACTGTGGCTTCCCTAATACGAAGTTCAACTACCGGGTGGTGAGCTTCTAATGTGTATGGCTAACCCCCCCTTGCAGCGGACCGTCAAAAGCTGCGCTTTTTCCGTCCGCTGAAGAACCACGTTAAAGCTCATGAACATCCTCCGATGGGGCGCGTTTGCCTGGGGTGGTCTCGCGGCTTCGATCATGGCGTACTACGCGGCGCAGTGGGCGGTGCAGCCACACAACCCGCTCCGCAATGAATTCGGCATTGGTTTCGGTCTCGGGCTGATTTATGGTTTCCCGGCTTGGCTCGGTTTGCCTGTACTGGCATGCGTTGGGCGCCGAAAACTCGGCCGCGTCCAACTAGCGCTTCTGCTATCCCCGCTTGTTCTGGCGCTTGCCGCAACTCTTGTTCTCGGTTTGATGGGCGGCCTATGAGCTTTAACCCTGCAATCCACCGGACCTGCGCGGCAAGCCGCGCAGGTCCGGTGATCTCCACGTTAGAGAACTTGTCGTCAGCATTTCATTCCGATGAAGAATAAGATAAAGCTGTTGACACTATTTGCGATCACCATATTTCTAATGGCCTGCGCTCAAAAAAAAGACCTAGTGCTTGAAATAGGAGAAGGAGACTCAATCCGCTTGGTCGGTGGTGCGGGTCTTTTCTATTGCGATGATCCAGCCTACGCAAATCTCAAGATGGTCCGAACCGTGACTATGCAGTTTGCAAACGGAAGCGCGAGATACCTTTGTGTTCAAGAGGGAACAAAATCATCACGACCTCAAGAACCGGCGGGCTCTGCACTGACTGCCTCCAAAACTGACTCAGGTTCGCGAAGTACTTACGAGTCGAGCCAGAGGTCTTTTTTTAAGGGCGCACAATGACCTCTAACCCATCAATGCATCGGACCGCCAAAAGCTGCGCTTTTGACGTCCGTTGATTTACGCGTTATGCGTCTTAATCCAAAGGGAAGTTGCTAGAAGACGAACCTGATCTAGAGAAGACTAGAGCTGCGGTTTGCATCGTGAAGGACACGAAAATCAAATCCATCAAGGAACGAAAAGTTGAGCAGCAATAGTGGCGACGCATAACCTCTCGGTCAACCGGACCGGGCGGTTCCTACGGTTTGGTGGACACCCTGAACAAACTGTTCAGGAGTGTGTGCAATGCCCAAACCAGGACCCAGGACGACCAACCGATATAGTGCTCATTTCAAGGCAACGGCAGTACGGCTGAGCCAGTTGCCGGGGGTAAGGGTGAATGATGTCGCGGCCTCGCTTTCCATTCATCCGTTTATGCTGTCGCGATGGCGCAAGCAGGCGCGTGAGGGGTTGATCCTGACCAAGACAGTCGAAATCGATAAGGACGTGGCGGCCGAGCTCAAGGAGTTGCGCAAGCTCAAGAAGGACTACGAGCGCCTGAAGCTGGAGCACGATCTGTTAAAAAAAGCCATCGCGTTCACTTCCGCTCGAAAGGGGACGTCTTCGCCTTCATCGAGCACTGCAAGGAAGCGTTCCAGGTGAGAACGATGTGCCGGCTCTACGGTGTCAGCCCCTCTGGCTATTATGCTTGGCGACAGCGCCCGGCCTGCGCTCGTGCCAATGAGGACACCCGTCTTCTGGACAAGATTCAAGCGGTCCATCAGGCCAGTCGCGAGACCTACGGCAGTCCGCGCGTGCATGCGGCATTGAGAAAGGCCGGCGAAGGTGTCGGTAAGCGACGCGTAGAGCGCCTGATGCGTGAGCACGGTGTTCGCGCCTGTTCTGCGACGCTTTACCGTCGTATGCCTCGCCTTGCGCAGTTCTTCGACAGTGTTGAGAGCAAGGCACACAGGATCGACGTCGAGCGTCCCGATCAGGTCTGGGTCGGTGACGTCACGTATTTAAAAGTACGCAATCAGTGGCGTTATCTCGCCACAGTGATGGATCGCCATTCGAGGCGCTTGCTCGGATGGTCTCTTGGTCCCGACAAGACCGCTGCCTTAACGCGTCGAGCGCTGGCTGCGGCCGTGAGGTCGCGCAATCCCGCCCCGGGCGTCACGTTCCATAGCGATCGAGGCGTCGAATTCCTTGCTGCCGGCTTCAAGCGTGCACTGCAGCGCGCAGGCCTCGATCAATCCGTCAATCGGCCGCGCCGCATGACCGACAATGCGCACATGGAATCATGGAATAAATCGATGAAATCCGACATGTACCACCGCCATCGTTTCAACTCTGATCACGAACTTCATCGCGCCATTCGCGATTACGTGGATTACTACAATCACCGGAGGCTACACTCAGCCTTGGGTTACCAATCACCCGTCGAATTCGAGTTTCAATTCGCATGACTAGCGGGTGCTCACTTTTTCGTGGGAACTTCCCCTTGCGCATAAAGCCGGGTTTAGAAAATAGGGGACAGACCACGGTTTTGCTATTTGTTGTTTCCGGGTTTAGAAAATAGGGGACAGACCACGGTTTTGCTATTTGTTGTTTCCGAAACCGTGGTCTGTCCCCTATTTCCCATGGTCTGTCCCCTATTTCCCATTATATTTCCCAATTTTCATGATCTGCAATTTTGGAGGGAGGAAGGGTTCAATTTCACCAGACAACCTCCACGCGAGGCATCGTGAGGCCCAACCAATCGTTGCAGTGGGCGGGCCACGAGCGGCGCTTTGCACTGTTTACGTCCGTCCGCGGAACTCAATTCGTTAGAGCACCCAATGATCATCGCCCACGCTCCTTCCGGTTACATTCTGGCAACTTCGATCATGGGGCGGGTCGCCAGCGTTGCGGTCTCCGCAAAGGCAATTGTTGCAGCCGGAATCGTTGGCGCGTTGGCGCCAGACTTCGACATGGTGTATTTCCACGTTATCGACAATAGGCAGACCCACCATCACAAGTACCTGTCACATTGGCCAATCATTTGGCTAACGTTGGCCACAGCCTCTGCATTGTGGTTCGGGTACGCCAGACAGTCGAAGGCCGCCATCCTGTCGCTGGTTCTTTGCGTGGGCGGTGTGTTGCACGTAGTCCTCGACTCCTTTGTAGGAGACATATGGTGGTTTGCCCCATTCATTGACCAACCGTACGCCATGTTCACGGTGGCCGCGGGGTTCAAACCATGGTGGCTGAGCTTTATCCTGCACTGGTCGTTTGCAGTGGAGCTGGCAATCTGTATCTGGGCGCTTCTCATATACCGGGGGCGCTCTAACCATTCGCTGCTGGCTCGACGGCCCTGACGCGCCGCGGCCTGAGCTCAAACGTAGATCGCTAATCTAATGAACGCACCTGCACGAGCCCTCTTGCTGAGCTGTTTGGCATTTCTTGGCGTCTTCCCGGCTATCGCGGAAGATGATGTCGCGGGAATCTGGTCGTCATCGTCACGCACCAAGGGCGGTCTCGGACCACAATGGATATTTTCGAAGGATGGAAACGTAACCCATGCATTCGGCGCATTGGTTGACTTCTTGTACGAGATCGATGGAAATCGAATCAAGATGACGCTGCTTGCCCCGGATGGCTCTCTCACAGGGGAAGTGTCGATCCAGGAATTCTCAGTTGATGGTGACACTCTGACTCAGAATCCCAAAACGCCGGATCGAAAGCAAATTATGAAGCGCACCGGCAGGCCATACAAAGGTGCGCATCCAATCGTAGGTGAGTGGACTTTTAAACATTACACGGGCGGCCCGGCCCTGATGCGATATTCCCGCACTGGCGTTGTACAGCTAAGCGTTCCATTTCAGACGCTCATGGGAACGTATCGCACGACCTACGACACTCTTATCATCACACCACGTAACCAGCCGCCAATTAGTTACAAATTCAAGCGGGAGAAGGATTTGTTGGTTCTCACCGATGGCGAGGGAAAAGAAGGCAGGTTCTTGGGGTTCGAATACTAGTGTTACGCGGTCGAACCTTTCAATCAACCGGACCTGCGCGAAGAGTTGCGCAGGTCCGGTGATTTCCGGCGTTGGGGCTAATAAAGATGCTGAAGAAACTCCTAGCCGCAATCGGCATTACGTTGGCAGCGAGCGGTTCGACGGCCGGCGCAGAACTCTACAAACCGTATGCCGAATCGCACGTAAACTTCCTCTACAATCTTCTCTTCTGCGATGACATCAATCTCTTCAAGACGCATGGCGCCGAAAAGAGTGTTGGTCTCTGGGGCACTCTGCTGGCAGAACGGCCAGACAAGACGGCACTTCGCAAAGTAGCCGATGATGAAGCCAACGAAGGTAGAGTTCGCGCCGTCGCCTACAATCGGTTGCGCGCATTGGGTGAGACCGTACCACCCAAGCGTTTGCTCGGGGTAATCGTAGAGGTTCCTCTTCAGCAGGGTCTCGACGTACTGGCAGCCTTTTCGGAAGGCGGTGTGCGTTATCTAAATCAATCCGGAAAACTGGCAATCTTCGAAGGCCAGGGAAACCCGGTCGAGGGTATGGCGAAAGAGTTGCTTTCTGTCTCTCAACCGATCGTCAACAAGATCGGACCTTGGGATAGGCAACGGCTTCCACCACCGAGGGCGGGAAACGTCCGAATCACATTTCTCGTTTCTGACGGCCTCTATTTCGGCGAGGGGCCATTCGCCGTTCTGCAACAAGATGCTATGGCGGGGCCAGTCCTATCTAAGGCGACTCAGCTACTACAGCGGGCAGTAGAACTCGTAACCAAATGAGCCTCAACCCATCATCCCACTGGAACTGGCGCGGCAAGGCGCGTCAGGACGGTGAATTCTGACGTGAGACCGTAGGAAATGTCGCCTTCAAATTCCTCACCTTTCACTCGAAATGAATGGCTTGGTCTTGCAATCGCCGCATGGCTTATCGCTGGCCAACTGTCTTATCTGTTCGGTTTGACAGGGCCGTTTGGTCGCTATTCGCTGGCTGTGCTAATGGGCATTCCCGGCTATCTCACATACAAGTTCATCACCTGCATGTCAGAGGGTGAGTCGTAATGATAAACAGGCCCTAGGGCTCGCTCTGGTCTTCTTGCCGCTCGGGGTCGTTCAATGGTTCTCTCCAGACATTCCGCCATACCGCGGCCGTCTGTCCTGAGCATACGAGATTGCATTCACGTACCTCGTGCTGCAATGACAGGCTTACGTCCTTTGGGGCCTTGCGGTTTTTCTTGTAGTCGTTGCTTTTCTTTCGAGAAGGGTTGAATCTTGATCAAGAACAGCGTGCTTCCAGACAAGCTATTGCAGCCTACGCGAAACGCTGCGCCGTCCGGAGAGTGCAAACCATAGGCAGTCGACACCTTACGAGAGGTTATCGATGTCATGAAGACCCAGTACTACACCGCATCAAGTCTTGATGGATTTATCGCCACCGAGGATGACTCGTTGGAGTGGCTGTTCCCTCTTGCGGATCTGAATGACTCCAGCTACCCGAGTTTCATTGCGGAAGTCGGCGCACTGGCAATGGGGGCCGCCACCTACGAATGGATCGTCCGCAATGCCGACAAGGTTGCAGCCGAGACTGGATCACCTTGGCCGTACACCCAGCCTGTCTGGGTGTTCACCAGTCGCGTTATGCCGGCAGTTGAAGGTTCAGACATTAGATTTGTGAAAGGTGATGTGCGCGAGATTCACAATGAGATGCGCGTGGCCGCCGGGGAAAAAAATATCTGGATTGTGGGGGTGGAGACTTGGCGGGACAGTTTCATGATGCAGGGCTTCTGGATGAGCTGATCATCCAGATCGGCTCAGTGACCCTGGGCAGAGGCAAGCAAGTGTTTCCGCGCCGAGTTCTCAGCCCAATCCTGCGCCTTGTCTCAGTTCGCCAGATGGGGGTTGGCATGGTTGAGCTGCGATATGAGGTTGGTAAATAGCTCCGCGTAATCATGAACTGGATGTGGCCCGCCCGTGCGGGCCTTCGCGTGGGCGCAAACGTTGGTCGTCCGTAAATTAGCGCGACGCATTCGAATCAGAATGTCTTCCCGCGTACGCTTCTTTTAAAGGATAAGAGAATGGCAGAATCACTCGAAGGCCGCGTTGCCTATCTGGAAAAAATGGTATCTGCTCAACTCCAGCTGAATTCAACCCTTTTCAAGTTAATCTTTACCGACAACGCTCGTCTCGGCCAGGATGTTGCCGAAGTCCTTCGCCAACTTCTTTCATCTCCACATGCAGCGCTCTCTCCTGAACTGGCAGCATTGGTTCGCGGTCTGCGAGCATTGCTGGTCGAGCCGGTTCCGCAGGAAGTCGTTGAAGCGTCGCGCCAGCCGAGCAGTCGAGCAGTTGAATAGTCTGTTCGTCGTTCTCCGGCTGGAGCTCACCATGTTGTGGCCGTCACTGATCTTCGTCCTGTGGGGGAAGCGGTGTAGTCGGATCGGTTTCACGTGAGGTGAAACATGACGAAACAATTTCCTGTGGCGATCAGTGTCCTTTTGGCAGGAGCGCACTCGCGAGCGAGATATTCCCAACGGAGGTCTCCGAGTACATCGGGCGCCGCGACGCGTGTGAGCATTTCCGCGCGGAGCCTTGGCCCGAGGGGGCCTCGAGCGAAGAGTTGGAACGGCGAGATTTCATTGCCGCCCAGTTGCTTCATTACTGCAAGGGCTCGGATCAGGCCCTTCGAGATTTGAAAGCGAAATACAGGGGCAACCGTGTGGTGATGGACCGGCTGGAGAGGTACGAGGCCGACATTGAAGGAAAGCAATGATGCGTGCGAATCCTGGTCCGTCACCAAATTTCATACGCTTGCCCCGGCTTCTCACCGTGAGCATCGGACGGCGCGGATGAACAATGCGTATCGAATTTGCGGTATGGTGAAGTGTTGCCGACGGCATCCCGCGGTCGGCGGGTCATCCTAAAGGAGTCGTCATGGGACTTTTCAGCAGCATCCTCGCGAAGTTGGGGTTCGGCGATGACGCACCAACCCCCGCAGGTTCGGCCGCCCCGGCCTCGACAAGCGCTGGAGCGCAGCCCGCGCCTTCAGCGTCCGCAACCCCTGCTGCGATATCACAGGTCGACGTCGTAGCGAAGCTTGAGGCACTTTCAGCCGCGAATCCTCAGGCGCTCAACTGGAAGGTCTCGATCGTCGACCTCATGAAGCTGCTTGGCCTGGACAGCAGTCTTGCCGCACGGAAGGAGCTCGCAACCGAGCTTGGCTGCCCGGCAGACAAGATGGGTGACTCCGCGCAGATGAACATCTGGCTGCACAAGACTGTCCTGCAGCGCTTGGCGGACAACGGCGGAAATATTCCGCGCGAGCTGCTGTAGCCAAATGTTACGGCTTTGAACGTTTGGTCTTTGCCGCGTGATCACTGCGTAATAGTGCATATTCTTTGTTCAACAAGGGGAGCATCCGAATGGCGGGTTGGTTCGAACTGAGCAAGAGTAGCGATGGGCAGTTTCGCTTTGTTCTCAAGGCAGGTAACGGCGAGACGATTCTCACTAGCGAGCTGTATAAGGCCAAGGGTTCTGCGGAGAACGGAATCGCATCGGTGCAGGCCAACTGCGGGAACGATGAGCGCTATGAACGGAAGACGTCGTCTGCCGGGAAGGAGTTCTTCAATCTGAAGGCGGCCAATAGCCAGGTCATCGGTACGAGCCAGATGTATCCGTCCGCAGCCTCCCGCGACGCCGGCATCGCCAGCGTGAAGGAAAACGGGGCGACTGCGACAATCAAGGACAACGCCTGAGCCTTCTGTCGAGTGGGGCGGCCAGGGAC
>NZ_WTVS01000029.1 GCF_012911005.2 Aromatoleum toluolicum | reverse complement strand
GGTCATGATTGCGGTGTTGGCGATCGTATTGGCGCCATCATTCGTTATATGGGAGCGCTGGCGCGCGACTGCCGGAGTAACCGAAGGTGGGGGTGAGGGCTTGGATGTGGTTGCCATGAGTGTCCCCATTGCGGCTGGAGTCCGTCAGGAGCCCGTGCCCGCGGCGCAGGAGCTTGTGCCTCCGCTACGAGAAGCGCGTGCGCCGGCAGCGACCATCGTCGAAATGCCGTCCTCGGAAGGGGAAAGGCCTGAGACGGCCATCAGGCGGCCGGGAGTGGCGAGCGCCCGCCCGGCAGGCGTCCGGTCGGCGAGGGACGTTGCGCGAGTCACGGACACGCGCGCGTCGCGCGGTGCGACGGTGCCGCATGCCGCTGCAAGGTCTCAGGGGATGCGTGGCGGGGACTCCGCTGCGAACGCGAGACATCCTCTTCCGCAGGTCCGCAGGCCATCGGCAGTGCCGAAGGATGTCGACGAGCGGATCGATTCCGACGTTCAGGTGATCGAAGCGATCGTGACCCGTTCGCGCTGACGTACCTCGCCTCGTCGGCATCGCTTGTGGTGCGAGGGAGACTGAAT
Source organism: Aromatoleum toluolicum (assembly GCF_012911005.2). GTDB lineage: Bacteria > Pseudomonadota > Gammaproteobacteria > Burkholderiales > Rhodocyclaceae > Aromatoleum > Aromatoleum toluolicum. Next base: position 67,926 of record NZ_WTVS01000029.1, on the reverse strand, counting down.
TTCGACTGCGGTGGCGAAATGAAAAACGCCAAGACATTCGATGTCTTGGCGTTTGAATTGGTGGAGCCGGGGGGAATTGAACCCCCGTCCGCAAGCCCTCCACAGACAGCTCTACATACGTAGCCGACCTATTTGGTTTAACCCCTGCCTTAGCCGGTCGGCAGGCCGGACAGGAGCGAGTCACCTTGCCTTTAGCTGTTGCGCCAAGCGACCCGGCGCAACTCGCGAGTCTCTGTAAATGACACTGCAGCGGCTCAGCTGCGCTAAGACCACCCGGCCCAGAGACCTGCCGGTGCAGCGCTAGCCGGGATTAAGCGGCTAGAACGAAACGTTCGTCGTTGGCGTTTGTTGATTTCCAGATGGATTTACGAGGTGACTGGTCCTCGGTATGCACTGCACTGCTTTGCAACCCACGTCGAAGCCAAGTCGGCCCCTGTGTATTACAGTTCGAATCTGGTGACGAAGCGCCGGATTTCAAGTGCAAGTCTAGCACTTTTTGCGTCTCTCGCGAGCATCTTTCGAATTCCGCTCGCGCGAGTGCGTTGTTGTTGTTGCTGTGTCAGGCTTCGCGTCGCGTCTGAAGCATGTAATTCACGCTCGTATCCTGTCCCAGGGAATAGGTCTGGGTGAGGGGGTTGTAGCTCATTCCCAAGAGTTCTGCGCTCTCCAGTCCTGCATTTCTGCAAAAGCGCGCAAGTTCCGACGGCTTGATGAACTTTGCGTACTCGTGTGTCCCGCGGGGCAACAGGTTCAGGATGTATTCCGCGCCTACGACGGCAAACAGATAGGACTTGAAGTTACGGTTGAGGGTGGAGAAAAAGACTTGGCCGCCCGGTTTGACGAGTCCTGCGCAGGCGGCGACGGTGCTGGCAGGGTCTGGTACGTGCTCGAGCATTTCCATGCATGTCACGACGTCAAATTCTCCCGGATGTCGGGAGGCAAACTCCTCGGCGCTGCAGTGCTGGTAATCCACCTTGTTGCCCGATTCGAACAGGTGTAGGCGCGCTACGCCCAGGGCCTTTTCGGACAGGTCGATTCCCGTGACCTGTGCTCCGAGTGCCGCCATGCTTTCCGACAGGATGCCGCCTCCGCAGCCGACGTCGAGAACGCGCTTGCCGGCGAGGCCTGCGTGGCCGTCTATCCAGCGCAGTCGCAGGGGGTTGATCTCATGCAGGGGCTTGAACTCGGACGTGGGGTCCCACCAGCGGTGTGCGAGGTCGCTGAATTTTTGCAGTTCGGCCGGGTCGGCGTTGGTAGTCATGGCGCGGGTCTCGACTTTGATCGGGCGAAAACGCAATTGGAGCAGAGGTGGTGCGGAAATGAAAAGGCCCTGCCGAAGCAGGGCCTTTGACTGAATCCGGCAGGATTACTTCGTGCCGACCAGCTCGATTTCCACGCGACGATCGGGCTGCAGGCACTCGATCAGCTTCTTGCGGCCCAGCTTGTCCGAGCAGTTCTTGCCGGTCACCGGCTGACGCTCGCCCTTGCCTTCGGTGTAGACGCGGTTGGCTTCGATGCCCTTGCTGACGAGGTAGGTCTTCACGGCGTTGGCACGGCGCTCGGACAGCTTCTGGTTGTAGGAATCGGAGCCCAGGCGGTCCGTGTGGCCGACGGCGAGGATCACTTCGAGCTTGATGCCCTTGGCCTTGGCGGCGAGGTCGTCGAGCTTGGTCTTGCCTTCGGGCTTCAGCACGGCCTTGTCGAAGTCGAACAGGGCGTCGGCAGACAGCTTGATCTTGTCAGCCGTGGGCTTCGGCGTGGCAGCGGCGGGAGCCGGGGCTGCCGTCGGAACCGCGGCCGGAGCCGGTGCGCCGCACTTGTCCTTCGGAACGATGTCGCTGTCGCACTCGCAGCCGACCGGCAGTTGGCCGGCCATGGCGGTGCTGGCGGCTGCCGGGGTCCAGTAGCCAGTGCGCCAGCACAGGCCGGTGCCGCTGCGGGCGACGACATTGCGGCCGTCGATCAGGTAGGGGATTTCACCCTTGCCATCCACCACGACGTCTTTTACCTGGGCAAAGACAGTGGATGCGGAGAGGCCGATCGAGGCGATGGCGGCCAGTGCGAACATCTGCTTTTTGGTCTGTTTGGTCATAATTTCCTCGTCGATTGGCAAGAGGATGAATGGGGTAACGATTAAGCCTGCCAAGTGCGATGCGTGAATTTTCGCGACAGCAACTCGCAGCACATATCCAGTTCAGTTACTAAGCCTAGTTTGCCACAGCGCGGCAAAGCCAAGCAATTCCGTGTCGTTTAATTGCAACACTGTATTCCCTTTATCCACGCGGATCTCGCCTGCGACCCAAACATGAGAGACGTGTTCGCGGCCCGTCACGTGCACCAGGTGGGACGCCGGGTTGAAGCAGGGGCGGGTCGCGAATGTGTCGAGGGCGATCGCGCACAGGTCGGCGGCCTTTCCGGTCTCGATGGATCCGATACGGTCCCCCAGGCCAAGAGCCTGCGCACCGTTCAGGGTGGCCATGCGCAGTGCCGTATGTGCGGGTACGGCAGTGGCGTCGAAGGTCGATACCTTGGCCAGCAGGCTCGCATGGCGGATTTCCTGGAAGAGATCGAGGCGGTTGTTGCTTGCGGCGCCGTCGGTGCCGAGGCCGGTGCGGATTTCCGCGGCCAGCAGTCTTGCGACGGGTGCGATGCCGCTGGCAAGTTTCATGTTCGAGGTGGGGCAATGCGCGATGCTGCAGCGGTGACGCTGCAGCAATTCGATGTCGGAGTCATCCAGATGGACTGCGTGCACGCCGATGAAGTTGTCGCCGAGCAGATCGAGCCCGGCGAGTCGCGCCAGAGGACGCTTGCCGTATTGTGCGAGGGAGTCCGCGATTTCCTGCGCGGTCTCGTGAATGTGCATGTGAATCGGTATGTCGAGCTCCGCCGCGAGGGTTGCGATGCGCGCGAAGGTGATGTCGCCGACGGTGTAGGGCGCATGCGGCGCGAGCGCGAAATCGATCAGCGGATGGCCGTTCCACGCGTCTCTTGCAGCGAGACCCTTGCGCAGGTAGTCGTCGGCATCGCAGGCATAGGGGGTCGGGAATTCGAGCGTCGTCAGGCCGATAACGGCGCGCATGCCGAGCAGGTCGAAGGCTTCTGCGGCGGCATCGGGGTGGAAGTACATCTCATTGCACGTGGTGATGCCGCCACGCAGCATCTCGGCAATCGCCAGCAGGGTGCCTTCGCGGACGAAGGTGCTCGAGACGTATTTGCCCTCGGCGGGCCAGATGGCCTCCTGCAGCCAGCGCATCAGGGGAAGATCGTCGGCGATGCCGCGCATCAGGGCCATGGGGCTATGCCCGTGGAGGTTCACCAGGCCTGGAATGAGGACGTGGTCCGGCAGGCTGACGGTCCGGTTCGCCCGATAGTGCGTGCGTGCGAGATCCTGGGGGAGCAGGTCGATGATCGTTCCGCCCCGGATGGCCACTGCGTGGTGTTCCAGCGTCACGTTCGCCGGTTCGACGGGGATGATCCAGCGTGCGTTGATCACGAGATCGGCGGGTTGGCTCACCGTGCAGTCTCCAGGGTGGTGTGGTCGGAAAGGGGCGCTGCTCGTGTGCCGGTCGCGGCGGGGCGTGCGAACGCATCGCGGACGGCGTAGCCCCTGCGCTTGCGGGTCTTGTCTGACGGCTGTGCCCTTGTCGCGCTCCAAATTTAAGCACATGGGTCCGTAGAGCGACAATCGCGCTCCCTGACGCGGCGGGCGGCAAGGGCGGTCGGCGTGTTAAGATCTAACGTTTTTACCCCGCCGTTTTTGCCGTCGCCGCCAAATGACTTCGTTTGCCAAGGAAACTCTGCCGATCAGTCTTGAAGACGAGATGCGGCACTCCTATCTGGACTACGCGATGAGCGTGATCGTCGGGCGGGCGCTGCCCGACGCCCGCGACGGTCTGAAGCCGGTGCACCGACGCGTGTTGTATGCGATGCACGAGCTGTCGAACGACTGGAACAGGCCGTACAAGAAGTCGGCGCGTATCGTCGGCGACGTGATCGGCAAGTACCACCCGCACGGCGATTCGGCGGTCTATGACACGATCGTGCGCATGGCGCAGAATTTTTCGCTGCGCTACATGCTGGTCGACGGGCAGGGCAACTTCGGCTCCGTTGATGGCGACAATGCCGCGGCGATGCGTTACACGGAAATCCGGATGGCGCGTATCGGCCACGAGCTGCTCGCCGACATCGACAAGGAGACCGTCGACTTCGGGCCGAACTACGACGGCTCGGAGAAGGAGCCGCTGATCCTGCCGGCCAGGATCCCCAACCTGCTGATCAACGGCTCGTCGGGTATCGCCGTTGGCATGGCGACGAACATTCCGCCGCACAACCTCGGTGAAGTGATCGATGCCTGCCTGTTGCTGCTGAAGGAGCCGGGGACCGAAATCGAAGACCTGATCCGCATCGTGCAGGCGCCGGACTTCCCCACTGCGGCGCTGATCTACGGCCTGTCCGGCGTGCATGACGGGTACCGCACTGGGCGCGGGCGCGTGGTGATGCGCGCGCGCACGCACTTCGAGGACCTGGAGAAGGGTAACCGGCAGGCGATCATCGTCGATGAGCTGCCGTATCAGGTTAACAAGCGCACGCTGCTCGAACGGATCGCCGAGCTTGTCAACGAGAAGAAGATCGAGGGGATCAGCGAGATCCGCGACGAGTCGGACAAGTCCGGTATGCGCGTCGTGATCGAGCTCAAGCGCAACGAGGTGCCCGAGGTCGTGCTGAACAACCTGTTCAAGCAGACGCAGCTGCAGGACACCTTCGGCATGAACATGGTGGCGCTGGTCGACGGCAAGCCGCGCACACTGAACCTGAAGCAGATGCTGGACTGCTTCCTCGCACACCGGCGCGAGGTCATCACACGGCGCACGGTGTTCGAACTGCGCAAGGCGCGCGAGCGCGGACACATCCTTGAGGGCCTGGCGGTTGCGCTGTCGAACGTCGACGAGATCATCGCGCTGATCAAGGCAGCGCCGACGCCAGCGGATGCGAAGCGCGAGCTGATGGCGCGCCAGTGGCGCTCGGCGCTGGTCGAGGAGATGCTGGCGCGCGCGCTGGCCGACAGCTACCGGCCGGAAGGCCTTGCGGCCGAATTCGGGTTGTCGGCGCAGGGCTATCGCCTGTCCGAGGCGCAGGCGCAGGCGATTCTGGAGCTGCGACTGCAGCGCCTGACGGGCCTCGAGCAGGACAAGATCGTTGCCGAGTACCGCGAGGTCATGGATCTCATCACGGATCTGCTGGACATCCTTGCGAATCCTGCGCGCATCACTGCGATCATCGTCGAGGAATTGGGTGCGATCCGAAATCAGTTCGGCGATCCCCGCCGCTCGGAGATCGTGCTGAACACCGGCGAGATCAATATCGAAGACCTGATCGCGCCCGAGGACATGGTCGTGACGCTGTCGCATGGCGGCTACTTCAAGCGTCAGCCGCTTGCCGACTATCGCGCGCAGCGTCGCGGCGGGCGCGGCAAGCAGGCGACCGGGATGAAGGACGACGATTTCATCGACCATCTCTTCGTCGCCAACACGCACGACTACATCCTGTGCTTCTCCAGCCGTGGACGGGTGTATTGGCTGAAGGTGTACGAGGTGCCCGAAGGTACGCGCAATTCGCGCGGGCGCCCGATTGTCAATCTCTTTCCGCTGACGGAAGGGGAGAAGATCAACGCGGTCCTGCCGGTGCAGGCCTTCGATGACAACCACTTCGTGTTCATGGCGACTGCCGAAGGCACGGTAAAGAAGACGGCACTGACAGCCTTCGCCAATCCGCGCAAGGCCGGCATCATTGCCGCGAGCCTGGATGACGGCGATCGCCTGATCGGCGTTGCGATCACCGACGGCGAGAGCGACGTGATGCTGTTCTCCGATGCCGGCAAGGCGGTCCGTTTTCCCGAGTCCGACGTGCGGCCGATGGGTCGCGAGGCGCGTGGCGTGCGCGGCATGACGCTGGAGGAAGGGCAGCAGGTGATTGCGATGCTCGTCGCCAAGCGCGAGGATCTGTGCGTGCTGACGGCGACCGAGAACGGCTACGGCAAGCGCACGTCGGTCGCGGAGTACACGCGCCACGGTCGAGGTACGAAGGGCATGATCGCGATCCAGACGTCCGAGCGCAACGGTAGATTGGTCGGGGCCTGTCTGGTCGAGGAGACGGACGAGGTGATGCTGATCTCGACCGGCGGGGTGCTGATCCGCACGAAGGTGCAGGACATCCGCGAGTTGGGGCGGGCAACGCAGGGCGTCACGCTGATCAACCTCGACGCCAGCGATACGCTGGCGGGGATCGAGAAGGTGGCCGAGTCGGAAGCGGACGATACGACGGTCGGCGAGCAAACGGACGCTCCGGATGAGACGGGCGACGTCGCTCCGGCCGAATGAGACGTGCACAAGGAGTGACTGGATCATGACCCGGGTGTTCAATTTCAGTGCCGGACCGGCGGCCCTGCCAGAGCCGGTGTTGCGGCAGGCTGCCGAGGAGATGCTCGACTGGCACGGTGCCGGCTGCGGCGTCATGGAGATGAGCCATCGCGGCAAGGAGTTCATGTCGATCGTCGAGCAGGCCGAAGCGGACCTGCGCGAGCTGATGGCGATTCCGCAGAACTATCGCGTGCTGTTCCTGCAGGGCGGTGCAACGCAGCAATTCGCACAGATTCCGATGAATCTGCTGGCGTGCGGTTCGGCGGATTACCTCGTGACCGGCGCTTGGTCGAAGAAGGCGTTCAAGGAGGCGGAGCGCCTCGCCCGGCCGCTTGGCGGTGCGGTACGACTGGTTGGCAGCACTGAGTCGGAGGGGTTTGCGCGCGCATTGCGCGCGGACGAGCTGGCGCTGGATCCGCAGGCTTCCTACGTGCATCTGTGTACCAACGAGACGATCCATGGGGTCGAGGTCGGTGACGACGGTCTGCCGGGGTCCTTGGCGCCGCTCGTGGCTGACATGTCGTCGCATATCCTGTCGCGGCCGACCGACGTCAGTCGCTATGGCTTGATCTACGCCGGTGCGCAGAAGAACATCGGCCCCTCCGGCCTAGTCATCGTGATCGTGCGCGACGATCTGCTGGGGCGCGCGAGCGTGCTGACGCCGACCGTCATGGACTACAAGGTCATGGCGGACAACGGTTCGATGCTGAATACGCCGCCGACCTATGGCATTTACGTCGCCGGACTCGTGTTCCGGTGGCTGAAGGCCCAGGGTGGACTGGCTGCGATGGAGAAGCGCAACATCGAGAAGGCGACGCTACTGTACGATTTCATCGACGGCAGCGGTTTCTATCGCAATACCGTCGAGGTCGGGAGCCGTTCGCGCATGAACATTCCGTTCCTGCTGCGGGATGACGCGCTGAACGAAACCTTCCTTGCCGGCGCGAAGGCCGCGGGGCTCACGCAGCTGAAGGGGCACAAGTCGGTTGGCGGCATGCGTGCCTCGATCTACAACGCGATGCCGATCGAAGGTGTGCGGGCACTGGTGGACTACATGCGCGAATTTGCCGCGCAACACGGTTGAAACGGCTTGAGCTGCCCCGACGGGGAGTGAAGAGGCGAGCATGAGCGACGAACTGCAGAATCTCAGAAACAACATCGACCGGCTCGACGAGGAGATCCTTGCGCGTCTTGCAGAGCGTGCGCGCAGCGCGCAGCGCATCGGCGAGATCAAGCAGGGCAATCTGTATCGTCCCGAGCGCGAGGCGCAGGTGCTGCGGCGCCTCGCGGCCGTGAATCCGGGGCCCTTGCCGGACCAGGCGGTGCAGCGGATCTTCCGCGAGATCATGTCGGCTTGCCTGGCTCTGGAGCATCCGACCAAGGTGGCCTATCTCGGGCCTGCGGGCACTTTCTCCGAGAGCGCCGCGCGCAAGCATTTCGGCGGCGCTGCGGCACTGATGCCGACCGCAGCGATCGACGACGTATTCCGCGCGGTGGAGGCAGGGAATGCCGACTATGGCGTCGTGCCCGTCGAGAATTCGACCGAGGGTGCCGTCGGCGGCGCGCTCGACCTGCTGCTCGCGAACCCGTTGAAGATCTGCGGCGAGGTGAACCTGCGCATCCATCAACACCTCCTGTCGAGGGCTGAAGGGATCGGCGCGGCGAAGCGGCTGTATTCCCATGCGCAGTCGCTTGCGCAGTGCCACGAGTGGCTGAATCGCAATCTCGCGCACTTGTCGCGCGTTCCGGTGGCGAGCAACGCCGAGGCCGCTCGCATGGCCTCCGAGGATCCCGAGTCGTGCGCGATCGCCGGCGAGGCTGCGGCGGAGTTGTACGGGCTCAACGTGCTGGCGGCGAACATCGAGGACGATCCCAACAATACGACGCGGTTCGTCGTCATCGGCGATCATGACGCGGGGCCGTCCGGATGCGACAAGACCTCCCTCGTGTGCTCCGCGTCGAATCGTCCCGGGGCGATGCACGCGTTGCTCGAGCCGCTTGCCCGGCACGGCGTCGACATGACCAAGCTGCAGTCGCGCCCGGCACGTGGCGGGCTGTGGGAGTACGTGTTCTACGTCGATATCGACGGCCATCGCGAAGACGCGAGCGTCGCGGCGGCGCTGCAGGAACTCAATGAGCGGGCCGCATTCGTCAAGATACTGGGGTCCTATCCGGTGGCCGCGATCTGACGCGTCACCGCAGGCGCGAGGCGGGCAGCATCTGCGCCGGTCTTCCGGTGTGGCGCCGTCCCGTCTCGTCGGCAAGGGATGGATGAGGGACGCGGGTCCCCGGAGTTGCGTGCATGGGTGTGATCGACAAGCTGGTGGTGTGCGGCGTCGGCCTGATTGGAGGGTCTTTCGCGCTGGCGCTGCGGCGCGCCGGGATCGTGCGGCGTATCGTCGGCATCGGGCGCAGCAAGGAGTCGCTTGCGCGCGCGGTGGAGTTGGGCGTGATCGACGAGGCGAGCGAAGATTGGGCGTCGGCACTCGACGGCGCTGACTTCGTGTTGCTCGCCCCGCCGGTCGGGCAGATGGACGCGGTCATGGAGGCCATGGCGCCGCACCTGGAGCCGGGTACGGTCGTGACCGACGCGGGCAGTACCAAGCGTGACGTGATTGAGGCGACCTATCGTCATCTTGGCGGACATCTGGCGTTCACGGTGCCGGGGCACCCTATCGCCGGGGCCGAGAAGAGCGGCGTCGATGCGGCTTTTGCGAGTCTGTATGACGGGCGGCGGGTTGTCGTCACGCCGCTGCCGGAGAACGAGCCGGCGGCTATCCGGCGTGTCCGCGAGGCCTGGGAGGCCTGCGGTGCCGTGATCCACGAGATGCCGCCGCAGGAGCATGACCGGGTCTTTGCCGCAGTCAGCCACTTGCCGCATCTGCTCGCGTTCGGGTTGGTGCATGACCTCGCGGGGCGGGCCAATGCCGAACAGCTGTTCAGTTTTGCTGCCGGCGGATTCCGCGACTTCACCCGCATCGCCGCGAGTCATCCCGAGATGTGGCGCGACATCTGCATTGCGAACCGTCAAGCGCTGCTCGCCGAGCTGGATCAGTATCTTGCCGAGCTGGCCTACATGCGCGCCCTGCTCCTGTCTGGCGACGCGACCCGTCTCGAGCAGCTTTTCAGCGAGGCCCGCCACGCGCGTAATGAGTGGGGCGAGCAGTTCGCCAATTCCGCCAACCCCGCTTCAAGGTCGGAGTGATCATGGAATTTCTTGATTTGCCGCCGCTGCTTGGCGCGAGCGGGCGCGTTCGCCTGCCCGGGTCCAAGAGCATCTCAAACCGTACGCTCCTGCTGGCGGCGCTGGCCGAGGGCGAAACCGACATCCGCGATCTGCTCGCGTCGGACGACGTCGAGCGCATGCTCGAGGCGTTGCGGGCGCTCGGCGTCGAATGGTCGCGTGACGGCGAAAGCGATAATTATCGCGTGCGCGGCGTTGGCGGCCCCTTCCCGGTGAGGCTCGCGGACCTGTTTCTCGGCAACGCAGGGACCGCGTTCCGTCCATTGACCGCCGCACTGGCGCTGTCCGGGGGCGAGTACCGGCTGTCGGGTGTGCCACGCATGCACGAACGCCCGATCGGCGACCTCGTGGATGGCCTGCGACAGATCGGCGCAGATATCCGCTACACCGGCAACGAAGGTTTCCCTCCGCTGCACATTCGTCCGGCTGCGATCCGCCCGGGTGGCGTCGTGCGCGTGCGCGGCGACGTGTCGAGCCAGTTCCTGACGGCCCTGCTGATGGCGCTGCCGCTGACCGGCGTCGCGACCACGGTCGAGGTTGTGGGCGAGCTCATCTCGAAACCCTACATCGGCATCACGCTCGACCTGATGGCGCGCTTCGGCGTCGTTGTCGAGCGTCAGGGCTGGGAGCGTTTCACCGTGCCGGGCGGTGTCCGCTATCGCAGTCCCGGTGTCGTTTTCGTCGAAGGGGATGCCTCGTCGGCGTCGTATTTCCTCGCTGCGGGGGCGATCGGCGGCGGGCCGGTGCGCGTGGAGGGGGTCGGACGCAGCAGCATCCAGGGGGATGTGCGTTTCGCCGAGGCCCTCGGGCAACTCGGCTGCCGCATCGATATGGGCGACAACTGGATCGAGGCGCGCGGTCCCGAGGGGGGGCGTCTGAAGGCCTTCGATCTCGACCTCAACCACATCCCCGATGCGGCGATGACCCTGGCGGTTGCCGCCCTCTTTGCCGATGGCCCTTGCCGCCTGCGCAACATCGCAAGCTGGCGGGTCAAGGAGACCGACCGCATCGCGGCGATGGCGAACGAACTGCGCAAGGTCGGCGCCGGGGTCGAGGAGGGCGCCGACTACCTGTGCGTGACGCCGCCCGCGCGGCTGACCCCCGCCGCGATCGATACCTATGACGACCACCGCATGGCGATGTGCTTCTCACTCGTGTCGCTGGGTGATTGTCGCGTGCGAATCAACGATCCGAAGTGCGTGAACAAGACCTTCCCGACCTACTTCGAGCGCTTCGCCGAGGTTACCCGCCCGGTGCCGGTCGTCGCGATCGACGGGCCTTCGGCTTCAGGCAAGGGCACGGTTGCGGCGCGGGTGGCCGAAGCGCTCGGCTATCACTGTCTCGATAGCGGCTCCCTGTATCGCCTGGTCGCCCTCGCCGCGATGCGGGCGGGGGTGTCGTTCGACGACGAGTCCGGCCTTGCGGGTTTGGCCGCCACGTTGCCGGCGCGCTTTGCCGAGGGGCGCGTGTTCCTCGGTGGCGAAGATGTGACGGACGCAATCCGGACCGAGGAAGCCTCAGTCGGCGCTTCGAAAGTGGCGGTGCTGGCGGAAGTGCGCGCAGCCTTGCTCGACCGGCAGCGCGAATACCGTCATGCGCCCGGGCTGGTTGCCGAGGGGCGGGATATGGGGTCCGTGGTATTCCCCGATGCCGGCACCAAGATATTCCTGACGGCAACGGCGCAGGCGCGCGCCGAGCGCCGCTATAAGCAGTTGATCGAAAAGGGAATGGCTGCTAACATGGAAAGTCTTCTAAAGGATCTTCAGGATCGGGATGCGCGTGATGCCGCCCGGGCCGTGGCCCCCCTGCAGAAGCTGCCGGATGCGGCGCTGCTCGATACCACCGAAATGGGTGTCGAGCAGGCCGTCGGCTTTGTGCTTGACCGGGTTCGTTCCTGACGGAGCGTTTCCGCTGAAGGTGGGTCGCCGGCTCCGGATTCCGGGGCGATCCGTTCTTATCAATCTACCGCTGGTGGCCGCTTTCGGGTGGCTTTTGGATTTCAACTCTTTATGACCTCTGTTTCCTCCGTTTCCGATTCCATGGAAAATTTCGCCGCGCTGCTCGCCGAGAGTGAGGCCCGTCAGGATATGCGTCCTGGCGAAGTGATCACCGCCGAGGTGGTCAGCATCGACCACAATTTCGTGGTCGTGAACGCCGGCCTCAAGTCCGAGAGCTACGTTCCCATCGAGGAATTCCGCGACGACCGTGGTGAACTCGAAGTCCAGATCGGTGACTTCGTTCACGTCGCCATCGACGCCCTGGAAGACGGTTACGGCGAAACCCGCCTGTCCCGCGAGAAGGCCAAGCGTATCGCCGCCTGGAACGATCTCGAGAAGGCGCTCAACGAAGGCACGCTGGTCAAGGGCCTGATTTCGGGTCGCGTGAAGGGCGGTCTGACCGTCATGACCAACAGCATCCGTGCCTTCCTGCCGGGCTCGCTGGTCGACATGCGTCCGGTCAAGGACACCACGCCGTACGAAGGCAAGGAATTCGAGTTCAAGGTCATCAAGCTTGACCGCAAGCGCAACAACGTCGTCGTGTCCCGCCGTGCGGTGCTCGAGGAGACGATGGGCGAAGAACGCGAAAAGCTGCTGGCCAACCTCAAGGAAGGCACCGTCGTCAAGGGTATCGTCAAGAACATCACCGACTACGGTGCGTTCGTCGACCTGGGCGGCATCGACGGCCTGCTGCACATCACCGATCTGGCCTGGCGTCGTGTGCGTCATCCGTCGGAAGTGCTCAACGTCGGCGACGAGATCGATGCCAAGGTCCTCAAGTTCGATCAGGAAAAGAACCGCGTTTCGCTGGGTCTCAAGCAACTCGGCGAAGATCCGTGGGTGGGCATCGCACGCCGCTACCCGCAGGGTACCCGCCTGTTCGGCAAGGTCACGAACATCACCGACTACGGCGCGTTCGTTGAAGTCGAGCAGGGCATCGAGGGCTTGGTTCACGTGTCGGAAATGGACTGGACCAACAAGAACATCCACCCGACCAAGGTTGTCCAGCTGGGCGACGAGGTTGAAGTGATGATCCTCGAGATCGACGAAGATCGTCGCCGCATCTCGCTGGGCATGAAGCAGTGCATGTCGAACCCGTGGGACGATTTCGCGATCAACCACAAGAAGGGTGACAAGGTCCGCGGCCAGATCAAGTCGATCACCGACTTCGGCGTGTTCATCGGCCTGGACGGTGGCATCGACGGCCTGGTGCACCTGTCGGATCTGTCGTGGAGCGATACGGGCGAAGACGCTGTGCGCCGCTTTAAGAAGGGTGACGAAGTCGAGGCCGTGGTGCTGGCGATCGACGTCGAGCGCGAGCGCATCTCGCTGGGCGTCAAGCAGCTGGAAGGCGATCCCTTCACCAACTTCATCGCCACCCACGAGAAGAACAGCCTCGTGCGCGGCACCGTGAAGTCGGTCGACGCGCGTGGCGCCGTGATCGCGCTCAACGATGACGTCGAAGGCTACCTGCGTGCTTCGGAAGCGGCCGCCCATCGTGTCGACGATCTGACGACGGTGCTCAAGGACGGTCAGGAACTCGAGCTGATGATCATCAACGTGGATCGCAAGACCCGTTCGATCAACCTCTCGATCCGCGCGAAGGATCAGGCCGAACAGAGCGATGCGATGCAGAAGCTGGCTTCGGACACCGCCTCCAGCGGTACGACCAACCTGGGTGCGCTGCTGAAGGCCAAGCTGAACGAGCAGAAGCAGTAAATCTGATCGGTCATGACCAAATCGGAGCTGATTGCGAGGCTCGCGGCGCGTTTTCCGCAGCTCGTCGCAAAGGATGCCGATTACGCGGTCAAGATGGTGATCGATGCGATGTCCGATGCGCTTGCGCGCGGGGATCGCATCGAGATCCGCGGGTTTGGCAGCTTTGCGTTGAACTACCGCCCGCCGCGCGTCGGGCGTAATCCGAAATCGGGTGACAAGGTGCACGTGCCAGAGAAGTACGTGCCCCATTTCAAGGCAGGCAAGGAACTGCGCGAACGCGTGGATATCGCGGGTTGAGCGTGCAGTTCCGGAATTTGCCTCGTGATCGACAGGGAAGGCGGCGTGAGCCGCCTTCTTTTTTGTCATTTGCTCGGGGATAATTCAGACCCATGCGTATCCTGATGTGGTTCTTCCGCTTCCTGCTGTTCTTCCTGCTGTTCGGTTTCGCAGTGAAGAACGACCATCTGGTCGGCCTCCAGTTCTTCTTCGGAAGTGCCTGGCAGTTGCCGCTCGTGTTCGTGATCCTGGTGTCCTTCACTGCGGGGGCGCTGCTGGGGGTTACGGCCACCTTCGGTTCGCTGTTGCGCCAGCGGCGCGAGATCGGCCGTCTGCGCCGTCAGCTCGCCCGTGCCGAGCGTGATCGCCAGGCCCCCACGGGCGTCACAGCCCCGCCTGCACCCGAGATGCAGGCACCGGAAACCTTCTGAATCCGATGGACATTGAACTTTGGTGGTTTCTCGCCCTGCCGTTGTTTTTCGCGCTGGGCTGGCTGGCCGCGCGCATCGACATCCGTCAGGTCGTGCATGAGTCGCGCGCGCTGCCGCGTTCCTATCTCTCGGGCCTGAATTTCCTGCTCAACGAGCAGCAGGACAAGGCGATCGACGCCTTCATCGAGGCGGTGAAGATCGATCCCCAGACGATCGAGCTGCACTTCGCGCTCGGCAGCCTGTTCCGCCGGCGCGGCGAGACCGATCGCGCCATCCGCATGCACCAGAATCTCGTCGACCGCGAGGATCTGTCGGAGGAGCAGCGCCTTCAGGCGCTGGCCGAATTGGGGCAGGACTACCTCAAGGCCGGCCTGCTCGATCGTGCCGAGGCGGTGTTCGCGAAGTTGCGCGATTCGCGCCTCAACGACCTCGCCATGCGCTATCTGCTGGAGATCTACCAGCAGGAGAAGGACTGGGCGAAGGCCGTGGAGGCAGCCAAGGCGTTGCCCGACCACGAGAGCCTGATGTGGCGCAAGGAAGTGGCGAATTTCTATTGCGAACTCGCGACGTCGGCTCTGGCGAGTTCGAAGTACGAGGAAACGCAGAAGTATCTCGACGAGGCCTTTTCGATCAATCGGCGCTGCGTGCGTGCAAGCCTGGTCCAGGGCGATCTGTTTGCGGTGCAGGGGCAATACGAGGAGGCGATCGACGTATGGAAGCGCGTCGAGAGCCAGGATCCGATCTATCTCGCGCTGGTTGCGGAGCGCGTCATGGATGCGCACTCGAAGCTGGGTCGTGTCGAGCAGGGGCAGACCTTGTTGCGCTCGTGGCTCGAACGGCATGCCTCGCTGGACCTCCTCGACGAGGTCTTCCACTGGGAGCTGGAAAAGGAAGGTTCGCGCGCCGCGTATGACCTGGTGCGCGAGGAGTTGCGACGCAATCCGACGCTGCTGGGCCTCGACAAGCTGCTCGAGGCTGCGTTGCTGCATGCACCGTCGGAGCAGCGCGGCGACATCGAGATGGTGAAACAACTCATCCACGGCCATACGCGCCGGGTGGCGCGTTACCGCTGCGCCGAATGCGGCTTCAAGGCGCGGCAGTTCCAGTGGCGCTGTCCGGCCTGCGGCGGCTGGGAGACCTATCCGCCGCGGCGTACCGAAGAGTACGATCTCGCGCCGTGAGCGCCACGCGCTGATCGAGATTTCCGGCGGTTCGCGGCATGCGGACCGTTTTTCATTGCAAGTGGGGTTGAGACATGAAGATCACCGTGGTCGGTACCGGGTACGTGGGCCTCGTCAGCGGCGCCTGCCTTGCCGATGTGGGCAACGATGTGCTGTGCTTCGATGTCGACCCGGCGAAGATCCGTGTCCTCGAGGAGGGCGGGATCCCGATCCACGAGCCCGGCCTGCTGGAAATCGTGCGGCGCAACGTCGCCGCCGGACGTCTTTCGTTCACGACCGACGTGGCCTACGCCGCGAAATTCGGTGTGATACAGTTCATCGCGGTCGGTACGCCGCCGGACGAGGACGGGTCGGCGGACCTGCAGTACGTGCTGGCGGCAGCGCGGAATATCGGCCGCCATATGGACGGTTATCGCGTGGTGGTCGACAAGTCGACGGTTCCGGTCGGCACCGGCGACAAGGTCGGCGAGGCGATTGCGGCAGAGCTGCAGGCGAGGGGGGCCGACCTGCCCTACAGCGTGGTGT
The DNA here is from genome assembly GCF_012911005.2 of Aromatoleum toluolicum. Classification (GTDB taxonomy): domain Bacteria; phylum Pseudomonadota; class Gammaproteobacteria; order Burkholderiales; family Rhodocyclaceae; genus Aromatoleum; species Aromatoleum toluolicum. The sequence goes on along the minus strand of NZ_WTVS01000029.1, from coordinate 52,137 downwards.
CGAACCCCGAATTTCTGAAGGAAGGCGCTGCGGTCGCGGACTTCATGCGGCCCGACCGCATCATCGTCGGCGCGAACGACGAGCGTGCGATCGTGCTGATGCGTGAGCTCTACGGGCCGTTCCAGCGCAACCACGAGAAGCTCCTCGTGATGGATGTGCGCAGCGCCGAGCTGACCAAGTACGCCGCGAACGCGATGCTTGCGACCCGCATCAGCTTCATGAACGAGCTGGCGAATCTCGCCGAAGTGCTCGGTGCGGATATCGAACTGGTGCGTCAGGGCATCGGTTCGGATCCGCGTATCGGCTGGCACTTCCTGTACGCGGGCTGCGGCTATGGCGGCTCCTGCTTCCCCAAGGACGTCAAGGCGCTGGTCAGCACCGGCCGCGAGCATGGGCACGACCTGTTGATCCTCAACTCGGTCGAGCAGGCGAACGAGGCGCAGAAGCTGAGGCTGGTGGACAAGATCGTCGCGCGCTTCGGCTCGGATCTTTCGGGAATGCATTTCGGGCTGTGGGGGCTTGCGTTCAAGCCCAACACGGACGACATGCGCGATGCGCCGAGCCGTGTGCTGATCGGGGAGCTGTTCCGCCGCGGGGCGACGGTATCGGCCTACGATCCGGTGGCGATGAGCGAGGCACGTCGCATCTTCGGCGACGAGGGGCGGCTGCGTTACGTCGATCGTCCCATGGCTGCGCTCGATGGGGCGGACGCACTGGTGATCGTCACGGAGTGGAAGGAATTCCGCAGCCCCGATTTCGAGCGCATCCGCGAACTTCTGCGTCATCCGGTGGTGTTCGACGGACGCAACATGTACGACCCGGCGACGATGAAGCGTGCCGGCCTCGAGTATCACGGAATCGGCCGGCGCTGATCCGCGGCCGCCGGGCGCCGCAGGGGCTATAAGCTTATACCGTGGCGCAGGTTATCGATTCGGGGGGCGGCGGCTTAAGATCGGGGCGGACCAACCATTCCGGAACAAGGCAAGATGGATTTCAAGACGCTCGATGACTACGTGGGTCAGACTCCGCTGGTGCGCCTGCAGCGCATCGGAGCGGGGCGTAACAATGTGATCCTCGCCAAACTCGAAGGCAACAACCCCGCGGGGTCGGTGAAAGACCGCCCGGCCCTGTCGATGATCGTGCATGCGGAGCGGCGCGGCGACATCCGCCCGGGCGATACGCTGATCGAGGCGACCAGTGGCAACACCGGCATCGCGCTGGCAATGGCTGCGGCGATCCGCGGCTATCGCATGATCCTGGTGATGCCCGAGAACCAGAGTGTGGAGCGTCGTCAGACGATGCGCGCCTTCGGCGCGGAGCTGGTGCTGACGCCGCGCGAAGGCGGCATGGAGATGGCGCGCGATGTCGCCGAGCGCATGCGCGACGAGGGCCGGGGCATCATCCTCGACCAGTTCGCCAACCCGGACAATCCGCTCGCGCACTACGAGGCAACCGGCCCGGAGATCTGGGAGCAGACGGGCGGCCGTATCACCCATTTCGTCAGCAGCATGGGAACGACGGGCACGATCATGGGCTGCTCGCACTTCCTCAAGGAGAAGAATCCGGCGATCCGCATCATCGGCTGCCAGCCCGAGGAGGGCTCGCAGATTCCCGGCATCCGCAAGTGGCCGGAGGCCTATATGCCGCGCATCTACGAGAAGCCGCGCGTCGATGCGCTGGAGTACGTGAGCCAGGCCGATGCGGAGGACATGACGCGGCGGCTTGCGCGCGAAGAGGGTATTTTTTCGGGCATTTCGTCGGGCGGGGCGATGCACGTGGCGGTGCGTCTTGCCGCGCAGCTGGAGAATGCCGTGATCGTTTCGATCGTCTGCGATCGCGGCGACCGTTATCTGTCGACGGGCGTCTTCCCGGGCTGACGATCTTTCTGGAGACTCGTAGTGCCGGTGCTCGTATTCGATATCGAAACCATTCCGGACGTGGCCGGCATCCGCGTGCTCAATGGCCTGCCCGAGGACCTGAGCGACTACGAGGTCGCCGAATTCGCGTTCCAGCAGCGCCGCGCCGCGGGCGGGAGTGATTTCCTGCAGCACCACCTGCAGCGCGTAGTGACGATTTCCTGCGCGCTGCGCGACGCGAACCAGTTCCGCGTGTTTTCGCTGTCTGAGCCGGACAGCGGCGAGGGCGAGATCATCCAGCGCTTCTTCGACGGCATCGAGCGCTACACGCCGCAGATCGTATCGTGGAACGGCGGCGGCTTCGACCTGCCGGTGCTGCACTACCGGGGACTGCGGCACGGCGTGTCGGCGCCGCGTTACTGGGACCAGGGCGAGGGCGACTACCACGACTCGCGCGATTTCAAGTGGAACAATTACATCGGCCGTTATCACAGCCGCCATCTCGACCTGATGGATCTGCTGGCGATGTACCAGCCGCGCGCGAATGCGCCGCTGGATGAGCTCGCGAAGCTGATGGGTTTTCCAGGCAAGCTCGGAATGGACGGCTCGGCGGTGTGGCCGGCCTGGCAGGAGGGGCGGATCGCGGAGATTCGTGATTACTGCGAGACCGATGTCGTGAACACCTACCTCGTGTATCTTGGTTTCCAGCGCATGCGCGGCCAGCTCGACACGGCAGCCTACGAGGCCGAGCTGGACGTGGTGCGCCAGTCGCTCGCGCGCATCGACGCGCCGCACTGGAAGGAGTTCCTCGCCGCCTGGACGGGGCCTAAACCGTAGGGAGGTATTTCCGGTGTCCCTGATCGCTACCATCGCCATCGGCTTCATCGCCGGACTGATCGCCCGCCTGCTGCATCCGGGAAAGGATGGACTGGGCATCATCATGACGACGCTGCTCGGTATCGCCGGTGCGATGCTGGCGGGCTATGGCGGACAATTTTTCGGCCTGTATCGGCCAGGCCAGCCCGCCGGCTTCGTTGGCTCGGTGGTTGGCGCGATCGTGATCCTGTTCATCGTCACGCGCCTCAGAAAATAGCCTTCCGCAGAAAATGAAAAGGCCAGCGCAAGGCTGGCCGTAGGCGTTGCGGCACGGGGCGGACGGGTCGCCCGGCGCGCTCAGTACACGTCGTGCTGCGTGTTGTACACGTTGAAGTGGCCAGTCGGCGTGATCAGTTTGGGATCCTTGATCACGGTCTTCAGCTGCAGGGTCTTGTCATCGACGACGACGATCGCCGATTCCTTGTCCTTTGCCGACCATACCGAGAACCACACCTCGTTGCCGTCCTTGTTGTACTCCGGCTGCACGACGCGCTTGGCGCCGTCGTCCTTGAGACCGGCCCATTCGCCGATCGGCAGGACCTTGTAGCCGGCCTGCAGGTTCTTCAGGTCATAGACGGCTACCGACTGGCTGACCTTGGCCTCCGGATGCAGCGGGTTATCCACGTACAGGTGGTTCGACTTCGGATGGGTCTTGATGAACAGGGAGCCGCCGCCCTGGCTCTTCAGGTTTTCTACGAGCTTCCATGCGTACTGCTTGTGGCCCTTCGGGTCGGTCCCGACGAGGGCGATCGTTTCGTCGCCGAGATGGCCGGTCGCCCACACCGGGCCGTACTTCGGATGGACGAAGTTGGCGCCGCGGCCGGGGTGCGGGATCTTGCCCACTTCGACCATGCCGGCGAGCTTGCCTTCCTTGGCGTCGATCGCGGCGATCTTGTTGGACTGGTTCGCGGCCACCAAGAAGTAGCGCTTCGACAGGTCCCAGCCGCCGTCGTGCAGGAAGCGCGCCGAGCCGATCTCGGTCATCTTCAGGTTGGTGATGTCGGAGTAGTCGACCATCAGCGTCTTGCCCGTTTCCTTCACGTTCACGACGAACTCGGGCTTGAAGTGCGAGGCGACGATCGAGGCCACGCGCGGCTCGGGGTGGTATTCCTGCGTGTCGACGGTGAGGCCGCGGGTCGACACGATCTTGAGCGGTTCGAGCGTGTCGCCGTTCATGATGACGAACTGCGGCGGCCAGTAGGCGCCCGCAATCGCCAGCTTGTCCTCGTAGCCCTTGAACTTGGACGTGTCCACCGAACGCGCTTCGAGACCGATGCGGATTTCGGCGACGTTGTCGGGTTTCTCCATCCACATGTCGATCATATTGACGCGTGCGTCGCGACCGATCACGAAGAGATAGCGCCCCGAAGCCGAGATGCGGGAGATATGCACGGCATAGCCGGTCTTGACGATGTTGATGATCTTCTTCGTGTCGCCGTCGATCAGCGCGACTTCACCGCTGTCGCGCAGCGTGGTCGAGAAGATGTTGGCGATGTTGTAGTTGTTCATCTTCTTCGTCGGCCGTTGCGCCGGCGGGACGATGACCTTCCATGTGTTCTTCATCTCGGGCATGCCGAATTCGGGCGGGGTCGGCGCCGTCTGCTGGATATAGCGGGCCATCAGGTCGACTTCGTCGTCGGTGAGTTCGCCTGACGTGCCCCAGTTCGGCATGCCCGCCGGCGAGCCGTACTTGATGAAGACCTTGAGGTATTCGGTACCGCGCGGCAGCGTGATGTCCGGGGTGAGCGGCTTGCCGGTTGCGCCCTTGCGCAGCACGCCGTGACAGCCGGCACAGCGCTGGAAGTAGATGTTGCGGGCCTTGTCGAATTCGGCCTTGCTCATCTTGGGAGCGTCGGGATTGGTGTCCTTGTACAAATCCACATCGGCGAGCGGCGAGCCGCCGGCGTGGTACTTGGCCTCGGTGTCCTCCACGTGCTTGTCGGTGCCCTGGGCGAAGGCTTGCGAGATGGCCAGCGGCAGGCTGGCGACGAGGAATGCACCGGTGATCCAGTTACTCTTCATGCTCATGACCTATCTCCTTTCAGGAAAGTACTTGTGCACGAGGATCGGCCAAGTACGTTATCGACGGGTGCTCATGCCGTCAGCGCAAGTTCTTCCGTTTGGCGTTCCTTGCCGAGCAGCGCATGGAGCGAAACGATCGAGCCGATCATGATCAGCGCCGGCGACTTGAGCCGGGCGCGTGTGACTGAGGCTGCGAGCCGGTCGAGCCGGTCCGTGAGGACGGTTTGCCGTTCCGTGGTGCCGGCATGCACGACGGCGGCGGGCGTGTCGCCGGGCAGGCTGTGGGCGATGAGTTCGCGGCAGATGATGTCGAGCGCGCCGAGACCCATGTAGATCACGACCGTCTGGTTGGGCCGCGCCAGGGCAGGCCAGTCGAGGTTCACCGTGCCGTCCTTGAGGTGGCCGGTCGTGAAGATCACCGACCGCGCATGATCGCGATGCGTGAGCGGCATGCCGGTACAGGCGGAGATGCCGCAGGCCGCCGTGATGCCGGGCACGACTTCGCACGAGACGCCGTGATCGAGCAGTTCTTCCATCTCCTCGCCGCCGCGGCCGAACATGAAGGGGTCGCCGCCCTTGAGGCGCACCACGTCGAGGCCGGTGCGCGCGAGCTCGACCAGGAGGTCGTTGATCTGATCCTGAGGCAGCGAATGATTGCCGGCCTCCTTGCCGACATAGATCATGCGGGCGTTGCGGTTGACCAGCGCGAGGACGCCGTCGCCGACGAGGTGGTCGTACACGACGACGTCGGCGCTGCCGATCAGGCGTGCCGCCTTGAGTGTGAGCAAGTCCGGGTCGCCGGGGCCGGCTCCCACCAGATACACTTTGCCGGTCGGGCGCGACGCGCCGCCCGCGCTGCACTGCCTGGGGTCGGCGACGCGATTGTGCATGCTCATGGATGGCTCTCCAGGACGCCGCGCCGACGTACCAGCGCGGCTGGTTCTTGTGTGGCAATCAGCTGATTCGCGCCGACACTGTATCCCTACTCGCCGTCCGGGAAATTAACCGATATCAAGGAGCGCAGAATGCTGTGTGCTTGATACTTGTCGCGCCGTCGCATGTTCGGGCATCGCGGACGTGTCGCGGTGCATGACGGGGCGGAGGATTCAATACTGGGGGTGGCGGCGTGTCGCATGGGGCGTATCGGGCGGTTTTCCTGGCATTTGTCGCAATGGTCGCGGGATTGCCGGCTGCAGCGCAGGATGCGTCCCCGCAGTTGCAGCCCCAACGTATCCGCGAACTGGTGCATCTGGTGCGCCAGGATTGCGGTTCCTGTCATGGCCTGACCCTGCAGGGCGGATTGGGGCCTGCGCTGACGGCCCCGGCCCTGCGCGACAAGCCACGCGAGGGCCTCGTCGCGACGATCCTGGGCGGTCGCCCCGGCACGCCGATGCCGCCGTTTCGCGGCATCGTCGCGGAAGACGAGGCCGCGTGGATCGTGGACCGGCTTGCCGAAGGATTTCCGGCGGATCCCGGCGCCTCGCGCTGAGCGGGGTTTTCGTCGTCCGTGCGGCTCGATATGAGATGAGGATCAAATGCTGCACCTGATCGTGAAATACATGTGGTGGGTCGTCCCGGTCCTGCTCCTCTCGGCGTGTGCGACGCCGCAGCCGACGCTGCGCGGCACCGGTGACCTCGGGGTGGTGATCGAGCGCGCGACGGGGCAGGTGCAGGTGATCGAGACCTCCGGCCGCAAGTCGCTTGCGCAGGTGTCGGGCCTCGGCGACCTGTCGCACGCGTCGGTGGTCTTCTCGCGTGACGGCCGCTACGCGTATGTTTTCGGGCGTGATGGCGGGCTCACCAAGGTCGACCTGCTGACCGCCACGATTGCCGGACGCGTCGTGCAGGCCGGCAATTCGATCGGCGGCGCGGTCTCGCAGGACGGTCGTCTGGTGGTGGCGCAGAATTACGAGCCGGGCGGCATCAAGGCCTTCGATGCCGCCACGCTGGAGCTCGTCGCCGACGTGCCGGCCGATTACGGCACCGAGGGCAAGCGGTCGAAGGTCGTCGGGCTCGCGGATCTGCCGGGGAACCGGTTCATCTATTCGTTGTTCGATGCGAACGAGATCCGCGTCACCGACCTGTCCGATCCGAAGAACCCGAAGACCGAGCGCTATCCTGCCGGCAAGCAGCCCTACGATGCGCTCGTGACGCCTGACGGCCGCTACTACATCGCCGGCCTCTTCGGCGAGGACGGTCTCTCGATGCTAGACTTGTGGCAGCCGGCGCAGGGCGTGCGCACCATCCTGCCCGGCTACGGCCGTGGCGAGCAGGCCTTGCCCGTATACAAGATGCCCCACCTGCGCGGCTGGGCGGTGGCTGCCGGACGCGCGTACCTGCCGGCAATCGGTCGCCATGAAGTGCTCGTCGTCGAGCTCGGGAGCTGGAAGGAGGTCGCGCGCATCCCGGTCAAGAGTCAGCCCGTGTTCGTGATGGCGCGGCCGGACGGGCGCGAGGTGTGGGTGAATTTCGCCTTTCCCGACAACGGCTGGATGCAGGTCATCGATACCTACACGAACCGCCTCGTCGACACCTTCCAGCCCGGCCGGGCGATCCTGCACCTGGAGTTCACGCCCAAGGGCGAGGCGGTGTGGATCTCGGCGCGGGACGACAACAGGGTCGTGATCTACGATACCGGTACTCGCCGCAAGCTGGCGGAGCTGCCCGCCGCGAGCCCGAGCGGCATCTTCTTCACCAGCCGCGCGTTCCGCACGGGATTCTGAGATGAGCTGTCACGGCGCGCGCATCGTAGATCTTGCCGCCGCGGGGATTCCCGGCGCCGCGGTCGGCTCGGGCACCTTCCGTCTCCTCAACGAATACCAGCGCACATTTCCGCTCGTCTCGCGACCGTTCGCCGCGATCGCGGCGGAATGCGGTCTTGGCGAGGACGAGGCGCTGCATGCGCTGCGAGCCTGGCAGGCTTCGGGCGTCGTCAGCCGTGTCGGCGCCGTGTTTGCGCCGCGGCGCATCGGTTCGAGCGCCCTTGCCGCCCTCGTCGCGCCCGCGGAACGGCTAGAGGAGATTGCCGCACGCGTGAGCGCCGTCGCCGAGGTCAACCACAACTACCAGCGCGAGCACGCCTACAACCTCTGGTTCGTCGTCACCGCGGCGTCGCAGGGACGGCTGCGCGAGATCGTCGCCGGAATCGAGCACGACACCGGCTGCCCGGTGATTGTGCTGCCGCTGGAAGAGGAGTTCCACATCGATCTCGGCTTCGATCTGGCCGGCGGTGCCACTGCGCGGGCGGCAGGCAAGGAGGCCGCGCCCGCACAGCCGCCCCCCGAGGCGGCCTGTGCGCTGCCCGGGCTGGAGCGTGCGCTCATGCATGCGCTGCAGGAAGGGCTGCCGCTGGAAGCGCGTCCTTTCGACGCGTTGGGGCGCAAGGCCGGGATCAGCGAGGGGATGGTCTTCGAGCTGATCGAACGCTGGCTCGCCGACGGTATCGTCAAGCGCTTCGGCATCGTCGTGCGGCATCATGAACTGGGCTTTCGTGCCAACGCGATGTGCGTATGGGACGTTCCGGACGAGGAGGTCAGCCGGCTCGGCCGCCTGCTCGCAACCGAGCCCGCTGTCACCCTGTGCTATCGCCGTCGCCGCGCGCTGCCGGGGTGGCGCTACAACCTCTTCTGCATGATCCACGGACGCTCGCGCGAAGCCGTGTGCGCGACCCGTGACGACATCGCCGGTCGCCTCGGCCTGGATCGCTGGGCGCACGAGGTGCTCTTCAGCTGCCGTCGCTTCAAGCAGCAGGGCGCCTGTTACCTGACGGATGCGGACGCATGAGCGGTCGCCGCACGCCCGCCGACGGTCCCGTTGCGCTGGATGACATCGATCGTGCGCTGATCAACGCATTGCAGGGCGATTTTCCGCTTTCCCGCCAGCCCTTTGCCGAGGTCGGCCTGCGCCTGGGTCTCACGGAGGAAGAGGTCCTCGTGCGCCTGCAGCGTCTGCTCGATGCGCGCGTGTTGACCCGTTTCGGCCCGATGTTCCAGATCGAACGCATCGGCGGCGCGTTCTGCCTGGCTGCAATGAGCGTTCCCGACGACGTCTTCGAACATGTCGCCGCGCAGGTCAACGCGTTCGCCGAAGTCGCCCACAATTACCGGCGCGTGCACGCCCTCAATATGTGGTTCGTGCTCGCGACCGAGCGTCCCGACGGCATCGCCGACTGCGCCGGGCGCATCGAAGCCGCAACGGGGCTGCCCGTGTTCCTCTTTCCGAAGGAACGCGAGTACTTCGTCGAAATGAAGCTGGAGGCATGACGGACGTGGCTGCCGACGAGCTCGAACGGCGCATCATCGTCGCGACCCAGGGCGGTCTGCCGCTGGTTCCCGACCCCTGGGGCGCGGTCGCTGGCGAACTGGGCATCCCGCCCGAGGAGCTGCTCGCACGCATCGGCTCCATGCTCGAGCGGGGCGTGATCCGGCGCATCGGGGCCGTGCCGAACCACTACGCGATCGGCTATACGGCCAATGGCATGAGCGTGTGGGACATCGATGACGCGGCGATCGAGGCGGTCGGCGAATGGCTTGGTGCGCTCTCCGCCGTCACGCACTGCTATCGCCGTCCCCGCCGTCTGCCGGACTGGCCGTACAACCTGTTCGCGATGGTGCATGGCCGCAGTCACGACGCCGTGCGTGAACAGATCGAGGACATCGCCGCCCGCCTCGAATCGCGTTTCCCCGCCACGTGTCGCGCCCGCGACGTGCTCTTCTCTTCCGCGATCCTGAAGAAGACCGGCCTGCGCATCCGCGACGCGGGCTGAATCCCTTTCCGTCCGCCTGGCGGCGATGCCGTCATGTTCCCTTCGACCAACGGTCGGAGCGCATCCGCACGTATGTCGAATGTCTATATCCCCGCACCGTCTGGGGAAATTTAAGACACATCAAAGATCCCCAAAGTCATCAGGTCAATACTCCGCGCCAGTTGTTTGACATTCCGTGTCGCTTAAGGAGAGAAAGGTGCAAAACCATAATTGGATCGGAAAGACCCTGGCTCTGGCGCTGCTGCCGATGGCAGTCGGCGCGGCGTGGGCGCAGTCAGCTCCTGAAATGACTGCCGACGAAAAAACGAAGGCAAAGCAGATCTATTTCGAGCGCTGTGCCGGTTGTCACGGCGTCTTGCGCAAGGGGGCGACGGGCAAGAACCTCGAACCCCACTGGGCCAAGACCGCGGCCGATGGCACCAAACTCGAAGGCGGCACGCTCAAGCTCGGCACTGCCCGGCTCGAGAAGATCATCTCCTACGGCACCGAAGGCGGGATGGTCAACTACGACGACATCCTGACCAAGGACGAGATCAACATGATGGCGCGGTACATCCAGCAGACGCCGGACGTGCCGCCCGAGTTCTCGCTCAAGGACATGAAGGACAGCTGGAAGTTGATCGTTCCGGTTGCCGAGCGTCCGAAGAAGCAGATGAACAACATCAACCTGAAGAACGTGTTCGCGGTGACGCTGCGCGATGCCGGCAAGCTCGCGCTGATCGACGGCGACACGCACAAGATCTGGAAAGTGCTCGACACCGGCTACGCGGTGCATATCTCGAGGCTGTCGGCATCCGGCCGCTACGTGTATACGGTCGGCCGCGACGGCCTGACCACCATCATCGATATGTGGTACGAGGATCCGAAGACCGTTGCGACGGTGCGCCTCGGTTCGGACGCGCGTTCGGTCGATACGTCGAAGTTCAAGGGCTTCGAGGACAAGTACCTGATCGGCGGCACCTACTGGCCGCCCCAGTTCTCGATCATGGACGGCGAGACCCTGGAGCCGATCAAGATCGTCTCCACCCGCGGCCAGACGGTCGACGGCGAGTACCACCCGGAACCGCGCGTCGCGTCGATTGTCGCTTCGCACATCAAGCCCGAGTGGGTCGTGAACGTGAAGGAAACCGGCCAGATCATGCTGGTCGACTACACCGACATCAAGAACCTGAAGTCCACGACGATCGAGTCCGCCAAGTTCCTGCATGACGGCGGCTGGGACGTTTCGAAGCGCTACTTCATGGTCGCCGCCAACGCGTCGAACAAGGTCGCAGCGGTCGACACGAAGACCGGCAAGCTCGCCGCGCTGGTAGATACGGCGAAGATCCCGCATCCGGGCCGTGGCGCGAACTTCATGCACCCGCAGTTCGGCCCCGTGTGGACGACGGGCCACCTCGGTGCCGACGTGATCTCGGTGATCTCGACGGCCTCGGATGACCCCAAGCACGCCAAGCACAAGGACAAGAACTGGAAGGTCGTGCAGGAGCTGAAGATGCCGGGCGCGGGCAACCTGTTCGTCAAGACGCACCCGAAGTCCACGCACCTGTGGGCCGACGCCCCGATGAACCCCGAGCGGGAGATCGCCGAGTCGGTATATGTCTATGACCTCAAGGACCTGAACAAGGCGCCGGCTCGTCTCGACGTGGCCAAGGATTCGGGTTTGCCGGAAAGCAAGGCAATTCGCCGCGCAACGCACCCCGAGTACAACGAGGCCGGGAACGAGGTGTGGATCTCGCTGTGGGGCGGCAAGACCGATCAGTCGGCGATCGTCATCTACGACGACAAGACCCTCAAGCTGAAGAAGGTCATCACCGACCCGGCAATCGTCACGCCGACGGGCAAGTTCAACGTCTTCAACACGATGCACGACGTTTATTGATCGGTTCTCCGGTCGCCTGCTGAGTCCCCCGCGCCTCGTGCGCGGGGGCAGGGAAGGGAGAAAGAAGTGTCATGACAGACAAAGACGACAAGCTGCCGGAAGGACGTAAGGGATTCTGGGCGTCATTGCGCCGCCCGAGCGCGAGGTATTCGTTCGGGGGTCTCCTGATCGCGGGATTCGCGATCGGCGTGCTCTTCTGGGGCGGTTTCAACACCGTGCTCGAAGCGACCAACACGGAGGCCTTCTGCATCTCGTGCCACGAAATGCACGACAACGTGTATCAGGAATACAAGAAGACCATCCACTACTCGAACCGCACCGGGGTGCGTGCGACCTGCCCCGACTGCCATGTGCCGAAGGACTGGACGCACAAGATGGTCCGCAAGGTGCAGGCCTCGAAGGAAGTCTGGGGCAAGCTGACCGGCACCATCGATACGCCCGAGAAGTTTGCGGCCAAGCGCCTCGAACTCGCCCGCAACGAGTGGAAGCGGATGAAAGCGGCCGACTCGCGCGAGTGCCGCAACTGCCACAGCCTCGAGAGCATGAATGCCGACTCGCAGAAACAGCGGGCGCGCAAGCAGCACGACATGGCGCGCGAGGACAACATGACCTGCATCGACTGCCACAAAGGCATTGCCCACACGAAGCCCGAAGGGATGACCGAGGAAGACGACCTGTAAGCCGCCCGCGGCACAGGCCTCCGACTGAATCAACTGAGGAATCGACGATGAAGAAAACGATAACTGCCGGCCTTGTCGGCGCACTCCTGGCTGGCATGACCGGCGCCGCGATGGCTGCAGCCCCCGACTGGAGCAAGGTCCCCGCGAAGGACATCACCGTGTTCTATCCCGGCGTGTCCCCGATCGAGTGGATCACCAAGGGTACCGACCACGGCGGCGCGCGTGGCATGAAGAAGGGTGAAACCTGCGCGGACTGCCACCATTCGGAAACGACCGACATGGGCAAGAAGATGGCGAGCGGGCAGAAGATCGAGCCGACTCCGATCGCCGGCAAGGCCCCTGCCATTCCGGTCAAGGTCCAGGCCGCGCGTGACGCGGACAACCTGTACGTGCGCTTCTCGTGGAAGCAGCCGCCCGCCTCCGGCGCAGCGAAGATGGATGCGAAGAACCCGGTCAAGGTCGCCTTCATGCTGGAAGCCGGCGGCAAGGTCGAACTCGCGGACCTCGGCGGCTGCTGGTCCACCTGCCACGTCGACTCGCGCACCATGCCGGGCGCCGCCGAGACCAAGCTGAAATACGTCAAGGGCGGATCGCTGGCGGACGGCAAGTTCTACGACCTGTACCAGTGGCGCAGCGGGGAGAAGAAAGGCTTCAACGGCTATGTCGCCGACAAGCGTGTAATGGAAGGCGGTCAAGCGCTCGTGAGTGCCGACGGCAAACTCGACGGCGACACCTGGACGGTCGTGTTCGCACGCAAGCTGGCGGGCGGGGAAGGCGATGTCGCCCTCGAATCGGGCAAGACGTATAACTTCGGCTTCGCGATCCACGACGACAGCGCCGCCGGTCGCTTCCATCACGTTTCGCTTGGCTACAAGCTCGGCATCGACACCAGCGCCGACATCACCGCGGCGAAGTGAGGCGCTCGCGCCCCTCTGACCGAAGCCGCCTTCCTCCGTCCGCGGAGGCGGCGGCTTCGTTCCGTTCGACAAGCACCTTTGCGAGGGATGATCGTGCGTCTCAAGACCAACGCGGCGGCCGTGGTCGCCCTGCTCGGAACGTTGCAGACCAGTATCGCCTGCGCTGCCGAACATGAAGTGTCCATCCTTGACTACAAGTACTCGCCCGCCGTGGTCGAAATCCGGGCGGGCGACACGGTCATCTGGGTCAATCACGAGAAACGGACCAGCCATTCGGTATTGTTCGAAGCGAGCGGCGAAGAGTCCGAGCGCTTCTTTCCTGGCGAGAAATGGTCGCGCACCTTTCCGCAGGCCGGGCGTTTCGAGTACCGCTGCGGTCCGCATCCCGAGATGAAGGGCGCCGTCGTCGTCGGCGAGTGAGTGTGGGGTGCGTCTGCGGTCCCCGCGGCCATCCGCCCGCCCTTGACCAGCGTCATTTTCCCGAAGGCTGCGGTTCGCTGTAATGGCAGCACTGAGGAGAGACCCATGTTCCGCATCTCGCACTTCATCCGCGAACTCGACCACCCGACACCCGTCGCCCCGCGCCGCAATCCCCCCGGTCCGGTCGTCATCTGGAACCTGATCCGTCGCTGCAACCTGACCTGCAAGCACTGTTACTCGATTTCCGCCGACAAGGATTTCCCCGGCGAGCTGCCGACCGCCGATGTATTCCGGGTGATGGACGACCTCAAGGCGTTCCGCGTGCCGGTCCTGATCCTGTCCGGCGGCGAACCGCTGCTCCGCCCCGACATCTTCGAGATCGGCCGGCACGCGAAAGAGATGGGCTTCTATGTCGGACTGTCGAGCAACGGCACGCTGATCAACGACGCCAATATCGACGCGATTGACGACACCGGCTTCGACTACGTCGGCGTCAGCCTCGACGGCATCGGCGCCACGCACGACAAGTTCCGCCGCCTCGACGGCGCCTTCGAGGCCTCGATGGCCGGCATTCGCCTGTGCCTCGCGCGTGGCATCAAGGTCGGCGTGCGCTACACGATGACCGAGGACAACGCCCACGACCTGACGGCGCTGCTGCGCCTCGTCGAGTACGAGGGCATCGACAAGTTCTACTTCTCGCACCTCAACTACGCCGGCCGCGGCAACAAGCACCGCGCCGACGACGCACGCCACCAGACCACGCGCGACGCGATGGACCTGCTCTTCGAAACCTGCCTTGACCTGCATCGGCGCGGCATCGAGAAGGACTTCGTCACCGGCAACAACGACGCCGACGGCGTCTACCTGCTGCACTGGGTCGCGCGGCGCTTCCCCGAACATGTCGAACACATCCGCGGCAAGCTCGCGCAATGGGGCGGCAACGCCAGCGGCGTGAACGTCGCCAACATCGACAACCTCGGCGTCGTCCATCCCGACACGATGTGGTGGCACGTGCCGCTCGGGAACGTCCGCGAGCGCAAGTTCTCCGAGATCTGGAGCGACCTGTCCAATCCGCTGATGGCCGGACTCAAGCAGCATCCGCGCGCGTTGTCCGGGCGCTGCGGCGCCTGCCACCATCTCGACATCTGCAACGGCAGCTCGCGCGTGCGTGCGCAGCAGATCACCGGAGACCCGTGGGCCGAGGATCCAGGCTGCTACCTCAGTGACGACGAAATCGGCGTGAAGGCCGGCGAGGTCGTTGGCGCGCGCGTCGTCACCACCCCCTTCGCTCCCCGTCAGCGCACCGCCTGATCCGAGGACCTCATGAAATCCACGCACACCCTGCCGTCGCCCGTCCGGCGCGTCCTGATCCTTTCCGGCTTCGTCGTCGGCGCGGCCCTCGCGCTGCATGCTGCCGATTCGAAGGGCGCAGACGGCCCCGCGGCGGTCTACCAGCAACACTGCGCCGCCTGTCATGGTCCGGACCGCCTCGGCGCAACCGGCCCCGCGCTGCTGCCCGAAAACCTCGCGCGCCTGCGCAAGGAGGAGGCCGCGACGGTGGTCCGCGACGGCCGCGCCGCGACCCAGATGCTGCCGTTCGGCGCCCTGATTCCCCAGGAACAGATCGCCGCGCTCGTCGCGTGGATCTATACCCCGGTCGTGCCCGCGCCGACCTGGAGCGAGTCCGACATCCGGGCCTCGCGCGTCGCCCACGTCGATCCGGCGACCTTGCCCGCGAAACCGGTGTTCGACGCCGACCCGATGAACCTTTTCCTCGTCGTCGAAACCGGCGACCATCACGTCTCGGTGCTCGACGGTGACAAGCTCGAGCGCATCCACCGTTTCCCGAGCCGCCACGCGCTGCATGGCGGGCCGAAATTCACGGCCGACGGCCGCTACGTGTTCTTCGCCTCGCGTGACGGCTGGATCACGAAATACGATCTGTGGAACCTCAAGGTCGTCACCGAGATCCGCGCCGGCATCAACACCCGGAACGTCGCCGTATCGCCAGACGGCGAGCACGTTGCCGTCGCCAACTATCTGCCGCACACCCTGGTGCTGCTCGACGGCGACCTCAACCTGCTGAAATCGATCCCGGTCACCGACCGCGAGGGCAAGAGCAGCTCTCGTGTCTCCGCAGTGTACGAAGCCACTCCGCGCAAGTCCTTCGTTGCTGCGCTGAAGGACGTCCCCGAGATCTGGGAAATCAGCTACGACCGCAAGGTCGAAGACATCCCGACCGGCTTCGTCCACGACTTCAAGTACCGCGAAGGCGCCTTCATCCCCGGCTACCTGAATCCGCGCCGCAGCAGCCTGGCCGATCCGCTCGACGACTTCTTCTTCACGCAGGACTACTCCACCGTCCTCGGCGCGTCGCGCGAAGGCGTAGGCCAGGTCGTGCACCTCGACGTGCGCCGCAAGATCGCCGATCTCGCGCTCGACGGCATGCCCCATCTCGGCTCCGGCATCTCGTGGGACTGGCAGGGGCGGCGCGTCATGGCGAGCACCAACCTCAAGGCCGCGGAAGTCACGGTCATAGACCTCAAGGACTGGAGCGTCGTCAAGCGCATCCCCACGCGCGGCCCCGGCTTCTTCCTGCGCAGCCACGAGAACAGCCGCTACGCCTTCGTCGACTCGATGATGAGCCGCGAGGCCAAGAACACATTGCAGGTCATCGACAAGCAGACGCTGGAGATCGTCAAGGAGCTCAAGGCGGCTCCGGGTCAGACCCTGGCGCACATCGAGTTCACGCGTGACGGCCGCTATGCGCTCGCGAGCCTGTGGGAGATGGACGGCGCACTGATCGTCTACGACGCCACTACGCTCGAGGAAGTGAAGCGCCTGCCGATGAAGAAGCCGGTCGGCAAGTACAACGTCTGGAACAAGATCACGCGTGAGGAAGGCACCAGCCATTGAGGCGCGCAATCCCCGCCGGATCGTGTGGAGGGGTGTCTGAAGAAATTTTCAAAAAGATGTTGCGCACCTCGATAGTGATGCCTATAATGCGCAGCTCTTAGCAGGCGCGTAGCTCAGCTGGTTAGAGCACCACCTTGACATGGTGGGGGTCGTTGGTTCGAGTCCAATCGCGCCTACCAACATATGGAGCTGGAAGATGATCTTCCGAACTACTACTGAAGCCAGAAACTGAAAAGTCGGGCTCCGCTGTAGTGCTCCAGGAAAAAAGTGCGGCCCGTCCGCACTTTTTTTTCGTCCACGTTTTTCATCATCCAGCTTTTTCGTCACTCCTTCTCGAGGCCTAGAGATCATGCCGAACATCACGCTCCCCGACGGTTCCGTTCGCAGCTTCGACCATCCGGTGACCGTGCTCGACGTCGCGGCATCGATCGGAGCGGGTCTCGCGAAAGCCGCGCTCGCGGGCAAAGTGGATGGCAGGCTCGTCGATCTCTCGCATCGCATCGAAAGCGATGCATCGCTTGCGATCGTCACCGACAAGAGCGAAGAGGGCGTGGATATCATCCGGCACTCGACCGCTCACCTGCTTGCGCACGCGGTGAAGGAGCTTTTTCCGGATGCCCAGGTCACGATCGGCCCGGTCATCGAGAACGGCTTCTACTACGACTTCTCGTACAAGCGCCCGTTCACGCCGGAAGACCTCGAATGCATCGAAAAGCGCATGGCCGAACTCGCCAAGCGCGAGATCCCGGTCGCGCGCGAAGTTTGGTCGCGCGACAAGGCGGTCGACTTCTTCAAGTCGCAGGGCGAGAACTACAAGGCCGAGATCATTGCCTCGATCCCGCAGGGCGAGGACGTCTCGCTCTATCGCCAGGGTGACTTCATCGACCTGTGCCGCGGTCCGCACGTCCCCTCCACGGGCAAGCTCAAGGTTTTCAAGCTGACCAAGCTGGCCGGCGCGTACTGGCGTGGTGATTCGAAGAACGAGATGCTGCAGCGCGTGTACGGCACCGCTTGGGCGAAGAAGGAAGACCTCGAGAGCTATCTGCATATGCTCGAAGAGGCCGAGAAGCGCGACCACCGCAAGCTCGGCCGTCTGCTCGATCTCTTCCATCTGCAGGAAGAGGCGCCCGGCATGGTGTTCTGGCACTCCAACGGCTGGACGCTGTGGCAGCAGGTCGAGCAGTACATGCGCCGCACCATCCTCGAAAACGGCTACCAGGAAGTGAAGACGCCGCAGATCGTCGATCGCTCGCTGTGGGAGAAATCTGGCCACTGGGGCATGTATTCCGACCTCATGTTCACGACGCAGTCGGAGAAGCACGACTACGCCGTCAAGCCGATGAACTGCCCGTGCCACATCCAGATCTTCAATCAGGGGCTGAAGAGCTATCGCGACCTGCCGCTGCGCATGGCGGAGTTTGGCTCCTGTCACCGCAACGAACCATCCGGCTCGCTCCACGGCATCATGCGCGTGCGTAACTTCGTGCAGGACGATGCACACATCTTCTGTGCCGAGGATCAGGTGCAGGCCGAATCGGCCGCCTTCATCCGTCTGCTCCAGAAGGTGTACGCCGATTTCGGTTTCAATGACATCCTGATCAAGTTGTCGACGCGCCCCGACAAGCGCGTCGGTACCGACGAGCAGTGGGATGCGGCCGAGGCCGCGCTCGCGGCCGCGCTCGACGCGCAAGGGCTCGCGTATGAGTTGCAGCCGGGCGAGGGGGCGTTCTACGGGCCGAAGATCGAGTTTTCGCTCAAGGACTGTCTCAATCGCGTGTGGCAGTGCGGCACGCTACAGCTCGACTTCAATCTCCCGGTCCGCCTCGGGGCCGAATACGTCGCCGAAGACAACGCCAAGAAGTATCCCGTGATGTTGCATCGCGCGATCCTCGGTTCCCTCGAGCGTTTCATCGGCATCCTCATCGAGCACTTCGCGGGAGCGTTGCCGCTATGGCTTTCCCCGGTGCAGGCTGTGGTGCTGAATATCTCGGAAGGCCAGTCCGAGTACGCGACGGAAGTCACAAAACGCTTGAAGCAGGCGGGTTTCCGGGTCGAGGCGGATTTGCGTAACGAAAAGATTACCTATAAAATTCGAGAACATAGCGTGCACAAGCTGCCCTACCAGATCGTCATCGGCGAGAAGGAAAAGGCAGCAGGCCTCGTTGCCGTGCGTGCCCGAGGGGGCCAGGATCTTGGCCAGATGACCCTCGATACCCTGATCGAGCGTTGGCAGCGCGAAGTTGAAGCGCGGTCGACCTCGATTTGATTTTTGGCATTCGTGGAGAACTGAACCATCGCTCAAGAAAAAAAGCAGCGCGTCAATGAGGAGATCAGCGCGCCCGAAGTTCGTCTGCTCGGTGAAGACGGCGAACCGATCGGTATTGTGTCCCTGAGAACGGCCCTCGAGGCAGCTGAAGAAGCCGGGCTGGATCTTGTCGAAATCGCGCCGATGGCGCAGCCCCCGGTCTGCCGGGTGATGGACTTCGGCAAGTTCAAGTATCAGGAGCAGAAAAAGGCCCACGAAGCCAAGCTCAAGCAGAAGCAGGTGCAGATCAAGGAAGTCAAGCTTCGCCCTGCAACTGACGAGAACGACTACCAGATCAAGCTGCGCAACCTCAAGCGCTTCCTTGAAGACGGTGACAAGTGCAAGGTGACGCTGCGTTTCCGCGGTCGGGAAATGGCGCACCAGGAATTCGGCCTGCGTCAGCTCGAGCGGGTCAAGGCCGATCTGGAGGAGTTGGGCCAGGTCGAGCAGATGCCCAAGATGGAAGGGCGTCAGATGGTGATGGTGATCGCGCCGGTCAAGAAGAACCGCTGAGCGCGACCGTGAATCTGCCTCCGGTCCTCGGGCTGGAGGCAAATCCCGGTGGGCACGCCTGCCGGAAAACAAGTGATGTCTGGTTGAAAACGCGCCGCATGGCGACGCTACCTGACGTCATTCATAAACTTTGGAGTTAGCAATGCCGAAGATGAAGACCAAGAGCGGAGCCGCCAAACGGTTCAAGGTCCGCGCTAGTGGTGGGATCAAGCGGTCCCAGGCGTTCAAGCGCCACATCCTTACCAAGAAGACCACCAAGAGCAAGCGCCAGCTGCGCGGCATGACGGAAGTTCACGCCGCCGACGAGAAGCTGATCCGCGCCATGCTGCCTTACGCTTGATAGGAGACCGCAATGCCCCGAGTTAAACGTGGTGTAACAGCCCGCGCGCGTCACAAGAAGGTTCTCGATCAGGCCAAGGGTTACCGCGGCCGCCGCAAGAACGTATACCGCATCGCCAAACAGGCGGTGATGAAGGCCGGTCAGTACGCCTACCGTGACCGTCGTCAGCGCAAGCGCCAGTTCCGTGCCCTGTGGATCGCCCGTATCAACGCCGCTGCGCGTGAAGTGGGCCTGACCTACAGCACCTTCATGAACGGCCTCAAGAAGGCCGCCATCGAAGTGGATCGCAAGGTTCTGGCTGACCTGGCCGTGTTCGACAAGCCCGCATTTGCGGCGCTCGCAGATCAGGCCCGGGCCAAACTCGCTGCGTAATCGAACGCAGCACGAAAAAAGGAGGCCTGGCCTCCTTTTTTTTTTCTGAATTTTCCACGGCAAGCAAATGGATAAGCTCGATCAACTCGTTCAACAGGCCACGGCCGAGTTCGCCGCGGCGGCGGACGGCGTCCAGCTCGAACAGGCCAAGGCGCGCTTTCTCGGCAAGACGGGCGTGCTCACCGAGCAGCTCAAGAGCCTCGGCAAGCTCGCGCCCGAAGAGCGCCGCGCTGCGGGCGCCGAGATCAACCGCGCCAAGGATGCGATCGAGGCGGCGCTCGAAGCCCGCCGCACTGCCCTGCGCGAAGCCGTCCTGCTCGCCCAACTCGCTGCCGAGGCTCTCGATGTGACCTTGCCGGGTCGCGGCACGTCCGTTGGTGGTCTGCATCCGGTGAGTCGCACGCTCGAGCGCATCGAACAGCTGTTCCGCTCGATCGGCTTCGTGGTTGCCGACGGTCCGGAGATCGAGACCGATTGGCATAATTTCACCGCGCTGAATACGCCGGAGAACCACCCCGCGCGCTCCATGCACGACACCTTCTACCTCGAAGGTAATGACGAAGTGCTGCTGCGCACGCACACCAGTCCGGTGCAGGTGCGCGCGATGCTCGATCATGCCGCCCGTCATGCCGGGCGCGAGCAGATGCCCGAGCTGCGCATCATTGCGCCGGGGCGCGTATATCGCGTCGATTCGGATGCCACGCATTCGCCAATGTTCCATCAGGTCGAAGGCCTGTGGGTCGGCGAGAACGTCAGCTTTGCCGACCTCAAGGGCGTGATCGCCGACTTCCTGCGCAAGTTCTTCGAGACCGAAGACCTGCAGGTGCGCTTCCGTCCCTCGTTCTTCCCCTTCACCGAGCCCAGCGCTGAGATCGACGTCGCCTTCATGAGCGGTGCGCTCAAGGGGCGCTGGCTCGAGATCGCCGGTTGCGGCATGGTGCATCCGAACGTCCTGCGCTTCGGCGGCATCGACCCCGAACGCTATACCGGTTTCGCCTTCGGCATGGGGCCGGATCGTCTCACGATGCTGCGCTACGGCGTCAATGATCTGCGCCTGTTCTTCGAAGGCGATCTGCGCTTCTTGAGCCAATTCAGGTAATCGAATCATGCAATTCTCGGAACAGTGGCTGCGGAGCCTCGTCAATCCTCCGCTCGACAGCGAGGCGCTTGGACATCTCATGACGATGGCCGGCCTCGAGGTGGAAGAATCGTCGCCCGTTGCGCCGCCCTTCACCGGCGTAGTCGTCGCCCGGATCGTCGAAGCGGAAAAGCATCCCAACGCCGACAAGCTGAAGTTGTGCAAGGTCGACGCGGGGCAGGGCGAACTGCTGCAGATCGTCTGCGGCGCGCCGAATGCGGCAGTCGGCATGAAGGTGCCGTGCGCCATCGTCGGTGCGAAGCTGCCCGGCTTCGAAATCAAGGCGGCCAAGCTGCGCGGTGTCGAGTCATTCGGGATGCTGTGCTCGGCCCGCGAGCTGGGTCTCTCGGAAGACCACGCCGGCTTGATGGATCTGCCTGCCGACGCCCCCGTCGGGATGAGCCTGCGCGAGTATCTGGCGCTCGACGACACGCTGTTCACGATCAAGCTCACGCCCAATCGCTCGGACTGCCTGAGCCTGCTCGGTGTCGGCCGCGAGGTCGCAGCGCTGACCGGGCAGCCGCTTTCCTTGCCTGAAGTCGTGGCGGTTCAGCCGACCCTCGACGACCGCCGCGAAATCGTGCTCGACGCGCCGGAGGCGTGTCCGCGCTACTGCGGGCGTATCGTGCGCGGCGTCGACGCGAAGGCGCCCACGCCGGACTGGATGAAGCAGCGCCTGCAGCGATGCGGCGTGCGCTCGATCAGTGCGCTCGTCGACGTCACCAACTACGTGATGCTGGAGCTCGGCCAGCCGCTTCACGCCTTCGACGATGCGCGCCTGTCCGGTGCAGTCCACGTGCGCTATCCGCGCGAGGGCGAGCAGGTGCTGCTGCTCAACGAGCAGACCGTCACTCCGGCGGCCGATACCCTGCTGATCGCCGACGAGAAGCGTGCGCTGGCGCTCGCGGGCATCATGGGCGGCGAGGACAGCGGCATTACGCTCGAGACGACCGACATGTTCCTCGAGAGCGCCTTCTTTGCGCCCGACGCGATCGCGGGTCGCGCGCGCAGCTACGGCTTCGTGTCCGATGCCTCGCACCGCTTCGAGCGTGGCGTGGACTTCGAGCTGGCGGCAAGCGCGATCGAGCGCGCGACGCAGCTGATCCTCGAGATCTGCGGCGGTGCCGCAGGCCCGGTCGTCGAGGCGGTGTCGAAGGCGCATTTGCCTGCACGCAAGCCGGTCCGTCTGCGTCCGGCACGTGCGCGCCGCCTGCTGGGTATCGATCCCGACAATGCCGCGATCGCCAAACTGCTCAATGGCGTGCACCTCGGTGTGCGCCACGAGGGCGAAGACCTGCTCGTCGTGCCGCCGTCCTTCCGTTTCGACATCGAGATCGAGGAAGACCTGATCGAGGAGATCGCGCGCCTTTACGGCTATGACAACATCCCGGCCCTGCCGCCGCAGGGTGGGCTGGCGATGCTGGACCGTTCCGAGTCCGGTCGCAGCGCCTGGGATGTTCGCCATCAGCTGGCCGGCCGCGACTACCAGGAAGTGGTCAACTACGCGTTCGTCGACGAAGCTTGGGAGCGCGATTTCTGTTCCAACGACACGCCGATCCGGCTCGCGAACCCGATCGCCAGCCAGATGAGCGTGATGCGCAGCAGCCTGATTCCCGGGCTCGCGGACAATCTCGTCGCGAACCGCAAGCGGCAGTTGAGCCGCGTGCGCGTGTTCGAGATCGGCCGCTGCTTCGAGCGCAAGGCCGATGGCGAGCCGGTCGCCGGCTTCCATCAGCCCGTGCGTGTCGCCGGTCTTGCGGCCGGCTCCGCGCTGCCCGAACAATGGGGTGCGCCGACCCGCAATGTCGATTTCTACGATGTGAAGGGCGACGTCGAGGCGCTCTTTGCGCCGCGCACCCTGAAGTTCGAGCCGGTTTCGGATCCTGCACTCCATCCCGGTCGCGCCGCGGCGGTGCTGCTCGACGGGCGTCGCATCGGCGTCGTCGGCGAGCTCCACCCGGTCTGGGTGCAGCGCTACGACCTCGGTACCGCTCCGGTCGTGTTCGAGCTCGACCTGGATGCGGCGCTGCGAGCCGATTTGCCCGCCTACGCGGAGATCTCGCGCCAGCCAGCGGTCACTCGCGACCTCGCCCTCGTCGTCGAGGAGGCACTGCCGGTCGCGCGCGTGATCGAGGTGCTGAACGAGTCTGCGCCCGCCATCGTGAAGGGTGTCGAGCTCTTCGATGTGTATCATGGCAAAGGCATCGATCCGGGGAAAAAGAGCCTTGCGTTCAGGGTGTTGATGCAAGATACTCAACGCACGCTTGAGGATGCAGAGGTGGATGCCGCAGTCACGGCGATTGTGCATCATGCTGAAACTGTGCTCGGCGCCCGCTTGCGTGGATAGTCCCAGTATGAACATTACCCTGACCAAAGCAGAGCTGGCCGATATGCTCTTCGAGCGTGTCGGCCTCAACAAGCGTGAAGCCAAGGACATGGTGGAAGGCTTCTTCGAGGAGATCCGCCTGGCCCTGGAAAAGGGCGAGTCCGTGAAACTTTCCGGATTCGGCAATTTCCAGCTGCGCGACAAGCCGCAAAGGCCCGGACGCAACCCGAAGACCGGCGAGGAGATTCCGATCACCGCTCGCCGCGTTGTCACCTTCCATGCCAGTCAGAAGCTGAAGGCAGCCGTGGAGCAGCTGAGCGATGCAGGCAAGCAGCCATAACGAGGCCTCCGGGCCGCTGCCGCCGATTCCGGCCAAGCGCTACTTCACGATCGGTGAGGTGAGCGAGTTGTGCGCGGTGAAGCCTCATGTTCTGCGCTACTGGGAGCAGGAGTTCACCCAGCTGAAGCCGGTGAAGCGGCGCGGCAACCGCCGCTATTACCAGCATCACGAAGTGCTGCTGGTGCGACGCATCCGCGAGCTGTTGTACGACGAAGGCTTCACGATCTCGGGGGCGCGCAACAAGCTCGGCGAGTCCGCCATCCATGAGCAGGAGGAGGCGGAAGAGTCCGACCGGCTGCGCGAAACGCTCGCCGGCGTGCGAGCGGAGATCATGGCGACGCTCGCCCTGCTGAAAGCGTGATTCTGGACTGGCAAAATCCGATAGCGCTGCTATAATGGCGCCTTGTGTCGGGGCGTAGCGCAGCCTGGTAGCGCACTTGCATGGGGTGCAAGGGGTCGCGAGTTCGAATCCCGCCGCCCCGACCAATAAATTCAAACAAGAACCGGCCGCTGGCCGGTTTTTGCTTTTATGCACTCCGTCGGGCTGGCCGGGTGACCGGGCGGGGGGCGTCGGTGTGCTAAGATGCTTCGCCGCTTCTGCGATACATCCGGCCCCGCATCGTGGTTTGTATCCCTCCGAACGGAAAAAACATGCGTATTCTGGTCAGCAACGACGACGGTTATTTTGCTCCTGGCATCGCCGCCCTGGCGGCGGCCCTCTCCGAGGTGGGGGACGTGACCGTCGTGGCGCCCGAGCGCGACCGCAGCGGTGCGAGCAACTCACTGACCCTCGATCGTCCCTTGTCGCTGCGCCGTGCAGCCAACGGCTTCCATTTCGTCAATGGCACGCCCACGGACTGCGTGCATCTGGCCGTGACCGGGATGCTGGATCATCTGCCTGACATGGTTGTGTCGGGGGTCAATCATGGCGCCAATATGGGCGACGACACGGTGTACTCCGGCACGGTCGCGGCGGCCACGGAGGGTTACCTGCTCGGCGTCCCGTCGATTGCAATCTCGCTCGTGAGCAAGCAGGCGAGCGATTTTTCCGCCGCAGCGCGAGTGGCGCGCGACCTGGCCGAGCGTTTCCTGCGTGAGCCGTTTCGCCAGCCCGTGCTGCTGAACGTGAATGTTCCGGATCGACCGTACGAGGAATTGCGCGGGCAGAAGATCACGCGTCTGGGCAAGCGCCACAAGGCGGAGCCAGTGATCCGCAGCACGACGCCGCGCAACGAGACGGTCTATTGGGTGGGTGCTGCCGGACAGGCGGCTGATGCCGGTGAGGGAACGGACTTCAACGCAGTGGCGGAAGGGTTTGTCTCCATTACGCCTCTGCAGATCGATCTGACGCATTACAACCTGATGCCGGGTGTTTCGGAGTGGCTGGCACGATGAGCCTGCGCCGGCCCGATGCAGGCCAGGCCGCGACACGCGCGCGGGCTCGCATGGTGGAGCGCCTGCGCGCTCAGGGCATCCGGGACGAGAAGGTGCTCGCGGCGATGATGCAGGTGCCGCGACACGCATTTGTCGAAGAGGGGCTGGCGTACAGCGCTTACGACGACACGGCACTGCCCATCGGCTACCAGCAGACGATTTCGCAGCCGTTCGTGGTCGCGAAGATGATCGAGACGCTGCGCGCCGGCCGCGAACTCGGTCGGACGCTGGAGGTCGGGGCAGGTTGTGGCTACCAGGCGGCGGTGTTGTCCTTTGTTGCCACGGAAGTCTATGCGGTGGAACGGATCCGTCCGTTGCTCGATGTGGCGCGCGAGAATCTCCGCCCACTGCGTTTGCCCAACGTGCGGCTGAAATGTGCCGATGGCACGATGGGTTTGCCCGAGGCCGCTCCGTATGACACGATTATAGTCGCGGCTGCTGCGGCGAGCGTGCCGGTGTCCCTCAAGGAGCAGCTTGCTTCGGGCGGGCGGCTGATGCTGCCGGTCGGTGGCGCGGACCAGAGGCTCGTGATGATCGAGCGGCAGGGGAATGTTTTCAGGGAGAGTCGCCTCGATGCTGTGCGGTTCGTCCCATTATTGACTGGTACGGAATGAGTGATTCAGTGAAGCTTGGTCATATGTGCCGCTGGCTGACGCTGTGCGGCGTTGTCGCGGTGCTGGTGGGGTGTGCGGCCCCGCGGCCCGCTCCCGTCAGGGACGGTACCCCTCCGCCCGCAGCCGAGCCCGCCTCGGATGCAGCGGGTGCGGTGCCGAAGACGGATGCCCAGACGCACGTGGTGCGTCCCGGGGACACCCTGTTGGGGATCGCGCGGCAGTACGGAGTGACGGTGAAGGATCTGGTCGGCTGGAACGGCCTCTCCGATCCTAACCAGATCCATGTCGGGCAGGCGCTGAGGGTGGGCGCTGCGCCGGCCGCCGGTGGCGCGCCGGCCGGCGCGGTGGCGCAGCCGATCGCGATCACGCAGCCGGTGGACGTCCAGCCGGTCAAGACTCCGGGCGACACCGCCCCGCCGGTCGCGGGCGGGTTCAAGCAGGAGCCCCGTGGGGGCAAGCAGCCGTATAGTGACGAGGCGTGGGCCTCGCTGAATCCGCGGGCGACGACCGTACCAGCCGCGCCGGCGCCCGCCGCGCCCGAGCCGGAGAAGGCGCCGGGCAATACCACGTGGCTGTGGCCGGCCGCGGGTCAGGTCATCGAAACATTCGACGAGGGCACGAACAAGGGCGTCGACATCGCCGGCAAACCGGGGGATCCGGTGGTGGCGTCGGCGGGCGGAAAGGTGGTGTATTCCGGAAGCGGCTTGCGTGGCTATGGAAAACTGGTCATCATCAAGCACGATGCGAATTACCTGACAGCCTATGCGCATAATCAGCAGTTGCTGGTGAAGGAAGGGGATTCGGTGTCGAAAGGCCAGAAAATTGCGGAGCTTGGCAGCACCGATGCGGATCGTCCCAAGGTGCATTTCGAGATCCGCAAGCAGGGCCGCCCGGTTGATCCGCTGAAGTATTTGCCTGCACGCTGACGAGGAGGCTATGTACGATCCGGCAAGTCATGACGATGTAGAGAGTCAGGAACCGGATCTGCCCCTCGAGGTGGAAGTATTCGTCGAGCGGGCCGCACCGGTTTTCGAGAACGAGTTTCTCAGCGACGTCACCCAGATCTACCTCAACGAAATCGGCGCCAATCCGCTGCTGACCGCGGAGGAGGAGGCGACGCTGGCGCGCCGCGTCAGGGTGGGCGACTTCCAGGCTCGCCAGACGATGATCGAGCGCAACCTGCGCCTGGTCGTCAATATCGCCAAGCATTACCTCAATCGCGGCATTCCCCTGCTCGACCTAGTCGAGGAGGGCAACCTCGGTCTGATGCACGCGCTGGAGAAGTTCGATCCCGAGCGCGGGTTCCGCTTCTCGACTTATGCGACCTGGTGGATACGCCAGAACATCGAGCGGGCCATCATGAACCAGTCGCGCACGATCCGGCTGCCTGTCCATGTGGTGAAGGAACTCAACCAGGTCCTGCGTGCCCAGCGCAGCCTCGAGGCGGCCGGGAACGGGGAGTTCACGCTGGAGCAGGTCGCGACGATGCTGGACAAGTCCGTCGACGAGGTGCGCGCAATCCTTTCCCTGAGCGAGCACACGGCCTCGCTCGATGCGCCGCTGGATATCGATCCGACGCTGTCGATCGGCGAATCGCTGGCCGACGACCAGGCGACGTCGCCCGATCTGTCGATCCAGGATGCCGAGGTCGAGGCGCTGATCCGCGAGTGGATCGGGATGCTCAACGAGAAGCAGCGCTTGGTCATCCGTCACCGCTATGGCCTCGACGAATGCGAGGTGATGACGCTGGAGGAGCTGGCTGCACGCCTGTCGCTCACGCGCGAGCGGGTGCGCCAGATCCAGCTCGAGGCGCTGAGCCAGTTGCGGCGCACCGTCAAGCGCCGCGGCATTTCGCGCGACGAACTGCTCTGACGCTTTTCCCGCTGATTGTGGTTGCGCCTACTGCGGTGCGGCGAGGTTCGCGTACTGGTCGCGCAGTGCGCGTGCCAGTTCGTACACGGCCATCGCGTAGAAGCTGCTCTTGTTGTAGCGCGTGATCACGTAGAAGTTGCGATAGCCGAGCCAGTATTCGGTCGGTGCGCCCGGGGTGGCGAGGTCGACGAGGGTCGCCGGGGCTGCCGGCGGATTGGCGCTGGCGGCGACGATACCGGCGGCGGCGATCGTCTCGGGCGCCAGCGTGGGTTCGATGCCGGCGTCGACGAGTGCCTGCGCATCGGCTTCGGGTGGCACAAGGGCGGGTATCGCGACCGTTTCACCGCGTACCCATCCATGCCGCGCAAGGTAGTTGGCGACGCTGCCGATGGCGTCGACGGGCTCGTTGTCGAAGTCGATGTGCCCGTTGCCGTCGAAGTCGACGGCATAGTTGCGGATGCTGCTGGGCAGGAACTGGGGGTAGCCGAGCGCGCCGGCGTAGGAGCCGTAGTACGACAGCGGATCGCGGACCTGTTCGCGCGCAAGCAGGAACAGTTGTTCCAGTTCGCTCAGAAAGAGTGCGGCGCGCGGTGGGTAGTCGAAGGCGAGGGTCGCTAGCGCGGAGACGGTCTCGAAGTTGCCTGTGTTGCGCCCGTAATAGGTTTCCACGCCGATGATGGCGACGACGATTTCCGGCGGGACGCCGTACTGATCGGCGGCCTTCTGCAGTGCGGCCGCGTGTTCCTGCCAGAAGACGATGCCGCCATCGATCCGCTTGCCGTCGAGGAAGCGTGCGCGATAACGCTGCCAGGAGCGGGTGCCGGGCGTCGCGGGCGGGCGGATGAGGTCGATGACGCGAGGTTCGGGGCGGGCCTGCGCGAGCGCTGCGAGCACAGCATCGCGGTCGAAGCCGTGTTTTTCCTGCATCGAGTCCGCGAAGCGGATGGCTTCGGGGTGCTCGGCGAAGGAGCCGCTGGCGAGACCCGGCAGTGAAATAAGTCCGAGGCTCATGACCGCGGCGGCGAGGGTACGTTTCATTTCAGCTTCAGTCTCCGGATGTGTCGGGCGAGCAGGCGAACGCTGTGCGGGTCGGCAGGCCCGATGCGGTAGCGCAGCCTGGCGTAGTCCTCGCTGATCGTGCGCAGCGGCTCGGCATGTTCAGGGAAGGTCATCGCCAGCCGCTTGCCGTAATCGAGCGGTCCTTCCCACGGATGCCGGGCCGCGCCGTGGCGGGCAAGCTTGCGGGAAAAACTGGTCCAGGCGGCGTCGAGCGGGTCGTGCTGGCGGCGCTGGGCAAAGGCCCATGCCAGGAGCAGCAGCATCAGGCCCGCCGCGGACACGCCCAGGAGCATCGCCAGCGTGCGCCAGTCGGGCTGCGGGAAGCCCATCCGCTCGAGCAGGTCGCGTTGCCGGTCGGGATTGTATCCAAGAACCCACTGGTTCCACGTATTGGACACGGCATCCCAGCGGTGCCGCAGGTCGCGCAGCCAGTCCATGCCGGGGCGCCGCAGCAACGGGAGGACGTCCCAATCCGGCAGGGCTGCGCTCAGGCCGGACTCGATGCGGGACGGGGCCGCCAGCGCCGTGGGGTCGACGCGAACCCAGCCGCGCCCGACGAGCCATACTTCCGCCCAGGCGTGGGCATCGGACTGCCGCACGACGAGGCTGCCGTCGACCGGATTGATCTCGCCGCCCTGATAGCCGGTGACGACGCGGGCCGGGACGCCTGCGGCGCGCATCAGGAACACGAAGGCCGATGCGAAATGCTCGCAGAACCCCTGTCGGGTGTCGAACAGGAATTCGTCGACTGAATGGGTGCCCAGGAGGGGCGGGCTGAGCGTGTACGTCAGGTCCAAGCCGCGCAGGCGTTCGAGGGTGAGTGCGAGGATCTCCGACGGGCCGGCCCCCTCCGTCGCGATTTCGCGTGCCAGGGCCCGGCTGCGCGGATTGACGTTGGCCGGAAGGCGCTGCGCCTCGGCAAGCACGATGGCGTCCTCGACCTTGCCCACCGCGGTTGCGGGATACGAGCGCAGGTCGAAGCGTGTGCGCATGCGCACGGGCTGTTCGGCGAGCAGGCGGAAGTCGCCGGCATAGCGCGTCTTCGGGATGTCCGCAGCCGGGAAATCGAGCGCGAGGAGCCAGGGCTGATTGTGCGGTTCGAGTGTGAGACGGTACTCGTAGGCGCGGCCCGAGGGTTCGTAACGGGGCTCCCTGGCGATCGTGCTGAAGCCCGGTCGCCAGCTTCGTCCGTCGTAGCGGGTGAGTACCGGGCCGCGCCAGTAGCGCTGGGAGGGCGGCGGCGGGGTGCCGTCGAATTCGGCGCGGAAGGCGATGGCATCCGACAGGCCGAGCTGGCTGATCGAGCCGGGTGTCATCGTGTCGGAAAGCCCGGTCATGCCGCTATAGGCATCCGACGGCAGGCCCCACAACGGGCCCTGCACGCGCGGGAAGAGCACGAACAGGACCAGCATGAAGGGCAGGCCCTGTGAGAGGAGCACTGCGCTGGTGCGCAGCTGGGCGACCGGCCGCGCGGCGGCGTCCTCGAGGCTCAGCAGGGTCGTCGTGGTCAGCAGCGCTCCGGCGAGCGCGAGCGCGGCGATGCCCGGTGTCTGGTTGTAGAAGAACAGGCCGAGCTGCAGGAAGTAGGCAAGCAGGACCGCCGCACGCAGGTCGCGCGTGGTGCGCGATTCGAGCAGTTTCAGGCACAGCAGCACGGCAAGCAGCGCGACGCCCGGATCCTTGCCGAAGAAATGACTGAATTCGAACCGCACCCCGATTCCCGCTGCGACCGCAACCAGCACGATGACGAGCTGGTGGGGCGGCTTCCCTCGTCGCCACAGCAGCGCGCTGCGGATGGCGATAAGGCTCGCGCACAGGATGGCGAGCCAGTAGGGGAGTTCGATCGCGTGTGGCGCGAGGGTCGCGGTCACCGCGGCGAGTAGCCAGCCGAACTGCGCGGGAGTGGGCGCGCGCGTGTCACGCATCGGCGGCGACGTCCGTTCCGAAGAGGGCAAGACGCTGCAGGCAGCTCGTGCTGTGTTGCGGCCCGCGCCCCGTCGCGATCCGCGTGTCGGGCAACGTGAGCGAAAAGGCGAGCCCTCGCCGTTCGGCTGCCATGATCCACGCGGTCATGCGCGACAGCCGGGCTTCGGTGCCGAGGTTCGCGGGGAGATCATTCCAGTCGAGATCGATCTCCCCGCCATCCATGCCGCTGAATTGCTTGGTGAGCATGGGACCGCCGCGGGCGAGCGTCTTCCATGCGACGTGGCGCGGCGAGTCCGCCGGCTGGTGCGTGCGCAGGCCGGCAAAGTCATCGTCGCCGGCCGCGCCGGCCCGCTGCCCGAGGTTGCGGGATGCGCCCTCGGGCAGCGGCGGGGGTGTCGGTTCGGGGGCAGGATACACGAGGCAGCGTTGATCGGGGACCAGTACGCTCCATGCACGGATCAAGCCGAGTGGATAGGTCGTTTCGATCCGCACGCGGCCGAGCGTCATCCAGCCGCGCGTTGCGGTCACGACCGGAACGGTGACGTCGGCGCCGTCGCCTGCGCCGATCTCGAACGGCACGGCCGCCCCGTGCGCCGTGAGACGCAGCGCAGGTCGCCGTGCAGGCCTGTGATTGGCTACGACGATGTGGAAGCAGGCACTTTCGCCGGCAAAGACCGGCTCGGCGCGTCCCGGTGAGAATGACAGGTGCAGCAGGTTGCGGAAGGCGTGCACGATGCTGGCGACAGACACGCCGCCGAGGAGGAACACCAGCGCGTAACCGAGGCTCAGGTTGTAGTTGATCGACGCGATCAGCATGACCAGGAGCGCGGCCGCGAAGGCCAGGCCTGCGGGGGTGGGTAACACGAAGATACGCCGCTGGCCGAGTACGATCGGGGACGGTTCAGGCGGTCCGACCCGAAACAGCCAGCGGTCGAGGTGTCGACGCAGGGTGACGAGATGACGACGCGAAGCGATGATGTGGTGACGCGAAGCGTCGGGGCGAGCCGGCATCAGACGACGGGAACGTCGCGGACGAGCTGGCCGAGCGCCTCGGGTGTGACGCTGCGTCCATCGCCAGCGGTGTGCAGGCGATGGGCGGCGACGTGCGGGAATACGGTCTGGATATCCTCAGGCAGGACGTGGTCGCGCCCCTCGATGAGCGCCCAGGCGCGGGCGGCGGCGATAAGGCCCAGGCCGGCGCGCGGGCTGAGGCCGGCCGCGAGCTCGGGGCTGTGGCGGGTGGTGGCGAGAAGCGCCTGGACGTAGTCGACGAGCCGTTCGGAAACGGTGATCGCGTGTGCAGCCTGTTGCATCGCGAGCAGGGCGTCGGGCTGGATTACGGCCGGCTGGCGTTCGAGGAGTTCGCGCCTGTCCTCGCCCATCAGCAGTGCCCGTTCGGCGCTGCGGTCCGGATAGCCGAGGCGGATGCGCAGCAGGAAGCGGTCGAGCTGGCTCTCGGGCAGGGGGAAGGTGCCGATCTGGTGAGACGGGTTCTGCGTCGCGATGACGAAGAACGGCTCGGGCAGCGGGTGCGTTTCGCTGTCCGCGGTGACCTGGCGCTCTTCCATGGCTTCGAGCAACGCGCTCTGCGTCTTGGGCGTGGCGCGGTTGATCTCGTCGGCGAGGATGAGCTGGCTGAAGATGGGGCCGGGGTGGAAGCGGAAGCTGCTCGCTTCGCGATCGAATATCGACACGCCGACGATGTCGGCGGGAAGAAGGTCGCTCGTGAACTGGATTCGCTGGAAGTGCAGGCCGATGAGGCGTGCGATGACGTGCGCAAGCGTGGTCTTGCCCACACCGGGGAGGTCCTCGATCAGCAGGTGTCCGCGCGCGATGAGGCAGGCGAGGGCGAGCCGCAGTTCTCGGTCCTTGCCGAGGATGATGCAGTTGGCTGCTTCGAGAACGCGAATCGCGTAGCGGTGGGGCATGGGGCGGACGTACTGTGAAATTCACCGGGAAGCGGTGATAATAGATCAAAGACTGACAGGCAGCGCCCTTCAAGGACGCGCCGATTCGAAGACAGGGATGCGGGAAGGTTAGCCCGCACGCGAGAGAGGGGGGGTATGACGACGACTGCGTTCATCACGCACCGCGATTGCTGGCTGCACGACATGGGAACCTTCCATCCGGAATGTCCGGATCGGCTGGCGGCCATCAACGATCGGCTGATCGCTGCCGGTCTCGACATGTATCTCTCATTCTATGACGCCCCGCTGGCGACGCAGGAGCAGATCGTCCGGGTGCATCCGGCGAACTATCTCGAGGAGCTCAACGCCAGCGTGCCCGATCATGGCATTCGCCATCTCGACCCCGATACCGCGATGAGCCCGGGGACGATGAAGGCGGCGTTGCGCTCGGCCGGTGCCGGCGTTCTTGCGACGGATCTGGTGCTGAAGGGCGAAATCGAGAATGCGTTCTGTGCGGTGCGCCCGCCGGGCCATCACGCCGAGCGCGGCAAGGCGATGGGTTTCTGCTTCCTGAACAACGTGGCCATCGCCGCGCGTCACGCGCTCGAGGCGCACGGACTGGAGCGCGTGGCGATCGTCGATTTCGACGTGCATCACGGCAACGGCACGGAAGACGCCTTTCGCGACGACCCGCGGGTGCTCATGGTGAGCATCTTCCAGCATCCTTTCTATCCGTACAGCGGTGCTGACTGCACGGCGCCGAACATGGTCAACGTGCCCGTGCCTGCGGGGACGCGCGGCGATGCCTTCCGCACCATCGTCGCCGAGCGCTGGATGCCTGCGCTGAGGGAGCATAAGCCGCAGATGGTCTTCATCTCGGCCGGGTTCGATGCGCATTACGAGGACGACATGGGCTCGGTCGGGCTGGTGGAGTCGGACTACGTATGGGTCACCGAGCAGATCAAGGCCGTGGTCGAGGAGTGCGGGCACAAGAACATCGTGTCCATCCTCGAGGGCGGCTATTCGCTGTCATCGCTGGCGCGCTCGGTCGTCGCGCACGTCAAGGCGCTTGCCGACCTTTGACCGCCGGGTTGCGGGGCGCCCGCGCCGAGGCGTGCGGGCGCGAGCCAGGTCCGGCGACCCGTCCTTCGAGCAAGCCACTGGCCGTCCGGCGTCGATCAGGTAGAATCGATTTTTTTAATTTTCGGCCGCTTCCATGATTACCGGATCGATTGTCGCCATCGTCACCCCGATGAACGAAGATGGCAGCCTGGACATTCCGCGCCTGCGCGCCCTGATCGACTTCCATGTTGCCGAGGGGACCGACGGGATCGTCATCGTCGGAACCACCGGCGAGTCGCCCACGGTGACCGTCGAAGAACACTGCGAGCTGATCCGCGTCGCGGTCGATCACGCGGCAGGACGCATCCCCGTGATCGCCGGTACCGGCGCCAATTCGACGGCCGAGGCCATCGAACTCACGCGCTTCGCGCAGAAGGCGGGTGCCGTGGCGCACCTGTCGGTGGTGCCGTATTACAACAAGCCCACGCAGGAAGGCCTGTACCGCCACTATCGTTCGATCGCCGAGGCGGTCGAACTGCCGCTGATCCTGTACAACGTGCCGGGGCGCACGGTGGCCGACCTGTCCAACGACACTGCGCTGCGGCTGGCGCAGATTCCCAACATCGTCGGCATCAAGGACGCCACGGGCAGCATCGACCGTGCGTGCGATCTGGTCGAGCGCGCACCCAAGGGGTTCGCGTTGTATACCGGCGACGACATGACCGGCATGGCCTTCATGCTGCTGGGTGGACACGGCGCGATCTCGGTGACGGCCAACGTCGCGCCGCGCGCGATGCACGAGATGTGTTCCGCGGCCATCGCCGGTGACGCGATCAAGGCGCGCGAAATCAATGCGCGTCTGGTCGGCCTGCACCGCGACTTGTTCTGCGAGGCCAATCCGATTCCGGTGAAGT
This sequence comes from Aromatoleum toluolicum, assembly GCF_012911005.2. GTDB lineage: Bacteria > Pseudomonadota > Gammaproteobacteria > Burkholderiales > Rhodocyclaceae > Aromatoleum > Aromatoleum toluolicum. The sequence goes on along the minus strand of NZ_WTVS01000029.1, from coordinate 17,684 downwards.
GGGCGGTCGAGCAGATGGGCCTGATCAAGGCCGGCATCCGCCTGCCGCTCACGTCGCTGTCAGAGGGCTTGCACGAACGCGTGCGTGCGGCGATGCGTCGCGCCGGCGTGAACGTCTGATTTTTCCTGGAATTACCGAAACTCATGAATCGTACCTTGCGTACTGCGGCTTCGCTGCTCGGCGCTGCCATCGTCCTGTCGGGTTGTTCCGGCTCCCTCGTCGAATCCAAGAAGATCGATTACAAGAGCGCACGGCAGCTGCCGTCGCTGGAGATCCCGCCGGACCTCACGGCGCCGACACGCGACGACCGCTATGTGGTGCCGGACGTCTCGCCCAAGGGAGTGGCGACCTATTCGGCGTATGCGACCGACCGCGCGCAGCCCCAGCCGACTGCAGGCCAGCAGCAGGTGTTGCCGAAGGTGGAAAGCATGCGCGTCGAGCGTGCAGGCAGCCAGCGCTGGCTGGTGGTCCAGGGCTCGGCGGAAACCATGTGGCCCAAGGTCAAGGACTTCTGGCTCGAGACGGGTTTCATCCTCAACGTCGAGCGTCCTGAAGTCGGTGTGATGGAGACCGACTGGGCAGAGGACCGTGCGAAGATCCCGCAGGACTTCATCCGCTCGGCGCTGGGCAAGGTGCTCGACGGCGTGTTCTCGACGCCGGTGCGCGACAAGTTCCGCACGCGGCTGGAGGCGGGCAAGGATCCCGATACCGTCGAGATCTACATCAGCCATCGCGGCATGATGGAGATCTATCCCAACGAGGCCAAGGACACGACCGTGTGGCAGCCGCGTCCGGCCGATCCCGAGCTCGAAGCGGAAATGTTGCGTCGCCTGATGGTCCGGCTCGGCGCAGCCGAGGAGCGCGCGGCGGCAATCGTCGCAGCGGCGCCGGCGGCCGAGCGTGCCGCCCTAAAAGGGGCGACCGGCGGCAGCGTGACGCTGGCCATTGACGAGTCCTTTGACCGGGCGTGGCGTCGCGTGGGGCTCGCGCTGGACCGCATCGGCTTCACGGTCGAGGATCGCGACCGTTCGAAGGGACTCTTCTTCGTCCGCTACGTGGATCCGGATGCAGACGTGCAGACGAAGAAGTCCGAGGGCATCCTGTCCAAGCTCGCTTTCTGGCGCAGCAGCGAGCAGGTGGTGCAGAAGGGCGGCGAATACCGCCTGCGTGTCCGGGGCGAGGGGGATAAGTCGGTGGTCAGCGTGATGACCCGCGAGGGGGGCGAGGATTCGTCCGAAACCGCCCGCAAGATCCTGGGGCTGCTGCAGGAGCAGTTGCGGTAAGGCGTTCTGTCGCGCCTGTGGCGACGGCCCATGGCGGGCCGTTGCCGGAGGTCGCGGCCTTGTCCGGGGGGCGTCGCGCTGAACTACAGCGGACTGGATCGGGAAATGAGAGGCAACAAAAAAGCCGGCTCGAAAGCCGGCTTTTTTGCGTCGCTGGAAGAGCGTTACTTCTTGGCAGCGTCGGCGGCTGCAGCAGCTGCGTCCTTGGCGGCGTCGACGGCGGTGCCGGCAGCGGCAGCGCTGTCCTTGGCGGCTTCGACGGCCGTTGCAGCGGCTTCCTTGGCGGCTTCAGCCGGGGCTGCGGCGGGAGCAGCCGCCGGGGCAGCTTCCTGAGCAGGAGCAGCAGCAGCCGGAGCGGCAGCGGGGGCTTCAACCTTCGGAGCTTCGGCCGGCTTGCCGCAGGCGGCGAGGGCGAGGGCGAGCAGGGAAGCAACGAGGAGCGACTGTTTCATGTTCGATGTCCTTTCTTGTGGGGGCTAGATGGATGATCAGTTCCCGCCGGGCGGATGCAAACGGCCTTCCGTCCGGTGAACCTCAGGAAATTCTAGCATGTGATTCAGGTGTGCCAATAGTTTGTTGGTGCAATGCAATAAGGAAAAACGGTTGGTTAAATGCCAAGTGGCGTGCCGACTGCACTCGCCTCACCATTCACCCAGAATGTTCCGAATTGCGTAGCGAGCTGCGCCAGCGTGCCCGATGCGTCGGTGCTGCTCTTTCCCCGCGGCAGATCCTGGTGGAAGCGGGTCACGAGGTGGCGGTCGTCGGCGATCAGGAAGGGCTGGCTCCAGATGCGGGCACCCGCGTCCGCGGTACGGACACTGGTGCAGTGCGCGTAGTGGCTGAGCAGGCGCGTGAGGCGGGGGCAGTCCTTTTGCAGCCAGGTGGTGGAGTGCAGCAGGATGCGCAGGGTGTCGCGGCGCCTGCTCTGCGAACACAGGCGTTCCAGTTGCTCGATCCCTTGCGGGCTTTCGAGCCCGGTCTCGCGCAGGTCGGGATCGAGCACGATCACCGTCTGTTGTGCGTTCTCCAGGGCGCCGATGAGGGCCGCGCGGTATTCGCCGTAGCTGTCGAAAGTCTGTTCGCGTGGGGTATCCATGGCCAGGGCCTGCACGGTGGTCCGGGCGGGGGCGGAGGCCGGATGCAACCGCCTGTTCGCCGCCCGGTCGCGGCAATTATAGAACCCGACGGGTAAAGCACTCTGCGAGTAGGTAAAATCGCGCTCTTTTGGCGGACGCTTGATGCCTGTTGCTGTCATCGAATCACTGGACCATGAAGGGCGCGGTTTTACCCGTGTGGACGGCAAGGCGGTGTTCGTCGATGGCGCATTGCCCGGCGAGACGGTCGAATACCGGGTCGTGCGCCAGAGGCCGAGCTACGACCTGGCCGAACTGGAGCGCGTGCTCAGGCCCAGCGGGCAGCGGGTGGTGCCGCCCTGTCCCCATTACGGTACGTGCGGCGGCTGCTCGATGCAGCATTTCGACTCGGTGGCGCAGGCGGCGACCAAGCAGCGCGTGCTCGAGGATGCGCTGTGGCATATCGCCAAGGTCACGCCGGAAGTACTATATCCGGCGATCCACGGGCCGGCCTGGGGCTACCGCTACCGCGCGCGCATCGGCGTGCGGATGGTGCCGTCGAAGGGCGGGGTGCTGATCGGTTTCCACGAGCGGCGCAGCAGCTACATTTGCGACATGCAGAGCTGTGCGGTGCTGCCTGCGCATGTGTCGGCGCTGCTGCCTGCGCTGCACGAACTGGTCGCGGGACTGTCGATTCCCGACCGGCTGCCGCAGATCGAGATCGCGGTGAGCGAGGACGTCACGGTGCTGGTGTTCCGCAACCTGATGCCGTTCACGCCGCAGGACATCGCGCGCCTCGCGGCGTTTGCCGATGCGCACGGCGTGCAGGTGTGGCAGCAGCCGGGCAGCCCGGCAACGGCCAAGCCGCTGCATCCGAAGAAGGGACCGGGGCTCGCCTATACGCTGCCCGAGTTCGACGTCACGCTGGACTTCCTGCCGACGGATTTCACGCAGGTGAACGTCGACATCAACCGGCTCCTGATCCGGCGCTCGATGCAACTGCTTGACCCGCGGCCGGGTGAGCGCATCGCCGATCTGTTCTGCGGCCTGGGGAACTTCAGTCTGCCGATCGCCCGCCGCGGAGCGCATGTGATCGGGGTCGAGGGCAGCGACACGCTGGTCGCGCGGGCGCTGAAGAATGCCCGTCGCAACGGCCTGGCGGAACGGACCGAGTTTTACGCGGCGAATCTCTTCGAGGCCACCGAGGACAGCCTTGCCGCGCTCGGCCGCCTCGACAAGCTGCTGATCGATCCGCCGCGCGAGGGGGCGATCGCGGTGGTCAAGGCGCTCAGCGAGCAGCAGATGCCGCCGCGCATCGTGTATGTGTCGTGCAACCCGGCGACGCTCGCGCGCGATGCGGCGGTGCTGGTGCGCGAAAAGGGCTACGTGCTGCGTGGTGCAGGGATCGCGAACATGTTCCCGCAGACCTCGCACGTCGAGTCGATCGCGCTGTTCGAGCGGGGATGACATGCGAAGGCGGGGTGATATACTCCGCCGCTTCCGGAGGTGTGGCAGAGTGGTCGATTGCACCGGTCTTGAAAACCGGCAACGGGCAACCGTTCGTGAGTTCGAATCTCACCGCCTCCGCCAGATCCTGTCCATGTTCCCTGCATTTACCGGCGACGGGATCTTCCTCCTATCCTTCTCCGCATGTCCCGCGTCATTCTCCTCAACAAGCCTTTCGGCGTGATCTGCCAGTTCACGGCGGAGCCGGGGCGGCCGACGCTGAAGGATTTCGTGGCGGTGCTCGGTGTGTACGCGGCTGGGCGGCTCGATACCGACAGTGAGGGGCTGCTGCTGCTGACCGATGACGGCGCGCTGCAGCACCGGATCGCGGATCCGCGCCACAAGCTGCCCAAGACCTATGTCGTGCAGGTCGAGGGGGAGCCGGATGAAGACGCGCTGGCGCGGTTGCGCGGGGGCCTGGATCTGGGGGATTTCGTGACGCGGCCGTGCGAGGCGCGGCGCATTGCGGAGCCCGACTGGCTGTGGCCGCGCGATCCGCCGGTGCGTTTCCGCAAGAGCGTGCCGACGTCATGGCTGGAGATCGTGCTGCGCGAGGGGAAGAACCGCCAGGTGCGACGGATGACCGCGAAGGCGGGTTTCCCGACCTTGCGCCTGATCCGGGTGGCGATCGGCGAATGGTCGCTCGCGGGTCTGGCGCCGGGGGCATGGCGCGCCGAGGAGGTGGATGGCGGGCGCAGCGGCAGCGCAGCGCAGGGGCGCAGGCCCGGATCCTCACGCATCCGGCGTGCTTAACCGCGCTGCGGTGCGCGCGGTAGAATCGCGCTTTCCCATTTATTCCCTCAGGGTTTGCCGGCGATGAGTCTCCCGTCTCTTTTTGGCCGCTGTGCGGCGATCGTCGCGCTGGCCGCTGCCTGCCTGCCCGCTGCCCGTGCGGAATTGCCGATGGTCGAGCTGGGGGCGGGGATGCACCGCATCGAGGCGGAACTGGCGCATACCGATCAGGCGCGCCAGATCGGCCTGATGAATCGCAAGGCGATGCCGCTGCAGCGCGGAATGGTGTTCGTATTCACGCAGGATGCGCGCCATTGCATGTGGATGAAGAACACGCTGATTCCTTTGTCGGTGGCATTCATGGATCGCGACGGGCGCATCCTGAACATCGCCGACATGCAGCCGCAATCGGAGGTCAGCCATTGTGCCGCGGCGGCGGCGCGCTTCGCGCTGGAGATGAATGCGGGCTGGTTTGCCGCGCGCGGCATCGGCGCCGGTACGGTGATCCGCGGCATCGACCGGCTGCCTGCCGGGCGCTGAGGCGCCGATGGCGGCGCGTCGGCCGCCGCAGTTTCGAAGACGCGATTTAGGGCTGTTTTCCCGCGCTTATCCGGCGGCGGGGCTTGCCGGCGTGCGGCGATAATTGCCGCACGTCGCCGAGTGTCCGTGCTGAACGGGGCGCATCCGGCGTGCAGGCAAGGAGTCGGCCGTGGCCGAAGACAGCGATCTCGAGAAAACCGAACAGCCATCGTCACGCAGGCTGGAACAGGCCCGCGAGGAAGGGCAGGTTCCGCAGTCGCGCGAGCTGTCGACCTTTCTCGTCCTGATCGCGGGAATCGGCGCGCTGTGGATGATGGGGGAATGGATCTCGGGGCGCATCCTCGGCATGTTGCGCGCCGGCTTCGCGATCGAGCGGGCACGCGCCTTTGATGCGAAGCTGATGCTGGAGAGCTTCGGCGACCTGTTCACCGAAGCGCTGCTGACGATGATGCCGCTGTTCGGGATTCTGGTGCTTGCGGCGATTGCGGCGCCGGTCCTGATGGGGGGGTTCGTGTTCGCGCCCAAGATGCTGGGGCTGAAGCTCGAACGCATGAATCCCATCCAGGGCATCGGCCGAATGTTCTCGATGCACGGGCTGGCGGAGCTGGTGAAGTCGCTGCTGAAGGCGGCGGTGGTCGGGCTGATGGGCGTCTTCGCGGTGTGGCGCGAGCACGAGCACATCTTCGGCCTGACGGGCGAGGCGGTGGAAGCGGCGGTGCCGGACTTCCTCGAGATGGTGCTGTTCGCGACGCTGCTGATCATCATGGGGCTGGCGATCCTCGCGCTGATCGACGTGCCCTTCCAGCTGTGGCAGTACAACAAGAAGCTGCGCATGACGAAGGAAGAGGTCAAGCGCGAGAGCAAGGAACAGGAAGGCGATCCGCAGATGAAGGGGCGCATCCGCGCGATGCAGCGCGAGATGGCGCGCCGCCGCATGATGACGCAGGTGCCGAAGGCGGACGTGGTAGTGACCAACCCGACGCACTTCTCGGTGGCGCTGAAGTACGACGCGGACAAGATGCGCGCGCCTATCGTCGTCGCGAAGGGCCGTGGCGAGGTCGCGCTGAAGATCCGCGAGTTGGCGAAGGAACACAAGGTGCCGATGCTGGAGGCGCCGCCGCTGGCGCGTGCGCTGTACAAGCACTGCGAACTGGAGCAGGCGGTGCCGGGGGCGCTGTACACGGCGGTGGCCGAGGTGATGGCCTACGTGTATCAGCTCAACCACTGGATGGCCCACGGCGGACTTCCGCCCGCGGCGCCCGGCAAGCTGCCGGTGCCCGCAGACATGGACCCCGGCGCGCCCGACTGAGCGGGCGCGCGGAACGGACGATGCGATAGAGGCTGGCAATGAACGATGTCCTCAACCTGCGTGCGCTGCTGACGCCGACGAACCTGCGGATGCTGGGCGCGCCGATCTTCATCATCATGGTGCTGTCCATGATGGTGCTGCCGCTGCCGGCGTTCGCGCTGGACGTGTTCTTCACCTTCAACATCGCCGTGTCGGTGATGGTGATGCTGGTGGCGATGTACACGCGCCGGCCGCTGGAGTTTTCGGTATTCCCGACCGTGCTGCTGGTGACGACGCTGTTGCGCCTGGCGCTGAACGTCGCGTCGACGCGCATCGTTCTGCTCGAGGGCCACACCGGCCCTGACGCCGCGGGCAAGGTCATCGAGGCCTTCGGCCACTTCCTCGTCGGCGGGAATACCGCGATCGGCCTGGTGGTGTTCGTGATCCTCGTCGTCATCAACTTCGTCGTCGTGACGAAGGGTGCCGGCCGGATTGCGGAAGTGAGTGCGCGCTTCACCCTGGATGCGATGCCCGGCAAGCAGATGGCGATCGACGCCGACCTCAATGCGGGGCTGGTCGACGAGGCGGAGGCGAAGCGCCGGCGCAAGGAGGTCGCGCAGGAGTCGGAATTCTTCGGCGCGATGGACGGTGCGTCGAAGTTCGTGCGCGGGGATGCGGTCGCGGGCATCGTGATCCTGCTGATCAACATCGTGGGCGGGCTGCTCGTCGGCATCGTGCAGCACGACATGCCGGTCGGTATTGCGGTCGAGACCTACACGTTGCTGACGATCGGCGACGGCCTCGTCGCGCAGATCCCGGCCCTGATCATCTCGGTCGCGGCGGGCATGGTCGTGTCGCGCGTCGGCGACGACGCGGACGTGGGCGGCCTGGTGATCAACCAGGTGTTCTCGAATCCGCAGGTGTTGATGCTCACGGCGGCGATCATCGGTGTGCTGGGGCTGATTCCGGGTATGCCGAACCTGGTGTTCATCCTGATGGCCGGTTCGCTCGGTTGGCTGGCGTGGCGCCGGCTCGGCATCCTGCGCCAGGAGTCGGCTGCGGCCGCACGGGTGGCGCCCGAAGCTGCGGCAGCGGTGGCTCCGGCCGAGAGCCAGGAGGCGAGCTGGAACGACGTCGCTCCGGTGGACGTGCTCGGGCTGGAAGTCGGCTACCGCCTGATCCCGATGGTCGACAAGGGGCAGGACGGCGAGCTGCTGAAGCGCATCCGCGGGCTGCGCAAGAAGTTCGCACAGGATGTCGGCTTCCTGTCGGCGCCGGTGCACATCCGTGACAACCTCGAGCTCAAGCCGAATGCGTACCGCATCGCGTTGAAGGGCGTCGAGATCGGTTCCGGCGAGGCCTATCCGGGCCAGTTCCTGGCGATCAACCCGGGGCGCGTGACCGGTCCGCTCGCCGGTCGCGAGACGCGCGATCCGGCGTTCGACCTGCCGGCGTACTGGATCGACGCGAGCCAGCGCGAGCAGGCACATGCGCTGGGCTACACGGTCGTCGACGCGAGTACAGTGGTCGCGACGCACCTCAACCACCTGATCCTGAACCACGCGGCGGAGTTGCTCGGGCGCCAGGAGACGCAGGCGCTGCTCGATCACATCAGCAAGACGACGCCGAAGCTGGTCGAGGACCTCGTGCCGGCGCTGCTGCCGGTCGCGACGGTGCAGCGGGTGCTGCAGAACCTGCTCGAGGAGGGGGTCAATATCCGCGACATGCGGACGATCATCGAGACGCTCGCCGAGAATGCGCCGCGCACCCAGGATCCGCTCGAGCTCACGTCGCGCGTGCGCCAGGCGCTGGGCCGCTCGATTCTGCAGAGCCTCTTCCCGGGCAACGCGGATATCCAGGTGATGGCGCTCGATCCGGCGCTCGAACGTATCCTCATGCAGGCGATGTCGACGGGGGGCAGCGATGGCGGCGTCATCGAGCCGAGCCTCGCCGACGGCATGCTGCGCCACGCGGCCGAGGTGTCGCAGCGCCAGGAAGACATGGGGCTGCCGCCGGTGCTGCTGGTGCCGCCACAGCTGCGCTGGCTGCTGTCGCGCTTCCTGCGCCGTGCGGTGCCTTCGCTCAAGGTCATCGCGAACTCGGAGGTGCCCGAGACGCGCACGATCCGCGTCACGGCGATGGTCGGCGGCGCCGCGCGCTGAGCGCTTTTGAGGTAACCGTCGCGGGCCGGATTTGCGGGGGGAAACCGGGTCTATTCCGCGCTATCGATCCGCCTCCCCGCCACCATAATCGGTTCCATGCTGCGCACAGAGCGCGGTAGTCGGGAGAACCACCATGAACGTCAAGCGCTACTTTGCCCCCTCCGCCCGCGAGGCCCTGCGTGCCCTGAAGGCCGAACTCGGTGCCGATGCCATCGTGCTGTCGAACCGCGCGGTGGAGGGTGGCGTCGAGATCCTGGCCCTGCCGGCGGACGACGTCGGAGCGTTGCCGGGGGCTTCGCGCGCTGCTGCGCCCGCCCCCCAGCCGACCGCCCGGCCGGCGCCGGCTGCGCCTTCGGCCGAGGACGACGACTTCCAGGTGAGCCTGTCGGGACGTGCGCCTGCGGCTCCGGCCGCGACGCCGAAACCGGCAAGGATCATTCGCCCGTTCAATCCGCCGCGCATGGAGACGGCCGATTACGTGATGCGCTCGCGCGCCGCGGCACTGAGCGAGCAGTATTCGATCGACGACTGGAGCGCTCCCGAGACTGCGGTGCGTCCGCTTGCCGCGGAAACGGTGCCTGCCCCGAAGCAGCCTGTGCCGGCGGCGCCGCAGGTCCGCGCTGCCGAACCCGCACGCGCGGTCGAGGACGAGCGCATCCGTTCGCTGCAGGAAGCGAACGTCCAGCTGATGAAGGAAATGGCCGGTATCCGCAGCATGATCGAGCGCCAGCTCGCGGGTTTCGCCTGGGGCGAGACCCGGCGCAAGGCGCCCGCACGGGCGGATATCGTCGGCGAGCTGCTCGAAGCCGGTTTCTCCAGTGTGCTCGCGCGCCGGCTGGCCGAAGCCGTGGATGAGGAGGCCTCGCCGGAGGACGCCCGTGCCGCGGTGAAGAACGCCCTCGCGCGCGACCTGCGTGCGGTCGCGTCCGATGCGGACATCATTGATCGTGGCGGCGTGTATGCGCTGGTGGGGCCGACCGGCGTGGGCAAGACCACGACGACGGCAAAGCTCGCGGCACGCTGCGTGGTGCGCCACGGCGCCGAACGGTTGGCGCTGATCACGACCGACGGCTACCGCATCGGCGCGCAGGAGCAGCTGCGCATCTACGGCCGCATCCTCGGCGTGCCGGTGTTCTCGGTGCGCGACGCGGCCGACCTGCGCCAGACGCTAGCCGAGCTGCGCAACAAGCACATGGTGCTGATCGATACGATGGGCATGAGCCAGCGCGACAAGATGGTGGCCGAGCAGGCGGCGATGCTGACCGGTGCCGGCGACGTGCGCCGCTTGCTGCTGCTCAATTCGACCTGCCGCGGCGACACGCTCGCGGACGTCGTGCGTGCCTATAGCGGGCCGGACCTGGCGGGCTGCGTGCTGACCAAGGTCGACGAGGCCGCGTCGCTCGCCCCGGCGCTGGATGTGGCCGTGCGCAACGAACTCAACGTGTTCTATGTCGCCAACGGCCAGCGCGTGCCTGAGGACCTGCACCTGCCGAATCGCGCCTACCTGCTGCATCGCGCGCTGCGCGAGCAGTCGGCCGAGTCGCCGTGGAAGCTGCAGGGCGACGAAGCGGCGCTGATGCTGGCGGCCGGCGGAGTCTGACATGATCGATCCGCGGGAAGACCAGGCGGCCGGGTTGCGGCGCCTGTTCCGGCGCGCGCCCCCGACGGTTGTCGCGCTGTACGCGACCGGACGCCGCCGTGCGCATGTCGCGCTGCAGGCGGCGCACCGCATCGCCGGACATAGCCAGCGCGTGCTGCTGCTCGACGAGGTGCAGGGCGAGGATTCGCTGGCCGGGGTGCTCGGCCTGCCCCCGGGCGGCGATCTGCTGGGCGTGCTCGGCGGCCGCAGTGTGGTGCGCGAGTTGCTGCAGCCGGTGCCCGGCCTGCTCGGGCGCGTTCCGGTGGGGGCCTGTGCCCTCGCGTTGCCGCTGCTCGACGGCGAGCGGCGCGACTGCGTGCTCGATGCCTTGCGTACGCTGCAGCGGCCTGCCAGCTTCATCCTGATCCATTCGGCGTGCGAGAGCGCTGCAGATCCGTCCCCCTTCGCGCTGGCGGCGCCGCGCCGCCTGGTCGTCGCCGAGGCGAGCCGCAGCGGTGCGACGGACGCCTACCAGGTGATCAAGGGGCTCGCCGCGGCCGGGGCGGGCTCGCTGCACGTGGCCGTGTGCGGTGCGCGTGGCCGTGCTGATGCCGCGGCGTTCTTTCGCAGCCTCAGCGAGCTCGTGCGCCGCCACGTCGGCGTGCCGCTCGCCTGGCTGGGCGAACTCGAGCGCGACGAGCTGGCTGCGGGGCTGGGGCACAGCGCCGCGGAAGCGTCGCCGCGCGATGCAGAGGCTGCCTTCCTGAGGCGTCTCGCGGCGTTCGGCAACACACGGGCCGGCGCTGCGCCAGTCCGCGGGAGGCAGGTATGGGACTGAGTGCGTACCCGTTTGGCAAAAGCGGTCCGGCAGGGGGACAATGGACATCCGCTGGTTTGCCCGCATGCCCGGAAACCCGTCCAGGACGGAAGAAGATACAGGCGAAGTGGATGTACGACGCAGCTGGTAATCTCGACAAGAACCACCTGGTGGAGGCCTACGCCCCGCTGGTCAAGCGCATCGCCTATCACCTGATGGCGAAGCTGCCGGCCAGCGTGCAGATGGACGACCTGATCCAGAACGGCATGATGGGCCTGCTGGATGCGATCAGCCGCTACGAGGACGGGCTCGGGGCGCAGTTCGAGACCTACGCGGTGCAGCGCATCCGCGGCGCGATGCTCGACGGCTTGCGCGAGAACGACTGGCTGCCGCGCAGCCTGCGGCGCGACATGCGCCGCATCGAGTCGGCGGTGCACGAGCTCGAGCAGCGCAACGGGCGCCAGCCGAGCGAGGTGGAACTCGCGGAGTTGCTGGGCATGCCGCTTGCCGAGTACCAGCGCATGCTGCAGGATGCGCGCGGCTACCAGCTCGTGCATTTCGAGGACTTCACCGACGGCGAGGGCGAGGACTACTTCGAGCGCCACCTCGGCGAGCACGAGTCGAACCCGGCCGACATCCTCGAGAAGGCCGACATGCGCAACACGCTCGTGCGCGCGATCGAGGATCTGCCCGAGCGCGAGAAACTGATGATGGCGCTGTACTACGACGAGGAACTCAACCTGCGCGAGATCGGCGAGGTGCTGGGCGTTTCCGAGTCGCGCGTGTGCCAGCTCCACAGCCAGGCTGTGGCGCGCCTGCGCTCGCGCATCCTGGGGACGGCGCGCCCGGCCGGCGCCACGACCGGGGCGCGTCGCGGACGTCCGCCCAAGAATCCGCCGTCCGGCGCCTGAGCGGGCCGGCCGGGGAACTGCTGACATGGACAAGATCAGCGTCGTCGGGCTCACCCTCGGCATTTCCGCCCTGATCATGGGGCAGGTGATCGAGGGCGGCCACATTGCGTCGCTCCTCCAGCCCACCGCCTTCCTGATCGTGATCGGCGGCACGCTGGGTGCCGTGATGCTGCAGAGCCCGCTGAAGGTCTTCCGCGAAGGCATCCGCATGACCCGATGGGTCTTCGTGCCGCCGCCGTCGAGCCACGCAGCGCTGATCCGCCAGGCGACGAGCTGGAGCCAGACCGCGCGCAAGGAAGGGCTGCTGGCGCTGGAGGCGCAGATCCCGCGCATCAGCGACGCATTCACACGCAAGGGGTTGCAACTCCTTGTCGATGGCGTCGAGCCGCAGCGGCTGCGCGAGGTGCTGGAGGTCGAGATCGACGCCTGGGCGGCGCAGATGCGTCAGGGCGCGCGCATCTGGGAGGCGGCGGGCGGCTACGCGCCGACGCTGGGCATTCTCGGTGCAGTGCTCGGCCTGATCCACGTGATGGAGAACCTGACCGATCCGTCGAAGCTGGGCGCCGGCATTGCGGTGGCCTTCGTCGCCACCGTGTATGGCGTGGGCTTCGCCAACCTGGTATTCCTGCCGATGTCGAAGAAGCTGATGGCTTACGTGGCCGACGGGGTGTCGCAGCGCGAGATGCTCGTCGACGGCCTGGTCGGCATCGCCAATGGCGACAACCCGCGCATCATCGAGAGCCGCATGCAGGGCTACATCGCCTGAGCGTGCCGCGATGCGACGCCACCGCCGACACCGCCAGCTGGACGACGCGAACCACGAGAACCAGGATCGCTGGCTGGTGTCCTACGCGGACTTCATCACGCTGCTGTTCGCGTTCTTCGTCGTGATGTACTCGCTGTCGTCGGTGAACGAGGGCAAGTACCGCGTCCTGTCCGATTCGCTGATCAACGCTTTCCGCAACATCACCGTGAATGTGCCGGGCGACCCGGTGATCGCGCCGCCGCCGGCCGTCGCTCCGCCCAAGCCCGCGCCGCTGTCGCCGACCCCCGACGAAGAGGCCGAGAAGCGGCGTCGCGCCGAGTACAAGCGCATGACGACGATGGCCGAGGACATCCGTCGCGTGCTGGATCCGCTCACCCAGGGCGGGCAGGTCCGCGTGTCCGAGGGCGCGCGCGGGATATCGATCGAGATCAACGCCCGGGTGCTGTTCGCGCCGGGCGACGCGGTGCTCGCTGCGCCCGCCGTGGCGGCCCTGCGGGCCGTGGCCGAGGTGCTGGCGCGTGCCGAGTTCCCGGTCACGGTCGAGGGGCACACCGACAACGTGCCGATCCGTAACGGGCGTTTTCCATCGAACTGGGAGCTGTCCGCGGTGCGCGCCTCGACGGTCGTGCGGCTCTTCATCGAGTCGGGGGTGCGCGGCGATCGCCTCACGGCGGCCGGCTACGCGGACCAGCGGCCGCTCACCGACAACGCCAACGAGGAAGGCCGCGCGCGCAACCGGCGCGTGACGATCCTGATCGAGTCGATGGTCGGCGAGTCGCCGCCGCGCGCGCCGGGGCAGATCCGGGACGGCGATCCGATCCGCGCGATCCTCCCCCCGGGCGAGGCCGCCGGGAACGAGGAAGCGCCGCCGGCCCGCTGAGGTTCGCCATCGTTTTCCGGCGGTTCAGGCGGGCATGCGCGGCGCGAAGCGTTCCAGCACGTGCCCCGTCATGCCCTTGGCGAGTTCCTCCTCGCCGTAGAAAACCGTGCCGATGCCTTCCTTGCGCAGCAGCCGGGAGTCGTCCTCGCTGTGGGTGCGCAGGACGACCTCGATGGCGGGGTTGAGCGCGCGCGCCGTGGCGACCATGGGGCGAACGTTGACCGGGTCGGGGGTGGCGATCACCAGCATCGCCGCATGGGCGATGTGGGCCTGGATCAGTACCGACGGCTCGGACGCGTCGCCGGCGACCGCCGCCACGCCCTCGCTGCGCAGCTGTTCGACCTGCTCGCGGTTCTGCTCGGCGACGACGAAGGGGATGCCGCGCGCGGCGAGGGCCTGTGCGATGCGCCGGCCGACCCGCCCGTAGCCGACCAGCACGACCTGGCCTTCGAGGTACTTGCTCTCGGTGCTCGTCGGCAACTCGGCGTACGGGTCTTCGCGGCGCTCGAGCCGCCGCGCGAACTCGGAGCGCTTCAGCGTCCACGCGCGGATCGGCCCGACCGTCGCGAACACCAGCGGATTGAGCGCGATCGAGATCAGCGCGCCGGCGAGCACGAGGCTCATCCCGGTCTGTGGCAGCAGGCCCAGCGTGAGCCCCAGGCCGGCGAGGATGAAGGAGAACTCGCCGATCTGCGCGAGGCTCGCCGCGACCGTCAGCGCCGTGTTGAGCGGGTAGCGGAATGCGAGCACCAGCGCCATCGCGGCGAGCGACTTGCCGACGACGATGATGAGCACCACGGTGAGCACCTGCAGCGGATAGTCCGCGATCACGGTCGGATCGAAGAGCATGCCGACGGCGACGAAGAACAGCACCGAGAAGGCGTCGCGCAGCGGCAGCGACTCTTCGGCGGCGCGGTGGCTGAATTCGGACTCGCGCATCATCATGCCGGCGAAGAAGGCGCCCAGCGCGAAGGACACGCTGAAGAGCTGGGCCGCGCCATAGGCGATGCCGATGGCAGTAGCGATCACCGACAGCGTGAAGAGTTCGCGCGAGCCGGTGCGCGCGACCTGCCACAGCAGCCAGGGCAGGAGGCGCCGGCCGGCGATCAGCATCAGCGCGATGAAGGCGGTGACTTCCAGCAGGGTCTTGCCGATGGTGCGCCACAGCGGGTCGCCGGCGTCGCCGAGCGGGGTGGTGGTCGCGCCGAGCGTGCCCGCGAGCGGCGGCAGCAGCACGAGGATCACGACGGTGGCAAGGTCCTCGACGACCAGCCAGCCGACCGCGATGCGGCCGTTCATGGTGTCGAGCACGCCGCGCGCTTCGAGCGCCTTGAGCAGCACCACGGTGCTCGCGCACGACAGCGACAGTCCGAACACCAGCGCCGCACCCAGGCTCCATCCCCACCACCATGCGACGCCCGTGCCCAGCACCGTCGCGAAGCCCATCTGCACGACGGCGCCGGGCAGCGCGATGCGTCGCACCGCGAGCAGGTCGTCGAGCGAGAAATGCAGGCCGACGCCGAACATCAGCAGCATCACACCGATCTCGGAGAGCTGGGAGGCGGTATGGATGTCGGCGACGAAGCCCGGGGTCGCGGGGCCGATCGCGATGCCGGCGACGAGGTAGCCGACGAGCGCCGGCACTTTCAGGCGCTCGGCGATGAAGCCGAAGATCAGCGCGAAGCCGAAGGCTGCGGCGACCGTGGTGATGAGGGAGATGTCGTGGTCCATTCGGAGTCTTGGTTATGAGGGATGGAACAGCCACAACGACACACGCCGGCCTCGTGCGAGGCCGGCGTGTGTCGGGTGCGCTTCCTGAAAGACTACGTGGGGGCGAATGGGTTCCGGCCGCCGTTGCGCGGCCGGCGAATCAGGCCGTCGTCAGGGCCGCGGGCGCGACCTTGGGCGTGAGCGCCATGCCCTTGCGCGCGCGGCGGTGGACGAGCGGCACGAGTTGGCTCGGCTTGAGCTCGACGGCGATGGTCTTGCCGCCACGACCGGTGCCTTCGACCCTGAGCGTCGCGTCGTCGGGCGGCACGGCCACCGCGACCAGCGCCTCCTTGTCGTCGAGCGCCATCACGATGACGCCGCGTCCGCCGGCCTGCACCTTCATCTCGCTGCGCATGAAGACCAGGATGCGGCCGTGCTCGGATACCGCGGCGATGCGCTCGCCCACGACGCGCGCCGGCACCAGCACTTTCTCGCCCTTCTCTAGCGTCATGAAGGCCTTGCCCGCACGCTGGCGGCTGGTCGCGTCGGCGAGCGTGCAGATGAAGCCGTAGCCGCCGGAGTTGGCGAAGAACCAGCTCGACTCGGGCTCGGCGGTGAGCACCTGCGCCGTCTTGCCGCCGTCCTGGAAATCTACCAGCGTCGCGATCGGCGCGCCGTCGCCGCGCCCGCCTGGGAGATCCGACACGCGCACGGTGTAGGCGCGGCCGTTGGTGTCGATGACGACCAGCGGCCAGGTGGTGCGCGTCTCGATCACGGCGAAGGCGAAGTCGCCCGCCTTGTAGCTGATCGCCGCGGCGTCGATGCCGTGGCCCTGGCGCGAGCGCACCCAGCCGTTCTTCGACACGATCACGGTGACCGGCTCGTCGGCCACGCTGATCTCGGCCGGCGCGACTGCGGCGACGGCTTCGATCACCGTGCGGCGGTTGTCGCCATACTTCTTCGCGTCGTCCTCGATCTCCTTGAGGATCAGGCGGGTCATCGCGGCGCGGCTGTCGAGGAGGTGCTGCAGGCCGCTGCGCTCGTCCTTGAGTTCGGCCAGTTCCTTCTCGATCTTGAAGCCTTCGAGGCGCGCGAGCTGGCGCAGGCGGATCTCGAGGATGTCCTCGGCCTGCACGTCGGAGAGGCCGAAGGCCGCGATCAGCGCGGGTTTGGGCTCGTCCGACTCGCGGATCACGCGGATCACTTCCTCGATGTGCAGGAAGGCGATCATGCGGCCTTCGAGGATGTGGATGCGGCGATCGACCTCGTCGAGGCGGTGGCGGGTGCGGCGTTCGACGGTGACGTAGCGGAAGTCGATCCACTCGCGCAGGACCTGCACGAGGTTCTTCTGCTGCGGCCGGCCGTCGCGGCCGATCATCGTCATGTTCACCGATGCCGAGCTTTCGAGGCTGGTGTGCGCGAGCAGCACCGCCATGAACTCGTCGCGGCTCTGGCGGGACGAGCGCGGCTCGAGCACGATGCGCACGGGCGCCTTGTCGCTGGATTCGTCGCGCACCGTCTCGAGCACGCCGAGCACGAGCTGCTTGAGGTTCTTCTGTTCCTGGCTGACTTCCTTCTTGCCGGTGCGCGGCTGCGGGTTGGTCAGCGTTTCGATTTCGGCGAGCACGCCGGCGGCCGACACGCCGTGCGGCAGCTCGTCGATGATGACGCGCCACTGGCCGCGGGCGAGCTCCTCGACATGCCAGCGTGCGCGCACGCGCAGGCTGCCGCGCCCGCTCGCGTAGGCGTCGCGGATCGCCTCGGGCGAGGAGATGAGCTGGCCTCCGCCGGGGAAATCGGGGCCGGGCAGCAGCGGCAGGACATCGTCGAGGCCGGCGTCCGGGTGGCGGATGAGGTGGCAGGCGGCGTCGGCGACTTCGCGCAGGTTGTGTGGCGGGATCTCGGTCGCCATGCCGACCGCGATGCCCGAGGCGCCGTTGAGCAGCACAAAGGGCAGGCGCGCGGGTAGGAGCTGCGGCTCCTCGAAGGCGCCGTCGTAGTTCGGCACGAAATCGACGGTGCCGCGGTCGATCTCGGCGAGCAGCAGTTCGGCGATCGGCGTCAGGCGGCATTCGGTGTAACGCATCGCCGCCGCGGAGTCACCGTCGCGCGAGCCGAAGTTGCCCTGGCCGTCGACCAGCGGATAGCGCAGCGAGAAGTCCTGCGCCACGCGCACCATCGCGTCATAGACGCTGGAGTCGCCGTGCGGGTGGTACTTGCCGATGACGTCGCCGACGACGCGCGCGGACTTCACGTGCTTGGACGTGGCCGACAGGCGCATCTCGTTCATCGCGTAGAGGATGCGGCGCTGCACCGGCTTCATGCCGTCCTCGACCTGCGGCAGCGCGCGTGACTTCACGACGCTCATGGCGTAGGCGAGGTAGGCGCGCTCGGCGTAACGGTCGAGCGCGAGGGTGCCGTCGTCGGGGGGCGGGGC
>NZ_WTVS01000289.1 GCF_012911005.2 Aromatoleum toluolicum | reverse complement strand
CGGTGCGGGTGCATCTGTACGGGCGCCCGGTCGACATGCGCAAATCCTTCGACGGCTTGTATGCGCTGGCGCGCCACGGCGTGGGACAGGATCCGTTGTCGGGGCATCTGTTCGTGTTCATCAACCGTAAGCGGTAACTGACCGGCGTTATTCCAGGGCACGTGATCGACGTGGACAATTGCCTCCAGGGTCAACAATGGAGGGATCGTTCATGGCAGGGGTGCTCAAGCGCAAATGGCGCCGGCGCAGCC
>NZ_WTVS01000028.1 GCF_012911005.2 Aromatoleum toluolicum | reverse complement strand
CCTGCAGCACGGGCACCGAGGAAAACGCGAGGACGCCGAAACCGGCGACCGTCGTGAGGTTCGCAAACAGCATCGACGCGAGGGTGGCAGGCGGGGGGGTGTCGTTGCCGCCCTTGCCATCGAAGAACAGGGCGTAGTTCGAGCCCACCGCGACGATCAGCAGCAGCCCGACGAGATGCAGGATCGTCAGCGCCACGCCGGCGAGCACGAGGCCGGCGACGACCGTCAGCACGGCGGCCGCGAGCGGCACCAGGACGCGGATGACGCGCTGCGGCGAGCGCAAGGCGACGGCGAGGAGCGCGACGATCGCCGCCACCCCCGCGAGCGACAGCATGATGGCTTCGCGCAGATAGCCCGCGTAGAGCCGCCCGGACTCGCCCTTCATGTCGATGAACATTGGGCTGGCATCCGCAGCCCCGTCGAGCGCGCCGCGAACGGCGCCGGGATCGATCTCCTTCGCATGCCCCCCGGCTGCAGGTGCGCGCAGCGGCAGCAGGGCGGTCCACTGCTCGCCCTGACGCAGGAGCAGCGAATCGACGGCCATTGCGAAGCTTGTTCCGTCGAGGTCTGCCCGCGTCAGGGGCGCGCGCGCGCGGGCGGCGGAGATGTCGTCGAGGAAAGGCGCGAGCCGGCCGGCCGGCAGGGGCAGACCCGCGGTTGCGGCGGCGAGCCGTTCGCGCAGTTCGCGTGGATCGGGCAGCGCGGCGCGGCGTTCGAGCTGTCGGCCCTGCGATGGAAGGTAAAGCGACGGACTCTCGAAGCCGCCGATATCCCCGGCGTCCACGAGCGCCTGCAATTGCGTGGATACCGATTCTGCGCGCTGCAGCGCGGTGTCCGCATCTTCCGCGCGCACGACGATCATGTAACGCAGGTCGGGTGCCCCGAGATCGCTGCGCAATGCCGCGTCGACTGCCTGGGCCTCGGGCGGGACCGGGCTCAGCGCCCCGAGTTCGCGGTTCCACACGCGGTCGTGCTGTGCGAACACGAGCGCACCGGAAAGCGCCGCCAATCCGGCGAGGAACCAGCGCAGCCTGCCCACCGCGGCGACTAGGCGCTGCAGACGCAGGCCGAGCGGGGTCACGTCGCGGATGGCGAAGCCGGCAGGCAGGAGGTGCGGCAGGAGGTAACGCGTCACGAGCGCGGCGACGATCAAGCCTGCGATCGAATACAGGCCGAGCTGCGCCAGCCCCGGAAACCCCGAGAACATCAGCGCGCCGAAGCCGCAGATGGAGGTCATCACCCCGAGGCGTATCGTCGGCCAGAAGCTGTCGCGCCCGCCGTTCCCCCGCGCAGGGCCGGACTGGACGAAGAGGTAGATCGCGTAATCGACCGCCTCTCCGATCAGGGTGGTGCCAAAACCGAGGGTAACCCCATGCATGACGCCGAACACGAGGCTGACCGCGACGATGCCGGCCAGCGCGCCGGATACGACCGGCAGCAGGCCGAGCACGAGAGCGGTCGGCGAACGGTAGATGAACAGCAGGAGCGCAACGATGATCGCGGTCGACACCAGCGCGAGCCGCGTCACTTCGCCCTCGATGGTGGAGCGCGAGTCGACCGCGAACACGGCGGCGCCCGAGACCAGCAGCTTCAGATCCGCCCCGGAAGCCAGCTTCGACGCCTCGCTCGCAAACGCCTCACGCAGGGAGGCGATGGCCGCCTGCTGGCCATCGAGATCCGATCCCGTGGCGCGCGTCTGGGCGAGCAGCAAGGCGCGCCTGCCGTCCCGCGACGCCCATACCCCCTCCTGCATCGCAGGGCGCGCACCGCCGTCGAGCCGTTCCAGCAGTTGCAGCAACTCGCCGGTGGGGTCGCGCGGCAGCAGTGACTTCGTTAGCATGCCGAGCGGGGAGGCGAGGAGATCGACCGACTCCGCGATGGCGTCCCGCAGGCCCGTCGTCGTGAACCGTTCCGCGTTCACGGCGGGGCTGAGGACATAGCGGTGCGTGAACAGCAGGGCGTGGTCGCGTTCGCGATGGACGGGTTCGCCGTTCGCGACCATGCCGAACGCCGCATCGGCGCGCAGCCTTCGGGCGAGATCGCGCGACAGTTGCGCCCGCTGAGCCGCATCGCCACCCTCGATACCGACCAGCAACAGGCGGGACACCATGCCGTCGCGCAACTGGTCGACCAGCACGCGCTGCTCGGCGGTGGGCGCTTCGGGCAGGAAGGCCGAGAGGTCGGCCGTGAAACGCGTCTGGCTCACGACGGCGATGCAGGCCGCGACGAAGGCCAGCCACAGCAGCAGGGCTGGCACGAAGCGACGTGTCACCGCGCTTGCCCCATCGCGACGATTTCCATCACCGAGCGGTCGCCGTCGGCCTGAAGGATTTCGATTTCGCGCAGCAGCCCACGCGTTCCGGCAATGTTGATGCGGGAGACGACCTCGGCCATGCGCGTATTGCGCGGCAGCAGCGTCAGGGTCCAGCGTTCGGCGTTGCCCGCGAGGTGCAGCGCGTAGGTGCGCTCCAGCGTGTCGCGGTCGCCGGCCAGCGTCGCCCGGATGCTGTCGATGAAACCGGCGACTTCGCCGTAGTCCGACAGGCGCACGTTGAACTGCTTCTTGCCGCGCGTCACGCTCAGGTTGTTCCCTTCGAGGATCAGCGATTCCGGGCGCGGCTTGAGGGTGATCTTCTCCAGCCGGTCCGGCGCCTGGAAGCGCAATTCGCCCGACGATTCGACAGGCTGGTCGAGGACCGCGAGATACTTCCGTTCCAGGAAGGTGGCCTGTCCGCTGCGGTGCTTGCCCAGGGCTTGCATCAACTGGGCGACCGTCCACGCCTCGGCAGCGGCCGCTGGCGGGCCATACAGCAAGGAAGCCGCCGCGAGCAGGGCGGCAAAGAGCAGACGCGTGGAAGCAGCTTTGAACACGGATACTCCAGGAGGCGGTCAGGGCGCGGCGCGGCGGCGCGCGCTGTGCCAGAAATCGAAGAAGTTGAACCAGTTGTACGGCGCCTGTCCGGCATAGTGCGCAAGGCGTGCGGCGTAGCATTCGACTGCGGCGTGAATCAGGTGTGCCCGGTTCTCGCGCGTCGCCGCCGAGAAGTCGGCGAGCGCCTCGAAGTGCACGTCGTAGCGGTTACCCCCGCGATACAAGCCCACCATCAGGATCACTGGGCGCTTGAGCATCGCCGCGATGCGCCACGGGCCGACCGGAAAATCCGCGGGCTCGCCGAAAAATTCGACCGGCTGGGAAGGATCGTCGCCCAGGCTGCGGTCCGCGAGCACACCCACGAGCGAGCCATCGTCGAGCCGCTCCTTCAAGTGCAGCATCGAATCCAGGTGTCCCAGCGGAATGATGTCCGCGCGTGCGGCCGGATTGATCGCAGCCAGCGTGTCGTTGATCTTGTGCGCGTTTTCCTGGTACATGACCATCGCCACGCGCATGCCCGGCTGCTGGCGAGCGATCGCACGCATGACCTCGAAGCTGCCGAGGTGCGCGCCCATCAGGAACACGCCCTGACCGCCGGTCACCGCCGCGCGCACGAGTTCGCCGCCATGCACGCGGATGTCGAAGAGGTCGAAGCGGTCATTCACCAGATAGATGCGGTCGTGAATCGTGCTGGCGAAGCTGAAGACGTGCCGGAACCGTTCGCTGACCGTGGGACGCCGGCCCAGGGCATGTCCGAGCCACTCGCGCGAGGCCCTTCGGGCGGCCGGCGCGAAGAGCAGGAAGTAGGCCGAAATCAGCACCAGCACCGCACGTCCCACGCGGCGACCGAGCCGCAGCGAGATCCAGGTCATCAGCCGCAGCGTCGCGTAATTGCTGCGCTCCGGCCGGCTCGCCCATTCGGCCGTGCCGCGCGGGGGTTTCGTGTGCGACGCGTCGTTCACGCCGGCTCGACCCGCAGGGAGCCGGTCGCGACGCAGTCTTCCCCGGCAAGGATGTCGAAGCGCCAGTTTGCGCCTGCCTCGGCAAGGCGGATACGCAGCTCGGTACCGGGGCCGACCGGGCGCAGGAACTTGGCCGATGCGATGCCGCACGGCGGCACGGCGCGCCCGATGGCCTCCCCGAGCGCACGCGTCGCGAGAGCCAGCAGCACCACGCCCGGCAGGATGGGACGGCCGGGGAAATGCCCCGCAAACGACGGATGATCGTCGGGAATCCAGACGCTCGATTCGTGGATCATTCGCCGCCGCCCAGCGTGCGCCGCAGTTCTTCCAGCGCCGCGCGCGGAAGCTTGCCCGTGGCGTTGCGCGGTAGCGCATCCGCGAAGATCAGCGGGCGGGGCAGGAACAGCGGATCGATGCGCTCGCGCAGCGCCTGCAGCAGCGTAGCGCGGTCGAGGCCCGGCGCCACGACGACCGCCGTCAGGCGCGTCACCCCGTCGGTATGTTCGTCGTCCGGCATGAAGAAACTGCCGTCGACGACGCCCGGGATCGCATTCAGCTGATGGTTCAGGTAGCCAAGCGAGCTGCGCTTGCCCGCAATATTCACGAGATCGGCCGAGCGTCCATGCAGCAGGAAGCGGTCGCCCGAGGTGGGCTCGATGATGTCGCCCAGGATGGTCGGCATCTCGACATGGCCGCCATGCGCCCACACCTTCCCGTCCTCGACGCTGAGCCTGAGGCCGCGCATCAGCTGCCACTCCGCCGTCTCGGCTGTGCGCCGGGTGGCCGTCTGGCCCGTCTCGGTGCAGCCGTAGATCTCGATCAGCGGGCACTGCAGCCGCGCCTCCACTGCCACGGCAAGGTTGCCCGACAGCGGCGCGGTGGCGGATACGACGAGATCGGCCGGCGGCACCGCGGTATCGGCGGCCAGCAGAGTACGCAGGTGGAACGGGGTGGATACCAGAACGCGCGGGCGGGGAACGGCGTCCAGGGCATCGGCGATGTCCGCGGGGTAGAACGGCCGCCCTGACCAGATCGCCCCACCCGACAACAGCGCCAGCAGCACGGTCGATTCGAATCCGTACATGTGCTGGGGCGGGACGGTGCCGATCAGCGTGAAAGGCGTGCCCACCACTCCGAGCCTGTCTGCTTCGGCTGCGATGTTGCGCACGAGCGCGCCCCAGGTCTTCGGGTGCGGCATCGGAGCGCCCGTCGAGCCGGATGTGAAGACGTAGGCCACGATCTGGTCCACATCGATCATCGGCACCACGCAGCCTTCCGGCGAAGGGGGTGTGTCCTCGATCTCGAGGAAGCGATGTTGCGGCAGGTCGATGTCGCAGGCCGGGCTGTCGGTCAGGCAGAACGCGTCGGGTGCGAACGCCAGCAGTTGCCTGACGGTCTCGGGCGTATGCGTCGAGGGCAGCAGGCTGATCTTGCCGCGCACCAGGCTCGCGGCCAGTCCGACCGTGAAGCGGTAGCGGTCCGCACACACATTCAGGACGTGCTCGCCGCCCGGCAACCCTGCGGCGAGGCGCCATACGTCGCCCAAGAAGCGTTCGACCGTCACCGGGCCGTCGTGTCGCCAGGCGACGACGGCATCGGGTCGGGTGTGCGCGAGTAGCGGCAGCGTTGCCGGGCGGGGGGCGTCATCGCTCGTTGGCCGGGGTTGCAGTGGGCGAGGTGCGCCGGTACGCGCGGACCGCGTCGAGGATGCTGCTGCGATCTTCCGGGAGCAGCTTGAGGCGCACGAGATACTCGGCGATGAACATCAGTCCGACGAGCGGCATGGTCAGGAGATTGGCGAAGGTCGACCACGCCTCGATGGTGTCGAACGCGAACAACAGACAGGAAATCACCACCGTTCCAGCAAAGAATATCGTCCATGCGGCCGTCACCTGCCGCGTATATCGTGCGAGCGCCGGGCTGACCGTGCCGTGCAGCGTGCGCGCGATACGCGTGCACATCGGCTCGCGCCCTGCGCCGAGCGTGCGGCCGAAACCGAGCCCCAGCAACGCGTTGGTGCCGACATGCTGGACGAAATACAGCCAGCCGACGTTGCGCGCGAGCGTCGGCCATGCGAGCGCGAGCGCGAGCGAGGCGGCGGCAAGCAGCGCGAGCATCAGACCGCGGCGTGGCGATTGCCAGGCGAAGGCCGCGGCGATCATCGCGAATGGCGCGATCGCGAGGAGCGCCCCCCAGGACGATTCATCGACGAGCGCGCTCGTGTAGTGCGCAGCCATTGCCCAGGCGATCACGACGACGCCAATCGCCAGTCCGCGCGCGACGCGGACGACTGCGGGCCTCATTTCGTGCGGTTGGCCGCGACGTATTCGGTGAGGCTGCGCAGGGAGCGGAAGATCTTGACGTTGTCCTCGTTGTCGGCGCGCAACTGGAAGCCGTAACGCTTCGAGACGACGAGCGCGACCTCGAGGATGTCGATCGAGTCGAGCCCCAAACCTTCGCCGAACAGCGAATCGTCGGCCGGGATGGACTCGGGCTCCGTGTCCAGGTTGAGGGCTTCGACGACGAGGCCCGCTACTTCGAGACGCAGCGCGTCGAGATCGGCGGAAGAGGGAGTGGCGGCTTGGGTCATGAATCGGCGAGAAATGCGTTGAAGTCGCGGCGACGCGCGTTTCGCAGGGCGATGCGCGCGCGGGTCGCGAGACTGCCGAGGTGTCGCCCAAGGGCGGCCGACCGCGGAAGTGTCTCGCGATTGCAAGATGTTTGTGAAAACCCTGTAGTTTATCGGATTGAATCGATCCGTGCAGCCGCGGGCGGGTCGCATCGTGCGCGGCCGACGCACTTGTCCGTTATCATGAAGCTGCCACGGCACGACCGCAGACGCGGTTGCATATGGTGACAAAACGGCTAACAGAACCCCCGCAACAGGACGGACTCGCAAGGTGAGCAAGGCTTTTACCAAGGAAGGCGAGGGCCAGGACGACGATGACGACGTCCCCGCCTCGGTACGCCTGCCCCCCGGGAGCAAGAACTACATGACGCGGCGCGGTTACGACGCGCTGCGGGTCGAACTCGACCAACTGGTGCGCATCGAGCGGCCCAAGCTCGTCGAAACGGTTGCCTGGGCGGCATCGAACGGCGACCGCTCCGAGAACGGCGACTACATCTACGGCAAGAAGCGCCTGCGCGAGATCGACCGCCGCATCCGCTTCCTGATCAAGCGCATCGAATCGGCCGAGGTCGTCGATCCCGAGCGCCAGCAGGGCATGGAACAGGTCTTCTTCGGCGCGACCGTGACCGTGCTCGACGTCGAGGATGCAGACGGCGAGGGCGAGCAGACCTGGCAGATCGTCGGCGTCGACGAGGCCGATGCCAGTTCCGGCCGCATCAGCTGGATCTCGCCGCTCGCACGCGCCCTGATGAAGGCCCGCGAGGGCGACGTCGTGCGTTTCCAGAGCCCGGCGGGCCCGCGCGAGATCGAGGTCGTCGAAATCCGCTACGAATGATCGCTGCGGGCGGTGCTTGAAATTCCCGGAACGCGCCCCATATGCAGGCGCGTTCCTGTGTAAATGGAGTTTCACTCGATGACTACCGCCGCCGGCGCCCAGACCCTCAATTTCCAGGCCGAGGTGAAGCAGCTGCTTCACCTCATGATCCACTCGCTGTACTCCAACCGCGAGATCTTCCTGCGCGAGCTGATTTCGAACGCGTCGGATGCCTGCGACAAGCTGCGCTTCGAGGCGCTCGACAAGCCCGAACTCTTCGAAGGCGAGGGCGAGCTCGCGATCCGCATTTCCTTCGACAAGGACGCGAAGACCGTCACCGTCGCCGACAACGGCATCGGCATGAGCCGTGACGAAGCGATCGCGCACCTCGGCACGATCGCCAAGTCCGGCACCAAGGAATTCTTCTCCCAGCTCACCGGCGACCAGAAGAAGGACGCCCACCTCATCGGCCAGTTCGGCGTCGGCTTCTACTCCGCGTTCATCGTCGCCGACAAGGTCACCGTCGTCACCCGCCGCGCGGGCCTCGCGGCCTCGGAAGGCGTGAAGTGGGAATGCTCGATGGTCGGCGATGCCGCCGGCGAGTACACCGTGGAGCCGGTCGACAAGGCCGGACGCGGCACCGAGATCACGCTGCACCTGCGCGACGATCAGGACGACCTGCTCTCGGGCTGGAAACTGCGCAGCCTGATCCGCAAGTACTCCGACCACATTGTCCAGCCCATCCTCATGAAGAAGGAGGAGTGGGACAAGGACAAGAACGAGCAGGTCACGACCGACGAGGACGAGACGGTCAACCAGGCCAACGCGCTGTGGACGCGCTCGAAGAGCGACATCACCGACGACGAGTACAAGGCCTTCTACAAGCACGTCGGCCACGACTTCGACGAGCCGCTCGCTTGGAGCCACGCCCGCGTCGAAGGTCGCCACGAATACACCCAGCTCCTGTACGTCCCGGCGCACGCGCCGTTCGACATGTGGGACCGCAACGCGCGCCACGGCATCAAGCTGTACGTGAAGCGCGTGTTCATCATGGACGACGCCGAGAAGCTGATGCCGACCTACCTGCGCTTCGTACGCGGCGTGGTCGATTCGAGCGACCTGCCGCTCAACGTCTCGCGCGAGATCCTGCAGGAGAGCAAGGACATCGACACCATCCGCGCCGGCTGCACGAAGAAGGTGCTGGGCTTGCTCGAAGACCTCGCGACCAGCGAAGACGCCGCCGAGAAGGAGAAGTACGCGACCTTCTGGAAGGAATTCGGCAAGGTGCTGAAGGAAGGGGTCGGCGAGGACCACGCCAACAAGGACAAGATCGCCGGCCTGCTGCGCTTCGCCTCGACGCACAACGACACGCCGGACGAGACCGTCTCGCTCGCCGACTACATCGGCCGCATGAAGGAAGGCCAGGACAAGATCTATTTCGTCACCGCCGAAACCTTCAACGCCGCGAAGAACAGCCCGCACCTCGAGATCTTCCGCAAGAAGGGCATCGAAGTGCTGCTGCTGTCGGACCGCGTCGACGAGTGGGTGATCGGCAACCTGACCGAGTTCGACGGCAAGCCGCTCGTCTCCGTCGCGAAGGGTGGTCTCGACCTCGGCAGTCTTGAAGACGAAGCCGAGAAGAAGGAAGCCGAGAAGGCCGCCGACGAGTACAAGGAACTGCTCGAGAAGATGAAGACGAGCCTCGGCGAGCGCGTCAAGGAAGTGCGCGTCACGCACCGCCTGACCGATTCGCCCGCCTGTCTCGTCGCCGATGAGCACGACATGGGGATGAACCTCGCGCGCATCCTGAAGGCTGCCGGCCAGCAGGCGCCAGTGTCGAAGCCGATCCTCGAGATCAACCCGCAGCACCCGGCGGTGATGCGCCTGAAGTACGAGGAAAAGCAGTTCGACGACTGGGCCGCGGTGCTCTTCGATCAGGCACTGCTTGCAGAAGGCGGCACCCTCGACGACCCGGCGACCTTCGTCAAGCGCATCAACCAGCTGATGATGGCGATGAGCGGCAGCTGATTCGCCCCCGCAGCCTCACGGGCATTACCGAAGCCGCCCGCATTGCGGGCGGTTTGCGTTCACGGCGCCATTCGTTCGTTGCGGGCTGTCTAGTTCGGCCCGACCGCAAGCTGGGCGCTCCGGCGCCGGGTTGCGGCTGAAGTCCGGAAGTTCCGGATTTGTTGGGAATGAGCGGCGTTTCCGCTACGATATTCGTAACAGACGGTATCCGGGCATCTACCGTCCGGCAAAACATTTGCAAGAATATTTTCCGGGTTTCCCGGCATTGGGCAAAGGGGAGCTTCAAGCGTGAGCAAGCCGTCTGACCGCAAGCAGCAGGCACAAGTGTCGCCGCTCTCCGTGCTGCAACGATTCCGCGTGTTGATCCGCACGGCGCAGCGCCATTCCCAGTGGGTCGAAAAGCAGAGCGGCGTCACCGGTGCGCAACTGTGGGCGATGCAGGAACTGCTCGAAGAGCCCGGCCTGCGTGTCGGCGAGCTCGCCAAACGTATGGCCCTGCATCAGTCGACCGCCTCGAACATGATCGACAAGCTCGAGACCAACGGCTTCGTCGCAAAAGCACGCAACAGCGCCGACCAGCGAGTCGTGCGGCTGTCGCTGACGGCAGCCGGGCGCGAATTGCTGGCACGGGCACCGTCACCTGCCCGCGGCGTCCTGCCGGAGGCCCTCCGGCTGCTCGATGCCGCGTCCCAGGCACGCCTCCAGGAAGAGCTGGACGGCCTGCTGCAGCAGATCAAGGACCTCGACGAGGGCTTCGGCATGCAGCCCTTGCCCTTCACCGAGTAAGTCGCGCATTTTGCTGCGACGTCGATCTGGCCGTCAGGTCTTCTTCGACAGCTGCCGCATCGCGCGTTCGAGTCCTTCCAGCGTCATCGGGTACATGCGCTGCGCCATGATGCCGTTGATGATGTCGATCGACTGCCGATAAGGCCACAGCCGCTCCGGTTCGGGATTGAGCCACGCCGCGGCCGGCCAGGCGTCGAGCAGGCGGCGCAGCCAGTCGGCGCCGGGTTCCCGGTTCATGTGCTCGATCGACCCATGCTGGTGCAGGATCTCGTACGGGCTCATCGTCGCGTCGCCGACGAAGATCAGCTTGTAGTCCGGCCCGTACTTGTGGATCAGGTCATGGACCGGGATCCGCTCCGCATGACGACGATGGCTGTCGCGCCACACCGACTCGTACACGCAGTTGTGGAAATAGAAATGTTCGAGGTGCTTGAACTCCGCGCGGCAGGCGGAGAATAGCTCCTCGCAGGCCTTTACATGGTCGTCCATCGACCCGCCGACATCCAGGAACAGCAGTACCTTCACCGCGTTGTGGCGTTCCGGCCGCATCATCAGATCGAGCCAGCCGGCATTGCGGGCAGTCGCCGCGATGGTGCCGTCGAGATCCAGCTCCTCCGCGGCGCCCTCGCGCGCGAAGCGCCGCAGTCGTCGCAGCGCAACCTTGATGTTGCGCGTGCCGAGTTCCAGCGAATCGTCCAGGTTGCGATACTCGCGCTTCTCCCACACCTTGATCGCGGTGCGGTTGCCCGCGGACTCGCCGCCGACCCGGATCCCCTCGGGGTGATAGCCGCTGTTGCCGAACGGGGATTTGCCGCCGGTACCGATCCACTTCGAACCGCCCTGATGGCGGCCCTTCTGTTCCTCGAGGTGCTTGCGGAACTCCTCCATCAGCTTGTCCCAGCCAAGCTTCACGAGCTGCGCCTTTTCCTCGGGCGACAGGTGCTTCTTCATCATCGCCTGCAGCCACTCTTCCGGCAGCTCCTTCTCCAGGCCCGGGATCTCCGTCACACCCTTGAAGTACGCGGCGAAAGCCTGGTCGAAACGGTCGTAACGCGACTCGTCCTTGACCAGGCAGGTGCGGGCGTAAAAGTAGAAATCGTCGATCGCGTGGTCGCACACCCCGTCGCGCAAACCTTCCAGCAGCGTCAGGAATTCCCGTGTCGATACCGGTAGTTTGCTCGCTTTCAGATGCAGAAAAAAATCGATGAGCATGATTCTTGCCCTTCCTCAAGCCTTTCAGCCGTTGATCTCGAGCGCCCAGGAGAACGCCTGCAGGTGGCGTCGGTTCGCCTCGGTCGGTGCGATGCCGCAACAGGCGGCTGCCGCCTGCACGCCATCTTCGTCGCCGTTCTCGCACGCGACGGCCAGCCGGAGAAGATCCGCCAGAGGGCCCGTGCCGTGCACGACCGCTTCCTCTATGTCCGGCGCCACGCCCAGCGAGCGAATCGCATCGTGCAGCGGAACCTCCAGGATCACGTCGACCAGCGACAGCAGGCCGGTCAGGTAGAGACTGTCGCGCTCACGCTGCGGACGCCCCTCACCGAGCAGCTCCATGAGGCGCGCACGAACGAGCGCGTTTTCCATTGCTGCCGAGGATCGCGGCGTGCCCTTGTCCGCCCCGTACAGCAGGAGCAGCAGCCAGCGGTAGAGCCGTTCGCGACCGAGCTGGAGCAAGGCAGCATCGATCGATGCCACCTCGCGCTGTAATCCGACGCCGGGAGAGTTGATGTAACGCATCAGCCGCAGCGACAACGCGGCGTCCTGCTTCAGCAGTGCGACCAACTCACCCGTATCCGCGTCGCTGCGCAGGCGTGCGATCAGTGCCGACAGGCGTGCCGAGTTGGGGGCGAGGCGATTGCCGCTCCAGTCCTCGCGCCGCGTGATGAAGGGCCCCTGGAACAATGCGGCACCCAGCGAGAGGCAGAGCTGGAAATCGTCCGCGCTCGGAAGATCGCTCACAAGCAGCAAACCATGCCCGCCAGCGGCCTTCAGTCGCGAGACTGCAGCCCTCAGGTGAGTCGGGTTGGCAGCCGCAGCCTGAGCGGTGTAGAAATCCGCCTCCGGAAGCAGGTCGGCGCGGTCCCCCAGGAGCTCCTCGGCAGCGACGCCGACCCTGTACCCGGCCGAGCGCAGCCGTCGCACCCCTTCGAGCAGGGTTCCGTTGTCGGGAGCACCTTCGGCCGCGATTCGCGTGAGGATCAACACGGTGTTCGCGGCGGGGAGACCCAGCAGCGACGGATGACCGACGAAGGAGTCCGGTATGTCCAGAAAGGCGGCGCGATGGCCCAGCAGGCGGCCGATGTTCGCCTGAGCGATGTCCCGCACCAGGATTTCCGCGTACACATGATGGATGCGCCGGTCGCCCGTGCGAATGCGGTTGCGCGTGCCTTCTCGCAGCACGAACCGGTAGCCCGCGACGCGTTGGTCGCGTCCCACCACCAGCTCGCGGCACAGAAAACCCGTGCCCGCGTCGTCCCGGGCCGGCGTGGCGCTTGCTGCGGGGGCATGCTGGCAGGGCGCGGTCACGTCTTTCCCATCGTCCGCGGCATCGGACGCCTGCGTCCCCAGGATCGAGCCGCGGATGACGGAAATGAGTCGCTCGAACATGGCCGGCCGCCCGCCCGTCAACGGTTGTTGCGCGCCATGAATACGAGCCGCTCGAACAGATGGAGGTCCTGCTCGTTCTTCAGCAACGCGCCCGCGAGGGGCGGGACGACGGCGCGCTGGTCCTGCGCGCGCAGGGCCTCGGGTGGGATGTCCTCTGCCACCAGCAGCTTCAGCCAGTCGATCAGCTCCGAGGTCGTAGGCTTCTTCTTCAGGCCCGGAACGTCGCGCAACCCGAAGAACACCTCGAGTGCCTCGCGCAGGAGATCCTTCTTCAGGTCCGGGAAGTGCACGTCCACGATCCGCTGCATCGTGTCGCGGTCCGGGAAGCGGATGTAGTGGAAGAAGCAGCGGCGCAGGAAGGCGTCGGGCAGCTCCTTCTCATTGTTCGACGTGATGAAGACGATGGGCCGGTGGCGCGCCTGGATCGTCTTGCGCGTCTCGTACACGTGGAATTCCATGCGGTCGAGTTCGCGCAGCAGGTCGTTGGGGAATTCGATGTCCGCCTTGTCGACCTCGTCGATCAGCACCACGCACGGGCTTTCCGACTCGAAGGCTTGCCACAGCACGCCCTTGACGATGTAGTTGGCGATGTCCTTGACCCGGTCGTCGCCCAGCTGCGAGTCGCGCAGGCGCGAAACGGCATCGTATTCGTACAGGCCTTGCTGGGCCTTGGTGGTCGATTTGATGTGCCACTGCAGCAAGGGGAGATTCAACGCTGCGGCCACCTCTTCGGCCAGCATGGTCTTGCCCGTGCCGGGCTCGCCCTTGATCAGGAGTGGCCGCTGCAGCTTGATCGCCGCGTTCACCGCGAGCATCAGGTCGGGGGTGGCAACGTAATCGCGTGATCCTTCGAAACGCATGGGGAGTCCTCTCGTTGGCGAGCCCCGATTATATGGGCTCCACCAACTCAGGACACTAAGAGTTCGGCGCCGCGGACGGCATCGGCCATTCGAGATGGAAGGTTGCGCCCTGTCCGGGACTGCTTTCGGCCCAGCACCGTCCCTGCATGCGTTCGGCTGCCTTGCGCACGATCGCCAGGCCGATCCCCGTGCCGGGATACTCGTCGTCACGGTGCAGCCGATGAAAGATATCGAAGATGCGATCGTGGTGGTGCATGTCGAAGCCGATGCCGTTGTCGCACACGGAGATGTGGCACCGGCCCGCCTCGCTGGTGCAGGCGATGACAATGTAGGGATGGGCTACGCCCGCCGAAAATTTGAGCGCGTTGCCGAGAAGGTTGCGCAATGCATGCATCAGGCCGCTGCGGTCTGCCAGGATCGAAGAGCAGGAAGGCGCAAGCTCCACCGTGGCGTCATTGCGATCGATTTCCTCGGAGAAATCCGCGATCAGCTGTGACGTCAGCTCGCCCATGTCGATCTCCTCGAAGGCCGTCGGCGCGCGTTCGACGCGCGAATACTCCAGCAGATCGTCGATCAGGAGGTCCATGCGCTCGGTTCCCTCCAGAATTTTCTCCAGACAGGATCGTCCGTCCTCGGTAAGCCGGGTAGTTTCGCTCGAAGCGAGCAGGCTGCCATAGCCGTTGATCGCGCGGAGGGGCGACTTGAGATCGTGCGCGACGGCGTAAGTGAAACATTCGAGCTCGCGGTTGGCCCCGCGCAGGGCTGCGTTGGTACGTGCCAGTTCGTCGCGCGATCTTTCCAGGTCGCGGTACAGTCCCAGGGTGCGCATTGCCGACCGCAGCTTCGCCTCGAGGATCTCGAATTCCACGGGCTTCACGAGGTAATCGTCGCCGCCGGCGTGAAGTCCCTCGACCAGATTGGCGCAACCACCGAGTGCGGTCATGTAGATCACCGGCACCCAGCGGCCGCCGCACATCGACTTGATCCGTCGCGTCGTCTCGAAACCGTCGATGCCCGGCAGCATGACGTCCATGAGCACGAGATCCGAGGGCGCGGCAGCGAACAGGTCGAGCGCCATTTCCCCGGATTCGGCGACCCGGACCCTCTGCCCGAGGCTCTGCAGCAGCATGACCATGCGTTCGCCCTGGAGCGCATCATCCTCCACGAGCAGGATCGATAGTTCGGGTAGCGCTTCCATGTCCGGCTGGACTCCTCGCGAGTGCGCCCGCGGAGCTGGAGGGTGGGGCAGGGCGCCAGCGCCGAGCGCCAGCGGGGCTGCGTCAGCGCAGTCTACACCGCATCAACCTGCGCGGCGAAGCACGCAGCTGACATAAGCCTCGCCGTCGGGCTGCCGGTTGTTCCGCTGCGCGTCGAACATCGTCTCGCCGAGGCACTCGAGGACGTCGTGCAGGGCGGCGTGGCGATCGCCGCGGCGCGCCTGGCAGGACTCGAACGCGGCGCGCAAGCCGGGGGGCTGGTCGATCGACAGCTGCTCTTCGATCGCAAGATGCAGCGAGAGATGCAGGAAGGGATTGAGCTGCCCACCCTCGGGCGGAAACTCCTTGCTGACTGCTTCGGGATCCTCGAGCAGCGCGTGGTATTCCGGGTGGAGCAGGACAAGGTCGTTGGCCATATGCTCGATCGGTGTCAGGAGCTCCTTCGCGCGGTATTTCCGCCAGCTGTCGATGAAGAAGGTACGGACCTGATCGCGGGATGGATTGAACATTTTGTCTCGGTCGGTGGAGGGTTAGACGGTCTTGTCGCGGTAGTCGCACAAGTCGCGCACGAGGCACTCGCCGCATTTGGGCTTGCGCGCCGTGCAAACGTAGCGGCCGTGCAGGATGAGCCAATGGTGAGCGTCCCGCAGGTAGTCCTTGGGCACGCGTCGCATCAGCGCGTGCTCGACGGCCAGAACATCCTTGCCGGGCGCTAGCCCGGTACGGTTGGCAAGGCGGAAGATGTGCGTATCGACCGCCATCACAGGCTCGCCGAACACCGTGTTCAACACCACGTTAGCGGTCTTCCGCCCGACCCCGGGCAGCGCCTCCAGCGCGGCGCGGTCGCGCGGCACCTCGCCGCCGTGGCGTTCGAGCAGCAGGTGCGACAGCGCGACGACGTTCCTTGCCTTGTTGCGATACAGGCCGATGGTGCGGATATGCGCCGCGACGCCTTCCTCGCCCAGCGTGATGATCTCCTCCGGCGTTGGCGCCGCCGCGAACAGACCTCGCGTCGCAAGATTCACGCTCTTGTCGGTTGCCTGGGCCGACAGGACCACGGCCACCAGCAGCTGGAATGGCGATCCATATTCGAGTTCGGTCGTCGGATGCGGATTCGCTTCGGCGAGACGGCGAAAGAACTCGCGAACGGACTCCCTTTTCATGCCAGCCATGAATCAGGCCGCGGATGCGGGCTGTTCGGTTGCCGGTGCCGCAGGCCCCTGCGTCGTCGTCTTGCGCTTCGCCGCCCGAGTCCGGATCACGTTCGACAGTGCGATCAGGCACGCGAGAGCGAAGAAGGCGCCGGGAGGAAGGATGCCGATCAGGAAGCCCGGATAGTCTGGACCGAACACCGAGATCGCCGAAAGTCCCGGGACGATCATCTCGATGCCGGCGAACAGGGTACCGTTGCCGGCAAGTTCGCGCAGTCCGCCCAGCACCGCAAGGAGGCAGACGAGGCCCAGGCCCATCATGATGCCGTCGACGGTCGACGAAACCGGATCGTTCTTCGCCGCATAGGCCTCGACGCGCGCAAGGACGATGCAGTTCGTCACGATCAGGGGAATGAAGATGCCCAGCACGAGATAGAGATCGTGGAAGTAGGCATTGAAGGCGAGGTCGACGACGGTGGTCAGCGCCGCGATGATCAGGATGAAGACCGGGATGCGGATCTCGTAGGGGATGAAGTTCCGCAGCGACGCGACGGCGAGGTTCGATACCGCCATCACCATCACGGTGGCCAATCCAAGGCTCGCGGCATTCACCACACTCGTGCTCACCGCGAGAATGGGGCACAGGCCGAGCAACTGCACGAGGCCGGTGTTCTGGCGCCACAGACCGTTCCAGGCCGATTCGCGAAAGCTTTGCAGATTCATTGAGCGTTCTCCGTCAGAGTCTTCCGCCCGCCTGTGCGGCGAACAGCGCATCGCGTTGGCGGATTGCGTAGTCGACGGCCCGCGCGGTCGCGTTCGTCACCGCGCGGGCGCTGATCGTCGCGCCGCTGCGGTAGGTGAAGGTTCCGCCGTCGCGTTTGACCTTCCATTTGTCGAGCCCGACGTCCGGGAACGACACGCCCGCAAACTGTCCGATCCACGGGTGCGATTTGTTGCGGTCCTTGTTCGGATCGATGTAGTCGCCCAGGCCCGGTGTTTCCCGGTGTCCCGTGACACGGACGCCGCTCACGCGTCCGTCGACGCCGACCGCGATCACCAGCTGGATCCGTCCCGCGTAGCCGTCGGGTGCCACAACCTCCATCACCAGTGCCGCGGGCTGTCCGGCCAGGCGCGCACGATAGATATGTCCGCCCTGATCGAGGCCGAGTTCCGGGGTCGGTCCGAGCGCGACGGAATCATCCAGCAGCATATTGTCGTAGGCGGAGGGCGGCAGCACCTCCCTGATCAGGCGCATCTTCCCTTCCAGCGCAGAGGCCTCGATCGCCGGACGGGTGAGTTCGAACGTCGCTGCCATGAGCGCCGTGAACACCACGGTGAACATCACCATGATGACGGCGGTGCGCAGGGACGTTCGTGCCGCAGTGTAACGGGCGCTCATCGTGCCTTGTCTCCCCTGTGCCCGAACACTCGCGGTTGCGTATTCATGTCGATCAGCGGTACGCAGATGTTCAGCAGAAGCACCGCGAAGGCGACGCCTTCGGGGAAGGCGCCGAAGCTGCGGATGATATAGGCCACCAACGCAATGCAGGCGGCGAAGACCAGCTTGCCGCGCGGCGTGGTCGCGCCCGAGACCGGATCGGTGACGATGAAGAACGCTCCCAGCATGGCGCCGCCGCTGGCGAGATGGAACAGCGGGGACGCGTAGTGCGCGGGATCGGCAAGCCAGAATGCCGCAGAGATCGCCGCGAGCGCGCCGAGGAAGGCTGCGGGCATGTGCCACGTGATGATTCCCCGCGCCAGCAGATACAGCCCGCCGAGCGCGTATGCCGGCGCCAGCCACTCCCATCCGCGGCCGCTCACGAGGCCGAAATTGCCTTCGCCCATGATCGATTGGACTGTCGCCCCCGCCGCACGGAGACCGGTCTTGATCGTGTCGAGCGCGGTGGCGCTCGCAATCGCGTCGATCTCGCGTGCGCCGCCAAACACCAGTCCCAGCTGCGTCGCGAAGTCCAGCTGGCCGGCGGCGGGCCATTGCGACATGAGGGAGGGGAAGGCAACGATCATCGCGCAGTACGCAACCATCGCGGGGTTGAACGGGTTTTGTCCGAGCCCGCCATAGAGATGCTTGACCGCCACGATCGCGATCAGTACGCCGAGCACGGTCGCCCACCACGGCAGGATGGGCGGAAAGCACAACGCCAGCAGCCACGCCGTAACCACGGCCGACAGATCGGACAACGCTGGTGCGAGGGGCCTGCCGCGCAGCTTGAGTACCAGTGCCTCGCCGGCCAGTGCCGCGATCGTTGCGATTGCGAGGTTCACAAGCACGACCGCGGCGATCTGCGACGCATAGACGATGATTGCGGGAATCAGCGCGGTGAGGACCGCCAGCATCACCCCCTGGACGCTGGCCGGTTTGCGGATATACGGAGAATTGATCATGTCACGGCGCCTTGTCGGCGTCTTGCGGGTTGAGCTTCTCGCGGCGCGCCTCGATATTGGCGATCTCCGCTTGAACGTCGGCGGTCAGGCCGTCGGTGTTCTTGGGCGTCACGGCTGCCTGCTGTTGCTTGGCGCGCGCGAGTGCGGCAGCGACCAGGGCCTTCTTGGGGTCTTCGGTTTCGGCGGCCGGTGCCGCAGCCTCCCCCGACTCGGCCAGTTTCGCGCGAGTTTCTGCGGCCTTTGCCGCTAGCTTGGCGGCCTTTTCCTCCTTCTCGCGTTCCTGGCGGAAATTGCGGAACTCGAAGCGCTCGCGAGCCTGGTCGGAAGCCTGCAGTTCGCGCTCGCGAGCCCAGATCTCGCCCTTGGCGAAGCGGTAGTAATCGACCAGCGGAATGCGCGAAGGACAAACGAATGCACAGCAGCCGCACTCGATACAGTCGAACAGGTGGTACTCCTGTGCCTTGCCGAAATTTTTCGCACGTGAGAACCAGTACAGCTCGAATGGCTGCAGGTCGGCCGGGCAGGCGCGCGCGCAGGCGCCGCAGCGGATGCACGGCAGTTCGGGCGGCGGTGGCGGAAAGAGTGCCGGCGAGGCCGCGATGATGCAGTTCATGCCCTTGGAGACCGGCACGGAGAGGCTTTGCAGCTCGGTTCCCATCATCGGGCCGCCGACGATGTAGCGGTCCGTATCCGCCTTCGGGCCGGCCAGGTCCAGCAGTTCTGAAACTTGGGTGCCGAGCAGCACTTCGTAGTTTCCGGGACGCGCGACATTGCCGGTCAGTGTGATGACGCGGGAAACGAGCGGCTCGCCGAAGCGGATCGCGCGGTGTACGGCGTTGGCGGTGCCGACGTTGAAGCACTGGACGCCGAAATCGGTGCCGAGCTTGCCCTGCGGGATCTCTACGCCGGTCAGGACCCGGATCAGCTGCTTTTCACCTCCCGCCGGGTAGAGCGTGGGAACGGGAACGACCGAGATGTCGTCGCCCAGGCCGCTCGCCGCCGCCTGCATCGCGGCGATCGCCTCCGGCTTGTTGTCCTCGATGCCCACCAGCACCTGCTTCGCGCCGATCAGCTCGCGCAGGATCATCGCTCCCGACAGCACCTCGGGCGCACGTTCGCGCATCAGGCGATCGTCGCACGTGATCCAGGGCTCGCATTCCGCACCGTTGATGACCAGCGTGTCGATCCCTCGTCCGCCCCCGAGCTTCACGTGCGTCGGAAAGCCCGCGCCGCCCATGCCGACGATGCCGCAGCCGCGCAGCCAGGCGAGCGCCTCCTCGCGCGATACCGAGTGCAAATCGAGCGGCGTATGGTCGATCCAGCGGTCCTCCCCGTCCGGCTCGATCACGATCGAAAGGGTTTCCAGACCCGATGCGTGCGCCATCGGGGATGGCGCGATCTCGACTACAGTACCGGATGTGGAGGCGTGAACGCTCGTGCCGAGGCCGCCTTCGCCTTCGCCGATATGCTCGCCCTTGAGCACTCTTTGCCCCGGTGCGACGAGGCAGCGGGCGGTCGAACGGATGCTCTGGCGCAGCGGAATGACGAGCCGCTTCGGCAGCGGCGCCTTCTGGATGGGCGTCCCGGACGATTCGTTCTTGTGCGATTCGGGCTTGACCCCGCCCTTGAAGCTGAAAAGGCGGGTGATCATGCCGCGGACCTCAGTTCGTGCACCGGATATTTCCATTTCCATGTTTCGACGGTCTCGGCGATGGGCACCATCGAGATGCAGTCGACCGGGCAGGGCGCCACGCACAGTTCGCACCCGGTGCACAGCGGCGCCACCACGGTATGCATCTGCTTCGCCGCGCCGACGATCGCATCCACTGGGCAGGCCTGAATGCACAGGGTGCACCCGATGCACACCTGTTCGTCGATGCGCGCGACCGATTTCGGCTTCTCGGTGCCATGCTCTTCCGAGAGCGGCTTGAACTCGCGGCCCAGCAGGTCGGCGAGTTTGCGTATGCCCTCTTCGCCACCCGGCGGGCACTGGTTGATGTCGGCTTCCCCGTTCGAGATGGCTTGCGCGTACGGCTTGCAGCCCGGGTAACCGCATTGGCCGCATTGCGTCTGGGGAAGAATGGCGTCGATCTTTTCGACCAGCGGATCGCCTTCGACCTTGAAGCGGATCGACGCATAGCCCAGTGCTGCGCCGAGCACGATGGCGATGCCTGTCATGATGAGGAGGGCGGTCAACATGGAGTGAGTGCCAGGTTCGAGGCGCCGGGAAACAGTCCGCTGCCGGAATGCTCCGCTTGCGCCGGATCAGATGGGGTTAAGGGTTCGACGACCGGTCCTAGTGAAAACGGTCCAGTCCGGCGAAGCCCATGAAGGCCAGGCTCATGAATCCCGCCGTGACCATTGCGATGGCCGTACCGCGGAACGGCACGGGAACGTCAGCGCCGTCGAGACGTTCGCGAATTCCCGCAAACAGTATCAGGGCCATGGTAAAGCCGACCGACGAACCGAAGCCGAACAGAAGGGACTCCAGCAGATTATGCCGAAGGCCAACGTTCAGCAGCGGGATGCCCAGCACTGCGCAGTTAGTCGTGATCAGCGGAAGATAGATGCCGAGAACCTGGTGAAGGACCGGACTGGTCTTCTGGATGACCAGCTCGGTGAGTTGCACGATCGCTGCGATGACGACGATGAACGCAAGCGTGCGCATGAATGCGAGATCGAACGGATCGAGCAGGTAGTGATCGATCAGGTAGCTGGTTCCGCACGCCAGGGTAAGCACGAACGTCGTCGCCGCGCCCATGCCTATCGCGGTCTCCAGCTTCTTGGACACGCCCATGAACGGGCACAGTCCGAGAATCCGGACGAAGACGACGTTGTTCACCAGAACAGCGCCGATGATGATGAAGATGTAGCTGGTCATGTTCGAGAACCGGTTGGTATCCGCGGAATTATGTCCCGCCGTTATGTCCCGCTCAACCCTGAACGGGTTATAGGAATATGCCTTCGGGGGCCATCAAGCGGTGTCGTCAGCGGTCCGCGCCAAAATCGGCGGTAGCCCGCACACACTCCTGCACGAGTGCCGGTCCGCGATAAATCAGGCCGCTGTATAGCTGCACCAGTTGCGCCCCGGCTTCGAGCTTGGCCCGCGCGCCACGCCCGTCGAGCACGCCGCCAGCGGCAATGATCGGGAGCTCACCGGCTAGCGCCTGTGCAAGCTGAGCGACGACCGCCGTCGAGGCTTCGAACACCGGAACGCCCGACAGGCCGCCCTGCTGCTCGCCGTAGCGCACCCCCTGGACCTTCTCGCGCGAGATCGTCGTGTTCGTCGCGATCACGCCGTCGATGCGGTGGCGCCGCAGGGCGTCGGCGATGTTGATCACCTGGGCCGGCTCAAGATCCGGGGCGATCTTCAGGGTCAGCGGCACGTAACGGCCGTGCTTGTCCGCCAGTCGTGCCTGCCGCTCCTTGAGTCGACCGAGCAGGTCGTCCAGTTCCGATTCGCCCTGCAACTGACGCAGGTTCTTGGTATTCGGGGAGGAAATGTTGACCGTCACATAGCTTGCCAGCGCATACACCTTGTCGAGGCAGGCCAGGTAGTCGTCGGCGGCATTCTCGATCGGCGTGTCGAGATTCTTGCCGATGTTGATTCCCAGAATACCCTTGAACTTCGCTGCTCCGACGTTCGCGACCAGCGCGTCGACGCCGTGGTTGTTGAACCCCATGCGATTGATGATCCCGCGTACCTCAGGCAGGCGGAACAACCGCGGACGGGGATTTCCCGGCTGGGGGCGGGGGGTGACCGTGCCGATTTCGATGAAACCGAAGCCGAACCTTGCGAGACCGTCTATCGCCTCTCCGTTCTTGTCCAGTCCGGCGGCCAGGCCGATGCGGTTGGGGAAGCTGAGGCCCATGACCTCGACCGGATCCGAAGTCGCCGGTTTGCCTGCGGGAAGAAAGCGGCCGGCGAGATTGAGGGTGGCAAGGGAAAATTCGTGAGCGGTTTCCGCGTCGAGCGAGAACAGGATGGGGCGGGCGATATCGTATAGCATCCGCGAATTCTACCGTTTCGCGCGGGACCTCGCCCCCCGGATTTCCGAAGAAGGCGGCTGCCAGCCGCCGGCACGCAGCCCGCTCGCTATTCCGAATCCGAATCCGTCAGTGGATCGAGGGGTCGCCATTCACCCCGGATGCGCCCTTCGAGGGGGCGGAAGCGGATCTTGTAGGTCATCTTCCGGCTGTCCTTGATCCAGTATCCCAAGTAGAGATAGGGCAAGCGCAGCCGGCGGCACACTTCGATCTGCCACAGCACGCCGTAGGTTCCATAACTTGCCTTGGGGTCGTCCGGGTCGAAGAACGTATATACGCTGGACAAGCCGTCGCTCAGGCGGTCGATCACGCTGACCATGCGCAGGATGCCCTGCTCGCGGAATTCGACGACGCGCGTGTCCACCTGGCTTTGGAGCAGGAAGTGCGCGTACTGCTCACGGTTGTCCTGATCCATCCCCCCGCCGGCGTGTCGCGAACCCTGATAACGCTGGTAGAGCGCGTAGTGCTCTTCCGAAAACGCGAGATCCTGCTCGCGCGCCTCGAGCGTAAAGTGCCGCGCCCAGCTTCGCCGCTGGCTGCGGTCGGCAACAAAGGCATCTACCGGAATCCGCACCGGCACGCAGGCGCGGCATTGATCGCAGTAGGGGCGGTAGGTGAACATGCCGCTGCGCCGGAAGCCGTTGCGGACGAGCTCGCTATACACCGCCGTGTCGATGAGGTGCCCGGGCGTCGCAACCTGGGAACGTGCCACCCGTTCCGGAAGGTAAGAGCAAGCATAAGGCGCCGTCGCGTAGAACTGGATGAGTGCGTACGGGTAGTCTTTCTGCATGTCTGCAAGTGTACGTTCAGAACAATCCCCGGCCGGCGTCTTCGCGCCAGCGTCCCGGGCCGTCCCCTTGCTGCGTCCAGACATCCAGGCCGGCGCGGAACTCGGCGCGAGGGATTTCAAAGGCGCCGAGCGAGATCAGGTGTGCAGTCTTCATCTGGCAATCGATCACCGCGAAATTACGTGACTCGAGGTAGCGCGCCAGATGCGCCAAGGCAACTTTCGATGCGTCGGTGCGGCGGCTGAACATCGATTCCCCGAAGAATGCCCTTCCCAGTCCGATGCCGTAAAGCCCCCCCACAAGCGAGCCCTCGTGCCACGCTTCGACACTGTGTGCATAGCCGAGTTCGTGCATGCGACGGTAGGCAGCCTGAATCTCCTCGGTGATCCACGTGCCCGCACCGGGTTCCCGGGGAGCCGCGCAGGCGACGACGACGTCGGAAAACGCGGTATCGAAACGGACCTCGAAGCGGTGCTGGCGCAAGGTTCGGCCCAGCGAGCGGGAAATTTTCATCCTCGATGGGACGAGCACCAGGCGGGGATCGGGACTCCACCAAAGTATCGGCTCGCCCGCGCAGTACCATGGAAATATTCCTTGGCGGTATGCGGCGAGCAGCCATTCCGGTTCAAGCTCGCCGCCCGCGGCGAGCAGGCCGGGTGGGTCGTCGAGTGCCGACTCGACCGGGGGAAACCGCGGAGTACCAGTGAGCCAAGGAATCATCACTTCGATTACTGCGTCCGGAACGGGCCGATCAATGGCCTCTCCTGCACCGCGGCGTCCGACCCCTCCTGAAAGGTCACCACATGATCGACATCGAGCCGGATTCCGATCCGCTCACCGAGTGCGTGGTTGTGATGACTCGGCACCAGCGACAACACCTTGGCCCCGCTTTCCAGCCTCAGCGTGTACAGAATGTCGGCACCCCGGAAGGCCTTGTGCACCACCTCGGCCTGCAAGGTGCTCATGTCGTCATGCACGATGTCGTCCGGTCGCAGGAGCACGGACACCGCGCAGTCGCGGTCGCAGTTGCCGCAACCGATACCGCATTCGACCGGAATGGCACTGTTCAGAATGCCGAGCTCAACCTTCACCTGATGGTCGTTGAGCACCAATCCCCGCAGAAAAACCCCCTGTCCGATGAAATCGGCGACGAAGCGATTGGCGGGGCGGTGATACAGGTTGTACGGTGTATCCCACTGCTGGATCCGCCCTTCGTTCATGATCCCGATCTCGTCGGCCACCGCGAAGGCCTCGTGCTGGTCGTGGGTGACCAGAATCGCGGTTGTGTTCGTCGCCTTGATGATGTCGCGCACCTCGAAGGACAGACGCTCGCGCAGTTCCACATCCAGATTCGAGAACGGTTCGTCGAGCAGGAGCAGGCTAGGCCGTGGCGCAAGTGCGCGGGCGAGGGCGACCCGCTGCTGCTGGCCTCCCGACATCTCGTGCGGATATTTGTGTCCCTGGTTCGCCAACCCGACTACGCCCAGCAACTCGGCGACGCGGTCGCGGCGCTGCTGAGCGTCGAGATGGCGCAGGCCGAATCCGACATTCTCCGAAACCGAAAGGTGGGGGAACAGCGCGTAGTCCTGAAACACCATTCCGATGCGTCGACTCTCGGGTGGAACATGCAGGCCGCTCCGGCTTACCACCTTGCCGTCGAGCCGGATCTCCCCGACGGTGACGGACTCGAATCCCGCAATGCAGCGCAGGACGGTGGTCTTGCCGCAACCGGACGGACCCAGAAGGCAGCCGATGCTACCCTGTTCGAGACGGAATGAAAGCTTGCGAACGACTTGATGGCCGCCGTAAGCCAGATCGATGCCGGCGAGCTCGAGATGGGACATTGAAAATCCGATACAGCGTTGAAAAGTGCGATGGCCATTATTGCATCGCGGTAACCGAAATGGGATGAATTATAATTCTCGACAGCCTGCCGCGTGGAATGGACCTTGCGGCGTGACCCCGTCGGGAGCGAAATGAGTTTTCAGGAAAGGCTGGGAAGGTGGCGCGAGCGCTGGTCGTCGTTGACGGCCGGGTCACTGCTGATCTCCGTGTTGATCGCGATGCCGGTGATCTCGGTATTCTCGAACGTCTTCGTAGGGGGAACATCGGGGACCTGGAGTCACCTGTCGTCCACCGTTCTGCCGGAGTTCATCCGCAACACGCTGATCCTGTGTGCAGGGGTCGGTCTGGGCGTGTCGACCATAGGGGTGGCGACGGCCTGGCTGACCACCATGACCGAGTTCCCGGGGCGCCGCTTCTTCCAGTGGGCGCTGGTGTTGCCTCTCGCCGTCCCGGCCTACGTGATGGCTTATGTCTACACGGATTTCCTCCAGTTCGTAGGGCCCCTGCAAAGCGGGCTGCGCGAGCTTTTTGGATGGAAGGCGGGTGACTACTGGTTCCCGGACGTCCGTACAGTGGGCGGCGC
This sequence comes from Aromatoleum toluolicum, assembly GCF_012911005.2. Lineage (GTDB taxonomy): Bacteria > Pseudomonadota > Gammaproteobacteria > Burkholderiales > Rhodocyclaceae > Aromatoleum > Aromatoleum toluolicum. Next base: position 44,414 of record NZ_WTVS01000028.1, on the reverse strand, counting down.
GGTTGCGATGTTCATGTTCGTCCTGTACCCATACGTCTACCTTCTCGCACGCACCGCGTTTCTCGAACGCGCATCGGGAATGCTCGAAGCAGGGCGCTCGCTGGGCCTGGGTCCATGGCGCAGCTTTTTCCGTGTCTCGCTGCCCTTGGCTCGACCTGCCGTGGTTGCCGGTTCCGCCCTGGCGCTGATGGAAACACTCGCGGATTTCGGAACGGTCTCCTACTTCGGCGTGCAGACCTTCACGACCGGCATCTACCGTGCCTGGTTCTCGCTCGGCGATCGCGTCGCCGCCGCACAGCTTTCCGCGATGCTGCTGGCCTTCGTCGTGCTGGTGCTGGTTCTCGAGCACGCCAGTCGCGGCCGCGCCCGTTTCAACAACACCTCGCGCCAACAGGCGGTGCCGACGCCGGTCCGGCTGTCGCGACTGATGGGTCTTATCGCGACAGTAGCCTGCCTGCTGCCGCTCCTTCTCGGATTCCTGCTGCCCGCCTTCCTGCTGGTACGCATGGCGCTTGTCGAGGGCGATGCGCAGTTCGGCGCGCGCTTCATCCAACTGGCACGCAACAGTTTCGTGCTTGCGCTGGTCACGGCGCTGCTCGCCGTCCTGCTGGCGATCCTGCTCGGCTACGCAGCGCGTCTCGCTCGCACGCGCTTGCCCCGTCTGCTGAATCGCATCGTCGGCCTCGGGTATGCCGTACCGGGCTCGGTCATCGCAGTCGGGGTGCTGATTCCGGTCACGAGGCTCGACCATGTGATCGCGGCCTGGTGGCAGGGCCTGACGGGCGTGAATCCGGGGCTTGTACTCACCGGGGGAATGGCTGCGCTCGTGTATGCTTACCTCGGCCGTTTTCTTTCCGTCGCGCTGCATACGGTCGAAACCAGTCTGGGCAAGATCACGTCGAGCATGGACGATGCATCCCGCAGCCTGGGTGTCGGGAAGTGGGATACGCTGCGGCGTGTCCATGTCCCGATCCTGCGAGGCAGCCTGCTCACCGCCGGTCTGCTCGTCTTTGTCGACGTAATGAAGGAATTGCCGGCAACTCTCGTGATGAGGCCGTTCAATTTCGATACCTTGGCGACGCAGGCTCACACACTCGCATCGGACGAACGGCTGACCGAGGCATCAACGGCCGCCGTGACGATCGTCGCGGTCGGCCTGTTGCCGATGTTCATCATCTCGCGCCAGATCGCGCGCGGGAACCGGCGTACGGTCGAGGAAACCGAAGTCTAGATTGCGCTTCGAATGGGAAATACTGCTGAGGATGCGGGATGACAATCAAAATACTATTGTGGTGCGATGATCTGATGAACCGCATGCGGCTGGAGTCGGAATGGAAGGCTTCCGGTGCAACCATGCTCAAGAAGCGCGGCACGGATACGCCCGACTGCATCGTCGTGGATCTCGCGGTGCGTAATGCCTGTGATCACATAACACAGTTGCGCGCGACTTTTCCCCAGGTCGATATCATCGTTTTCGGTCCGCAATACGATCCAGAGGCGTTCGAGGCGGCAAAGCGGGCTGGAGCGACCGAGGTGGCAGCGCGCGGATCGATCGTGGAGAGAGTGTCACGTCGTTTTCCGAAGTGAAATGTTCCCTACAAGGAACTTGTATCCCTGGCACACGCCACACGCACGACTTTTTGAGCAAGAACAGGAGCGGGCACGCCCGAACGATGGGATAATTCGACCATGAATGCACCGCAATCGACTTCTCCGCGTCGTCGCCTGCAGGAACTGCTGGCGATTCCTGACAATCAGCGCTCCGACGCCGAATGGGACGAACTCAACGAACTCGAGATCAGTCTCGCGCCCGGAAATCGTGAAGGCGCGCCCGACCCGAACTTGAGGCGTCCGACGCCCTCGACGGGATTGGGCTCCAAGCCTTCCCGTGGCCCGCGGCCGGGGGGGCGCCAGCAAAAGCCGGGAGGACAAGGCAAGCCGCCCCCGCAGCAAAAGCCGGCAGTCCAGCTGAAGAACACTGCGGCCGCGGCGGCGGCACCGCCGCCGGCAAGCGAAGATGCGCCGGCGAAGAAACCCGCGCGTAAGTTCCGCAAGCGCTCACCGAAGCCGAATACGACACCTACCCCTCAGTCCGAGTAGAGCTCGCTCCGCAGCGAGTTCTTCCTGAGGCCGTCTGCCGGGCTCCCCTGAGAAAACGACGCCTTCCGGGCAAACCGGAAGGCGTCGTCCATTTTCAGCGTGCCCCCTGACGTGAATTTGGTCTGCGAGGGGACAGCCCCGTCGCAGACCGACCGATCACCGGAAACCTGCGCGATCGTAGATCTTCTGCGCTTCGGCAGCGGTATTTGCGAGTTCGCCGACGGGCAGGTTGTCTGCCTTGAATTTGCCGAGCGTATCGAGCGCGGCATTGCTCACCTTGACGCTCGCCACGACAGGCCACTCATTGTTCCCGTTGGCAAAATAGGCCTGCGCCTCATCCGATGCGAGGTACTCGAGGAATTTCACCGCAGCCCCCTTGTTCGGGGCATTCTTCAGCATGCCTGCCCCCGAAACATTGATATGCGTACCCCACGTCTTCTGGTTCGGCCAGACGGTCCCGATCTTCGCGACGACGGCCTTGTCCTCGGCCTTGTCCGAGTTCATCAGGCGCGCCAGATAATAGGTGTTGGCGATCGTCACGCCGCACTCGCCTGCGGCCACGGCCTTGATCTGGTCGGTGTCACCGCCTTTGGGTGCGCGAGCGAAATTCGCGACCACATTCCTGGCCCAGGTCTCCGTCGCTTCGGCTCCGTTGTGCTTGACGAGGGCCGCTCCGAGCGAAATGTTGTACGGATGGCTGCCTGAACGCGAGCAGACCTTCCCCTTGAGGGCAGGGGCCGCGAGGCTCTCGTAAGTCTGCACGTCGTCCGCCTTGACCGAATCCTTGTTGTACACGATCACGCGGGCGCGGGTCGAATACGAGTACCAGTTCTCGGTGCGCAGATGCGCGGGGATACGCTCTTCGAGGACTTTCGACTTCACCTGAGCGAAGATTCCGAGTTCGTCCGCCTTTGCCAGGCGCGATGCATCGACGGTGATGAAGACGTCGGCGGGGCTATTCGCACCCTCGTTGCGGATGCGCTCGAGCAGTTCGTCTTCCTTGGCCTCGATCCTGTTGATCTTGATGCCGGTCTGCTTCGTGAAGCTCGAATACAAAGCCTCGTCGGTTTGATAGTGGCGCGCCGAGTACAGGTTGAGTTCGGTATCCGCCGCATTGGCTTGGGTGGCGAGGAGGCCAAGACCGGCGAGGATGGAAGCGATCAGAGTCTGGTTCATGTGGTTCCCTTGCGTTGTCATGGGGTGATGGCGCAATACTATCGAGAACAATTCTTACTTGCAAATGGTTCCCATTGCAGGCAGTATTATTGCGAACGATTCGCAATACCGATTGAGGGATGACATGGATGCACTGATTGTGGGAGCAGATCGCCTCGGCAACATTCCGAACGTCTTGTCAGAGTTCGGTATTCGCATTGCGGGGCACGTCAGCGGTCGGGAGACTGCGCACCAGCGCCGTACGGCGACCCTGCCGGCAGGTATCGGCATGGTCATCCTCTTCACCGATTTCCTCGGGCATAACGTCATGCAGCGCTTCCGCGAAGCAGCCAGCAAGGAAGGGGCTGCGCTCGTGTGCTGCAGGCGCTCCGTCTGCGCACTCCAGCAGGCGCTGGGCAAACGGGTGGACAGGAGCAACTGCGCGGCTTGCCGCGCCGACTGCGCCAAGCACTAACTGGTGCAGGGAGGGACCAGTCGGCCTGCGTCCCGACTCTTACAGACCGGCGAATTCGATGACGTCGTGGCTTTCCGAAGACGACCGGCCCAGCGCAATGCGACCGCGTTTTCTCAGGACTACTTCCTCGTGCGAGAGCACGAACTCGCGTTCTCCGTCAATGGCGACGAAGGTGCCGTTGCTACTGCGGTCGACGAGGACGAATTTGTCGCCACGCAGCTCTATGTAGGCATGTTCGCGGGATGCGCGCGTGTCCGTGACGCGGATCTCCGAGGAGGCCCCACGGCCCAGCCGGGCACTCGGCATTTGCGCGTTCAGGGTCAGCGAGCGGCCCCCGATGCTAAGTCGCAATTCGGGGGAGTCTTCTGCGTCGAGCGTCACGCACTGCACGACCGTGAGGTCGCCCACTGATTCGCATACGAGCTCGAACGGGGCCGTCAGGCGCGACACACCCCGCAGGCTTCTGCTCTGGAGCGGATGCAGGAGGCTGCGCCATTCAGTCTTCAGCTCTTGAACACTTTGTTCCGAGGTTATCGCGCGCCCCGGCGATGCGAGTTCGAGCAGGCGGGCCGCGACGTTTACGGTGTCACCAAAGACGTCGTCTTCGCTGACGATCACCGTGCCGGTGTGGAAAGCGACGCGCGCGGCCATTTTCTGCCCGGACACACGCGGAAGGTCCTGAACGACGTTATGGATTCTTATCGCCGCCTCCGGCGCTCCGTTCGGGTCGGAAAAAACCGCTAGCAATCCGTCACCGGTGTTCTTCACCACCCTGCCGCCACAGGCCTGAATCTCCCGTCGCATTCCCAGCAGGCATTGCTCGACGAGACGGTAGGCAGCGGCGTCCCCTGCACGCTCGTAAAGCCGGGTGCTGCCGGCGAGATCGGCAAAGAACACCGTGCAGCTTTCGGGGAAGGTTTCGGGAACCGTCATCTTTTCATTATAAAGAAAGCCCGGCCCGCACAACGCACATTCGGCCCGGAAGGGCTCGATTTGGGGCGCGGTGACGCGTTCCGCTATAATGTATTATCGAGTCCCGGGCCGTAACAACGTTGCGGCTCACTCTCGGCCGGTTGTGCCGGTCTTCCCCGACGTCGCAGCGAAACGTCATCCCCGTCCAGGCCCTGCATTATTCCGTTCGTCTGGATCGTTCCGGTGTTTCCTGATTGCAGTCGAGTGCATCGGGGGCGCGGGTCGCTGCGCCGTGAACGGTCGTGGCGCGGCGTTGCGACCTGAATTCGCACGATGGACCGTCGTGCCCCCGGATATTGCCTGTTTTCGAGGAGTTGAAATGGCGAAGGAAGAACTGCTGGAAATGGAAGGCGTTGTGAACGAAGTGCTTCCCGATACGCGCTTCCGCGTGACTCTCGAGAATGGCGTGGAAGTGCAGGCCTACGCATCGGGCAAGATGCGCAAGCATCGCATCCGGATTCTCGCCGGCGACAAGGTGAGCGTCGAGTTGTCACCGTATGACCTGACGAAGGCTCGCATCAGCTTTCGCCACAAGGAAGAGCGGAGCGATGCCCCTCCCGCGCCTCGTCGCCAGTTTCGCGGTCGCTGAGGTTTCCCGTTCGGTCGGGCCCGCCGACTGGCGGTAGAACGGCCCGTCCAGGGGCGGCCTCCAGCGGGCGACGATGATCGTGGCGCCCGCATGTGCCGCGCACCGTGCGGCCTTGGCTGTTGTCGCTGCGCGCAGTCAGCATCTCGTGCCGGCCAGGAATGGCGGCGCGTGCCCTCAGCGAAAGAAGCGCTGCTCGGCTTCTTCGCCGATTGCCATCCCCATGGCCTTGGCTCGGGACAGCAACTCCCAGAAATAGCGATACGACGCCCGGTCGTGGAGCTTTCCCCGGTGCTGGGTCGGACCCCAACCAAGCGCTTGGGCTCCGACGAGAATCTCGACGGCTGCCTCGACTTCGGAAAAATCCGGGCGCATTGCTTCGACGATGGGCCGGATCTGGTTCGGATGGATGCTCCACATGCGCAGGTAGCCGAACTCGCGTCGCGCGCGCTCGGCATCCCGGCGTATGTACTCGAGGTCCTTGAGTTCCGTGGTGACATTGTGGGACGGGACGACGCCATTGCCGAGCGCCGCTGCAGCGATCTCCGCTTTTGCCCGGACGACCAGCGGGTGCGTAAATTGGCCCGGACTGGTCATCGCACTTCCCGGGATCGCGCCATGATGTCCGGACACGAAGTCCATGAGTCCGAAATCGAGTGACTCGACGGAGTCCAGGGTGGCGATTTCCCATGCCTCGCGCAGCGCCCCATGTGTTTCGATCAGCACGTGGACGGGTATCGCCTTGTCGATCCCGTGCGTCGCCTCGATCGCGCGCAACGCGCCGATCTGTTCTGCAGCGTCCGTCGCGGAGCGCACTTTGGGGAGGGTGATGAACGCGAGGTGCCGACCTGCCTGACCGACAAGAATCTCGAGATCCTGCTTCCAGTGGCCGTGGGTAATGTCGTGAATGCGCGCCCCGACTCGTCCGAAACGATTGTCCGCCGACTCAATCAATTCGGCCGCCATCGCCGCATGTTCTGCTTCGGCTCCGGCATGCGCTCCGTCTTCGCAGTCGCACGTCACGTCGAAGATCGGCCCGAGCTCCTGTTGAAGCTGCAAGGCCTTTCTCATCAGCTTCTCCGAGCCGGCATAGTGGTCAACGGCGGGAAGGGCGGGAAAGGGTTTCTCTCCGGCGAAAAGAACGTCGGCTGGGTGTTGCATGACTTTGTCCATAAACGTGTCGAGAGTGCGATTCTGCTGAAACCCGCGGGCAAAAAAAAGCCGCGGCGCACTGCCGCGGCTTCCTGCTGAATTCTGGCGCAGGGCCGATTACTTCAGCATGTCGGCAACTGCAGCACGCTCGTCTTCGAGTTCGGCAAGGGTCTTGTTGATCTTCTCGCGCGAGTACTCGTCGATCTCGAGTCCCTGGATGATTTTGAATTCGCCGTTCTTGCACTCGCAGGGGAAGCCGAACACGACGCCTACCGGAATACCGTAGGAGCCGTCGGACGGAACACCCATCGTCACCCAGTCGTCGGAGCCGAGGGCCCAGTCGTGCATGTGATCGATCGCAGCATTCGCGGCCGAAGCGGCGGACGAAAGGCCGCGCGCATCGATGATCGCCGCGCCGCGCTTGCCGACCGTCGGCAGGAAGACGTCATTATTCCAGGCGTGGTCGTTGACGAGCGCCTTGACGGAGTCGCCGTTCGACGTGCAGAAGCGATAGTCGGCGTACATGGTGGGCGAGTGGTTGCCCCACACGACCATCTTCTTCAGGCTCGAAACCGGACGGCCGGTCTTCGCAGCGAGTTGCGACAGTGCCCGGTTATGGTCCAGGCGCAGCATGCCGTGGTAGTTGTTCGGATTCGTGCGACCGACCTTCTTGGCAGCAGCAGCGGCGATGTAGGCATTGGTGTTGCAGGGGTTGCCGACGACGAGAACCTTGACGGTCTCCTTGGCGTTCTCGGCAATCGCCTTGCCCTGAACGGTGAAGATTGCACCGTTTGCGGTCAGGAGGTCAGCACGTTCCATGCCGGGGCCGCGCGGACGGGCACCGACGAGCAGGCAGAAGTCGGCATCCTTGAATGCGACGTTCGGGTCATCGGTCGCAACCATGCCGGCGAGCAGCGGGAAGGCGCAGTCTTCCAGCTCCATCATCACACCCTTGACCGCCTTCTGGGCTTGCGGCAGATCGAGCAGTTGCAGGATCACGGGCTGATCTTTGCCCAGCATTTCGCCGCTGGCGATGCGGAACAGCAGGCTGTATCCGATCTGGCCGGCAGCGCCGGTGACGGCGACACGGACGGGGGCTTTGCTCATCTGAGTACTCCCTCTAAAGCGAATTGAAGAGAAGACGGTTTTGATTGTAGATCTTGCGCCCGCGATTGCAGCTCGGCGTTCGACTTTGGAGAACCGGAAATCGGTTTCCGGGGCGGGAGGATGGTAGAAGCAAGTCCGGTGTGTGTCAATGAATGTCACTTGTCTTATATAAGACATTAGACTGATAATGGACGCTCGAATAATTTTGTGATGAAATGCGCTCATGGCACAGGAATCCCCAACCTTCAGTCCGCTTTACCGGCAGATCAAGGGCCTGATACTTCAGGCACTTGAGTCGGGCGAATGGCGCCCCGGGCAGGTGATTCCGAGCGAGCAGGAGCTCGCCTCGCGATTCAGCGTTTCCCAAGGGACGGTTCGCAAGGCCATCGACGAAATGGCGGCCGAGAACCTTCTCGTGCGCAAGCAGGGCAAAGGCACCTTCGTCGCGTCGCATAACGATCCGCGTGCGCTGTTCCGTTTCCTGCGTCTCGTGCCGATGGATGGCGATCTCGCGCACCCCCAGAGCGTGCCGATGGATTGCTGGCGCGCCAAGGCGGGGCAGGAGGCTTCGCGCATGCTCGGCATCGAGCAGGGCGAACCCATCATCATCGTGCGGCGCCTGCTCAGGTTTGCGCAGAAGCCCGTGGTGATCGACGAGATCTATCTGCCGGGAGAGATTTTCCACGGCTTGACCCTGGAGGTGCTGCAGAGCTGGAACGGATCGCTCTACAGCCTGTTCGAAACTCGCTTCGGCTTGCGCATGATTCGTGCGCAGGAGCGGATCCGCGCTGTGGCGGCCGACCGCTCGACGAGCGAGACGCTGCGGGTGCAGGAGGGGACCCCGCTTCTGTCGGTCGAGCGGGTGACGTACACCTATGGCGATAAGCCGGTTGAATGGCGGCGCGGCCTGTATTCCACCGCCGAGCATTTTTATCTGAATGAACTGAATTGAGCGCGCGACGCGGCGGAATGACTGCGTTCCGCGTATATAATTCTCGCGCTTTACAAGTTGGGAGAACCGCGTCGGGCAACCGTCGCCAAACTAGGGGTAAAACAATATGTCAGAAGCCATAGCGCGAAAGCAGCGGCCCAAATTCCTGGCCCTGCACGAAATCCGGCTCCCGTTGCCGGGTATCGTTTCCATTCTTCATCGGGTCAGCGGTGCGGGGCTGTTCCTGATGCTGCCGTTCCTCCTGTACCTGCTCGATCGCAGCCTCGCTTCGCCCGAGTCCTTCGCAGCGTACAAGAGTATTGTCGGCAATCCTCTCGTCAAGATTCTCCTGCTGGGCTTGCTCTGGGCCTACGTGCATCACTTCTGCGCGGGCATTCGCTTCCTCCTGCTCGATCTTCACAAGGGCATCGACCTCCCGTCTGCCCGCAACAGCTCGCGCATCGTGCTGGTCGTCAGCATTGCGCTGACCGTGATCATTGGGGTGAAGCTATGGTAAAGCGTATCGTCGTCGGTGCTCACTACGGCCTGCGCGACTGGATTGCGCAGCGCGCGACTGCGCTGTTCATGGTGATCTTCACCATTCTGTTCGCGGCGGCTGCGCTCGGTCTGCCCGAGATGACCTATCAGACGTGGTCCGGCCTGTTCCGCAACGGCATCGTGCGGTTCTTCGCGTTCCTGTTCTTCCTGGCGCTTTTCTATCACGCCTGGATCGGGGTGCGTGACATCTTCATGGACTACATCAAGCCGGTCGGCGTGCGTCTGGCTCTGCATCTTGTAACGGTTTTCCTGCTCGTCGGCTACGCCGGCTGGGCTGCGCAGATTCTTTGGAGGCTGTGAGCGTGACTGTCGCTAAGCGTACTTTTGACGCAGTTATCGTTGGCGCCGGCGGTGCCGGTCTGCGTGCGGCCCTGCAACTTTCCGAGGCTGGTCTGAAGACCGCCGTGCTGACCAAGGTCTTTCCGACCAGATCGCATACCGTCGCCGCCCAAGGGGGCGTTGCCGCATCGCTGGGCAACTCGACCGAAGACAACTGGCACTGGCACATGTACGACACCGTCAAGGGGTCGGACTGGCTGGGCGACCAGGATGCTATCGAATTCATGTGCCGCAAGGCCAACGAAGTGGTTGTCGAACTCGAACACTACGGCATGCCCTTCGATCGCACCGATAATGGCAAGATCTACCAACGCCCGTTCGGTGGTCATTCGCAGAACTACGGCCAGTCGCCCGTGTCGCGTTCCTGTGCAGCGGCGGACCGTACCGGTCACGCGATGCTGCACGCGCTCTACCAGCGCAACGTTCGCGCAAACACCCAGTTCTTCGTCGAGTGGATCGCGCTCGACCTGATTCGCGATCAGGACGGCGATGTCGTCGGTGTGACCGCGCTCGAGCTTGAAACCGGCGAAGTGTCCATCTTCCACGCGAAGGCGACGATTTTCGCGACGGGCGGCGCCGGGCGTATTTTCCACAGTTCGACCAACGCCTTCATCAATACCGGTGACGGCGTCGGCATGGCTGCGCGTGCGGGTATTCCGCTCGAGGACATGGAATTCTGGCAATTCCACCCGACCGGTGTTGCGGGCGCGGGGGTGCTGATCACCGAAGGCGTGCGTGGCGAAGGCGGTATCCTGCGTAATGCCGCGGGCGAGCGCTTCATGGAGCGCTATGCACCCAACCTGAAGGATCTGGCGTCGCGCGACGTCGTGTCCCGTTCGATGGTCACCGAAATCAATGAAGGCCGTGGTTGCGGTCCGGACAAGGATCACGTGCTGCTTGACATCACGCACCTGTCGCCCGAGACGATCATGAAGCGTCTGCCCGGCATCCGCGAGATCTCGATCCAGTTTGCCGGCGTCGATCCGATCAAGGCCCCGATCCCCGTCGTTCCGACCTGTCACTACCAGATGGGTGGCATCCCGACGAACTACAAGGGTCAGGTGGTCGTGCCGAAGGACGGCGAGCCGAATGCCCCGGTCGTCGGCTTCTACGCCGCGGGCGAATGCGCATGTGCCTCGGTGCATGGCGCGAACCGCCTCGGCACCAACTCGCTGCTCGACCTGCTTGTGTTCGGCAAGTCCGCCGGCGAATCCGTGGTCGAAGACATCCAGAGCGGCAACCTGTCGCTGAAGCCCCTGCCGGCCGATGCCGCGGACGCTTCGCTGGCGCGGATTTCCCGTCTCGAGAACCAGACTGGTGGAGAGAGCGTCGCCGAAGTCGGAAACGCGATGCGTCGCACCATGCAGAAGCATGCGGGTGTGTTCCGTTTCAACACTCTGCTGAAGGAAGGCGTAACCGCCATTCTCGACGTCGCGGAGCGTTCGAAGCGTACCGAGATCAAGGACAAGTCCAAGGTCTGGAACACGGCGCGCATGGAAGCGCTCGAGCTCGACAACCTGATCGAAGTTGCCAAGGCCACGATGGTTTCGGCCGAAGCGCGGAAGGAGTCGCGCGGCGCACATGTTCGCGACGATGCCCCGGATACGGCTGAGTTTCCGAACGGCCGAAATGACAATGAATGGCTCAAGCACACGCTGTGGTACCGCGAAGGCAACCGCCTCGATTACAAGCCGGTCACCATGAAGCCGCTGTCGCACGACGTCGAGCCGATCGCGCTCGCCAAGCGCACCTACTAAGTGCGGGAGAGATAGTTAAATGAGCAAGCGTACTGTTCACTTCAAGATGTACCGTTACGATCCCGATCGTGACGAGAAGCCCTACATGCAGGACATCAGCGTCGAACTCGAAGAGTCCGACAAGAAGCTCCTCGATGCGCTCGTGCGTCTCAAGGCCAAGGACGATTCGCTGTCGTTCCGCCGGTCGTGCCGCGAAGGCGTGTGCGGGTCGGACGCGATGAACATCAACGGCAAGAACGGCCTGGCGTGCCTGACTGACATCGACACGCTGGCTCAGCCGGTCGTGCTGCGTCCGCTGCCGGGTCTGCCGGTCATCCGCGACCTGATCGTGGACATGACCCAGTTCTTCAAGCAATACCACTCGATCAAGCCCTACTTGGTCAACAACACGCCGCCTCCCGACCGCGAGCGCCTGCAGTCGCCGGAAGAGCGGGAAGAGCTCAACGGCCTGTACGAGTGCATCCTGTGCGCGTGCTGCTCGACGTCCTGCCCGTCGTTCTGGTGGAACCCGGACAAGTTCGTCGGACCTGCGGGCCTGCTGGCGGCGTACCGCTTCCTCGCCGACACGCGCGACGAGGCGACGACCGAGCGTCTCGATAACCTCGAGGATCCGTACCGCCTGTTCCGCTGCCACAGCATCATGAACTGCGTCGACGTGTGTCCGAAGAGTCTGAATCCGACGCGCGCCATCGGCAAGATCAAGGACATGATGGTCAGCCGGGCGGTATGAGCATCAACCGGGGACGCGTGCGCTGGCAATGTCGTAGGGCTCTTCTGGAGCTCGACCTCGTCTTCGCACGCTTTCTGGAAAGGGACTTCGACCGTCTTACGGACGGTCAGTTGGCGGACCTCGATGACTTGCTCCGTTGCGAGGACCATGATCTGTGGGCCATGGTCAACGGGAGCAGTCCCTGCGAGGTCGACCGCTGGAAGGAGATGATCGGACTGCTGAGTCAGCGCTGACTCGGCAGGACGGTCGTCACAGGGAGCTAGTAGTTAATACGGGCACGCATAAGGGATGACCTATGAGCACTGAACGCACCGCAACGCTTACCGTCGATGGCAACACCGTCGAATTCCCGGTGATGACCGGTACCCACGGGAACGATGTCATCGACATCCGCACCCTGGGTGCCAAGACCGGTCTTTTCACCTACGACTCCGGGTTCCTTTCAACCGCGAGTTGCAAGTCCACAATTACCTTCATCGACGGTGACAAGGGCGAGCTGCTGTATCGGGGTTATCCCATCGAGCAACTGGCCGAGAAATGCAATTTCCTCGAAGTTGCCTATCTCCTGAAGAACGGCGAGCTGCCGAACTCCGTGCAGAAGGGTGAGTTCGAGACGACGATCAAGAACCACACGATGCTGCACGACCAGATGACGAAGTTCTATTCGGGCTTCCGTCGTGACGCGCACCCGATGGCAGTCATGGTCGGTGTGGTCGGTGCCCTGTCGGCGTTCTACCACGAGGCGATGGATTTCTCGGATGCTGCGCACCGCAACATCTCGATCAACCGCCTGATCGCGAAGCTGCCGACGATCGTTGCAATGGCCTACAAGTACAACATGGGCCAGCCGTTCATGTATCCGCGCAACGATCTCGACTATACGGCGAACTTCATGCACATGATGTTCGGTACGCCGTGCGAGAAGTACGAGCCGAACCCGGTGCTGGTGCGTGCGCTCGACGTCATCTTCACGCTGCACGCCGATCACGAGCAGAACGCGTCGACCTCGACGGTCCGTCTGGCGGGCTCGTCTGGCGCAAACCCGTTTGCCTGCATCTCGGCGGGTATTGCCTGCCTGTGGGGCCCGGCGCACGGTGGCGCCAACGAAGCCTGCCTGAACATGCTGGAAGAGATCGGCGACGTGTCGCGCGTCGGCGAGTACATCAAGCGCGCGAAGGACAAGAACGACAGTTTCAAGCTGATGGGCTTCGGTCACCGCGTGTACAAGAATTTCGATCCGCGTGCGAAGCTGATGGGCAAGGTCTGCGCCGACGTCCTCGGCGAACTGGGGCTCGAGAACGACCGTCTGTTCAAGCTGGCGAAGGAACTCGAGAGGATCGCGCTGGAAGACGAGTACTTCGTCGAGAAGAAGCTGTACCCCAACGTCGACTTCTACTCCGGCATCGTTCAGAAGGCGCTGGGCATCCCGACGTCGATGTTCACGTGCATCTTCGCGCTGGCTCGTACGGTCGGCTGGATTACCCAGTGGGAAGAAATGATCACTGATCCCGAGTACAAGATCGGTCGCCCGCGCCAGTTGTACATTGGTGCTGCGCGCCGCAACGTTCCGGACCTGACCCAGCGTCCGTAACTGATGTTCAAGGGCGGGAGAGAATCCCGGCAATGATCTCCGCGGGATGGTCGTTCGACGCGGCCATCCCGTTTTTGTTCGGAGAAGCCGGGCATGCAGCGTCGAGTAGCCCAAGCAATGCAATAAGACTACAGGTGGCATAACAATGACCATTCAGCAAAGATCGACTTCTCACCTGTTCGGCAGCAATGCGCCGTTCATCGAGGAGCTTTACGAGAATTACCTCGCGGATCCGGCGTCGGTGCCGGAATCGTGGCGTGCCTATTTCGACAACCTTCAGTCGCAGAGCGGCGCCGCGTTGCGCGACGTGGCGCATGGCCCCGTTATCGCCGCATTCGCCGAGATGGCCAAGCGCGGACAGGCGCGCACCGTTGTCGCCGAAGGCGACGACAAGCGTCAGGTCAGCACGCTACAGCTCATCAATGCCTACCGATTCCTGGGTAATCGGTGGGCGAATCTTGACCCGCTGCGTCGGACAGAGCGGCCGCATATCGCCGAACTCGAGCCTTCGTACTACGGTTTCACCGAGGCGGACCTGTCCCGCAGCTTCAATACGGGTTCGTTCCACGGTTTCTCGACCGATCACGCCACGCTGCGCGAGATCCTCGAAGCGGTGCGCCAGACCTACTGCGGTTCGGTCGGCTCGGAATACATGTACATCTCCGACATTTCGCAGAAGCGCTGGATTCAGGCGCGCCTCGAGAGCGTGCGTGCGACGCCGCGTTTCGATTCCGCGAAGAAGAAGCGCATTCTCGAGCGCACCACCGCTGCGGAAACGCTCGAGCGTTATCTCCACACGAAGTACGTCGGTCAGAAGCGCTTCTCGCTGGAAGGTGGCGAGTCGGCGATCGTCGCGATGGACGAGCTGATCAGCGTTGCCGGTTCCCTTGGCGCGCAGGAAGTTGTCATCGGTATGGCACACCGCGGCCGTCTGAACGTCCTCGTGAACACTCTCGGCAAGTCGCCGTCGATGCTGTTCTCGGAATTCGAGGGCAAGGCTGCTGCCGACTTGACCGCGGGCGACGTGAAGTACCACATGGGTTTCTCCAGCGACGTCATGACGTCGGGAGGTCCGATGCACCTCACGCTGGCGTTCAACCCGTCGCACCTCGAGATCATCAATCCGGTGGTCGAAGGTTCCGTTTTCGCCCGCCAGGTTCGTCGCAACGACGAGGCCAAGGGCCAGGTCATTCCCGTCCTGATCCACGGTGACGCTGCCGTGGCAGGGCAGGGCGTGAACCAGGAAATGCTGAACTTCTCGCAGACCCGCGGCTACGGCACGGGCGGCACCGTTCACATCGTCATCAACAACCAGATCGGCTTCACGACCTCAGACCCGCGCGACTACCGCAGCTCGCTGTATTGCACGGACATCTTCAAGATGGTCGAAGCGCCGATCTTCCACGTGAATGGTGACGATCCCGAGGCTGTTGCGTTTGCCACTCAGCTGGCCGTCGAATTCCGCCAGGAATTCAAGAAGGATGTGGTCGTCGACATCATCTGCTTCCGCAAGCTCGGCCACAACGAGCAGGACGAGCCGATGGTGACGCAGCCGCTGATGTATCGCACCATCCAGAAGCATGTGGGCACCCGCAAGCTGTATGCCGACCGTCTCGTCGCCGAGGGTACGTGCCAGACGGATGAACCCGAGCGCATGATCGCCGAGTATCGCGAACATCTCGATCGCGGCGAACTCCTGTCCAATCCCGTCCTGCCCGGCCACAATCGCCAGTTCTCGGTGGACTGGACGCCGTTCCTCAAGAAGGCGTATAGCGACGAATGCGACACCGCGATCCCGGTCAGCGAGATCAAGCGCCTTGGCGAGCGGCTGGCGACGATTCCGCAGACTTTCGCGCTCCACTCGCGTGTGAAGAAGATCATCGACGACCGTGCGGCAATGGCCCGCGGTGAGCAGGCACTGGACTGGGGCATGGGCGAGAACCTTGCTTACGCCAGTCTGTTGGCCCAAGGCTTCCCCGTGCGACTTTCCGGTGAAGACGTCGGTCGTGGCACCTTCTTCCATCGTCACGCCGTGCTGCACGACCAGAAGCGCGAGCGCTGGGACGAGGGCATCTACAAGCCGCTGGATCACATCCAGGACGGCCAGGCCGGCTTCCAGTGTCATGACTCGGTGCTCTCGGAAGAGGCCGTGCTGGCCTTCGAATACGGTTATTCGACGACCGAGCCGAACGAGCTGGTCGTCTGGGAAGCCCAGTTTGGCGACTTCGTGAACGGTGCGCAGGTCGTGATCGACCAGTTCATCAGCTCCGGCGAAGCGAAATGGGGCCGCTTGAGCGGCCTCGTGATGATGCTCCCGCACGGCTATGAAGGGCAGGGGCCCGAGCATTCGTCTTGCCGTCCCGAGCGCTTCATGAGCCTCGCTGCCGAGAACAACTGGCAGATCTGCGTTCCGACGACGCCCGCCCAGGTCTTCCACCTGCTGCGCCGCCAGATGCTGCGCAAGCTGCGCAAGCCGCTCATCATCGTCACGCCGAAGTCGCTGCTGCGTCACAAGGAAGCGATCTCGACAATCGACGAACTGGCCACCGGCAGCTTCCAGACCGTGATCCCCGAGGTCGAGAAACTCGATCCGAAGAAGGTCAAGCGCGTGGTGCTGTGCCAGGGCAAGATCTACTACGAACTGCTCGCTCATCGTCGCGAGAACAAGATCACCGACACGGCGCTTGTCCGTATCGAGCAGATCTATCCGTTCCCGACGGACGCCTTCGCCGCGGCGATCAACCAGTTCCCCAATGCCAAGGAAGTCGTGTGGGTCCAGGAAGAACCGCGCAACCAGGGGGCGTGGTACTGGCTGGCGTCGCGCCAGCACTTGGTCAACGTGCTGGGCACCAAGCGCAAACTGCTGCTCGTCAGCCGTCCGGCGTCGGCTTCGCCGGCGGTGGGCTACTACGCCAAGCACAACGCGCAGCAGAAGGCCGTCATCGAGAACGCATTCGGTCCCATCCAGGACACGACGCAACAATCACCCAACTAATAAGCAAAAGCTCGAACTTCGGGAGAAGGATACATGCTGATTGAAGTGAAAGTTCCGCAACTGTCGGAATCGGTTTCTGAAGCCACGCTCGTTTCGTGGCACAAGAAGGAAGGCGACGCGGTGTCGCGTGATGAGAACCTGATCGACATCGAGACCGACAAGGTGGTCCTCGAGACCCCGGCTCCGGCCGATGGCGTGATCGTCAAGATCGTCAAGGCGAACGGCGAAAATGTGACGTCCGGCGAACTGATCGCCCAGATCGACACCGAAGCCAAGGCGGCCGCCGGCGCGGCGGCTCCTGCGGCTGCCCCGGCTGCTGCTGCGCCCGCTGCGGCACCGTCGGCCGCTGCGGCCGGAGCGGCCAGCCCGGCTGCGCGCAAGATTCTCGAAGAGAAGGGAATTGCAAGTGCCGATGTCGCTGGTTCGGGCCGCGGCGGGCGCGTGACGAAGGAAGATGCGGTTGCGGCTCAGCCGCGCGCTGCTGCTCCGGCCGCGGCACCGGCCTCGCTCACGCTGACCGGAGAGCGTCCGGAAGAGCGCGTTCCGATGACCCGCCTGCGTGCGCGCATCGCCGAACGCCTGATCCAGTCGAAGAACGAAAACGCGATCCTGACGACGTTCAACGAAGTGAACATGGCCCCGGTCATGGCACTGCGCAAGCAATACGGGGACAAGTTCGAGAAGGCGCACGGCGTGCGTCTCGGCTTCATGGGCTTCTTCGTCAAGGCTGCGGTGGCGGCATTGAAGAAGTTCCCCATCCTGAATGCGTCGGTTGACGGTACGGACATCATCTACCACGGCTACATCGACATCGGCATCGCCGTCGGTTCGCCGCGCGGTCTGGTGGTGCCCATCCTGCGTGATGCGGACCAGATGTCGATCGCCGACATCGAGAAGAAGATCGCCGAGTACGGCCAGAAGGCCAAGGACGGCAAGCTGTCGCTCGAGGAGCTCACTGGCGGCACGTTCTCGATTTCCAACGGTGGTGTGTTCGGCTCGATGCTGTCGACGCCGATCATCAACCCGCCGCAGTCAGCCATCCTTGGCATCCACGCGACCAAGGACCGCCCGGTGGTCGAAAACGGCCAGATCGTGATCCGTCCGATCAACTACCTGGCGATGTCGTATGACCATCGCATCATCGACGGCCGTGAGGCTGTGCTCGGCCTGGTGACGATGAAGGAAGCGCTGGAAGATCCGGCCCGTCTGATCCTCGACGTGTAATCGACATATTGCGTGGTGCCCCGTCGGACCGATGCGTCCGGCGTGGCACCACGCTTTTCCTTTTTCTGGAGTGAATGATGGCTGACAAGCAATTCGACGTACTCGTCATCGGCGGCGGGCCTGGCGGGTATGTCGCGGCGATTCGTGCCGCACAACTGGGTTTCAAGACGGCGTGTGCCGAGTCGAATCCGTACGCTGACCCGAAGGGCGAGCCGCGTCTTGGCGGCACCTGCCTGAACGTCGGGTGCATCCCTTCCAAGGCGTTGCTGCACACCTCGCACCTGTTCGAAGAGGCGGAACACGCTTTCGAGGGCCAGGGCATCAAGGTGAGCGGTGGCGTGAGCATCGACGTGCCGACGATGATCGGCCGCAAGAACAAGGTCGTGGACCAACTCACCCAGGGCATCAAGGGTCTGTTCAAGAAGAACAAGGTGACCTTCCTGGCGGGGCACGGCAGCTTTGAAAGCGCCGGTGCCGGCGGTTATGTCGTCAAGGTTGGCAACGAAACGGTCGAGGCCAAGCACGTCATCATCGCGACGGGCTCCAAGCCCCGTCATCTGCCCGGCGTTCCGGTCGACAACAAGATCGTTTGCGACAACGTCGGTGCGCTGGACTTCGATGCAGTACCGAAGAAGCTGGGCGTCATCGGCGCCGGCGTGATCGGCCTGGAGATGGGTTCGGTGTGGCGTCGCCTGGGCGCGGATGTGACCGTGCTCGAAGCGCTGCCGGATTTCATGGGCTTCGCTGACGTCGATGTGGCCAAGGAAGCGCTGAAAGTCTTTGCGAAGCAGGGACTCAAGATCCAGACCGGCGTGACCATCGGCGACACCAAAGTCACGAAGAAGGGTGTGTCGATCACCTACACCGACAAGGACGGCAAGGAAGCGAAGCTCGACTGCGATCGCCTGATCGTGTCCGTTGGCCGCATCCCGAATACCGATGGGCTGAACGCCGCCGCCGTCGGCCTGAACGTGAATGAACGCGGCCAGATCGTCGTCGACGGACACTGCAAGAGCAACCTGCCGAACGTCTACGCGGTTGGCGACGTCGTCCGCGGGCCGATGCTCGCGCACAAGGCGATGGAAGAGGCTGTCATGGTGGCTGAAATCATCGCGGGACAGGCCGGGCACTGCAACCTCGACATGGTTCCGGGCGTGATCTACACATCTCCCGAGATCGCCTGGGTCGGCAAGACCGAGCAACAGCTCAAGGCCGAAGGCGTCGCCTACCGGGCCGGCAAGATTCCGTTCATGGCCAACGGCCGTGCGCTCGGGTCGGGCGACCCCACGGGCTTCGTAAAGATGCTGGCCTGTGCCTCGACTGACCGCATCCTCGGCGTGCACATCATTGGCGCGAATGCCTCCGAGCTGATCTCGGAAGCCGTCGTCGCGATGGAGTTCGGCGCGGCGTCGGAAGACCTGGCGCGCATCTGCCACGCCCACCCGACCCTGTCGGAAGTGGTGCACGAGGCGGCACTCGCGGTGGACAAGCGTCCGCTGCATTTCTGATCGGCCTTCTGGCTGGTCGCTCGCGGGGTGGTGCGGGATAATCCCGGACCACCCTCGTTTTTTTCATTACCGTTTCAGGCTGGTTCCATGCCCCATCGCGTCCTGAATGTCCCGGAGTACGGGATGCTCGAGGCCTACGAGGCCCAACTCGCTGCTCGTGGTTACCAGTCGGATCCCGAACAGCGCGCCGCTGCACAGCGATTGCAGACGCTTTACACGGATCTTGTGGGATTCAAGGCGGCGCGGCGCGGCACCCTGCGAAAGCTTTTCGCGCGGCCTGAGATGCCGCGCAGCGTGTATTTTTGGGGTGGGGTGGGGCGCGGAAAAAGCTTCCTGATGGATTGCTTTTACGATTCGGTGCCGTATCAGCGCAAGCGGCGGGTGCATTTCCATGCCTTCATGCAGGAAGTGCAGAACGACCTGAAGAACTTCAACAACGAGCCGGATCCGCTGCAGCGTGTTGCAGACCGTGTTGCCAAGGAAACGCGGCTGCTGTGCTTCGATGAATTTCACGTGTCGGACATCGCCGATGCGATGATTCTCGGGCGCCTTCTCGATGCACTGTTCGCTCGCGGGGTCATCTTCGTGATGACTTCAAATTATCCGCCGGATGGCCTATATCCGAACGGATTGCAGCGCATCAACTTCATGCCGACGATCCAGATGATCAAGCGGCGCTTTGACGTTTTCGAGGTCGATCACGGCACGGATTACCGGCTGCGAACCTTGGAGCAGATGGAAATCTACCTCGTGCCGGCCGACGGGGCGGCGGAACGCAAGATGCGCGACGATTTCTATCATCTGGCCGCGAGTGAGCCGGCGGAAGGCGAGATCGACCTGTTCGAACGCCGGCTGCCGATACTCGGTCACGCGACCGGCGTGATCTGGTTCGACTTCGCAACCCTCTGCGGAGGGCCGCGCTCACAGAATGATTACCTCGAGATCGCACGGGAACACCACACGCTGATCCTGTCGGGAATCCCGCGAATGAGCGCGGGCAACGCCTCGGAGGCGCGGCGATTCACCTGGCTTGTCGACGTCTTGTACGACCACCGGGTGAAACTGATCGCCAGCGCCGAGGTCGATGCTGCAGAGCTCTACACGCAGGGGCACAACGCGCATGAATTCGTGCGCACGGTAAGCCGTCTCATCGAAATGCGTAGCCGTGAGTACCTTGCACAGGGCCACCGCGTAGATTGAGCGCGCGACCGGCTAATCGGGGAGCCATGGATCAACGATGACCGATCTGGAAAGCGCCTTTTCGCCGGGCGGCCCCCTCGAGGCGGCAATTCCGTCGTTTCGCCCGCGACCGCAGCAGTTCGAGATGGCGCGCCACATTGCGGAGGCTCTGCGGGAAAACCGCGTCTTGGTGGCTGAGGCGGGCACCGGCACGGGCAAGACCTTTGCCTACCTTGTCCCTGCGCTGCTTTCTGGTGGAAAAGTCATCCTGTCCACCGGGACGAAGACGCTGCAGGATCAGTTGTTCAATCGCGACCTTCCGACCATCCGCGCCGCCCTGAAGGTGCCTGTCACGATCGCGCTGCTGAAAGGGCGCGCGAATTACGTGTGTCCCTATCATCTTGAGCGCAATGCGCGCGATGGACGTTTCCTCACTGCACAGGATGCCGCTGATTTGCGCGCGATCGCGAGATTCGCCCAGATCACCCAAAGCGGCGACAAGGCCGAATGCAGCGAGGTGCGGGAGGATTCGCCCGCGTGGTTTGCCGCGACTTCCACACGCGATAACTGCCTGGGGCAGGAATGCCCCAATGTGAAGGAATGTTTTGTGCTGGCTGCCCGGCGCGCGGCGATGGATGCGGACGTGGTGGTCGTGAATCACCACCTCTTTTTCGCCGACGTGATGTTGCGCGACGAAGGGATGGGGGAACTGCTACCGTCCTGCAACGCGGTGATTTTCGACGAAGCCCACCAACTTCCCGAGACTGCCAGCCTGTTCTTCGGCGAGAGCGTGTCGACGGCACAAATCCTCGAACTCGCACGCGACACGCGCTCGGAGACGCTCGCCGGTGCGCGTGACTGCCGGGATCTTATCGACGCCACACGCACGCTCGAGAAGGCCGCGCGTGATTTCCGGCTGGCCTTCGGAAGCGAGCCCGCACGTCTCTCGGCGGCACAGGTTGCGGCGCTGCCGGAATTCGCCAAGAGCCTCGATGCGCTGAACGGCGAAATCGATGCATTCGCCGCAGTGCTCGAAACGCAGGCCGAACGCAGCGAGGGACTCGCGAACTGCCTGCGGCGCACGGCGGAGATTGGCGAGCGCCTGGTCCGGTGGCGCTCGCCGGACGCGGGTGAGTTCATCCGCTGGGTCGAGGTGTTTCCGCAGTCCGCTGCGCTCAACGCGACCCCGCTGCATGTTTCGGGGGTCTTTCGGCGTCAGCTCGAGAGTCATCCCCGGGCGTGGATCTTCACCTCGGCGACGCTGGCCGTCGGACAGAATTTCACCCATTACTGCAATGAGATGGGGCTGAGCTGGATCGAACCGCCGCCGGTCACGGCCGTATGGGGAAGCCCCTTCGACTATGCGAAGCAGGCACTGCTGTACGCACCGGCCGGGATGCCCGATCCGAACCACCCCGAGTACGCCGAGGCCGTCGCGCGTATCGCCTTGCCCCTGATTCGCGCCGCGCGCGGTCGAACCTTCGTGCTATGCACGTCGCTGCGCGCGATGAAGCGCATCCACGGGCTGATCTCCGACGGCCTCGAACGCGCGGGAGAAAAACTGCCGCTGTTGCTGCAGGGCGAAGGTTCGCGTTCCGAACTGCTCGACCGGTTCCGACGGCAGGGGAACGCGGTGCTCGTTGCCAGCCAGAGCTTCTGGGAGGGCGTGGATGTGCCCGGCGACGCCCTGTCAGTGGTCGTGATCGACAAGCTGCCCTTCGCGCCGCCGGACGACCCCGTGCTCGCCGCACGGGTGGAGCATCTGCAGAAGAGCGGGCACAATCCGTTCATGCACTATCAGTTGCCGCGTGCGGTGATCAACATGAAACAGGGGGCAGGTCGCCTGATTCGCAGCGAGCGCGATCTCGGTGTGCTGTGCATCTGCGATCCGCGGATGATCGATAAGCAGTACGGCAAGATCGTCTGGCGAAGCCTGCCGCCAATGCGGCGCACCCGCGTGGAAGCGGAGGCCGTTGCCTTCCTCGAGCAGCTCCCGCCTCCCGGCGGAGCCTGATTCGTCACCGACCCGGGAACACTCATGACTGCGACATCGGCACTGGCACGAGATCCGCTCATCCAGGCGATCGCAGACGGCGACTGCGACGACATCGTCGAACGCATGAATCGCGGCTGTCAGTGCGTTTCTCTGGATCATGCCCGTCTGAAGGCCGAGCTCGAGCGCGATCCGCGCGATGGTGCACTGCTCGCGACGATCAATGCAACCCGGCCCCACCTTTTCGCCGATTCCGTGGCGTTCGTCGCCGAGCGTCATCTCGACGCGGCAGCTGCACTCGTCGAGGCCGTTGAGCGCGTCGTCAGCTTGCCGGGCTGGCAGTCCGCGGTGCTGGAACATGCGCCGGCGAGCGCGCGCATCGATTGCGCGGCGAGCGGCGTGTTTCTCGGCTTCGATTTCCATCTCGGGGCCGACGGCCCGCGACTCATCGAAATCAACACCAATGCCGGCGGCGGCTTGCTGAATGTCGCGCTCGCGCGTGCGCAGCGTGCGTGCTGCGCCGAAGTGGCACCATTGGCGTCACGGAGCGAAGAAGACCCGGAGCGCCTGTTCCTGGAGATGTTCCTTGCCGAGTGGCGCTCCGTCCGCGCCGACGCACCGCTGCGCACTATTGCGATCGTCGATCGCGATCCGCAGGCCCAGTATCTCCTGCCCGAATTCCTGCTGTTCCAGCGACTGTTCGAACGTCACGGGCTGAAGGCGTGGATCTGCGATCCGGCCGCACTGCGCTTTGTCGGGGGGAGACTCCTGCTCGACGGTGAAGAAGTGGACCTCGTGTATAACCGGCTCACCGACTTCAGCTTCGATGAGCCCGCCTCGGCTGCCCTTGCGGAGGCGTGGCATGCTCAGGCTGCGGTGATCACGCCGCACCCGCGCGCGCATGCGCTGTATGCCGACAAGGGCAATCTGGCGCTGTTGTGCGACGACGATTTCCTGCAGTCGCTGGGTATCGACGCCACCACGCGAAGCGTCCTCGTGACCGGTATCCCGCATACGGTGCGCGTGCGGATGGACGACGCCGATGCATTGTGGAAGCACCGACGCGAGCTGTTCTTCAAGCCCGCGACGGGTTTCGGCAGCCGGGCCGCGTACCGTGGCGACAAGCTGACCCGCAGCGTATTCGCGAGCATCCTTGCAGGCGACTACATCGCTCAGGAGCTCGTTCCCCCGAGCGCCCGGCGCCTGTCCGTGGAAGGCGTGGCCACGGATCTGAAGATGGACCTGCGAGTCTATGCCTATCGAGGTGCGGTGCAGCTGGCGGCCGCACGCCTGTACCGCGGGCAGACCACTAACTTCCGTACGCCGGGCGGTGGTTTTGCAACGGTCGTTGCCTTGCCGTGTGCGCAGCGCGGCGCTTGAGTTATTCTTCCATTCCGCCAATGGAAGGCACCAACACGATGATCGTATTCGGTATCGCCGGCTGGTCCGGCTCGGGCAAGACGACCCTGATCGAAAAGCTGATTCCCTGCTTCAACGCCCGGGGACTCGCCGTGTCGGTGATCAAGCACGCCCATCACGGTTTCGATCTCGACAAACCGGGCAAGGACTCTTACCGCCACCGGGAAGCAGGCGCGAGTCAGGTGCTCATGCTGTCCAACGACCGGTGGGTGTTGATGCATGAACTGAGGGGCGCGCCGGAGCCGACGCTGGAAGAGCAGCTGCGCGTCTTGTCGCCTTGCGACGTCGTCCTGATCGAGGGTTTCAAGGCCGCGCCGGTGCCGAAGATCGAAGTCCATCGCCCTGCTCACGGCAAGCCGCCGCTGTGGCTCGAGAATCCCCACGTCGTCGGGGTCGCTGCAGACGTCCCGCTGGACTGTCCCTTGCCCCTCCTGCCGCTCAACGAACCGGACGAGATCGTCCGCTTCATCATCGAATACGCGTCCCGTCATGAATCCTGACATGCTGCCGTTTGACGAAGCGCTTTCGACCCTGCTTGCGAAAGCCCGGCCGATCCGCGAGATGGAGATGGTCGACACGCTCGTAGCGCACGGGCGCGTGCTCGCGGCCGACGTCCGGTCCCCGATCGCGGTGCCCGCGCTCGACACATCGATGATGGACGGCTACGCGGTGCGCACATGCGACGTGCCCGCTGCCGGAACGCGCCTGCCGATATCGCAGCGTATACCCGCGGGCAGCGTGGGGACCACGCTACAGCCCGGTACGGTGGCGCGCATCTTTACCGGCGCCCCGTTGCCGCCCGGAGCGGACGCGGTGGTGATGCAGGAGCTGTGCGAGCATGCCGGCGACGAGGTGGTCATCAACCATGCTCCCCGCGCCGGAGAAGCGATGCGTGCCGCCGGCAGCGAGATCGCCGGCGGTGACGTGGTCCTGCCCGCAGCGACCCGCATGCGCGCCCAGGAGATCGGGCTTGCCGCATCGGTCGGCATCGCCCAGCTTGCCGTCATACGCAGGATGCGGGTTGCGCTGTTTTCCACCGGCGACGAGCTTGTAATGCCGGGCGAATCGCTGCCGCCCGGCGGCGTCTATAACTCGAACCGCTTTCAACTGCGCGTGCTTCTCGAACAGCTGGGCTGCGCCGTGACCGACTTCGGCATCGTTCCGGACCAGTTGGAAGCAACGCGCGCGGTGCTGCGCGCGGCGGCGGAAGGTCACGACCTGATCCTGACCAGCGGCGGCGTATCGGTCGGAGAGGAAGACCACGTCAAGCCTGCCGTCCAGGCCGAGGGTTCGCTGGATCTGTGGAAGATTGCGATGAAGCCTGGCAAACCGCTCGCATACGGTCATGTGGGTGCCGCGGCCTTCATCGGCCTTCCCGGCAATCCGGTGTCCAGTTTTGTCACATTCCTGCTGATGGTTCGCCCCTTCATCCTCGCAACGCAGGGGGCCGCGTCGGTGATTCCCAAGGCACTGACGCTGCGGGCGGATTTCGACTGGCCGAGACCCGACCGGCGGCGCGAATTCCTTCGCGCGCGCATCAACGAGTCGGGCGCAGTGGAGATCCATGGCAACCAGGGCGCCGCAGCGCTGTCTTCCATCGTGTGGGCCGAGGGACTGGCCGACATCCCAGCGGAGACCCCCATCCGAAAAGGTGAGATGATCCGTTTCCTGCCCTACGGCCAACTGCTTTGCTGACACCATGACCGTCAAGATCCTGTACTTTGCCTCACTCAAGGACGCACTCGGGTGCACCGAGGAGAGCTTTGTCCTTCCGTCGGGCGTATCGACCGTCGGCGAATTGCGTTCCTTCCTTGCCGATCGCGGCGAGAAGTGGAAGGCGCTCGGCGAAGGGCGCAACGTTCGCGCAGCGCGCAACCAGCGCATGGCGGCACCAGCCGACCCCGTGTTGCCCGGCGACGAGATCGCCTTTTTTCCCCCGGTGACCGGAGGCTGAATCATGACGGTGAGCGTGCAGGCTGAAGACTTCGACGTCGGAGCGGAAATCTCGGCCTTGTCGGCCGGACGCCACGAGGTTGGTGCGGTTGCGACCTTCGTTGGCCTGGTGCGCGATGTGAGCGGCGGGTCAAGCGTCGGCGCAATGACGCTCGAGCACTATCCGGGAATGACGGAGAAGTCCCTCGAGGAGATCGTCGAGCAGGCGTGCGCGCGCTGGTCGCTGTATGGGGTCAGGGTGATACACCGATTCGGGCGGCTGGAGCCCGGCGACCGGATCGTGTTCGTCGGCGTTGCCGGCGCCCACCGGGGAGAGACCTTCGCGGCATGCGAATTCATCATGGACTACCTGAAAACGCGTGCGCCGTTCTGGAAGCTCGAAGAAACTCCCGCAGGCGCGCGCTGGGTCGATGCCCGCGACAGCGACGACTCCGCCGCGGCGCGCTGGGAGCAGAGCAGCCGCTAGGCATTCCCGAGCCCGAAATGAAAACGGCGCCCGCGGGCGCCGTTGTGCTTGATGAGGGCCGGATTACTTCTTGCCCTTGCCCTGCTGGGTGAAGAGCTGGAAGGCCTCGGTCGAGGCGCGGGTCATCTGTTCGAAGGCGGCGCGCGTCGTGTCCATCGCGTTCTGGATCGCGGACATGGCGTTCTGGTCGGTGATCGGCATGCCCGAGAACATCTTCTGCATGGATTCGAACACGTCCTTGCTGCCGGTCGACAGCTGCTCGCCGACGAGCTTGCCGACTTCAGCCTGGGTACGGCTCGCCAGCTCGGCCATTTCGCGGGCACAGGCGAGCATCTTCTCGGTTGCGCTCTGGGTGTAGTGCGAACGCAGCTCCAGAACTTCCTTCGGATCCTTCGCGGAGGAGAGCGCCTTGGCATTCTGCACGCCCTCTTCGAAGAGGCTCTTGGCGGTCGCGACCTGAAGCTCCATGATCCGCTGCGAGTTCTCGATCGACATCTGCGCGAGGCGCATCGCCGCTTCGAAGTTCTTCTTCTGGATTTCGTTGAACTGTTCCTGCTTGATCGCCATGTTCTTCCTCCACGAGCGCTGAAAAATTATCGAGGCTTCTGGTGCCTCTGCCGAATTCTTTCAACATAGCACGTTAGCGAATATACGCGGTGCCAGCGAAAGCTTATCTCGGGTATTTGATCACGAATGCTGCATTGCAGCAAGTGCATTGATGCCGAAACCGGGTGCAAGCGCCAGATCACCGACCATAATGGACCATATCCCGGCGGTCTGAAGGTTGAATTGCCCCGCGAAGGCCCCATATCTCGATCAACCCCATTCGGATAAAGGATGATCACATGCGCTTCGAAAAGCTCACCACAAAATTCCAGCAGGCCCTCTCCGATGCACAGAGCATCGCCGTCGGTGGCGACCAGCAGTTCATAGAACCGGTCCACCTGCTCCTCGCGATGCTGGGCCAGGAAGATGGAGGAACGGTTTCGCTGCTCCAACGCGCGGGCGTGAACGTTCCGCCGCTCAAGACCGCGCTGGACAGGCTGCTCACACGCTTGCCCAAGGTCGAAGGCTACGGGGGGGAGGTGCAGATCGGCCGCGACCTCTCCAATCTCCTCAACGTCGCCGACCGTGAGGCGCAGAAACGTGGCGACCAGTTCATCGCGAGCGAGATGTTCCTGCTCGCATTGTCTGAAGACAAGGGGGACACCGGCCGCCTGCTCAAGGAGCACGGACTCTCGCGCAAGCCGCTCGAAGCGGCAATCGAGGCCGTGCGAGGCGGAGCGTCCGTGGGCAATCAGGATGCCGAGGGGCAGCGCGAGTCGCTGAAGAAATACTGCCTCGACCTAACCGATCGCGCACGCGCCGGCAAGCTGGATCCCGTCATCGGCCGCGACGATGAAATCCGCCGGGCGATCCAGATCCTGCAGCGGCGCACGAAGAACAACCCGGTCCTGATCGGCGAGCCGGGCGTGGGCAAGACTGCGATCGTCGAAGGCCTCGCACAGCGCATTGTTAACGGCGAAGTACCCGAAACGCTTAAGGGCAAGCGCGTGCTTTCGCTCGACATGGCCGCACTGCTCGCTGGAGCGAAGTACCGCGGCGAGTTTGAGGAGCGCCTCAAGGCAGTACTCAAGGAGATCGCCCAGGAAGAGGGGCGCATCATCGTCTTCATCGATGAACTCCACACCATGGTCGGTGCCGGCAAGGCCGAGGGCGCCATCGATGCGGGCAACATGCTGAAGCCGGCACTCGCGCGCGGCGAGTTGCACTGCATCGGCGCCACCACACTCGACGAGTACCGCAAGTACATCGAGAAGGATGCGGCCCTGGAGCGTCGCTTCCAGAAAGTGCTCGTTGACGAGCCCTCGGTCGAATCCACCATCGCGATCCTGCGCGGACTGCAGGAAAAGTACGAACTCCATCACGGCGTAGATATCACCGACCCGGCGATCGTCGCGGCAGCGGAGTTGTCGCATCGCTACATCACCGACCGCTTCCTGCCCGACAAGGCGATCGACCTCATCGACGAGGCGGCCGCACGGATCAAGATGGAGATCGACTCGAAGCCGGAATCGATGGACAAGCTCGAACGCCGACTCATCCAGCTCAAGATCGAGCAGGAGGCGGTCAAGAAGGAAACCGACGAGGCCTCACAGAAACGTCTCCTTCTGATCCGCGAAGAAATCGAAAAGCTCGAGCGTGAGTACGCCAGCTTCGACGAGATCTGGCGTGCGGAGAAGGCAAGTGTCCAGGGTAGTCAGCACATCAAGGAAGAAATCGAGAAGCTGCGGGCACAGATGGCCGAGATGCAGCGCAAAGGTCAGTACGACAAGCTCGCCGAACTGCAGTACGGCAAGCTTCCCCAGTTGGAGGCGCAACTCAAGGCGGCCGAAACGGCAGGCAATGGCGAGCGCAAATTCAAGCTGCTGAGGACGCAGGTTGGAGCCGAGGAGATCGCCGAGGTCGTGTCGCGGGCAACCGGCATCCCAGTGAGCAAGATGATGCAGGGTGAGCGCGAGAAGCTGCTGCGAATGGAAGATCGACTGCATTCGCGTGTGGTAGGGCAGGACGAAGCCGTGCGGCTCGTGTCGGATGCGATCCGCCGTTCGCGAGCAGGCCTGTCCGACGAGAACCGCCCCTACGGCTCCTTCCTCTTCCTCGGCCCCACTGGTGTTGGCAAGACCGAACTCTGCAAGACGCTTGCCGAGTTCCTGTTCGACTCGGAAGAGCACCTGATCCGTATCGACATGAGCGAGTTCATGGAAAAACACTCGGTCGCCCGCCTGATCGGCGCGCCTCCGGGCTACGTCGGCTACGAGGAAGGCGGCTACCTGACGGAGCAGGTGCGTCGCAAGCCCTACAGCGTCATCCTATTCGACGAGGTTGAGAAAGCTCACCCCGACGTCTTCAACGTGCTACTGCAGGTGCTCGATGACGGGCGGATGACCGACGGGCAGGGGCGCACCGTCGATTTCAAGAATACCGTGATCGTGATGACCTCCAACCTCGGCAGCCAGATGATCCAGCAGATGGCAGGCGACGACTATCAGGTCATCAAGCTCGCCGTCATGGCCGAGGTCAAGACATTCTTCAGGCCCGAGTTCGTTAATCGCATCGACGAGGTAGTCGTGTTCCATGCCCTCGATGCGCGCCATATCGCAAGGATCGCGCGCATCCAGCTCCAGTATCTCGAGAAGCGCCTGGCGCGGCTGGATATGGCACTCGAGGTCACCGACGGGGCTCTCGAAGAGCTGGCGACGGTCGGATTCGATCCGGTCTTCGGTGCCCGACCGCTAAAACGCGCCATCCAGGAGCAGATCGAGAACCCGCTGGCCAGAGCGATCCTGGAAGGGCAGTTTGCTGCGAAGGACAAAATCCTGGTCGGCACCGAGAGAGGGCACATCACTTTCGCAAAGGCCTGACCGCGGCTCCGAGCATCCCTGCGGGAGGGGCAGCCACCCCTTCCGCAGCCCCCTAAGACGCCGTTTCTCAGTACGCGTTGCGGTCTCGGACGACCAGCAGCACCGTCTTGACGATGATCCACAGATCGAGCGACAGCGACCACGTCCGAAGGTACTGAAGGTCGAACTCGATCCGCTTCACCATCTTCTCGATCGTATCTGTCTCTCCGCGGTAGCCGCACACCTGCGCCCAGCCGGTTATGCCAGGCTTGACCTTGTGGCGCACCATGTAACCCTTGATCAGGCGTCTGTACGTCTCATTGTGAGCGACCGCATGCGGTCGTGGCCCGACGATGCTCATGCGGCCCTGCAGCACGTTGATGAACTGAGGGAGTTCGTCCAGCGAAGTCCGGCGCAACACCGCCCCCACGGGTGTAACCCGCCGGTCACCGCGTGTAGCCTGAGGGACATCGCCTCCGTCGTCGCACGTGGTCATGGAGCGGAACTTGTAGACGGTGATTTCCTTGCCGTCCAGCCCGTAACGCCGCTGCCTGAAGATCACGGGGCCTGGTGACGACACCTTCACCGCGAGCGCTACTGCGAGCATCACCGGCGCGATCAGGATCAGGATCAGCAGCGACAGGGCGATGTCTGACAGCCGCTTCACCATCCCGTCGAAGCCGGTAAATGGGGTTTCGCAAACCGCCACGACCGGCATTCCGCCCACATGATCGAGCCGCCCCTGAATGAGATCGGTGACGAAGATGTCCGGGGCAAAGTAGATCGATGCGGTGGTGTCTTTCAGATCGTCCAGCAGCTTGAGAATTCTTGGCTGGCTGGCCATCGGCAAGGCGACGTAGATGTGGTCGATCGAATGCTCCTTGGTGAACTCGGCCAGATGGCTCATGTTGCCCAGAATGGGGCTATCCCCGATCCCATCGAGGCGCTCGCGTCCTCGGTCATCGAAGAACCCTGCGAACGCAATGCCATTGAAAGGGTCGTGGGCAAGTTCGCGTGCGAGACGCAATCCGGTCTCGTTGCATCCGACAACAACGGCCCGGCGCTGATGTTTCTCAGACGCCATCACCTGCGAAAGCACCATGCGTGCCGCGCACCGTGTGATCAGCCAGACAAACGGCAGGCCGGCGAGCCAGGCGATCACGACCTCCCGCGGAAAGTAATGAACATAACCGCTGGCGATGCCAAAGGCGAGCAAGACAGCCGTGATGAGGAGCCACGACGTGAACGTCTTGCGGAGCATGCGGCGGGCAGTGTCGCGAAGGTGGAAGTCACCCGGAAAAGTAAGCGAAAAGGAGACCAGCCCCACGATTACGTACGCTGGCCCGAAGCGCTCACCGAACAAGGCAGCTACGACGAAGAGCAGTGCAGTGGCCGCCGCCGGATCGAGTAGCGACTCGATCGCACGCGCTGCGGAAAATGATCCCCGCCACAGCGTGCCGTGTTTGTTGCTTGATGCAAACATGGTAAAAGGTGCGCCTTACAATTTCTAACAGCATACTGTAAAGCGATGCAAAGGTCATTCAGGCGAGAAGCATGTGCAGAGTAGAAAATGTCATAGAGATCACCATAATATGCGCAAAGCATTTCGCAGCGTTGCCTGGTGCGGCGCGACGCCTGGGTCCGACGTCATCCGCGATGGCTCTCCTTGCCCTGTCCGTTCCGCCCGCTCTGGGCGCCGAGGGCGATGCGCACGGACTCACCATATCGCACGAACTTGTACGCGACGACAACCTCTTCCGCATGCCAGACGATACCCGCCCGGTGATAGACGGTCGCGTCAGGCAGCGTTCAGATACCGTTAATGTGACGGCGTTGTCGGCAACTTTCGACCGCACTTACGGCCGGCAGCGACTCGTCGGCGAACTCGGCATCACTCGCAACGACTACCTCGAGTTCAACCACCTGGATTTCACGGCGAAGAATTGCCGGGGAACTTGGCTGTGGGGATTCGGTAAGCAGTGGAGCGGAACCGTCACGACCGAGCAGTCGGAGAGCCTGCGCAGCTTTGCTGACCGCGGCACGACCACGCGCAGCGTCAATACCTACCGCCGACATGCGGCGGACGCGCGTTATCGACTTGATCCGCGGTGGGCGGTGGGCGTCGGCTGGGTGCACGCGGACAGTCGTTATGACGAGCCGCGATCCTCCGGATCCGAGTACGTCGAGGACGCATTCGAGGCGCTTGCGCATTACCGCTCGCCGACGGACAGTACGCTCACATTCGTTGCGCGAGGCGCCACTGGCCGCTATCCCGGACGTGAACGTAGCGAAACGTCCATGACCGGCTACGAACAGCGCGATCTCCTGCTTCGCGCAAACTGGATGGCCAGCGGCCACAGTCGTATCAGTGGCAACATCGGCTACACGTGGCGCGAGTACCCGCACGTAAGCGAAAAGAACTTCAGCGGCCTTACCGGCCGCCTCACCCATGACTGGACGCCAAGCGGAAAGGTGGGGCTGGGGGTTACGGTGCGTCGTGAGATGGGCGCTCGCGAGGACGTCGCAGACAATTTCGTGATCACCCGCGCGGTTTCAGTCGATCCCTCATGGGTCGTGAGCAGCAAGATTCAGGTGCGCGGAAAGGTTGAATGGTTGAGGCGCGACTATGGCGGGGACCCGTTTGCCTCGGTGTCTCCCGACCGGGATGACCGAACACGCGCAGTGAGCGTCGCCGTCGAGTGGACCCCGGTTCGCGCCGTCGTGCTGCGGCTAGGAGCACGAAGTGAGCGCCGCTTCGCCTCGGCGGCTGCACCGGGTTATGCGGCGCAAGGCGCATTCCTGAGCGCCAAGTTCCGTATCTGAATGCCAAATATATGTAATACGGCTGATGCGAGGTTCTGATATGCATGTAAGAATGCCATTGGCAAGAACGGAAGCACCGACGGCGGACTGGCTGTGGTCGGCGATCGACGACAAGAAAAGCGTCCTCGCCCCCGCAAGAGCGCAGTGCGCGGTGCCTGGTTGTTCAATCCTCATGGCAAAGCGAGGCAATCTGGATGGCGGTGAGAATGAAATCCCTGGTCGTGGCGCTGACGAGCGCCGTAATCTCGGCAAGTGCGAGTGCTGCGACGATCAGTCTGAACGGAGAGGGCTTTGGCGTTAGCTGGGACGATTCCGTCGCAAGCCTATTCGGCGCGCCGACTCTGGTCGGCAACAATCTGATCTTCAAACCCACGGCGTTTGGCGTTTCGTCCATTACGAACGCATGGAGCACCCTGGTCGGAACATTCAACATGACCGTGTCCACCTGGTCAGGGTACCAGCTCGCCTCGGTGGGCTTTGTCGACGTTGGGAGCTATGCACTGCTGGGGGCGGGCGCGAACACGGCAGTAGGAACTAGCCTCTTCGTCACGCCCTATGACAGCGCCGGGGCCTCGGCATTCTCGGGAAGTTCGGGAGCATCCGGTAGCGGTATCGGCTACGGAAGTTGGACCCTTGGTGACGCGGAAAGCCCGGAAGTTACCGGCTTGGCTGCACAGTCGGCGAATGTGGGGCTGACGACGTTTCTCGCAGCCAACGGGGGAAGTGCCGGCAATTTCGCGTCTGTGAACCTGTCGAGCGCCAAGCTCTCGCTAGGCGTAGTACCGGTTGCGCCCGTTCCCGAGCCGGAGGCATACCTGATGCTGCTCACCGGCCTCGGCATGGTTGGCGTCATCGCCAGGCGGCGATCTGCCCGTCGGTAGTTCGAACCACCCGATGTCGCCTGGGACCGATTCGTCATCCCGGGCGCCGCGCCGATCATCACTTGATCTAAATCAGCACCTAATCATCTATTTGGAGTACGACGATACGATATTGCAAACAAATATGTAAAATGTTGTTTCGCACTGCAGCATGTCCGCGTCTCGTCATGACCCGAGAGCAGCGCATCGCAGATGCGTGTCCTTGTCGGTAGATGGGTTTCTGGAGAGATGTGCGGATGAAGCTGAGACGGGTAGTGGTCGGCGTAGTGGGTTTCTTTCTGGCAGGAGGCGCCTTCGCCGGTGCGAACGGTAACTCGGATAACGAAAACGCTGCCTTCAATGCAGTGATTCACTCCAACGTCACGGGGCAGGGCGGCGGCGTCGTGTCGAGCTTGTCGGTCCCGGGGAGTTTCGGGGCGGGAATCGGTTCGGCGGTCAGCGGACTTGCGACCGGTGCCGGCGGAATTTCAGTCGCGATTACGGCGGGAGGAGCTCCCAATGTCATCCCTCCCGTTCCGGAGCCCGATACCTACGCAATGCTCCTGGTCGGTCTCGGCATGGTGGGTGTGATGGTGGGGCGGCGTAGCAAACGCTGACGGCGTCTCGTACGCGCAGATGTCAGCACGCCGTCTGCGTTGATTCGGTTCTGCACTGCGATTTCTCCAGTGGGTGTGATCTCTTGCGGAAGCCGTCGGCGCACGGTGGCGCACGCACGTCCTTTTGTCGCGGCTTCCGAAATCGGCATAACCGACACCCACATCAAGATCGATTCCTCGGCACGCTGCTGCCCTTGCGGTTCTGACTATTGCTTCGACACGATGAAATACATTGCACCTTCCTTGGCGCTTACATTCGCGCTCGTCACTCTTGCGGGATGCGGAGGACGAACCGAGTCACAGCCCGCATCGCAGGTCGCTGCACGGGTCGGTTCGTACGAAATAACCGTGCATCAGGTAAGCGCCGAACTCGCACGACTCGGTAACGCTGCAGGTGATCAGGTCAGGCTGGCGGGAGCCCTTGCTCTCGAGCGGCTTATCGACCAGGAGTTGATGGTTGCGCAAGCCGAAGAGCAGAAAATCGACCGAGATCCGACAGTGATGGCGGCGGTGGATGCAGTGCGCAGGGAAGTGCTCTCGCGTGCATACGTGGAACGACTCACCGCCCTAACCGCGACGCCGAGCAGTGGTGAAGTTCAGCGCTTCTACCTTGAAAACCCCGAACTCTTCAGCAAGCGTCGCGTGTACGCCCTGCGCGAGCTCCGCGTATCGGTTCCTGCCGGCCGCGAAGGCGACATTCGGACCACAACGGACAAGGCGGCCACTCTGGATGAGGTTGCAGCTTGGCTGCGCCGCGAGCAGATCCCGTTCAAGTCCGATTCCGGAGTAAGGCCTGCTGAAGACCTGCCGCTCGACGCCCTCAAGCGATTGGCCACGATGCGGGAGGGGCAGCTCGGCGTGCTGTCCTCGCCAGGCGCCCTCCTGATCATCCAGGTGATCGGGGCGCGAGAGCAACCTGTTGATGAGGCTTCCGCTGCGCCCCTGATCGAGCGCTACCTCACCAACCGCACGCGGGAAAAAGTCGCGCGTGAAGCCCTGCGTGATTTGCGCCAGCGCGCTGCAATCGAATATGTCGGCGAATTCGATCCGAAAGGTCGCACTGCGGAAGCTACCTTGGCGCCGGGAAGCCCTGCAACGACTCCGGCAACGCAGGCACTCAGTCCCACGGCACTCGACAAGGGTGTCGGCGGACTCAGATGACGAAATGCGCACCTGCGCGTGTACAGCAACTTTGCCACTTTCTTTCCGTACCCAGGATTACGCATGAGCCATCGGTCGCTTACGGCAATCATTCTCCTCGTCCTGTCACTATTGTTCGCATTGGGTATCGTTTCGCCCGCGATGGCTGAAATTGCCCGCGATGTTCCCGCTCGGTCGGGCGACTACGTGCTCGGACCGGGAGACGTGATCCGCATCACCGTTTACCAGAATCCTGACCTCACGACCGAGGCCCGCGTGTCCGAAGGCGGAGTGATCAGTTTCCCGCTGCTCGGGAGCGTTGCGGTCGGCGGTCGGTCGGCCGGATCTGTCGAGCGTCAGATCGAACGCCAGTTGCGTGAAGGCGGTTTCGTCCTGCAACCGCAAGTCAGCGTGCTGGCCACGCAGATGCGCGGCAATCAGGTCTCCGTGATCGGCCTCGTCGGTCGGCCGGGGCGTTACCCGCTTGAAACGTCCAATATCCGCCTTTCCGATGTGCTCGCAACGGCCGGCGGAATTGCACCCACCGGCGCCGACACCGTAGTGCTCATTGGCGTACGCGACGGCAAGACGCTGCGCAGCGAAATCGACATTCCGGCATTGTTTCTCAAGGGTGGCGAAGGCGACGTTACCGTTTCTGGCGGGGACATCCTCTACGTCCATCGCGCTCCCACGTTCTACATCTACGGCGAGGTGCAGCGTCCCGGCGCCTTCCGCCTGGAGCGGAACATGAGCGTGATGCAAGCACTCGCGACCGGAGGTGGCATCAATCAGCGCGGAACCTTGCGTGGACTGCAGGTCCACCGGCGCAATCCGGAAGGACATCTCGAAATTGTCGAACCTGCACTCGAAGATCTGCTTCGCCCCGACGATGTGATCTACGTTCGCGAAAGCCTCTTCTGAGCCCCTTTTCACCAGGCAGCAAGCAAGACGCCCAGACCCCCGCGGAAAACTCTCGAATGACTTTTCACCAGTTTCTCCTGATCCTGCGCGCGCGCTGGGTCATTGTCGCCAGCGTACTGGGCATCGTCATTGCCACCACACTGCTGGTGAGCCTGATCATCCCGCGCCAGTACACAGCAGAAACGGCACTCGTGATCGACGTCAAATCGCCAGATCCGATCGTCGGTGCCGCACTACCTGTTCAGATGCTGGCCGGATACATGGCAACCCAGGTCGACATCATCAACTCGAACCGGGTCGCCGAGCGCGTCGTCGCACTGCTCAAGATGGACGAAGCCCCCGCGGTGCGCGAGCAGTGGCAGGCCGATACTGATGGACGAGGCGAACTTCGCATATGGCTTGCAGAGTTGCTGCAGAAGAAGCTCGTCGTGCGGCCTTCGCGCGACAGCAATGTCATCACGATCGCCTTCACCGGCAACGCCCCTGACTTTGCCGCGGCGGTGGCCAATGCTTTCGCTCAAGCCTATATCGAGGTCAATCTCGAGCTAAAGGTCGAGCCCGCACGACAGTACGCCCGTTGGTTCGATGAGCAGAGCGGTCCGCTGCGTGAAAAAGTCGAGGCTGCGCAAAAGCGACTCTCGGACTACCAGCTGCAGCACGGTATCGTTCCGGCCGACGGGCGACTCGATGTCGAAAATGCGCGACTGGCGGAAATTTCCAGCCAACTCGTCGTCGCCGAGGCACAGCGCATGGACAGTCGTTCCCGCCAGAATCAATCAGGATCAGCGGAAACTTTGCCCGAAGTGCTCCAGAGCGGCCTGATCCAGGGACTCAAGGCCGAACTCGCGCGTCAGGAGGCCGCACGCGAACAACTCGGTTCGCGCGTCGGCAAGAACCATCCGGACTATGCCCGCATCGAAGCGGAAGTCCGTTCGCTGCGCGAGCGCATCGGTGCCGAGACGCAGCGTATCGCCAGCTCGATGGGAACGGCCACGCGTGTAAACGTGGCGCGTGAATCGGACCTGCGCGCCGCGCTCGAAGCGCAGAAGAAGCGCGTCCTAGAACTGCGCGAGAGGCGCGACCAGATCGCGGTCCTGCAACGCGATGTCGAGTCCGCGCAGCGTGCCTACGACCTCGTCGCCCAACGTCTGACGCAGGCCAGCCTGGAAAGCCGGACCCAGCAGACCAACATCGCGGTGCTGACATCGGCTACGGCGCCCATGCAGCATTCCAGCCCGCGCACTGCGCTCAACCTCGCGCTCGCCATCTTCCTTGGCACGCTCCTCGGCCTCGGCTCGGCGCTGCTGCTCGAACTCGTCGACCAACGCGTGCGTGGCCCCGAAGACATCGAGCAGTGCGCTGCTGCGCCGCTGCTCGGCATCATCCCCGCTCGCGCGTGAGACCCTCATGAACGCCCCCATCAGCTCCAAGAACCTCGGCCACGCCGAACGCTCGATCGGCGCCATCCTCATCGACGCCGGTCGCCTCAAGGCCGAAGATGCCGAGAAAATCCTCCGCCTGCAGCGTGAAGGCGGCCTGCGCTTCGGCGACGCCGCATGCAAGCTCGGCCTCGTCACCGAAGAGGATATCCAGTTCGCCCTCTCGCGCCAGTTCGACTACCCCTACCTGCAGCGCGGCGAGAGCGGAGTCGCGGACGAAGTCGTCGCCGCGTACAACCCCTTCCATCCGCAGGTCGAAGCGCTGCGCGCCGTGCGCAGCCAGCTCATGCTGCGCTGGTTCGACCCGGCCGCCGGCCGCCGTTGCCTCGCCATCGCCAGCCCCGGGCGCGAGGAAGGGCGCTCCTGGCTCGTCGCGAATCTCGGGGTCGTCTTTTCGCAGCTCGGCGAGCGCACCCTCATCATCGACGCAGATATGCGCAATCCGCGCCAGCACCTGCTCTTCGGCGTCGATAACCGCATGGGCCTCTCGGCAGCGCTGTCCGGCCGCGGCAGTGCAGAGATCGTGCGCCGCGTGCCGGCACTGGTCGACCTCTCCGTCCTCCCCGCGGGCGCCACGCCACCCAACCCGCAGGAGCTGATCTCCCGCCCGACCTTCGCTGCGCTGCTCAAGCAATACGCCGAGGAATACGACGTCATTCTCGTCGACACCCCCGCCGCAGGCAGTACTGCCGACACCTTTACCCTCGCCGCCCGCGCGGGCGGCACCCTGCTCGTCGCGCGCCCGCACCTCACACGCACGGCCGCACTGCGCACGCTCGCGGGCGAGTTCCACCAGGCCGGCATCACGGTGGTGGGCAGCGTCCTCAACGACGCGGGCTGAGGGCACGCCGATGACGCCGCCGGCGCGCGCCGCAACCGTGGAACAACTCGCGCCGGCGCAGGCCGGCGGGCAGGGCGCGGAACCGCTCGCGCCTTGGCTCATTGTCCTCGCAGGGCTGTCCTTCCTCTACGTTCCCAGCTTCATCGGTCTATTCACCGGCATCTGGAGCAGCCAGGAGCAGGCCCACGGTCCCA
This sequence comes from Aromatoleum toluolicum, assembly GCF_012911005.2. GTDB lineage: Bacteria > Pseudomonadota > Gammaproteobacteria > Burkholderiales > Rhodocyclaceae > Aromatoleum > Aromatoleum toluolicum. The sequence continues at coordinate 5,985 of NZ_WTVS01000028.1, read as the reverse complement.
TCGTGCTCGGCGTCTCACTCTGGCTGCTCTACCGCCAGTGGCCGGAAATGCTCCGGCGCAGCGCCGGGCGCCCGACTTCCGCAGCCGGCTGGCCCATCCTCGTTTTCGGCTTGCTGCTATACATCCTCGGCCGCTCGCAAGACATCTTGATCTTCGAAATCGGCTCCCCTATCTGGGTGTTAGCCGCCGTCGGCCTCATCTTGCGCGGCACCGCAGCGGTGAAGGCGCAATGGTTCGCACTGTTTTTCATGCTTTTCATGATTCCGCTGCCGGGTGCGGTGGTCGATGCGGTCACCATGCCGATGAAGCTCGCGGTCTCGAATGTGGCGGAGCACGTCCTCTACTGGGCCGGCTATCCCATCGCCCGTAGCGGCGTCATCCTCCAGATCGGGCAATACAAACTCCTCGTCGCAGATGCCTGCGCCGGACTGCACACGCTCTTCACCCTGGAAGCCTTGGGGTTGCTGTACCTCAAGCTCACGCATTCCGAGTCCGCGCTGCGCAACACGCTGCTCGCGACCCTGATTGTTCCGATTTCATTCGCCGCGAACGTGATTCGCGTGATGGTGCTAACGCTGATCACCTTCCATTACGGCGACGCAGCGGGGCAGGGGTTCATGCACGGGTTTGCGGGGATGGTGCTGTTCGTTAGTGCGTTGCTTCTGATCATCGGGGTAGATGCCGCCCTGCAATATGCAGTTCGGCGATTCAGCAGCCACCAGTCCGAACGGCGTATCCGATGTTAAGTAAACGAGTCCAAGGTGTCCTAATTGCAACGTTACTGATAAGCGGGTCGGTTGTTGCGGCAATGATGAAGCCGGCCCACACGATCGCAGCGGATCGAAAGACCTTCAATCTGGAATCGGCAATTCCAGACGAATTTGCAGATTGGCGAACAGATGATGCCTTTGTGATCGTATCCGTAACTCCAGATGTTCAACAAAAAATAGATGCTCTTTATAGTCAGGTCCTAAATAGAACCTATATAAACGCAAGCGGCCAGCGCGTGATGCTATCGATCGCATACGGGGGTGACCAACGCGATTCGCTCGCCGTGCACTATCCAGACGTATGCTATCCGGCTCAAGGTTTCGAAATCATCTCCAGAAGGACAGGCGAAATACACACCGATCAAGGACGCATTCAGGTAAAGCGCATAGAGACTGTTCAACAACAGCGGTTCGAGCCGGTAACTTACTGGGCAATGGTCGGTGACTATCCTGCGCTCGGCGGAGTCGACAAGAAGCTTGCAGAAATGCGATATGGGCTGAAAGGGAATATCCCTGGAGGTCTGTTGGCGCGTGTGTCAAGTATTGACAAGGATTCACAAAATGCGTTCGCTGCACACGATAACTTTATTGCGGAACTTCTGAATGCAATAAATAGTTCAACTAGAAAGCGGATTTCTGGACTATAAGCATGAAGTATGCGTAAGCGAATGCGCCGGTTATATATGCAAAATGAAATTGAGCTGTGTTCTGGCATGTCGTCGAGAGTATCAACTCATGTCATGAATTTAATATGCATTCTGTTTGCCTGTTTGGCAGGCTTAATTGTCGGCATTGGCAATTATGTAACGATATTTATTTTGTTAGCAGGAATTGTTTGCGTTGGCCAGCTTTTTAAACCGGTTTCACTTATATACGTCATTTCGAGCTTGGGGCTTCTCGTCGTTGGCGTGACTCCCCTATGGGCTGATGGTGGTGCGGCAAAGTCCGTTTGGGCTGTTTCGCTCCTAGGGCTTGTGTTAATGCTATTGTCTCTAGCCAAACTTTCATTAGATAAGGAAGTTGCTCGCGGCACCCCCCCGTTTGTCTGGATCTTGCTCGTCTTCGTTGTATACGCTGCGCTTCATTCGATTATTCAATGGAGTTCTGCGTCAGAAATATTTTCTGGATTTAAGCGATATTTCCAAGTCACCGGTTTGGTATTTGCGATGGCATGGTTGGCAATTGATTCAATTACAGTTTCGAGATGGCGAATCCTGATAGTTGCTGTCGCATTTCTTCAATTGCCGTGGGCCCTCTATCAACTTATCGAGTGGGTTCCAGTGCGCGAGGGTGTACGCTACTTCTATCCGGGAATGATTCCGATCGATGTGGTGGCGGGTACATTTGGTTCTAGTAAATTCTCCGGTGGGGCGAATGCTGAAATGGCGACTTTTCTCGTCGTTGTTTTGGCTTTTTTCTTATCGAGACTGAGAGAAAAACTTATCTCGGTAAAAAGGTTCGTTTTGTTTCTACCTGCACTTGCCCCACTATTTCTTGGGGAGACAAAGGTGGTGGTCGTTCTTCTTCCCTTGATGTTTATTGTGTTATATCGAAGTGAGCTATTTCGGCGTCCGATGTTTGCCTTAGGGGCATTGATTGTGGGCGCGGCGCTTACTGCCTCCGTTACCTATGCCTATCTGAATCTTCTCGGGAAGACTTTGGAAGAGCAAATTAACGATACGGTCGAATACAATTTTCAGGAAAGGGGGTATGGGGCAAACTTGTTAAATAGGACGACGGCACTTACTTTTTGGGTGAATTCTCAGGGTTCCGATGACCCGATTGGGGGCGTTTTTGGTCATGGCCTTGGTGCTGCGCATTCGGCCACCGGTGGTTACATCGCGCGCCCGTTAGCCGGATATGGTATCGATCTGACTGCCGCCTCGACTTTGCTCTGGGAGCAGGGGCCTGTCGGTCTGGCACTATTCATTGCGATCTTGATCGCGGCTTGGCGTGAAGCCGGTCGCCTTGCGCGAGCGGCGTGTTCAAGCAAGGTCAGAGCGGATGCGGCGGCAATACAAGCTGTTATCCCAATCTTTGCGTTTTATTTAGTTTATCGCGTCGCGTACTTAGAAAGTATGCCATTCCAGATTGTTTATTATGGCGTTCTCGGTTATCTAGCTTGGTTGAGTAAAGCGGCTAACGACGCTTGTGATGATAGTAAATGAGCGAAAACTCATATTCCTGCCAAGCATTGAAGCGAGGTGCATGGCATTACCTAACAGGAAAGGCTGCATCGGCCGCTATCACCTTTGTAGTTCTCCTCTGGCTCGTTCGTTTGCTTCCGCTAGAGCAGTACGGTGTCTATGTGGCGCTAATTGCCGCATCTGAGTTGGCTTATGCAATTGGCGGGCTTGGACTGCCATGGCTGGCGGCACGGTACTTGCCCGAGTACCGATTAAAGGCGTCTGGCATCGCTCTGGTTAGAGTCTGTCGACAGATCCTGATTCTGCAAGCGGTAGCATTTTCAACCCTTGCTGGGATTTTGTTTGTTCTTGGTGGGCACTATCTAGCGTGGCTTGACTTGCAGGTCTACCGTTCTGCTGCGGCAATTTTTCTGCTGGTGTTGGTGTTTGAAGGGTTGGGGCGGTTTGTCCGTGAGCCGCTTATGGGCCCACTGATGCGGCAGGGGGACGCACGAATCAGTCTGATCGCCCGCCAGTTATTGATCCTAGTCTTCCTGGTTTTATTCAATAGCTTTGGACTTGTTGATGTCTTCGGCGTCGCCACGATTGAAGCGGGCGCGTCCATTGTTTCGTTCGGGCTTGGCTGGTGGCTGCTTGAGCGGGAATTCAAAGCCTTGAAGGATGAGAAGGCCCATCCGGACTGGGAGGAGCCAACACTAAGGGCTCACTGGGGAGTGGCATGTCGAATGTATCTCGCCCACCTGCTTACCCTGACGTACAGCGCGCAGGTATTGACGAACGTGGTTATGCGCGTGCTGGGTACCGAGGCGACGGCGCTGTTCGGGTTCCTGCGGGCGCTCAATGATCAGGTCGCCCGGTACCTGCCAGCAACACTTCTATTTAGTCTGATTAGACCAAAACTCGTGGCGAGTTACGTTGGGGGCGGGGGCATGGTTGAGCTCAGGCGTAATGCGAACCTCGCTGGAAAGCTCAGTCTCTTTGCTCTGGCAGCGTTAATTGCTTTTGTTGCGCTGTCTGGTGACGCGCTGGTTGGTGTGTTGTCGGGTGGAAAATTCGCCGACACGGGTTGGCTGTTTCTTGGATTCATGGCGGGTTTGATTCCGTTTAGTCAACGTCAGTTGCTTGAATCCGTCGCAGTGACAATTGGTCGCGCGAGTGTGTGTGTCTGGGCTTCAGCTAGCGGACTGGTGATGCTGCCGTTGGTTTGGGTACTGATTCAGGCTGATTTTGGCTTGTGGGCACCAGTTATTGCCATTGGGGTAGGGCATCTAGCATTCAATAGCTATGTGCTGTTCGTTATTGCTCGCAGGGATGGTTATCGTGCGGATTGGTTCGGCGTTATGAAGATATTGGGCTCCGCCGCGCTCGCATATTTGATTGGTGCGGGGCTGCCATTCGAGTGGCTATCCAACATGCCATCAAAATTGAGTGTACTCTTAGTGCAGGCCATACTCATTGTGTCCACTTACTTGTTTTTGGGATGGATCTTCAAGCCGTTTTCCAATGAGGAGCGGGAACGCATCAATGGCCTTTTCAAGAAGCAGGTGTTCATCTGGTGATGCCTATGCGCTTGCTTTTCATTACTGCGGAGCCTTGCCCCACGTTTCGCGCGGATGTTAATAGCTTGTTCGGAAGGAGCCTGCCTTCCTTTGGCGTGTTTTCGGATGTGGTTACGACAAGGGTTCCGAACCACGACGGGCCCGTCGCGTGGGGGGGAGGCAGGGCGTTCGTGTGTAATAGTGCGGGTGGTGGTGCTCTCAAACATCTTCGTAAATTTTTCCATTGCGCGCGCCACACCTTAGCTGCTGACAAAACGAGTTATCAGGCCGTGCAAGTTCGCGATATGCCGTTCTTGGCCGCGTTTTGCATGGTAATTGCACGCCTCAATGGTCTCCCTTTCTTCTATTGGATGTCCTACCCCATACCGGAAGGGCAGATGATGCGCGCAAAAAGGCGGAGCACGCGTTATGTATCCCCTAAGGCCTGGCTCTTGTGGCTGCGGGGGCGAATCGGGCAAGCACTTGTTCACAGAGTAGTGCTTCCTGGTGCCGACCATGTATTCGTGCAGTCGGAGCACATGAAGCGCAACGTGGTGGCGTTAGGGGTGTCGTCTGCCCGAGTAACGCCGGTGCCAATGGGGGTAGATCTGGCTGCCGTGCGTGCGCTGGATCTTGTCCCGAGTGATGATGCAAGGCTGGCTGATCGGCCTGTGCTTGTCTATCTGGGGACGCTTGATCCCGTTCGACAAATAGAGGTCTTGTTCGAGATGCTCGCGCGCGTTCGTCGCGAGGGCTCGGATGCACTGCTTGTGCTGATTGGTGATACACACGACAAGGCGTACCGGGCTTGGCTGATGGCGAAGGCGCGCGAGGCCGGAATCGAAGAGCACGTCCTTTGGACGGGGTGGTTGTCGATGAATGAGGCCTGGAGGTACGTTCTTGCCGGGCGCGTCGGCCTTTCGCCGATTCCACGTGGTTACCTATTGGATGCAGGATCGCCAACCAAGGTGCCTGAATACCTTTCGCTCGGCATCCCGGTGGTCTGCAATGACAACCCGGATCAGCAGATTGCGATTGAGACCAGTGGCGCCGGCCTCTGTGTTCCTTATACGGGCGAGGATTTTGCACGGGCCGTCCTTAAGTTATTGAATGAAGACGACGCGGTACGCTCACGGCGGATAAATGCGGGCTATCGATATATTAGCTCGAATCGAGACTATCAGATCATTGCCCGTGATATCGCGGACGTCTATAGGAATTTGTCTTCCGCAGCGGCGGATTCGTCGAATTCGATCAAGAACCCTTAGGGAATCTCTGATCTATTCAGAGCCGGTAAAATACTGAAGTCATAGACCACGCACTGCCGCCATGAAACAAACGACCTTCGCCTCGCAGGCCTTCGACGGGAAGAAGAAGCTGACTCGCCGGGAACGCTTTCTCGGCGAGATGGACGCGGTCGTACCGTGGTCGACATTGCTTGCAGTGATCGAGCCACACTACCCGAAGGCCGGTCGGCGCGGTCGCCCGCCGATGCCGCTGGAAACGATGCTGCGGATCTACTTCATGCAG
>NZ_WTVS01000288.1 GCF_012911005.2 Aromatoleum toluolicum | reverse complement strand
GATGGCGCCGGATCAAAGGATTCGGATCACCCCGTCCTCACCGAGCTGGCGCCACGGCAGCCCCAGCACCAGTGCGTCGAACTGTGCGCGGGTGAGCGCCACACCACCCTCGCCATCGCTCCAGTGACCCTGTCCCCGTTTGATGGACGCCATGAAGGGTACTGGGCAGCAAGTTATCCACGGGCGCGCGCCTGCGGCGCCTCATACGCAGGCAGAGCGCGCGGCGGTGGATAACTTGCGGTGCCAATCGG
>NZ_WTVS01000287.1 GCF_012911005.2 Aromatoleum toluolicum | reverse complement strand
ACCCCGCTGCCGACGTCGCGCAACTCACCCCCCGTCTGTGGAAGCAGCACTTCGCGGCCAACCCCCTGCGATCCGATCTCTTCGAAATCTCGAAGTAGTCAAGGACGCTCGTCAGTTACCGCTTACCATCAACCGGCGCGCGACCCAGATGAAGGTGTTGTACTGGGACCGCAGCGGGTTTTGCATCTGGGCCAAGCGGCTCGAGTCGGGTCGCTTCGTGTCGGACTGGTCGCGGACGACGAGCCGCGAGATG
>NZ_WTVS01000286.1 GCF_012911005.2 Aromatoleum toluolicum | reverse complement strand
CTTCACTGTGCGTGCGCCGGCGTCGGCGCGGGATAACGACATCCATAGTGTCCACCATCAAAAATTGGTGGACACGATCTTCAACGGACTACTGCGTCTCAGACAGATGAGTTGGCCGGGTGCTTACGAGCTGCCCGCGATTCTGGTAGACGTAAAAAAGCCGCTACCCTGGAGTTGGGGTAGCGGCTTTTTTGGGTGTAGGTAGTCTGACGATGACCTACTTTCGCACTCACGAAGAGCACTATCATCGGCGCGGTCCTGTTTCACTGTCC
>NZ_WTVS01000285.1 GCF_012911005.2 Aromatoleum toluolicum | reverse complement strand
CTGCTGTCCAGGCCCATGAAAGGTTACCTGTCCACCGCGATCGCTCTGTATCACCGGAATATCCCCGGGCATCAGCAAGTGTTCCGCCTTGCCGGCCTGGCCCTGGGTAAACACCTGCGGGTGCTCAACCAGCCACAGTTCATCCGGAGTACGCGCATCGCGGCGGTCGGTAAAATCATGCATCGCCTGGGAAATAAGCTGATAGGGCTGCAAGCCAAGTTGGCGAACAATCAAGGATTCTGCCACGGGAACTCCTGGTTACAGCACCATGCGAACGATATCAATACTGCCCAGTTCTTCGTACAGCGTTTCGACCTGTTCGATATGCGTGGCGGTGATAGTAATAGAAACTGAGTGATAGTTGCCCTTGCTGCTGGGT
>NZ_WTVS01000284.1 GCF_012911005.2 Aromatoleum toluolicum | reverse complement strand
GGATGCGCTCGATGCGAGCCGCTTCGCCAAGGTGGACCCGGATCAGCGCATCACAGTGCAGCAGAGCAGGCTCATCACCGACTGCGCCGAGATACATCAGGCCGACACCACGGCGGTGGAAGAGAAGATCGCCCTGACCCTGCGCCTCGAGTCCGACATGCTGGCCCTGCCGGACGTGACCGGCGCCCCCTACAACGGCTTCTTCGAGGGGGAGAGCCGCCTCTGGCTTGCCAACAGCCAGGGCAGCATCTGTGAACATCAGGAATTCAGCGTCGGCTGCCACAGCTCCGCTCTCATCGAGCGGGAGGGCCGCCAGTCCATGCACTACCAGGGACAGTACGCACGGCGCTTCGACGAGTTGGAGAGCCAGCCTCTCATC
>NZ_WTVS01000283.1 GCF_012911005.2 Aromatoleum toluolicum | reverse complement strand
GTTCGGCATCAAGGGTTTCAAGTTCCATCCCACGGTGCAGGCCTACCACCCCTACGACAAGATGGCCTGGCCTATCTATGAGGTGATCGCCGAGTACGGCATGCCCGCCATCTTTCACACCGGTCACAGCGGCATCGGCAGCGGCATGCGCTGCGGCGGCGGCCTGCGGCTGGAGTACAGCAACCCCATGCACCTGGACGACGTGGCGATTGACTTCCCCGACATGCAGATCGTGATGGCCCACCCCAGCTTTCCGTGGCAGGACGAGGCGCTGTCGGTCGCCACGCACAAGCCCAATGTCTGGATCGACCTGTCGGGCTGGAGCCCCAAGTATTTTCCGAAGCAGCTGGTGCAGTACGCCAACACGCTGTTGAAGGAC
>NZ_WTVS01000282.1 GCF_012911005.2 Aromatoleum toluolicum | reverse complement strand
CCGTGTCGGTTCCGCCGCCCGCCGCTTCGACAATGGCGTTGCTGGAGTTGTTGATGGTGTAGGTGTTATCCAGCGCATTGCCGGTGCCGACCAGGCCCGTTCCGACCAGCGTCAGCTTCTCGACGTTCGCATCCAGGGTGTAGTTGACGCTGCTGACGACCATATCGGTTCCGCCACCCGCCGCTTCGACAATGGCGTTGCCGGTGTTGTTGATGGTGTAGGTGTTGTCGAGCGCGTTGCCCGTCCCGACCAGGCCCGTTCCGACCAGCGTGAGGTTCTCGACGTTTGCGGCCAGCGTATGGTCGACGGTACTGATCACGCTGTCGGTGCCTTGGCCGGCGCTCTCGATCACCGTGTCGCCCGCGTTGTCCACGTGGTAG
>NZ_WTVS01000281.1 GCF_012911005.2 Aromatoleum toluolicum | reverse complement strand
GGCCGACGCCACGCCCTGGGCATTGCCACGCACGCCCGACACCACATGCGCCAGGTTGTCCCGCATGGCGGTGAGGCCGCTGAGCAACTGGGCGATCTCGTCCTTGCCCCGCGCGTGGATCGCCACGGTCAGGTCGCCCTGCGCCACCGCGTCGGTGATCTGCACCGCATCGCCCAGCGCGCGCGAAATCTGCCGGATCATGGCGCCGCCCATCAGCACCGCCAGCACGATGCCCGCCACCACGGCCGTGACCGCCAGTGCGCGGATGGTCTGGTAGCTGGCGGCCGCACTGTCGTACTCGGCCTTGGCACGGTCCAGCTGCACCTGCATCAGCTGGCCCAGCACCTCCTGCAATGGGTCGATGGCGGGGTACATCTCCT
>NZ_WTVS01000280.1 GCF_012911005.2 Aromatoleum toluolicum | reverse complement strand
AGGCCGTAGGGCTCGATGCGGGTGCCGCCGGTCCAGACGCCGTCGGTGAGGGTCAGCCCGTCCATGTAGCGCGCCGGGCTGAAGCCGCGCACCAGCAGCCAGTCGCTGCGGGTGTCCTGGCCGTAGCCGCCGCCCTGGGCGCCGGCGGTGTACCAGACCGCTTCCTCGATGCCCTGGATGCCGCGTTCGCGCATCTGCTCGGCGGTGATCACCGAGACCGACTGCGGCACCTCGATCAGCGGGGTGTCGGTCTTGGTCACGGTCTGGCTGCGCTTGGCGATCGGCGCCTGGACCTGGACTTTGTCGAGCGTGGTCGGGTCGGGCGCGTCGGCGGCGGGCGCGGCGAAGGCGGCGGCCAGCAGCGGCAGGCCGGTCAGGGC
>NZ_WTVS01000279.1 GCF_012911005.2 Aromatoleum toluolicum | reverse complement strand
ATGTAGGCCTCGAAGCCGGCGTCTTTGAGCGTCTGCACCACCTCGGCGGCGCGGCGGTCCACCAGCTCGGGGTTGATGCCGTGCACGCTGGCGGGCACCTCTTCGCGCTTGCCGAAATGGGGCTTGCCGCCGGAGGTCCCGGGCGTCGATTTGCCCAGCAGTTTGTCGATGAACTTCTTGATCATGGGTAGGGAGATATCAGGGGACTGCGAGCGCAGGGGGTCAGGAGGCCGTCTGGCTGGCAGGCTCGGCAAACAGGTCCAGTATGCGCCAGCCGCGCTCCTGGGCCAGGGCGCGCAGGCGCGGCTCGGGGTTGGTGGCTACCGGGTGGTTCACCTTCTCCAGCAGGGGCACGTCGTTCATGGAGTCGCTGTAGAAGG
>NZ_WTVS01000027.1 GCF_012911005.2 Aromatoleum toluolicum | reverse complement strand
CCGTACGGCGGGCGGGCGGCGCCGCTTCGGCGAGGGTGACCTTGCGCACGACGCCTTGCCTTCCGTCGGCGCCCTTGCCCATCTCGTAGCCCAGCGGCAGGACGCGGGTCGGTGCAGCGTTCCCGGACAGCGGTACCGCATCCGGTTTCGCCTTGTCGAAGCCGAAGCCGGCAGGGAGGTTGCCTGCGCCGATCGTTGATCCCAGCAGACCGCTCGACGCCTGTGAGTCGGCCGCGGCGCCGTGCTGGCGCTTGAGGGCGTCCATTTCGGCTGTCATTTCGGTACGCAACTCACGGCGAAGCTGATCGCGGATGCGATCCTCGCTACGCTGGTGGCGATCGTTCTGCTCCAGCAGGCGCCGGTTTTCGGCGATCAGGGACTGCACCTGATCGTTCAACTCGGTGTAGCCCGCGACCACGGTCTTGAGGGTTTCCTGCGGCGTATCGGCGTCGGCCCCCTTGGCGGTGGGAGGCAGGGGTACTTCCGGCACTGCGTTCAGGGGCGGCCCCGGCTCGACGCCCGGCGTCTCGCTCTGCCGATAGAGGATGTAGCCCGTCACGATGAGGGCAATCACGGCGAGGAAGGGGACCAGCCTGTTCTGGACAATCTGCATGGCGAGCCTCCTAGCGCCACAGCGGCACGGCCGTAAACGGCCGGTCGGAGACGAGGTAGACGGCGGTCGTGTCGGCCTCGGAGCCATGGGGCAAGAGATGCCAGTGCTGGGGCGTTGCGGCGATCCACTGCCCGCGTAGCCACCGTGTGTCCAGCTCGAGGTCGATGGCGCGCCCGGTGCGGTTGGTAAAGCGCACGGCGGTCACGTAAAGCGACCCGCTCGACCAGGCCCCCAAGGGCGCCGTTTCGATCTCTCCTCCCCGGTAGAGGCCGGCCACGGGGGACCGATCAACCGGTTCCTGGCGTACACCCGGCAGGGTGGGGAGCAGGCGGGCCGGCGCATACAGCATCTGCGCCGCGTAGCGCGTGAGCTGGATCATGTCGACCGCCGGCTCGTCGTTTCGTCGGGTTAGGGCGAGCTCGTCACTCTCTGCGGCAGCATCACCGGGCAGATGGACGCGGAGGATCGGCGGGAGCTGGACGCCTTCGACCGACTCGATATCGAGCGGAACCGTCGCGCCGCCGTCGACTGCCTGCGCATACAGCCGGGCGCGCGGGAAGGGTCCGTTCGCCGTCAGATAAGCGGTGTCCTCGATAATCTGGACCTCGAGCAGACCCTGCAGGCTAGCGGGCACATCCATCAATGCGACGAACGGGAGCTGCAGCAGGCGCTCCCGCCCTGGGCTCAGGAGCACCCGGACGGGAAGGCGCTCGAACAGCACATGCTGGGTGCGGCCGACATTAGTTTGGCGGTCGTCGGGGCGATCGGGTGACCGCAGCGGCGCCTGCGTTTCCGGGGGCGATAGAGGATTCGCAGGCTTCCCGGCGGCTGAGCCGTGAGACTGGGGTGCGGGTGCCGGAGCGGGCTTGGGGGCCGGCTCTGGGGGGATGGTGCCGAGTTCCATGGTCGTCGTGCCGGCGGGATGCCAGGTTGGCGCCGTCCCCGATCCGACAGGCCCGGGCGACAGGCCAACCGGGGAGGGCGCCTTGGCTTCGGGCTCCTGCGCAGAGGCAGAAGCAAGAACGCCGAGGCAAACAAGCGCCGTGGCGGCGCGAATGGCGATCATGACTCCTCCTCCTTCGTGTCCGGGAGCCGCGGCGGCACGGCCTGCGGCAGGTCTGAACCAGCAGTGGTGGCAGACGGTGCCGCGGACGGAGGCAGCGGCGCCGCCGGCGCCGGCTGGGCGGCGATCGGCGCCTCCAGGGCCTGCGGGTCGATCCGTTCGGGATGACGGCGGGCGAAGCAGTTCAGGGCGAGGCCCCAGGGATTGCGCTCCCGGTCGACGTCGTAGCGCACCACGTGCAGGGGATAGCGGATGAAGGTGTCCTTCACGGGCATCCCCCTGGAGGTCTCGAGGATCTGGGCATCGAGGAGCACCGTCCATCCACCGTTGCCGTGCGCCGTCACCCGGTTCGCCGTGAAGCCGTACCCGGGAATCTCCAGGAGGGCGCGGGTGCGCTGGATCAGCTCCGCATCGGCGGACTTGACGCTGACGTCCTTGAGGAGCTGCTCGCGGCAGGACGGCGTCAGGTAGTTCTGGAGCGCGTAGATCTGCGCGACGTAGTCCTTGGATCCATCCTTGGCCCAGCGGTTGAGCTGCTGCCAGATGAGGTAGCCGAAGGCATAGACGTTCGGAGGCGGCACCTCCGGCGTACGTCCCGCCTGAATGGTGACCCCGCGGGAGAGGTCTGGCGGGATATGCACAGTGAAGTGCGTCAGCCTCACGAACCTGTCGGCCACCGCGATCAGCACGATGACCAGCGCGACGAGGATGGCCCAGGACTGGAGGCGAATCGTCGCGCGGGCGTTTGCGAGGTTGTCGGTGTAGGCAGGCATGGCAATGCTCCGGGCTCAGCACAACGGGTTCCGGCGTTTCGCCACCTGAGTGGGCTCGAGTGTGCGGCCGAGGTCCCAGGCGCCCGCGTGCGAAACAAGATGAGAGCGGATGAGGCCGAGGCGCGCCGCGCGACGCTTGAGCAGCTGAACGTAGTAGTGATCGGGGCGATTGCGTTTCATCGTGGCGAGGTACCCCGCCGCGACCCAGATCGTGGCGATGGGACCGGTGGCGATGATGAGGACGGTCACCGGTAGGTGCTGCAGGGCGAGGCCCACCACGCCGCCCACCGGGAACCACAGCAGAAAGGCCAGCCCGATGGCCCATTTCGACTCGGTGTACGAGAGTCCCTTGATGATCGCCGGCTCCGCGTTCACGCGGTCGGGCAGCGGCGCGCGGCCCGTTCCGCTGGAGGTATCGGGCGTCGGCGCCAGGGGGCTGGAGGTGTCCATGGTGGCGCCTAGTCGATGATGGTGGCCGCCTCGTTGAGGAGGTAGACCATGAGCACCAGCACGACGGCGCCGACGACCGCCAGCACGCCCAGATCCCCGAGCTCCGCGCGACCCATGCGGTACTCGTTGAACTTCGCGATGCCGCCGGCCGCGACCGCGATGAAGCCCAGCGTGGCGATGATGAGACCCAGGACGATCAGGCCGTTCTTGAAATACTGCTTGCCGATCTCGATGTAATCCCCGGAAGCGGCACCGTCCGCGGCGACGGCCGTCGGCAACTCGGCCAGGGCCGGTTCGGCGACGAAGACCGAGGCGAGTACGCCGAGGCCAAGCAAGACGATGTGGGCGGCCGCCTTTGCCCGGCATCGCAGGGGACGCTCGGGGGCTTGCGCCGTGTGACGATCCGCGGCATTCGCTGCGCCCGAAGGTTGGATGAGGAGATTCATGGTTTCCTCCGTGAGGTGGTGAGGCGCCGCACCGTGGAACGCCGGCAGGCCTGCGGCCCGGCCTGCCGAGTCGGCCGCGATCTAGGTGAGCAGATAGATCAGCAGCAGGACGATGATTAGCACACGCAGCTTGTAGAACAGGAGCATCGGCAGGCGTCGCGGGTCGTCGAGGCCTTCGATCCCGAGTCTGCGCACCATGTCGGCGGCCCAGAGAACGACGACAGCGCCGACGAGCAGGGCGAAGAAGAGCCCGATGTAGCCGGGTTGGTAGCCGGCCGCGGCGGCGAAGGCGGCGGACTGCTGGGGCGACATGGCGGTACCTCCGGGCTCAGCGCCGGTAGTCGCCCTTTAGCGGTTCGATCGGGCGGGGATGCCGTGGTGCGTCGAGGTGGTCCGCAATACCCGCACGGATGTGATCGAGGTCGCGGGCGAGCTCGTCGTACTGAAAATGGATGCGGGCAATGGAGGGGGCATCTGCCTTCGCTGCGCGAACCTCGGAGGTGAGAAGTGCGAGCTCATGTTCCAAGCGCGCGAGGTTCTCGCGCTCGCGGTCGGTGTCGGCAGCCACCGGCAAGGTGGTAGCTGCGACGAGGGCGGCGATGGTGAAGCGGAGCAGCAATGGCATGACGGACTCCTTGGTTGCTACAGGTACTTCTTGAACGTGCTGGCGGTGGTCGAGAGGGCCGCGGCCACCAGGGTTGCGAAGATCAGGACGAGGTACGCGGGATTGAATCCGCCGAAAGGCCACGCGAGATAGGCGGTGAAACCGGCAGTGAGGAACCACCACGTGAAGCGCTTCGAGTGGTGGTAGACGTAGGAGGACTCCCGGCCACCGGTCCACCTGCGCAGGTCGCGACGGACCAGGCCATCGATCAGGCCGATGAAGATGGCCATCGCGAAGGCCGGCAGCGCATAGAAGGCGATCGCCAGCCGGATGGCGGTGTCCTGGGCCACGTAGTAGGCGGTCTCGACGGCGCGCCCGACTTCCTTGACGATGCGGCGTACGGCGCGCGCGTGGGGATTCGCCACCGCGTCGGGCTCAATGGCAGTCGTACGGGCGATGAACGCGGGGGCGCCCAGCGAATGGAACGGACGCGCGACGAGCTCGGCGAAGTCGCGCGCAAAGGCGACGGTGTCGTCGACCATGAGCGACCGGGGATAGCCCTGGAGGTAGCCGAAGTCCTCCTCCACGGCGGCTATGGCGCGTTCGACGCCGCGGCCCTTCCAGAAGGTGTGATCGCCTAGGATGGTAAGGGCAGTCCCGAAGATCCAGGAGCTCAGGGTGGAAAAGGCGAGGCCGATCACAACGCTCGCCAGGGCAGCAATGGGGCCGCGGGACCGGTCCGCCGGTGTGGCCGATGCTTGGGGCGCCGGGGGACGGGCGGATCCCGCGGACGAGGCGGCGGTGCTCACTGGACTGCCCTCCTGTCGCTACGCGGCATCCTCCCCGAGGGAGGGGGAGCGCCCCCTTCGGGCGGCCGGGCGGGGGTGCTCACTGCCGCCTCCCCGGCGTCATCGTCCGAGGTGTCGAAGCCCAGTGGCGCGACGAGCCCGACCGGCATGTCCTTCAACCAATCGGTCTGAGCGGCCCAGTGCTCGGCCGTCCGATATTTGGCCCGCATCTGGACGGCCACCTCGCGGAGCGACGGCGGAATGAAGCGATCGTTCGTGGCATCGGGCAGCGGAAAGCGCAGCTTGAAGAGGCGATTGCCCTCCAGCAGGGCGAAGGCCTGTCCTTGCGGCAGGGCCATCATGTCAGCCGGGGAGACCATCGGCACCCGCTGGGTGGTGAGGCGGTCCTCGTTGCGGGAGGTGAAGTCCGTCTCGGTCGACCCGTCGGTGTCGCTCACGCCGGTCACGACCATGAGGTGCTGCACGTCGACCTCGGGCAGCTGATTGCAGAAGAACTCCGCAGTGCCCGGATCCTTCACCCGCAGCATGATGATGTTGTTGAAGTTGCCCAGCACCTGACGGGCCTTGGCGGCGTCTCCGAGCTTCGCCTCGATGTCGGGAATGGTCTGGGTGTAGGCGGTGATGCTGAAGCCCGATCCGCCCAGCTTGTTCACCATCGGCACAAACTCCGGTCCAGCGATCTCGTTAACCTCGTCGAAGTGGCAGGCCACATCGGGCAGGATGATCTTGCCTTCGGGATGGTGGGGATCGAGGCCGGTCTTGTAGAGTTTGCCGCCAACGCTGACGAGATCGGCGAGCATCGAGTTCCCGACGGCCGCTGCGACCGTGGCGTCCGAGAGTGCGTCGAGACCGACATAGACGATGCCGTCTTGCCGGATGACCTGCATCCAGTCGAAGATCGGCCGGATATCGGTCGCGTCGAAATAGTCCGGCGAGATCAGCTTGCCGACGGGGCCGGTGGTGAGCTTCTCGAGGAAGGGGCCGAGCGAGGCCACGATCTTCTCGAAGAAGCTCCGCTCGTAGCGGACCGCGGTGGCGAGGCCCTGGAGGACAGGATCGGGAAGCTGCAGATCCTTCAGCACGTGCACGAGGGCGATCAGGCGGTCGCTGCGATCCTGCAGGGCGCGCGGAACAGTAATCTGGCGTTTCTCGATGCGGGTCTGTACTCCCTCGACAAGGATCTCCCAGTTCTCGGGGCCTTCCGTGCGCAACACGTGCGTCGCGTAGCGCAGGAAGAGCGGTTCGATGTCCGTGATGTCGCGCAGCAGCAGGTTGTAGGTGGGCACCTGCCCGAGGGCGACCTGGGCCTGGGCGACGAGATTCGTGAAGCGCCATGCGAATTCCTTGAAGGCCGCCGAGTTGCCGCTGGAGGGCAGGGGATTCGTCGTGCGGTTCGCGACCTCGGTGATGCGGGCGAAGTTGCCGATGCCGTTGTAACGGGCGGAGATGTCGGGGTAACCCAGGTGGAACAGATAGAGGTGGTCCAGGCGCCCGGCGCGCGCAGCTTCGGCATGGACGCGCAGCATGAGGTCCGCGTCGCCCTTCGGGTCGATGACGATGACGACCTTCCCGTCGCGGATGTCCTGGGTGGCGAAGAGTTCCATTGCACGGGTCTTGCCGACGCGCGTCGTGCCGAGGACGACCAGGTGACCGGGGCGATGCTTCTGCCCGAGGGCGACGTGATCCTCATTGGGCTCGACGCCGTGCAGTACCGGCGTCCCGCCGAGATCGGCAGGCTCTGATAGCGGGTTCCACCAACGGGGCAGCGCGAGCGCTGCGGCGATCGGCTTGAGCGGCGTGGCGCCCATCGTGCGAAGCACCGCGCGCGTTGCGCGGATGCTTGCGCCTTCGACCAGGTAGGGCTGGGCCTGCGGGCGTGTGGCGTCCATGCGGCGCTGCGTGTGTTGTTGCCCCCAGGCAAAGCCTTCGCCCAGATACAGCTTGCCCGGAATGCGCGGCAGTTTGTGCGGCGCGATGGTCGTCGCCTTGTACCGGGTGAGACCGTATTGATAACGGCATACCCGCCATGCCTGTCGGGCGCGCAGGCCGGCGAAGCCGAAGGCGAGGGCGGCGGTGCCCAGGCCGAGGTCCGGGGGCATCATCAGCGCCCACGGAGTGATGAGTGCGACCAGGCCGCAGCACGCCGCGGTCAGGGCACTCCAGATCTCGATGGGAGGGCGCAGCCACGCTTCGATGGTGCCATGGCTCATGTGCGATTCCCCAAGAAGAGCGCACAACCATGGTCCATCGGCAGGGAGGAGGCCGTTGAAGAGGACCATGGTTGTGCTGAAACCGCCGTTGCAGCGGTCAAGGACCCGCAAGAACTGCGGGGGGAGGGAGACAGCACGGCGATGGGGATGGGATATGGCGCCGGAGTCGTTCCGGTGCGATGGGATCCCGCACGGAAGAAGGAAGAGGCAGCGCAGAGGCGCGGGCGATCGCCGCCGATGCGGAAGCCAGCGAGACGCGTCCGATGTGGCAGCTCAGGCATGATCGGGAATCCTCTCCATCCGTGCGAAGACTGAACGCGCGTAGCGGTTGGCCCGCGAGGAATTGCCGGGGCTGTGATAGGCGCCGGCGGCGTCGAACCAGTTGGCTGCGGAACTGCGCCTCTCGAGGAGGATCGCGCCGGCCACCCGCAGGTTGTGCCAGGGGTCGAGCGCAAGCTCGGGCGTGCGCAACTTGTCGGAGTGGTAGTGCCAGTTGACCTGCATCGGGCCGCAATCCACGTTGCGTAGCCCCTGGGCAAGGACGTGCTTGAGGTCGGTGACCGCTTCCGGATAGCGTTGGTAGCGGCGGGGGCTACGGCGGACATTGAGCGTCCACGGCCAGGGCAGCGCCAGCGCACCCCACTGCATGGTGGACTCCTGGATCGCGATGGCGAAAAAGAGCTTGGGCGGGAGCGCGAGCGACTGGGCCACGATGCGATAAGCGGGCGGGACTGGTGGATAGACCACGCGGGTGCGCTCGCGGCCGAAGGCGAGCCCAGGCACTGCCGCGAGCAGCCCGCCCTGGCAGAGGCGGACGAGGAAGGTGCGACGTGCGGGAGACGAGCTCATTGCGCCGCACCGCCCGGCGTGAAATACCAGTTGGGGAGGGTGGGGGCGTTCGGAGCGCGCCCGAAGTCGATCGCCTTGCCGTGTGGGTAGAGACGCCGCGTGGCCGCATCACCGGCTCGCTGCCAGGCGAGGACACGCTGCGTGTCGTCGTGCAACAGTTTGGCGAAGAGCTCCGCATAGCGGTCTCGCTCCGCGTCGGAGCGGGCGTGGATGCCAAGCACTTCGACCGGGCTGATGGTGGCTACGCTGAAGGCGCCGCGTGGGCCGCGCATCAGGCGTCGCGCGCGGTGCAGCTCCTCGAGGGTGATGCCCCAGTAGCCGGCTTCGACGCGATCGACGGCAGCAACTTCGGTGGCATCGGGGGCCGAGGGGTAGGCGGCGGTGGTGCCAGGTTGAACGGCGCGCAGCTGCGTGTGGCCGGTCTCGACGGCCGCGGCCGGGTGCAGCGCGGCGACGAGGAGGAACAGGACGGTCTTGCGCATGACTCACGCCTCAGTTCTTGGCATCGACGGCGGTCACGGTGCCATCGGGCAGGCGGAGGTGGACCCGGCGGGCCTGGGAATCGATGCGCTCGATGCGCGCAATTCCGACAGCATCGCCCTCGCGATAGAACGCCAAGTTGCCTTGCGCGTCGCGAATCGCGACAGAAGGCTTACTGCCCCAGGTGTCGATCGACAGGACTGTGGGCATCCGCGGCTTGGGCCCTGCCGGTTTGGGCGGCTTGGCGCCTACGGGCCGTTGTGCAGGTACCGGTTTCGGCAGGGGTGAATTGGCGAGCGCTTCCAGCCGCGCGCGAATGTCGTCATTGCGCTCATCCAACGCGACAAGGTGGGCCTCAATGGCCGAGAACCGGGCCCCAAGATCCTCGAAGGAGCGAGAGAGTTCAGCGAAGCGGTCGTCAAGCTGGTCCAGCCGTGGCGAAGCAGGGGGCGGCGGTTCGGGCGCCGCGATCGTGGGTAGCGGCTGCGGCACCGGATCCACACCTTCGGGTTTGCGCGGCGGTTCCGACGGCCTCGGGCTGAGGACCAGGAAGACTGCCCCGGCGACGAGCAGGGCAGCGATCAGGTACACGACGCGCGCGCGGTGGCCCGACGCGCGCAGGGAAATGCGTGGAGCGAAGCGGGAGAATGCGCCGACGGGCGGAGTTTGCGGCGCGTTCATTCGATCGCCTCCGGTGGCGTGACAGGTGCGACGGGACGGGTGATGACTGCTTCCACAATCGCCACCTCGTTTGGGGCCTCAGAGTTGGGGCCGCGCAGAGCGATCGTCAGGGTGCGATCGACGGGCGAGGGATTCACGTTGTAGGGGTCCCCGAGGAGGGCCTGAAGAATCGCGCGGGCCGGGTAGGGTCCCAGGACACGATGTGATTCGGGTAGGGGCAGGGCCAGGAGGGCGGTGGCAGCGGGATCGGCGGATGCCACGCGGTAGCCCGTCCGCAGGAGGAGGTAGGCGACCGCATCGCCTACGGTTCGCACATGCTCGCGCGGGAAGTGGACGGCTGCGACTACGGCGAGCGGATCGGCGACGGCTGCGGCAGGGGCAGGTTCGGCGACGGTGTAACGGGCAAGGCGAACCTGGTCGGGCGGGGTGGTCCACGCACCGGTGACAACCAGCAGCAGCGCAAGCGCAAGAAGGCGAGGCATGTGGGTCCGCTCCGTGAGGGGAGGCGTCCCCACCGGGAGCGGTGAGGACGCCGGGCTGCTGGGGTCAGCGGCCAGTCACGGGGCGCAGTGTGGCAAGCGCGTTTGCGTCTTGCAGCCCGAAATTCGAAAAACATTTTTCGAATTTCGCCTTGCATCGAGGGGGGAAAAGATCGTAGGCGAAAGGGTGCAAGGGTGGGCGGCCGGTGGCGGTCCGCCTTCTACGGGGCTACAGGCCCAACCCGAAAGGGCGCCCAGCTCGAATTCCGCTGGGCGAAGGATTTACGGGGACGGGGCGCCTTGCGGCAAAGGCCGACGGGAGACGGGCCGCCAGACCGCCTGGAGCGGCCTGGCGGCAAATGCGCCAAAGGTTCCGGTACAACCACTGTGGCATGTCAAGCGGAAAGTCGAAAAACCTGGCGCGATTTTGGTGCGGACAGAAAGGGTGAATTGCGGCACGCTCTCGTCGCGATCCGGCAATCGCGGGTGTCATCGAGTCCTCGCCAAGTCCCCTGTCCTATGCCTAAAGTAAGGTGTGCCATGCGCGGCCGCGGTCGGCCGTCCACGGCTTGGGCCAAGACGTGAAGAAAAACAACTCGCACCTTTCAGAGGTGTTTTCGTGATGAACGACCTGCCCCCGCCAATTCCCCCGCACCAGCAGGAGGCCCGTACCCAGGCCGTCATGACCATCGGTCATTTCCTGGAGGGCCTTGGAGAGCCGGGATGGCGCAACGTGCTGCTGTGCTGGCTTGGACGATACGATGGCCTGGAAGCGTACCTCTACCCGGAGGATGACCCGGTCTTGACGGTCCGCGACCTGCTGGCGCGTTACGTGGAGGCCCTGCGGCCGGCTGATCCGGCCCAGCTCGCGGCGGATCTGGTCACCCTGCCGTTCTGCCGGTACCGCGCGAAACGCGACGACGAAAAGTGGAAGCCGCTGGCCGAAACCTTCTCCTCGTTCTGCCGAGGGACGACTGTCGAGGTCTGGGAGTCCGAGCGGCCATCGCCACCGTCGGACGTGCTGCAGAAGTGGCTGCTGGCGCAGTTCTGCGCGGCTCAGATCCGCAATCGCCAGGGCTGATCCCCATGGCCGCGCTTGCCGCCGCATGTTTCCTGGCTGCGGCAGCGCTGGCCGGCTGGCTCGGCTGGTCCATCTACC
Source organism: Aromatoleum toluolicum (assembly GCF_012911005.2). Lineage (GTDB taxonomy): Bacteria > Pseudomonadota > Gammaproteobacteria > Burkholderiales > Rhodocyclaceae > Aromatoleum > Aromatoleum toluolicum. Next base: position 61,723 of record NZ_WTVS01000027.1, on the reverse strand, counting down.
GCGAACGGGCCGTGCGGCAACGTCCGGCCGATGCCGATGCGGAGCAGGCGACGGCGGGAGCGCCGGCCACCGGTGCCCTTGCCGCCCCCGGCCTGGCCGCCAGCCGAAGCGGCTGGCTCAGGGTCCTCGACGCGCCGACCCTGGTCCAGGTATGCAAGCTTTCGAACGCGCTGCAACAGATCCATCGTGAATCGAAACTGAGCCAATCCACTTGGGATCGCGACGTCGCGCCCGCGATCCTCGGCTACCTGCGGTTCGTGCAGCTCTTGCCGGCCAGCGAAGCGCACCATCACGCCCATGTCGGCGGCTTGGCCGCCCACACGATCGAGGTACTCCATGCAGCGGTCACCTTGCGCAATGGATACCTGCTGCCCAAGGGCGGCGCCGCCGAGGTGATCGACGCCCAGCGCGATCACTGGACCTACGCCGTCATCCTCGCCGCGCTGTTGCACGACATCGGCAAACCGATGACCGACTTGCGGGTGAGTGTCGCCGACCGACCAGGCGGCCCCGGACGGCAATGGCTTCCGGTATCCGGCGACATGCCGACCGCCGGCGCGGTCGAATACGAGGTGCGATTCGCGCCGAAAGCCGAACGCAACTACGGTGCGCACCGTCGCCTGCCGCTGGTGCTGGCGCCGAGGATCGTCCCTGCAACAGCCCTGGCCTTTGTGGCGCGCGAACCGTCGGTGATGCGCCAGCTCGAGGCTGCCTGGTCGGGCGATGACGCAACCGGGGTGCTGACCGAGATCGTGCGCCAGGCCGATCGCCGCTCGGCCGCGAGCAACTTGCAGCATGGGCCACGCAACCAGTTCGCGACTGCGACAGCGGTCCCGCTGGTCGACCAACTGATGGACGCCATACGCCGGCTGCTGCGCCAAGGTGCGTTGCCGCTCAACCGGGACGGCGCGGCAGGTTGGATCGGCGCTGGCGCAGCCTGGTTTGTGGCGAAGCGGCTCGCGGACACGGTACGGGAAGAGATCGCACACACCAATCCGGACGACGGCGCGAGCATTCCCGGTCCGGCCAAGAACGACCGGCTGTTCGACACTTGGCAGGACTATGGGCTGCTGGAGCGCAACCCCGACACCGGTCAGGCGATCTGGTACGTGGAGGTCCGCGGCGAGGGCTACGCCCACGAGTTCGCGATGCTGAAGTTCCCCTTGGTGAAGCTCTTCGATTCGGCGGACGACTACCCGTCCGACTTCGATGGCGAACTCGTCGTCAAACCGCCCCGAAAGACACGGGACAAGCGAGCGGACGAACCACCGGGCGACGGCCAGGGCGGGGCACCAAAGCCCGGTGATCGCCCTGAGCGGCAACGCGCCTCGGGTCCGCTGACGCCGCCCGATATTCCTCCTCCCAAGCCCACCCATGCGGCGACCAGGCCATCCACGGGTCGTGACCAGCCGGCGAGCGAGGCGAAGACCCGCGAAGCCAAGGGGCACGAGGCTCCAGCCGCGACCGCGAATCTCGGCCGAAACGACGAATTCCTCTCCGATGACGACTCGGTGACATCCGCGGGCACGGTATCCGGGAAGCCCCGCCGCTGGCCGCCCTCAGCCACGCGACCCGTTACTCCTTTCGCATCCGTGCGAAAGTCGGACACCGACGACGCCAAGTCCATTCACGAGACGCCCAGCGACGCCGCCGTTCGCTTCATGGTGTGGCTGCAACAGGGGATCGCTGACGGATCCATCCCCTACAATGAAGCCGGCGCGCCGGTCCATTTCGTGCCAGAAGGGATGGCACTCGTCTCCCCGCGGACATTCCGTGACTTCGCGGCGCTCTACGGTGACGACGGCAACGGGATGGATCCTGATGCGAGCCCGTCGGATAAGCTGGGCATCGGCATCCAGCGGCAAGTCATCAAGGCGCGCTGGCACCTGGTCGGGCCCGGAAACTCGAACGTTCATCACTTCGGCGTTGTCGGCCGCGGCGGAAAACGCGTAGGAAAACTCGCTGCCGTCGTGATCAAGCACCCTGAGCACTGGCTCAATCCTGTCCCGCCCTCGAATCCGAACATTGTGTCCTTTGTCGATCCCGACTCGTCCGAGCAATCCGGTGCATCCTCGTGATCCGCTTGCTCGCGGTTGCCAAACCTGCTCAACCAGGGATCCGGTCCCCATGCCAGTTGCGTGTTTCGGGATGTATCGGCGTTGACAAGCCGAGGATGATGTTCAATTCTGTTTAGGAATACGCTCCATTCCATCCGGGACGCCCTCGTCGCTTCATGCGCGTGTGCCGCAGCTTCACCTCGCCGGCACTCATGCTTTCCCTTCGCTTTCGTCCCCTGCTCGCCGCCGCTGCTTGACCGGAGGAGGTCGGATGATCGTCTACAGCACCGTATCGACTAAAGGAGGCGTCGGGAAATCCACCCTGACCGCTAACCTCGGCGCGCTGCTCGCTGACATCGGCATGCGTGTCTTGCTGGTCGATGCTGATGTGCAGCCGAGCCTCAGTCGCTATTACCCCATTGCCAAGAGGGCGCGGCACGGACTGACGCAAATGATCAAGCAGGGCGCGCTCACAGACGACTGCATTTCGACTATCGACTTCGCGCTCGCGCCCATGCCACTGCGTCGCCAGCCGCGGCTCAACCCGAATGGCTGCCTGGACATCGTCATCTCCGATGCGCCGCAGGGAACCCTCCAGGACTGGCTGGCGCCGCGCATGGACAGCGCGCTGCGCATCAAGCTCGCCTTGCGCAGTCCGCTGCTGCATGAGCACTACGATGTCGTGCTCATCGACACCCAGGGCGCGGTGGGGCACCTTCAGGATGCCGCAGTCCTGGCAGCCGATGTGCTCCTTTCGCCGATCTCGCCCGATATCCTCTCCGCGCGCGAGTTCCTGTCGGGCACTGAGGAATTGCTGAACCGCGTCGAAACGGCTGCTGCATTCGGCATCTCCGTGCCGCAAATGCTGGCGATGATCTACCGTCACGAGAACACCCGCGATGCACGTGAGATCGGCAAGGCCATTTGCGAGAGCTATCAGCAACTCAAGTGCAAGGTCCTGCTCCTGAAGACGGTCATCCCGCACGCCGTTGCATACCGCAATGCTGCCACTGCCCAGGTCCCGGTCCACTGGGTCGACCCGGTCAAGGCGTGTCCTGCAATGCATGCGCTCCTGTGGGAGCTCATTCCGAGCCTCGACGGCATCCACGCCGGTGTGCCGCCCGGAGCCCCCTGCGAGGTTGGCGGTGACCATGACGCCCAGAACGCGATTGCCTGACTCCATCTCGGTCAAGGAGCTGGCCGAGCACATGGAAAAGCGAGGAAAGCTCCAGCCGCAAGCGTCCTCCAATGCCACGACCGGGGAGCGTCGCGCGCTGCTCGCCCAGCATAGCCTGGCGGTCAAGGGCCCGACCAACGCCGCGGCCGACCTCCAGCCGGGCGAGGACGTGGACGGCTGGAGCTTGATGCGCTGCATGGAGATCGACTGCTACGACAAGAACCCACGAATCCGGACCAATCCGCGCTATGCGGACATTCGCGCATCGATCGAATCGCGCGGCGGCCTCACCGAAGCCCTCTCGGTGACGCGCCGGCCCGGTGCCGGGCGGTACATGTGCTATTTCGGCGGCAACACGCGGCTGCAGATCATGCAGGAGCTGTGGCTTGAGACCCATGATCCCCGCTACGAATGGATCCACGTGGTGGTGCGCCCGTGGGTGAGTGAAAGCGATGTCATTGCGGCGCATCTGGCCGAGAACGAGAACCGAGGCGACATCACGTTCTGGGAGCGGGGGCGAGGGGTGGCGCTCCTCAAGAGCGAGCTCGAGTGCGAGCTGAAGCGGCCTCTGTCGCTGCGCGAGCTAGCGGAGCGCGCGCGGGGTTGCGGATTGAAGCTTCATGGCGCGACGGCCGCCAATCTCCTCTTCGCCGTGGATTACCTGGCGCCGATCGGCCCGCACCTCACCCACGAGAGCGCGGGGGCCATTCGAAGCCGTTTCGGGTGCCTGGAAAAGCTTGCCGATGCGATCAACCTGGCCCCCTACGTGCGAAAGACCGCCTTCGACGAGCTCATCGCCGAGGTGGCGACGGGGATCAATGCCGTTCGCGACATGGACGAGCCGCCGCGGCTCACCAAGCCCGAGGTCGAGATGATCCTGTCTCGCATGACCGCCCAGTTCGCGGCGCTCGCGCAATGCGTGCAAGCGGCCGTGGAGCGTGCGCTCGTGGCGGTCGCCGGCGCCGAGGGGCAGCTTGCTTTTGCGGAGATCCACCGCCTCCTGATCGAGCCCACGAAGGAGGCGGTGCCCGAGGCGACGGACGGCACCGGACACGCTGCGCGAGTGCCCCCCGCGGGGCGGGCCGACACGCGCTTTTCGAGGCGGCTGGGCGACTTCGCTGCCGCATTTAAGCTCTCGGACTGCATTCGCCAGGACGCCGGCCGGCGGGCGGGATTCAGCGTTGAGCCGCTTCGCATGCCCTCCGACGCGTCCGGAGAGCCCGAACGCCATGGGGCGCACCGGCTCTTGGCGCAGCTCGCCCTGTCGGCTGAGGGGGGCGATGGGGAAGCCGACGACCCCGTTGTGGCCCTGCTGCGACATCCGGCGTCGTGGTCGCTCACGCGTTCGCTGATCGACGCGTATCACCGCGCATGCACGGAGAAGCCACACACCGCCGAGGACAACTAGGAGGAGGAGATGATCCCGATAAGAAGTGAGCAGCTGCGCTACGCTCTGCTGTCGCATCTCATTCACCTGCTCGACACCGGAGAGCTGCAGACGCTGCTCGAGGCCGGGCTCAGCCCCGAGATTCTGGATACCCTGCGTGCCGCGTCCGCACGGGATCTCGCATCCATCGCCGGCATGCCTCAGCTCGACGTCTGCATTCATTTCGATCCCGCAACGCTCGAGGCCGCCTATCGACGGCACCGCGCGATCGCCGAAATGCGGCAGCTGATGGAATATCACGTGATGCACGGCGCCCAGCCTCCGCTCCTGGTTCACCTCTTCAAAATGACCCTGACAGAGATTCAGCAGCACCGCGCGCTGCTGTGCCCCGATCCGCCGCCTCGCGGCCGGCCGGCCCTTCCCGATCCGAGCGTACGTGAAGCGATCCATAACGCCTGGTCGCGAATTCGATGCTCGCACCCGCCACAACGTCAGTTCGTAGATCTCCATCGCGCATTCCCGGACCATTCGATCGCCACGCTGTGGCATGTCGTGCATGAGTTCGACGCGGATGTCGAGGGCATCGATTTTCTGGATTCATCCAATCCAACGTTAAAGCCGTAAACCACTGGATTCATCCAACCCAACAGCAACGCCGACTTCGTTGGGATTCCATTTACCCAGCCGTGCTTCACCGATGTCTGGACATTCCCTTTCCGAGCCGCAGATCACCCTCGAGGTTCTCGTTCGCCTGGACGGTGACTACGCCGCCACCGCCGTCCTCCTCGCCTTGCTGTGGCGGGCCGCAGATCGGGCGCCAGTGCGCATCTCCAGCCGCGCACTGGCCGAGTACACCCTGCTGGGACACCAGGTTGTCCAGCGCGCCTTGCTGCGCCTGGAAAGGCACGGTTTGATCCGCAGTCGCAAGGTCCGCTGCGCCACCGGCGCGTACACCGTCGACATGGCGGCGCTCCGGCACCTCTTGAGCGGCCCCCTTCCCGAATGCGACTTCCTACCCGGATTCACGCCCATTCCGGCGCTGGCCCAACTGCAACCCGTCGAGTCGCCTGCGGACGACCTCACCGACGCCACCTAGAGGAAGACAAATGTCATTCCACCCGATCGCCCCACCGATCCCCCGGTCCTCGCTGGCACCTGTCGACGATCAGCCCGGACTCCTCGATCCCGTCTTTCCAGGCGGAACCCCAATCCCCTTCGAGACCGACGATCGCTCCCCGTTTCCCGATCGTTACAGCATTGCCAAGGAGCGCGAGAAGCTTGCCGATCTCATCGAGGCAGACGACCCCGATCCCCACGATCCGCGCTGGGCGCGCTACGAGCTCTACCTTCAACGCTGCGACAAGCTCAAGCAGATGGAGGCTGAATACCGGGTCACCGCGGGAGCCGACGCCACGGTCGAACCCGCGGTCGCGACCCAGCTACGCGATCTCGGCTCGCTGGTGGACGACGGTGTCGACACCATGACCCTCCATACAAAAGAGGGCTTTCGGATGTTTATGGGCCGCCGACGTGACCCGGCGGGGCACTACAACGCGATTCCGGGCGGCAAACGGGTCGCTTCGAGCCTGAAAGCATTGTGGGCGCTCACGCGCAACAACAACCCATACGCGGACTGGGCGCTCCTTCGTGCCGACCACCGCATCCCGGAGCTCAGGCGGGCACTCGACCGCCAGGCGACCCTGCTCAGCGCCGAACTCAAGAAGCGGGCCGACAAGGGACTGGGCTTCGGCATCCTCAAGTCCCGCGAGCCGAAGGTCCTGGAACTCGGATTCCGCAGCCCGTACGGCTATGTCATTGCCGAGCTGATCGTGGAGTTCGACTACTACATCCGGGTGGTCAAGACGCTTGGCCGCAAGGCCCTGTTCTCCGACAAGGAGGCGCATGACGCCATCCGTCAATTCACCCGGCCGATCCGCGCCGCTTTCGAGGAGTTCATCCGCTTCGAGAACTGGCTCACCAAGCCGGACCTGCTGCCGCTCAGCCGCGCCGACTTCCTGCCCGGCGTCGATGCCAATGCGCAGAAGCGTGTCGCAGCCGTCACCGGTATCTTCGGTGCTGTGCCAGCGGGCATCTACGCAGGCCACCAGATCTCGCGCCACTCCCAGCGCCGCATTTCGATTTCGGACACCGAGAAGGCCATGCTTGAGCGCGTGGCCGCCGAGATCGCCGCCATCGATTCGGAACGTGGCGCAGCGGGCGATGAGGCAACGGATGATGGGCTGGTCGACTGAGGTGCCGGTAACGGAGATGGCGCAACTCGAACCGCCGGGTGCTGCCGACGTCGTCGGCCAGCGCTGCGACAGTACGCCTTGTCAACCGGATGCTGACGCAAAGGCCTTTACGGGTAGGGGCGGCGCCCCCGCCGACGTGCGGCAGGCGCAGGCCCGTGTCGACACGATTCACTGCCAACAGGAGGACTTGTCGCGGCTCACACGGCGAGTACGCGGGCGGACCTTCTATCTTTCGGTGCATCGGCGCAAGGCCACAGGGCAACTTCACCTGCGCTGGCGTGCGGCAGGCGCCGGGCCCCGGGCCGGCCACATCCCCTGGGGCGCAATCCACGCCCATTTCGCCCGACTCCCGGGGGCGCTGCGCGAATGGTATGAGCGTACCCACCGGCGCGCCATCGAGCTCAACCGGCGTGAAATCGAGGCGCGCCTCGCCCTGAAGCATGCCCGGCAGCGCGATTCGTAGTATTCCGCACGGCGGCGGCATGGGCGTCGGCCCCGTCGTGTTCAACGTCGACGCCAAGGAGTACAACATGCCGAATGTATTTCGCGGGAAAGGCAATCTCGGCGATACGCCGATCCTCAAGCACGTCCCCATCAACGGGGTCGATGAGGTCGTCGCCGAGATGCGTGTGTTCTTCGACGACTACGCCTACGACCAAGCCAACGACGAGTATCAGCAGGTCGGCGGATTCTGGATGAGCGTGTCGCTGTGGGGCCAGCGCGGCGAGGACGCCGCGCGCGTGCTGCGGCGAGGCGCGCGCGTCCAGGTCGAAGGCGCCCTCAAGCAGTTCATGTACTCGCCGGAGGGCGCCCCCGACAAGGTGCCCGGCTTCCAGGTGACCGCCGACGACGTCACGCTGTGCCTGGGGCGGGTCGAGCGAGCCGACTACAAACCCAAGCGCGAGCTCGCTGGTTCCACGAGCGAGGCGGCTGCCGACGCCACGTAAACCATTGCCGCTGTCTTATCCTGTTCGCACTGAGGTCGGCCAGTCACAACCGACTCACATAAGCGAACGAATCGCCATGCGCGCCCCATCGCGTCGGCCTCGACGCGCGTGCTATCTGCCGATCTTTCCCATTCGCGATCCACTGTCGCCGCCCGCACGGCTGGCGTACCGGCGCGATACCTGATCGTCGCCGCGTAGTCCGTTTCAGCTCATCGGTGATGACGCGACGAAACCCGCCTGCGCGGCGCAGGGAAGCATCTGCCGAGCGAGCTGGCGTCCAGACCAAATCAAGGTTGAGCAGCAGCGGCAGGCCGCAGCGCTGCCGGTCGTTGGGAGAAAGTTCGCGATCAGCTCCAGCCGAAAATACGTCGGCGAGGACGGGGCGATTTACAGCTCCCGTTACGCGTGGTCGGGCAAGGGGAGCCGTCGGCCAAGGCGTTAGTTCGCCGGCGCTACCTCAGCTTCTGCGGCAGCTACGGGGGTAGCCGTAGTTGTCGGAGTGACTGAATCGGTGGCTGACTTTGCTACACGCTGCTGCTTCTTGTCGAATTTGGCTGCTGCAGTGGCGAGGGCGTCGAGCGCGCCGCCGTGAGCCAGCCATGTTTCTACCCAGTGAGGTTTCCTGCCACGCCCTGACCAGGCGAGATCCATTTTCGAGGGATGACGATATTTCACTGCAACAGGGCGCTTGGGGGCTACAGGGCGTTTTGCGCCGTTGGCCTTCGGCTTTTCCGACTCGGGAGAGCCGCCCAGCACGTCTTCCAGTGACAACCCCTGCTCGCGAGCCATCCTCTTGAGTTTCTTCAGCAAGGCGTCCTTTCCGGTCGATTGCTGTTTTGCGATCTCCTTTTCGATTCGCGCATGAAGCTGTTTGAGTTGGATAAGGGTGAAGTTGCTGAGATTCATCGTCATAGGGAGTGATTCACCGTCGAAAGCTGCAGGAAAGGATGTATACGTTGCGGAGTATAAAGAGCTTTGACGTGAAAGATCCGTTACAACGATTTGCTTTTGAACGGACGTCTTGGGGCGAAACTTTCTGGGAGCCGACGGCAGATGATCGTCACAGATTGGTAGATCCGCGGCTCGGCGATCGTCGTTGTCGAAGGCGTCGTGCGATCAGGGCTCCGTCATAGTCCCAGAATCATCTGCAGGAACTGGGCCGCGTTCCGTTGCGCATAGTCACCGAAGTTGTTGTTGAAAACTGCGTGGACCGACTTGGCCGTTCTCCCCAGCCCTCGGACCTGCTCAGCCAACTCGGTTAGCTCCGCAGTCGCATAGAGATAGTTGAACCGTTCCCCGGACGAGCTCAGTCCCTTCTTGTCCCAGGTGTCGGTGTTCCTCCCATGAAACCGGACAATCGCCACGTGTGGGCACGTCACCTCCCACAGTGCCGGGACGCTGCTGGCAAAGCCCTGGGGCTCATCGACGACGACGTGTGCCAACCGGTGTTCGCGTTCAAACGCCATCACCTGGGCCGCCCGATCGCCCTCAAACCATGTCCGGTTCCGGAACTCCACCGCCAACTGAAATCCCCGGAGCCGTTCAGCGCATTCCAGGATGTGATCGAAAGCTGCCCTGGAGGGCACGAACCAGGGCGGGAACTGGAATAGCACCACCCCGAGCTTTTGGGCAGCACGTAACGGTTCCACTGCCATTGCAAACCGAGTTCATAACTCATCCTTGAGCTCGGGCGGTACGTCCTTGTAATACACGTTCCTTTTCTGCACTGGTCCCAGCGTAGCGTGCACAGGCCAAGACGGTTAGCGTCGCCGCGCGATGCACTGACCGACAGGCGCCGCTGGGCCACCGGACCGTCAGGAGTCGCCGGTTTCGGCTGTCGGAGCGGGATTCATGTCAGCGTCCCGCTGAGGTGCATTCCGAGCCCGTGACGCCTCCAATTCGCCCATGACCTCGGCAAGCTTGGTCGCGAGCTCGCGGGCCTCCTTCCGTGTCGTCGACAGCTCGGTTTCGAGATTCATCGATCGCTGCTTCTGCTCCTGAAGCTGGCCTTCGAGGTTTGCCACGGCTTGTCGCGCTCGGCGATCACGCCGGAGTGGATAGGGGCGGGCGCTGCGACGGTGCCGGCGATCTTTTCCACCGGAAGGCCGAGCTAATACAGGAATAAATATATTATGCGACACAGCGACACGCAAGGCGCTCGAGGATCCGCCGATCTTCGCCGAGCTTGCACAGCGATTCGAAGTGCTGGTCAAGGTCCTCGAACAGGATATAACTCAGTGAGAAGTCCTCGCGACGCTGGAACATTGGGCGCTTGAGTTGCACGACGATCTCCTTCTCGCGTGCAGCCGGAGCAACCAAATATAGATGCTCATGCCGGCCAGGGATTGACAGTGCCATATCGGCAAGGCGTAGAATTCCTGAGTAAATCGACGTGCTCTTCTCTACTTCAAAGGCACTCGCGATTCTCGGTTCGCCCGGGTATAGCCACAAGACATCGATAAGTTCTGCGGTGGCGTGTACTTCTGGTGCGAGCCCAAGGTCTGGCAAGCATTTCAAGCAACTGTAGCCCAGCGGGCGGCCGCGGTAGATGGCGCTGCGATCATTACGGGCGACCAGCACGTCATAGCCCAGTGCACGGCCCAACTCGCTCAATTGGTACTGGACCTTCGTATGGAGGCGCTCCTCCGCCATGTCTTGTTCAACCTGGGCGTGGCGCTTGCGACGCACCTGCTCGATCTTTTCACGTTCGATGGTCAGGGCAGTTGAATCATCATCGGCCGTTCCGAGCCGTCCGACGCCAATCTCGAAAAGCATGCCGCTGAATGCGCCCAGATCTCGTGAGAGCATGCCCAGTGCAGCGTTGGCAACGATGATTGTCTCACGCATTTCCAAATAGCTGTCCCATGAGCCGAGTCTCTTCTTTGTCCTAAACAACGCGTTGAATCCGTTCAGCATTGCCGTGTTGAACGGTGGAAACAGCGTCGGATGCAGGAAGTACAGAATATTCGCGACCGCTGGGCCCAAGCCTTTGATGCGCTTACCGGCGAGTTTCAGAACCTCCCTTTCGAGCGCCCGTACATCGGTAGTTCCGAGACAGGCATAGAGGAACTCGCCAAATGCCTGTTTGTTGAGATCATTCTCGTAGATGTCGGGGATACGCAATTTTGGCTTCCAGTAGAACGGATGTGCGGCCCCTTCGAATACCTGTTTTTGCTCGGAAATGCACGCCAATACGAACTCCAAGGACGATCCCTTGAAGTCATTCGGGAAGCGTTGATGCTTGATATCGTCGATGACCGCTGCAACACCACGGCGAATGCTGCGAAACGCCTTGATCCGGTCTTCGCTGCTGATGAACCAAGTGCTATAGACCGATTCGGGATCGGCCTTGTAGGCTTGTGCAATCGGCAACAGAGCATCTTGCATAACGACCCCTCATTGACTTGAGCATCATTTCTAACAGCGTTAATTGAGGTGGTCAATCCTGCCCATCTAGGGTACGCGCTTCCCACATCCGGACCCCAGACGCATCGCCTACGCCGTCCTGAGTTGTCATCGAGAACGTAAAGGTCCGGAGCATGGGCATAAAGCATATGCCGGCCGCCAAGGATCGCACGTCGGTGTCGATGGCGATGGGTTCCTCCTGCCGGATGAATGTAGAATGCCTGTGCTAGCCGTGTTCAGCCGCGATGCAGCAGTCTGGCTCGTCGTGGGGCTGGCGAGGCACTCCGGGCATGTAGGACAGCACTATGCACCTCTGTGCGATAGCGCCGAGTATGCTCCCCGGTTCAGTGCCTTGCGAATGTGGTGATCACGCCCTTCTCGTCGAAGCTGACCACTTCGTAACGGTCAGCAGGGAAAGGCCCCTCCATCCCCGGCGATCCTTGAGGCATACCGGGCGCGGAAATGCCCACGATCTTCGGCTTGACTGCCAGCAGCCGCTTCACATCCGTAGCGGGCACATGCCCTTCGACGACGTAGTCACCGACCTTGGCCGTGTGGCACGAGCTAAGCGCTGTGGGGATGCCGGCCTCGCGTTTCACCTCGCCCATTTTCGGTGTGGCAATTTCTTTGACCTTGAAGCCCTGGGACCGCATATGCTCTGCCCATTTGCCGCAACAGCCGCAATTCGGATCCTTGTAAACGATGACTTCGTCGCCTGCTGCAAGTGCAGGAGAAAGACTGAACGTGAGGGACAGCGCAGTTGCGGCAAGCAAAGCGCGCTCGCGGATCGGAAACAGTGTCTTGATGGTCATATCGGTCACTCCTGGCAAATACCTTGGGCAAACTCTACTCTGTGCTCGTCTGGCCGTGGATCAAGCGCGGCAAATGAATGCGAAATGCGGTGACGCCGTCGGCGGATTCGACGTCTACCGTTCCGCCATGTGTTTCGATGATCGTACGGGTGATTGCCAGACCGAGGCCGGCGCCCTCTCCGTGATGATGTCGCTCGGCGCTTGCACGATGGAAACGTTCAAAGATGCGTGATAGTTGATCTGCCGGAATCGTGTCGCCGTGATTTTGAATGCGGAGCATGACTTGAGGACCGTCATCGGCGACATCAATCTCGATGGTGCTTCCCGGGCGGGAATGGCGCAGGGCATTCGATAGCAGATTTGAGATCGCGCGCCGCAGCATCAAGCGATCACCGTGGACCGTTGCTGCGCCTCGGACCACGACGTTGACATCGTGCTCCTCGGCGAGTGCTTCATAGAATTCCGCGAGCGCACGCGCCTCATCGGCCAAGGCCACCAGTTCGTGTGGGCCAGGCAGGCGCCCATTATCGGCTTTTGCCAAGAACAGCATGTCGGCAACCATGCGCGCGATCCGTTGGTATTCTTCAAGGTTTGACGTTAGGACCTCACGGTACTCGTCAGCGGTACGCGTTCGAGACAGGGAAACAGCCGTTTGCGTCATCAGATTCGAGATGGGAGTCCGTAGTTCATGGGCAATATCGGCCGAAAAATCGGATAAACGTTGAAATGCAGCTTCGAGGCGACTGAGCATGCCGTTAAATGCATCGACGAGTTCACGCACTTCAACCGGGGCCTTGGCTTCCGTCAAGCGTTGGCTAAGACGTTCAGCCGACAACCCGCGAGCGATCTCGGATACTCGGCGTAAGGGGGCGAGACCCGCATGCGCGACCCACCAGCCGAGCAGGGCGGCCATTACCGCCGCTAACGATATGGCAAGCCAAAGGCGAAGCCGCGCTGCGTCGAGAAACGTCGCATGGTGGGTGATATCCAGCCCGACCACAGCACGAATGTAGGTCGTTGTTCCGTCGGCCCCCTGCATACGCAACGACTGCTCACGTCCCGCATAGTGGTGTCCATCCTTCTCCCATTTGGCGATGCCGGATGGTAATTCATCTCCGGCGAGGACTCCCGCCAGAAAAGAGCTTGGATGGATTGCGTAACTTACAACCCCTTCCTTATCGCGCAAGAACACTGCGATACCATCATGGCCGACGAAAGCGTCGTCGAGCCGTTGGGGCAACATATCCCGTGCGGACGGCAAATCGGCCCGCTGGAGTAGATTTTCGATCAGCGCGAGTTTTCCGCGCAGTTCGTGGTCGTCGAGCTCCGCAAAATGCGCTTCGACGGCACGACCGAGTAGTACGCCGACGGCTATCAGTAAGCTCGCTGCCGTCAGTGCGAAGAGCAGCGCAAGTCGTGTGGTGAGCGATAGAGGGTACCGGAGCTTCACTGAGCCTCCGGCACTTCCAGAACGTAGCCCATGCCACGCACGGTACGGATAAGTTTGGGTTCGAAGGGTTCGTCGACTTTCGCTCGCAACCGGCGGACCGCTACTTCGATGACGTTCGTGTCGCTGTCGAAGTTCATGTCCCACACTTGCGAGGCAATCAATGACCGCGGCAACACTTCGCCCTGCCTCCGCAACAGCAGTTCAAGTAATGAGAACTCCTTCGCTGTGAGATCAATCTTTATGCCTGCACGCGTCACTCGCCGTCGCAGAAGATCAAGTTCGAGGTCCCCAACCCTGAACACCTCAGGCTCCTTGGCCTTTCCTCGACGTAGCAGTGTGCGCACGCGCGCGAGCAGTTCTGAGAACGCAAAGGGTTTCACTAGATAGTCGTCGGCCCCGAGTTCGAGACCACGTACCCGATCTTCGACCTGATCGCGTGCAGTAAGAAACAGCACGGGCGTTTCTCTGCCGCTACGTCGGACGGTTCGAAGCACGCCCCAGCCATCAAGTGAGGGGAGCATTACGTCGAGCACAATCAGGTCGTACTCGCCATTGAGCGCCATATGCAGGCCATCCAGCCCGTCGCGCGCGAGGTCCACAACAAAGCCGGCTTCGCCCAGTCCCTGCTGCAGGTAATCGCCGGTTTTCGGCTCATCCTCAACGATCAGGATTTTCATGGTTGCCCTCTATCTCGTTCATGCGACGACATTTTGCATCGCTAAACCGGGCTTCAATTCGAGATTACCAAGATGTAATTCGGGAGACAGATTCCTGACACCTTCTGAGTCGCAATATGGCGGTGTGTCGGCCCGTGCCGAGGGCATCGCTTCTATGCTTTCGAAGGAGGTAGTTGTATGAAACCGGTTATGGTGATGCGCGTTGTGTTCGCGTTGGCTGCCGCGGCTGCAATGTCTGTTACGTTTGCGGCAGCGCCGACGGATGAGGAGCACCAAAGTCATCATCCGGACGTGGCGCAAGTGACACCCGCCACGACAGGGCCAGCTGCCAGCATGCCTGCGCTCCAACAACGCATGAAGGCGATCCGTACGGAGAAAGACCCCGCGCGTCGCATGGCCCTGATGGAAGAGCAGATGACTGCCATGGAGTCGGCGATGCGTGATATGCCCGAGGAATGCCCGATGGCCGGTGGCACGATGGGCGGAAAAGCGCCAGACATGATGCGTGACCACATGCGGATGATGGAAAAGCGCATGGACATGATGCAGCAGATGATGGAAATGCACATGAAGGCGGGACCGACGAACCCCATGAAATAAGAGGAGGTTTGCCTCCGGGAGTGCTCCTCGGGGCTGAGGCCACAAGAAAGAATGAGTCCCCAATGAAGAGCGGTTGTTTCGCCGTTTCGTGGCGGGGCGCTGCGACGCTCGTCTGTCTGGTCTTACAAGCTCACACAGACCGCGCCGCGGCGTCGAACGAGTCCTCGCCACCAGAATCCGCCCGCGTGCGCGACGCTACACTTGCGACAGGCGCGGATGCCGGAATTGAGGTGCCCTCGTTCCGTTCCGTGCTTGATAGCTATCGTTCTTACCGCGTGGACGAGCCTCTGCGTCCCTGGCGTGAGGTCAACGACGAAGTGGGCCGACGGGAGGACCGTCAAGGAAATCGCGGCAATACGTCGATTTCGAACGATGCAGCGTCACAGGGTGGAAGGTCGGAGGAAGTGAGGTGAAGACCTCCACGTCTTTTGTCCTGGTATCCGCTGTCATCCTGACGGGCTGCGCAACGGCCGAAATTGACAGTAACTACGAGGCAGTAGCGCGATTCAGTCAGGAGCATGCTGGAAGCGCGCCGCGATGGTTGCGTAGCGATCCTGATCGCGTCGAGGTGGAGGCGGAAGTTGCTCACTTGCTGGCTCAGCCGCTGCGTAAGGATGATGCCGTGCGGATAGCGCTCAGCTATAGTCCGGCGTTTCAGGTGGTGCTTGCAGAAGCGGCGGCGGCATCGGCCGATACTACGCGCTCAGCGCGCGTCCCTAACCCGGTGTTTAGCTACGAGCGTCTGCTGCGTTCAGGGGGCGGCGAGCGCGAACTCGAGCTTGGCCGAGCGTTGAGCTTCTCTCTGCTTGACGTGCTGCTCCTACCTGCGCGTCTCGACCGCGCCGAGCTGAAACAACGGGAAATCAGGTTGCGGGCCTCGGCGTCGGTCTTGGCGCTTGTAACTGACGTGCGCCGTGCATGGGTCGAGGCTGTTTCGACGTTACAGGTCGCCAATTACCACGACGAGGTGGCCAGTGCCACGGCAGCGACAGCCGAGCTCGCGCGCCGTATGCAGAGCGCGGGCAACTACAGTCGTCTTCAGCGAGCGCGAGAACAAGCGCAGTATGCAGATGCCGTGAGCGCTCAGATTCGTGCGCGTCAGGATGCGGTACGGACCCGTGAAACCCTGATTCAGTTGGTAGGCCTGTCGCCGCACCAGGCGCTTGCCCTTCGACTCCCGGAGCGCTTGCCGGATTTGCCGGTGGAACCGATCGATGAAGCGACGGTTGCTCGCGCGATAATCGACGAGCGCCTCGACGTCCGTATCGCACGCGCTGCACTTGAAACAGCCGCGAAAGATCTGGGACTTACGCAGGTGACCAGCGTAGTCAATGGGATCGAGGTCGCTGGCGTGCGCAACAGCGAGACAGGCACACGCCCACAGCGTGGTGTTGAGATCGAATTGCCGCTGCCGATATTCGACTTCGGCGACGCACGCCGCGCGGGAGACCAGGCGCGTTATCTCGCTGCCGTCAACCGTACCGTACAGGTCGTTCGCAATGCCAGTTCGCAGGTGCGCTCGATCTACGACAGCTATCGCAACGCGTTTGACTTGGCACGCCATTACCGCGACGAGGTCATCCCGTTGCGCAGAAGCATCGCGGACGAGGCGGTTCTTCAATACAACGGGATGTTTATCAGCATTTTCGAGCTTCTCGCGGAGACCCGCAACCAAACGTTAGGCGTAATTCAGGCCATACAAGCTGAGCGTGACTTCTGGCTTGCGGATGCAGCACTGAACGCGACCTTGCTCGGCTACCCGATTGCGCCGACGGTCGTGCGATCAGGCCCGGCGGTACCTGTCGCTCAACACTAGTATGGCGAGCATTGAGAATGCCCAATAGACGACAATTTCTCGCGGGTGCAGGCTTGCTTGCGATCGGTGGGGTGGGCCGTGCTGCCTTGGCAGTCCTACCCGAGGTGGCCCTACGGCACAGTGCCGACACGGCGATGCCGCTGCTACCCGCCGATGGCGCTTCCTACAACCCTGTTGTGACCCTCAATGGCTGGACAGCACCATGGCGCATGAACGGCAGCGTCAAGGAGTTCCATCTTGTTGCGGAACCGGTCGAGCGCGTCATCGCGCCGGGGATGACCGCGAGGTTGTGGGGATATAACGGCCAATCGCCTGGCCCCACCATTGAAGTGGTTGAAGGCGATCGGGTGCGCATTTTCGTCACGAACCGTCTTCCCGAGCATACGACGGTCCACTGGCACGGGCAGCGTCTGCCGAACGGCATGGACGGGGTTGGGGGGCTGACGCAACCGCATATCCCTCCTGGCAAGACATTCGTCTATGAGTTCATCGCCCGCAGGCCGGGTACCTTTATGTACCACCCCCACGCCGACGAGATGGTGCAAATGGCGATGGGAATGATGGGGTTGTGGGTCACGCATCCGCGTAAGCGGCATCCGCTGATCGACCCTGTTGATCGCGATTTTTGCTTCCTCTTGGGCGCGTTCGACATTGAGCCCGGCAGCTATACCCCCAAGACCAATACGATGCTTGATTTCAACCTGTTTACGTTCAACAGCCGCGTCTTTCCGGGTATCGATTCCCTCAACGTGCGCCGTGGCGATCGCGTACGGATTCGAATTGGCAACCTGTCCATGACCAACCATCCGATCCACCTGCATGGACACGAGTTCGATGTGACGGGGACCGACGGTGGTCCGACTCCGAAGGAGGCTCGCTGGCCCGAAGTTACCGTCGATATCGCGGTTGGCCAGATGCGTCAGATCGAATTCGTCGCTGACGAGGAAGGCGACTGGGCGCTGCATTGTCACAAGTCGCACCACACGATGAATGCGATGGGTCACGACGTGCCGACAATGATTGGTGTCGATCACAGAGGTATTGCCGAGCGCATCCAGAAACTCGTACCGGACTACATGGCGATGGGGGAGCGCGGCATGGCTGAGATGGCCGAAATGGAGATGCCGCTGCCCGACAACACTTTGCCGATGATGACAGGCCAAGCGCAGTTCGGCGCAGTCGAGATGGGCGGCATGTTTACCGTCGTCAAGGTTCGGCGTGATCAGAGGCCAGGAGACTACTCGAACCCCGGTTGGTACAAACATCCGGTGGGGCGCGTCGCTCATGAGTGGGCAGGGGGCGTCATGGACCCAGTGCGGACAGTTGGTACAGGCGGTCAATCAATGCCGGGGACTACCACCGGCTCTCCCGGAATGATCAATGTTCGCGGGCCCAGTCGCCACACGGGGTAGTGATGCTGGACGACTGCCCAATTTTTCCCAAGCTGTATGAAATATCCAATTGTGATAATGGAGCGCCGATGCAGTCACGACGTCATTTTTTGGCTACAAGCCTGTTCGCGACAGGCTCACTCTTTGCTGGTCGCGCAGCATTGGCTCACGGAGAAGCGACGCGCTCGGGCGCCAGACCTGCGACGGTTAGTAATGAACAGAAGGACTGGGGGGTGGCCGGCGATCCGCGCGAGGCAAGTCGTACTGTCCCCATTCTAATAACGAATGGAATGCGCTTCTCGCCAGATCGCATCGAAGTACGCCTTGGAGAAACGATCCGCTTTGTTCATCGCAACGTCGATGATGTCCTTCACGAAATGGTCATCGGGACAAAGTGGGCACTCCATGAGCATGCTGAATTGATGACGAAGTTTCCTGGCATGGAGCATGACGCGCCATGGATGACTCACGTTGCCCCGGGCGGGATGAGCGAAATCATTTGGACGTTCAATCGCCCCGGGCGCTTCGAGTTCGCCTGCCTGATCCCCGGTCATTACCAAGCGGGCATGATCGGTACGATCATTGTGTCCCAAGCTTGAGCCGATTGATCCATGCAAGCTGACAAAAAAGTAATTTTCCAGTCACCTTCCGGTTCAAATCGACTCTTCATACTGAGTCTCAATTAGTCACGACGCAGGATTTGTCATGCTTACCCAACGCAATCTTCCTACCGTTGCGCTCCTCGCAGCACTCGCAATGGCCACTCCGACCTTTGCGTCGAACGGCCACGATGCCCATCATGCTGGCGCTGCCGACACCGGTAGCGAGGTCGTATCGGCGCTGTCTGACGGAACGATCAAGAAGATTGACAAGAGCACCGGCAAAATTACGATCAGCCACGGCCCGCTCGAAAATCTCGCCATGCCGGCAATGACGATGGTTTTCCGTGCCGCCGATTCATCCATGCTCGAGCAGGTCAGAATAGGCGACAAGGTCCGCTTCAGGGCCGAGCGCGTTGACGGCGTGTTCACTGTCACAAAGCTTGAAGCCGCAAACTGACGCCAGCGTCACCGGGAGGGATGTAGTCCCGGACGCCGTGGGCACCTGTCATTCACGATTGTATCGGCCTCTATTTTCAAGTCGTTTCGGATGAAAACGCATATTCTCGGCCTCCGGTCCTTGCATAGAGTCGTAGGCATTACCGTGCTCGCCGCCAGTCTGAGTGCAGGCGCCGCACACGCCCAAAACCCCTCCTTGGGTGCCGATGTGGTTGGTCTGATAGAACAGGCCCGCCTCAACAACCCGGCATTCGCGGTCGATCGCGCCGAAGCTGCCGCGGCCCGGGAACGGGTTGAACCGGCGGGCGCACTGCCCGATCCGACCGTTCAGATTGAACTCATGGACTTCACTAACACGATGCGTGGGGGCTCGACGACACTTATTCCGGGCGAAGTTGGGGAAACGCGCTATCGCATCATCCAGTCATTACCGGGCTGGGGTAAGCGCGAACTAGCAGCGAACGCGGCAAGTGCGCGTGCCGATCAGGCCGATGCGAACCGCGACGCAGCATGGCGCAATCTTGCTGCAGAGATCAAGATTGCGTGGCTGCGTTACTACGCGGCCGATCGCGAGGCCGCACTGAACCGTGACGGACTCGCATTGCTGCAGAGCCTTGAGGAAATCACGCTGTCGCGCTACCGACTCGGCCTGCTGCCGCAGCAGGCGGTATTGCGTGCGCAGCGTGAGATCACCTCTCAACGTCTTGCGCTTGTGGGCATCGAACAGCGGCGCCGCGGTATGGCCTCGGCACTGAACGCATTGCTCGGACGTGCGCCGGGCAATGAACTTGCATTGCCCCAGGATCCCGCGCCATTGCCACAGACGCTCATCCTTACGGACCTTGTCGAGCGCGCCCGTGCGACTAACCCAATGATTGCCGCCGAGGATCGCGGTATCGAGGCGGCGCGGATCGAGCGCGATCGAACTTGGCGGGACCGATACCCGGACTTCAGTTTCGGCCTGACCAACAACCAACCTCGCGGCGGTGATCAATCCTGGGATGTGATGTTTGAGGTGATGATCCCGCTGCAGCAGTCTGCTCGTCGAGCGCGCGAACGTGAGGCGACGCTGATGGTCACTGCCGCGGACGCAAAGCGCGCCGCGGCCGAGTCGAAGCTGCTGGGCGAGCTTGGCAGTGCCTACGCGACGTACGCGAGCGGCCGCGAAACGCTGCAACTTTTGCGCGGGACGCTCATGCCGCAAGCTGAGGCGACACGGGATGCAACGCGCGCCGCATTCGCGACGGGGCGTGTCGACTTCGATACCGTGCTCGAAGCCGAGCGCCAACTCGTCGATACGCGCATGGCGATGCTGCAGGCCGACGTTGACACTCGGATGGCGCTTGCTGAACTTGAAAAACTTGCAGGAGATATGCCTTGAAGCCCGGCGTACAACTTTCCTTGGCTGCTGTGGCGGTCGCGCTCGCGTTAGGCGCAGGTTACTGGGCGGGCAATCGCGCCGATAGACAGGGTCCGGTAACGGGTAGCCACGTGGTCGGGGCGGGTGACGCCGCGCCAGCAGGTGGTACGCCATCGAGTGCAGCTGGCGAACGCAAGGTCCTCTACTACCGTAATCCAATGGGTCTGCCCGACACCTCGCCCGTGCCGAAGAAGGACTCAATGGGCATGAACTACATCCCGGTGTATGCCGACGATAAGCCTGACGATAGCGGGGTGGTCGTCGTGAGCCCCGCCCGCGTGCAGACTCTCGGCGTCAAAACGGCGGTCGCCGAAATGCGCGTCGTCGATGCGGTTGTACGTGCGGCCGGACGTGTCGAGCTCAACGAACGCGCGATCGTGGATGTCACGCCGCGTTTCGAAGGCTGGATCGAGCGCCTGTATGTGAACGCCGTCGGAGATCCGGTGCGTCGCGGGCAGCCGCTCTTCACGATCTACAGCCCGGAACTGCAATCGGCTGGCGAGGAGCTACGCATCGCCGAGCGACTGCAGCGCGACAGCGCGGCCACCGATACAGTCGCTGCCGACGCTGCGCGTCGGCTCGCCGATGCGACGCGGGCGCGCCTGCGCAACTGGGACATCGCCGCGCCCGCGAGTGGCGAGACGCCGCAGCGCCAGACTTTCCATTCACCGACGAACGGCGTCGTGCTTGAGAAAAAGGCGGTACAGGGCACCCGCTTCATGCCCGGCGACGCGGTCTATCGCATCGCCGACCTGTCGAAGGTCTGGATCATCGCCGACATCTACGAGCGCGACCTCGCCCGCATCCAGGTTGGCCAGTTGGCGTCGGTCACGCTCGACGCCTTCCCGGACCGCCGCTTCGAGGCGAAGGTCGGCTATCTCTACCCAACACTAAATACTGAAACGCGCAGCACACAAGTCCGCCTCGAGCTTGACAACCGCGACGGCCTGCTGCGCCCGGGGATGTTCGCGCACGTTGACCTCGCGTTCGGCGCGGCGACCCAGCGAGTAACCGTGCCGACTTCAGCGGTGATCGACGACGGCAAGCGCCAGGTCGTGCTGCTCGCGCTCGACGAAGGACGCTTCAAGCCGCAACCGGTGCGCATCGGCCAGCGCGGCAAGGAATACGTCGAAGTAACGGACGGCGTCCAGGCGGGCGATCGTGTTGTCGTGTCGGCGAATTTCCTGATCGACTCCGAAAGTCAGCTCAAGGCCGCTTTGTCGAACCTGACCGATGCCACGGCGGCAGAGGGTGGGGGATCGTCCGCAGCTGCGCAGATCTACCGCGGGGAAGGTACCTTCGACGCGCTCGATGACGCTGCCGGCACCGTGTCATTGACGCATGGCGACATTCCCGCTCTGCAGTGGCCAGCGATGACGATGGACTTCGGAATCGCATCGAAGGATCTCGTTGCCGGAGTTGCGCCAGGCACAAAGGTGCGCTTCGAGTTCATACAGCGCGCGCCTGGCGAATTCGTCGTCACCCGAATTGAGAAATCTGCACCGGCGGCCGGTGGCGAGCCCGTGGCACCGGCCCCAGCGCACGGAGGGCACTAACATGCTCGGCCGGCTGATCGACTGGTCTTCCCGCAACATCTTCCTGATTTTGCTCGGGACACTGTTCCTGATTGGTGGCGGCGTCTACGCGGTGAAAAATACGCCGCTCGACGCGCTGCCGGATTTGTCGGACGTTCAGGTCATCGTATTCACCGACTTCCCCGGCCAGGCGCCGCAAGTCGTCGAGGACCAGGTGACTTACCCGCTTACGACCTCGATGCTCGCGGTGCCGCGCGCGAAGGTCGTGCGCGGCTTCTCGATGTTCGGCGCGTCGTATGTCTACGTGATCTTTGAGGACGGCACCGACATCTACTGGGCGCGCTCGCGCGTCCTCGAATACCTCAGTACCGTTGCCGGCCGTCTACCCGCCGGCGTGGCGCCACAGATCGGCCCGGATGCGACCGGTGTCGGCTGGGTCTATCAGTACGCGATAACCGGCAAGAATCTGTCGCTCGCCGAGACGCGCAGCTTGCAGGACTGGTATGTGCGCTACCAACTGACGAAGGCCGGCGGCGTGTCCGAAGTCGCGAGCATCGGCGGTTTCGTGCGCGAATATCAGGTCACCGTTGATCCCCACCGGCTTGCAACCTTTGGCCTCGCGCTTGACGAGGTCAGCAAGGTGATCCGCGATTCGAACCGCGACGTCGGTGGGCGTGTCATCGAGATGGCTGAAAAGGAATTCATGATCCGCGGCCGCGGTTACCTGCGGGGCGTGCAGGATATCGAGGCCCTTGTGCTGAAGAGCGTAGGCGGCACACCGGTTCGCATCGCTGACGTCGCCCGCGTCGAACTCGTTCCGGCCGAGCGCCGGGGCATCGCCGAGCTCAACGGCGAAGGCGAAGTCGCCTCGGGCATCGTCATGGCGCGCTTTGGTCAGAACGCGCTCGACGTGATCGCCAACGTCAAGGCGAAGATCGCCGAGATCACGCCCGGGCTGCCCGAGGGGGCCGAGATTGTCCCCGTCTATGATCGCTCGACGCTGATCGAGCGCGCGATCGCGAACCTGAAATGGACGCTGCTCGAGGAAAGCCTGATCGTCGCCGCGGTCTGCGTGATCTTCCTTCTGCATGTTCGCAGTGCGCTCGTTGCCATCATCACACTACCGCTTGGCATCTTGATCGCATTCATCGCGATGCGCTCGCTCAATCTGGGCTCAAATATCATGAGCCTCGGTGGCATCGCGATTGCGATCGGTGCGATGGTTGACGCCGCGATTGTCATGATCGAAAACGCCCACAAACGCATAGAGCACCTCCCCGAGGGAGCGACGCAGACGCAGCGCAGTGAGGC
Organism: Aromatoleum toluolicum; assembly: GCF_012911005.2. Classification (GTDB taxonomy): domain Bacteria; phylum Pseudomonadota; class Gammaproteobacteria; order Burkholderiales; family Rhodocyclaceae; genus Aromatoleum; species Aromatoleum toluolicum. The sequence continues at coordinate 38,428 of NZ_WTVS01000027.1, read as the reverse complement.
AATTATCCGTGCCTGCAAGGAAGTCGGCCCGGCACTGTTCTTCTCGCTCCTGATCATCACCGTTTCCTTCCTGCCCGTGTTTACGCTCGAAGGCCAGGAAGGCCGTATGTTCTCGCCGCTCGCGTTCACGAAGACCTTCGCGATGGCCGGCGCGGCACTGTTGTCCGTGACGCTCGTGCCAGTGTTGATGCTGTTCTTCGTGCGCGGCCGCATCCTGCCGGAGGCGAAGAATCCGGTGAACCGGGTGCTGATCTGGCTCTATCGTCCGATCATCGCCTGGGTGATGCGCCACAAGATCCTCACGATCGTGGCCGCACTGGTGACGATGGCGGCAACTGTTTTTCCGGCGCGACAACTCGGCTCGGAGTTCATGCCGACACTCAACGAAGGCACGCTGTTCTACATGCCTGCGGCACTGCCTGGAATGTCGGTGACCGAAGCGGGTCGCCTGCTCGCGACGACGAACCGCATCATCAAGACCTTCCCCGAAGTCGAGTCTGTGTATGGCAAGGCCGGGCGTGCGCTGTCGGCGACCGACCCGGCGCCGCTCGAGATGTTCGAGACGGTCGTCAACCTCAAACCGCAAGCCGAGTGGCGCCCCGGCATGACGACCGACAAGCTGATCGCCGAGATGGACGCCGCGCTGAAATTTCCCGGCGTCGCGAACTCGTGGACGATGCCGATCAAGGCGCGCCTCGACATGCTGTCAACCGGGATCCGCACCCCGATCGGCGTCAAGGTGTTCGGCAAGGATCTGGACACCATCGAGAAGGTTGCGAAGGCGATTGAGGCGGCGGTCAGGAACGTCCCGGGTGCGAGTAGCGCGTACGCCGAGCGCGTTACCGGCGGCTATTACGTCGACATCGTGCCACGGCGCGATCAACTCGCGCGCTACGGCCTGTCGGTCGGGGCCGTGCAGGAAGTTGTCGCAACCGCGCTGGGCGGCGATATGGTGACGACGGCGGTCGAGGGCCTCGAGCGATACAACGTCAGCGTGCGGTATCCGCGCGATCTGCGTGATGACCCGCAACGCATTGCCGCCGAAGTGTATGTGCCGACCATGAGCGGACCGATTCCCCTCGGCCAACTCGCGGAGATCCGGCTCACGCGCGGTTCGCCTGGCATTCGAACCGAAAATGCGCTGCTGGCTGCCTATGTCTATGTGGACACCCGTGATGCCGACCTTGGTGCGTTCGTCAAACGTGCACAGCAAGCGGTCGCCGAGCAAGTCACATTCCCGCCTGGCTATTACGCCACCTGGAGTGGTCAGTTCGAGTACATGGAGCGAGCGAAGGAGAAGATGAAGATTGTGCTGCCGCTGACAATCGCCCTCATCTTCGTGCTTCTGTATCTCAATTTCCGACGTCTCACTGAAACATTGATCGTGATGCTGTCGGTTCCGTTCGCTCTCATTGGCGGCGTGTGGCTGATGTGGTGGCTAAATTATCAGATCAGTGTGGCGGTCGCGGTTGGGTTCATAGCGCTGGCCGGTGTCGCTGCTGAGACAGGGGTGATCATGCTGATCTATCTCGACCATGCATGGGAGGCGATCAAGGCGAAGCGTGTTGCCGACGGCCAAGAGCCATCAGTCGCAGACCTCTATGAGGCCATCATGGAAGGCGCCGTCGAGCGTGTGCGGCCAAAGATGATGACTGTCGTTGCCATCATGGCTGGTCTGCTGCCAATCATGTGGAGTAGCGGCACCGGGTCCGAGGTCATGAGCCGCATTGCAGCGCCGATGGTCGGGGGGATGATTTCGTCGACCGTGCTGACCCTCGGCGTGATCCCGGCGCTCTATGCGTTGGTCAAACAGTGGCAACTGAGACGAGGCCGCGAAGTGCGGCCCGCGTCGGATGCCCCAGCCCCCGTCGCCGCGAACATATGAGCAGCAAGAATACACAGGTTACCCGCGCCAGACGGGTAAACAGCGCCGTGCCGTCACTGCATACTGCCGCCCGGACAGTCGCCGAGATGTTGTCGATGACTTTTCGGCGGACACTCTCGATGCGCCGCATCGTGCTGCTCGGGCTCGCAGTCTCATGTCCCGCCGCAGCCCAGCAGGCCGCTCTTCACGCGTCAGGAGAGGCCGGTACGCAGAGCATCCGGCACGCTGTCGAAGCGGCATGGCAGCGTAGTGCAGACGGTCGCGCAGCGGCCGCCCGGCGCGACGAAGCGGTTGCTCGGCGCGATGCTGCAACGAGTTGGACGCCCGAACCGCCCACCTTCACGCTGTCTCAGCGCAGTGACCGCCTCCACCGCAATGACGGCCAGCACGAGGTCGAGGCGGAGTTGGAGATGCCGTTGTGGATGCCCGGGACACGTGCTGCCGCCTCGGCACTTGCAGACGCGCAAGGCGATGAACTGGAAGCGCGTTTGGCGCTGGCCCGACTGAAACTCGCCGGCGAAGTGCGTGAAGCCGTGTGGTCATTGCGGCTTGCGCAGAACGATCTGGACGCGAACCAGCGCCGCGTCGCCGAGGCCGAAGTACTCGCCGCCGATGTGCAGCGTCGGGTCGTGGCCGGCGACCTCGCCCGCATCGATGCCAACACTGCGCAGGCTGCAGTGCAGCAGGCCCGCGCGGCAATGGCCGAAGCACAGGCCCGCCTGCTGCGCGAGCAGAGGCTCTATTCGGCATTGACGGGCCTTCCCCAACCACCCGTGGATCGCGAAGCGGATGCGGTGGCAGGCGAACTCGACAGTCATCCGGCCCTGATCGCACGACGCCGTGCTGCCGAACTGGCGCGGGCACACCTCCACCAAGCCAGCACGGCAACTCGCGACGCACCTGAGCTCATCCTCGGAGTGACCAGCGAACGCGGGGAGTTCGGTGAACGCTATACAAACACAACGACGATCGGCATCCGTGTGCCCTTTGGCACCGATGCACGCAATCGCCCGCAGATCAGCGCTGCGAATGCGGAACTCATCGACGCGGAGACTACATTCGCGCTCGAGCGCGAACGCCTCCGCGCAGAGCTCGATGCCACCCGCGACGAATTTTACCAAGCTCGTCGCGTCGAGTCCTTTGCCGCCGAACGTGCTCGCCTTGCGGCAGACAGCCGGCAACTGGTTGTGAAGGCTTTCGACCTCGGCCAAGTGGATCTGCCGACCCGTCTGCGTGCGGAGAACGAATATTTCGATGCTGAACTTTCGCTAAGCCGTGCGCGTAGCGAAGCCGGCCGAGCCGCTTCCCGACTCCAACAAGCCAACGGACTGTTGCCATGAACCCCGATTCACGTTCCATACCATCAGTTGTCCGCCGGCTTCTGCTGCTATTGATGTTTATTTTTGCTGCTCCGGCATTTTCTGGCCCAGGGCATGACGGTGGCCACGAGGAGGAGGGGGGGCAGCCTGCTGCGGTGGATTCGGTAGAACCGCGGTTCGAGGCGCACTCCGACCTTTTCGAAGTCGTCGGCATCCTAAATAGTGGTGCATTGGTGCTGTCGCTGGACACTTACGCGACGAACGAGCCTGTCTCGGGCGCGCAGGTCGAACTCGAATCAGGAGCCTACAAGGCCACGGGGGAGTTCGACTCGGATCGGGGGCTCTACCGCTTCGCCGACGTGCCATTCAGTGCGACCGGGACCTATCCGGTGACGCTGACCATTACCGCGGGCAACGAGGTGGATTTGCTCGCCGCCGATCTCATCGTGCGCCCGGCCTCGGCTGCGTCCGCGTCCGCGTCCGTCATGAACGGTACGCCTAGTTCGGGCAGCTGGCTGTGGTGGGGTGTGGGGGGGGTAGGTGCTATTGCTGCACTCACCTTCGGTCTGCGTCGCCGCCGTGCGGTGGCCTGAGAAACGCTCACGGAAACTGATCCATGAAGAAGTCTTCCCACTTGCGGTTGTGCCGCACGCTACCCCGTGTTCGCTCCGCCCTGCTGATTATCCTGCTCGTCAGCGGCGTTTCCGGTACAGCGTTTGGCGACGCCGGACATGACCACGGTAATGAACCGCCTGTTGTCGCCAACCCGAACGCGCCCAAGCGCCTGCCAGACGGTTCCGTTTTCTTGCCCAAGTTGTCGCAGCGTCAACTTGGGGTGCGTACTGTGCTCGCCGAATCGCAATCCCTGCCGCAGACTTGGCAGTGGGTCGGTAAGGTTGTGATGGATCCCAACGCAGGCGGCAAGGTTCAGCCCACGATCGACGGCCGTATCGAGGCCGGCCCGCGCGGCTTGCCGGTGCTCGGTCAGGCGGTGCGGAAGGGAGAGGTGCTGGCACGTGTCAGCCCCATCGCGAATCCGATCGAACGTGCCGAACAGAACGCCCAAGCTGCCGAATTGCGTGCGAATTTGGAGATTGCCAAGAAGCAGCTCACCCGCCTACAGGAATTGGAAGGTAGCGTGCCACGCAAGGAAATCGAGGCTGCACAGGCCGAGGTACGTAGCCTCGGAGAGCGCCTCGCCGCGGTCGCTGGCAGCCTGAGCACCGCCGAGGCCCTCGTCGCCCCCGTGTCGGGCGTCATCGCCACAAGCAGCGTCGTCGCTGGTCAGGTCGTCGAGGCTCGCGAAGTGCTGTTCGAGATCGTTGATCCCGCGCGTTTGCAGGTCGAGGCTATCGCGCACGATGCCGCACAGGCGCAAGGCGTGGCCCAGGCCTCGGCCTCCGTGGATGGCGGCCGGACCGCCTTCCCCCTGGCATGGGTGGGTGCCAGCCGCGCGCTGCGCGAACAGAGTCTGCCGGTGCTGTTCCGGACGGTCGAAGGCAAGGCGCCACCGCTCGCCGTCGGGCAACCGCTGCAGGTCGTGGTGCAGACGCGCGAGCAGATCACCGGCATCCCCATTCCCGCTGCCGCGCTGGTCAAGAATCCAGCCAACCAGGAGATCGTCTGGGTGCACACCTCGGCCGAACGCTTCGCGCCGCGCACCGTGCGCTACCGCCCGCTCGATGGCGCGACCGTCACGGTCACCGACGGCCTTACCGCTGGCGACCGGGTGGTCGTCCAGGGGGCGCCGCTGGTCAACCAGGTGCGCTGAGGACGATTCATGTTCGATTGGCTTGTCAATCAGTCCCTACGTAACCGCCTGCTGGTGCTCGCGCTTGCCACCGTGATGATGCTCTACGGTGGTCTGACGCTCACCCGCACGCCGGTCGACGTCTTCCCCGACCTCAATCGCCCGCAAGTCACGCTGCAGATCGAGGCCGGCGGCATGGCCCCCGAAGAGGTCGAGCAACTCATCACGATCCCGCTCGAAGTGTCGATGAGCGGCCTGCCGGGTGTGAGTTCCGTACGCTCAGTCTCCTCCGTTGGCCTCGCTTTCGTGTATGTGAGCTTCGACTGGGGCGTCGACGTCTACCGTGCCCGCCAAATCGTCAATGAGCGTTTCACCACCGTTCGCGACCAACTGCCCCAAGGCATCGAACACGCCGCAATGGGGCCGATCAGCTCGATCATGGGCGAGATCCTGCTGATCGCGATTCCGATCGACCCCGCGAAGATCGACCCGATGGCTACGCGCGAATACGCCGATTTCGTGTTACGCCCGCGGCTGCTGTCGGTCCCCGGTGTCGCCCAGGTGATCCCGATTGGCGGTGAAGTGCGTCAGTACCAGGTGCAGCCGAACACTGCACGCATGGCTGCGCTGGGTGTTACGGTGGATGACATCGCCGGCGCACTGAAGGGCTTCTCGGCGAATACCAGCGGTGGCTTCCTCGAACTCAATGCGCGCGAATACCTCATCCGTCACATCGGCCACACAACGCGCCTTGCGGACCTCGAGCGTCTGCCGGTCGGGTCCCGCGACGGGCGCAGCATCCTGCTCAAGCAAGTCGCGTCGGTTACCTTCGCTCCGGCGATCAAGCGTGGCGACGCGGGTTTCAATGGCGAGCCGGCGGTAATCCTCTCGGTCCAGAAGCAGCCCGACGCCGACACCGTGAAGCTCACGCGGGAGATTGAATCGGCGCTTGGCGAGCTGAAGAAATCCCTGCCTGCAGGCATGGAAGAACCGCGCGTGACCTTCCGGCAGGCGAATTTCATTGAGTCATCAATCGGAAACCTCAAGGGCAAGCTTATTGCTGCGTCGACAATCGTTGCAGTGGTGCTCTACCTCTTCCTCGCCAACCTGCGTACAACGCTGATCTCGCTCGTTGCAATTCCGGCGTCGATTCTGACGACCGTGTTGGTGTTCCGCTACTTCGGCATGTCGATCAACACGATGACGCTGGGCGGCCTGGCGATCGCGATCGGCGAACTGGTCGACGACGCCGTTGTCGGTGTCGAAAACGTCCTGCGGCGCCTAAAACAGGAACGCCAGCGCGGCGCCGAGGGCCATTCGCGCCTAAGTCCGCTGGAAGTGATTGGAAAGGCAACGCTGGAGGTGCGCTCCGCAATCGTCTACGCGACCTTCATTATCGTGCTGGTATTCGTGCCCCTTTTCGCGCTGCCTGGTATCGAAGGGCGGCTTTTCCTGCCCCTTGGCGTTGCGTACATCACCTCGATTCTCGCCTCGATGTTGGTATCCGTAACGCTGACCCCCGTAATGGCGTTTTACCTTCTGCCGCGTATGAAGAGCCTCGGGCACGGCGACCCCAAACTCGTTCAGTGGCTCAAGGCGCGTTACGCGGCCACCCTCGCCTGGTGCTTCGAGCATGCCCGCATGTTGCTCGCCGCCGCGGCGGTCGCAATTGCTGCCGCGCTGGCGCTGGTGCCTTTCTTCCCGACCACGTTCCTGCCGCCCTTCAATGAAGGCACCGTGCTCGTCGGTCTGCGTCTGAACCCTGGCACCACGCTCACCGAGTCGGTGCGCATCGCGACACAGGCCGAGCAATTGATCCGGCAGGTACCCGAGGTTGTGCACGTCGGGCGCCGCTCGGGCCGCGCCGAGATGGATGAGCATGCCGAAGGCGTGCATTCCTCGGAACTGGACATCCAGCTTCGCCCAAGCGAACGACCGCTCGACGCAGTGTATGCAGACATCCGTGCGCGGCTGGTGAGTCTGCCGGCAGCAATCGGCATCGGCCAGCCGATCAGCCACCGCATCGATCACCTGCTCTCCGGGGTGCGCGCACAGATCGCGATCAAGATCTTCGGTGATGACCTCGACACCCTGCGCGCCCAGGCCGACGCACTGCGCGGTCGCCTTGCAGGTATCGAGGGATTGGCCGACCTCGAGATTGAAAAGCAGGTGCTCACGCCGCAGATCAAGGTGCGCGTCGATTTCGACGCGGCCGAAACCTACGGCCTGCCGCCCTCGAAGCTGCTCGAGGAATTGAAGATGCTGGTCGATGGCGAGCGCATCACCCAGGTCATCGAAGGTAACCGCCGCTTCAACCTGGTGCTGCGCCTGCCCGACGCCGCGCGCTCGGTCGACGGCCTCGCCAACGTCCTCATCGACACGCCGAGCGGTCGCGTTCCGCTCTCGAAACTTGCGCGCATCGACGACTCCGATGGTCCGAATCAGATCAGCCGCGACGACGGCAAGCGTCGCATCGTTCTCTCCGCTAACGCATCGCAGCGCCCGCTCTCGGACGTTATCGCCGACATCCGAACGGTAATCGCTGATACGCCGTTACCGGAAGGCTACTTCATCGACTTGGGCGGCCAGTTCGAGGCGCAGGAGGAGTCCAGCCGCCTGATCGGCCTGCTGTCGCTGGTGTCAGCTGCGATGGTTTTCCTCGTGCTCTACAGCCGCTACAAGAGCACCGCGCTCGCGCTGATGATCATGGCCAACATCCCACTCGCGCTGGTCGGCTCGGTGATCGGCCTGTGGCTTTCCGGCCAGCCGCTGTCGGTCGCGGCGCTGATCGGCTTCATCACGCTCGCGGGTATCTCCACGCGCAACGGCATCCTCAAGGTCAGTCATTACATCAACCTGTGCGCATTCGAGGAAGAAAAATTCGATCAGAAGATGCTGATCCGCGGTTCGCTTGAGCGCCTGACCCCGGTGCTCATGACCGCGCTGGTCGCAGCCTTCGCACTCGCGCCGCTGCTCTTCGAGGCCGAGCAACCGGGCACCGAAATCCTGCACCCGGTCGCGGTGGTGATCTTTTCGGGTCTGATCAGCTCAACGCTCCTCGATACCTTCCTCACGCCAGCAATTGTCTGGCTCTTCGGGCGCACGCCAATTGAACGGCTGGTCGAAGATTCTGGCAAAGACGCCTTCTGACCCTCATCCTCTCTAGCCTCGCTCACACCTAATCTCAAGGAGACATACGTGAAAGCACTACAAACCCTTGTCGCTGTCGCGGCCATTCTCAGCGCCTCGGCTGTGTTCGCCGGAGCCGGTCATGACCTGAGGCCGAAGCACGGCGGCGTCGCCGCCGAAGCTGGTGGTGTGGTCTTTGAACTCGTCGCCACATCTGACGCGCTTACCCTACATGTCGATGACCACGGCCAGAAAATCGACACCGCAGGTGCCTCCGGGAAGGTCACGTTACTCGCCGGTGCGGACAAGAAGGAGGCAATTCTGAGCCCGGCCGGCGATAACAAGCTCGAAGCAAAGGGGGCTTACAAACTGGCTTCCGGGACCAAGGCGGTCGCAGTGGTTACGCTGCCTGGCAAATCGCCTGCGACGGCAAGGTTCGCGATTAAGTAAGCAGAATTGCGTGCGAAGCAGGCTGAATTAATAACGCATATGTAATCCGCTCGCCATGTTCATGACAGGTGGCGGCGGGTAGTCTGTGTTCTCGAAACCGGAGTGGCAGGAGCGCGGTAGACGTCTCTTGTCACAGGATTGACTTGTCCCTCAGGGGGGTGGCATGACATTCAAGACTTTATTGTTCTCCAGCTTACTTGCTGCTACCGCAACGATGGCCATTGGTGCAGAGCATTCCGTGGATCCGCAGCCCAACGCTGCGGCTGAACAGACGAAAAGCGAAAGCGACGGGAACCAGGCTCCGCAACCGAAGACGCGGCATGACCATACCGCTGAGCGAGTGGGCGTTACAGCCAATACGCCGGCAGATCCTGTGTCCGACAAGTCCACAGCGCCGCGAAGCCAACAGACAAAGCAGCACGATCATATGCGTGATATGAAGTAGCGTGTGCCCCCGATCAATCTGCACGGGACGTACTCGAACACTGAAGCGTCACACTGCCCTTGGCCCTCACTTTGCCTGTGACTGCCTAGACGATCGGGTTGAGGACGGCGGCGCGTTGAGTCTTCATGACGTTGAATAGCGATAGGAGGACAAAGTGAACGACAAGGATTTGCAAGCGCATACGAATCACTTGCGGGAAACCTACCAGGCACAGCTCGATCTGTCGCGCTCCTGTTGTGATCTTGGTTTGAAATGCTGCAAGGGATTCGCTGACTTGAGCACGGATGCCACGAATGGTGCGCTTGCTCTCGCGGAAGCCGGTCGTGAATTGTTCCTTGACAACGGCCTGTCGAAATACATTGCGGAGAGCACCGAAATCGGCATGTCTCTGTGGTCCGCTTGGTGGTCAACTGGAGTAGAAATCCAAAAGGGCATCATTAACAGCCTGTCGAAGCAGTAAGTGAGGGCGTGAGACGCGATCACGTTTAAGGCGCGGCATCTCGAAAGTGAGGCGCGACTAGAAAACGTGCCGCGTCACAGTCACCTATGCTTGCAGCGCAACCGTTTTCCGACCGAGCCCCGGCGTGGTGGCCACGTGGGCCTGCGCAGCGAATTCAGTCGGGCTTGTCGACTTCCACCTCACGTAGCCGAAGTGCATGGGTGGTGGGGGTGTCGGATTCGAACTCCGGAACGCGATCATGTATGTGCTCGAGGGCGACAAGAGCGCGGCCTCGCGCGAGTTGTTGAGCCGGTTCACCGCGCCTTATTACCTGCTGCACGGCACGGACGGAAAACTCGGAACTGGCATCCGGCTCCTAGACTGCGGCGATATGATGATCACGATGGACGTTCCAACCGACTTCGAGAAGTCGCTGCTGCGCGGCAAACCGGCCGCCGTACATCCATAGGCGGATACCACCAATTCGTCGCTCGTCCTGCTTTCTGCGGCCTATGCAGTGCATATAACAGGCCAGTTCGGAACGGCACTCGCGCTCGCTTGTCTGGGCGCGGGGACCCTTGAGACGCTGCCGGTCATTCGTGAGGAGCAGTGTGCCTGGTTCAACCCGAATCAAAACTCTGGTTTTTCCCATCTCGAACTGCTGATGATGGCGACGCTTCTGCTGTCGTGCGGGACGGTTGCGCGCGAGAAGGAACGCGGGACCATCGAGCAGCTGCTGCTGGTTTCGCCGCTCACGCCGCTGCAGATCCTGGTGCCCAAGGTGCTCGCGATGACGCTCGTCGTTCTGGCCGGGTCGATGATGAGCGTCTTCGCCGTCCTCGGGCCCGTCTTTCACGTGCTGATCAAGGGTAGCCTGACGCTGTTCTTTGCGCTGACGGCGTTGTCCGGCTTCACGTCGTCGCGACTGGAGCACTTCATCGCCACCGTGCCTCGGACCCTGCTTCTGGGCGGGGCGGTATTCTGCGTCGGCGTCTGGCGCATCCGGCGGCAATTCGAGTAGGGGGCTGCGCAAGTTGGTCGAAATGCTTCATCGCCCCCCCACCTTGTCTCAATCAGAAAATGAACCAGACGTAGCCGAAGAGCAGGTTGTTGTCCGATGCGTCGCGGCCGAAGCCGTTGTAGTTGCTGCGGGCACCGTTGAAGCGCGAATACGAGGTGTATCGCAGCCCGAGCTTCAGGTTCTGTGTGTCCTTGAGCGGCAGGTAGTTGAGTTCAGCGATCCAGCCGCGGTTGTCAGGACTGCCGCTCGCGCTGCCCATGGCGCTCGGGTCGTCGGCCATGCCGTACTTCAGCATGTCGCGGTCGCCCTGCGTGTCGAAGTAGCCCACGCCGAGACCGACGCGGCGCTGCCAGTAGTAATGAACATTGGCCTTGAAGGTCCGCAGCTTGTCGGATGCGTTGGAGGCCATGCCCATCGGGAAGCTTGCGTCCCAATCGCGCGTCTCGCGCATCCACGTGGCGTCGGCGGTGAAGGTGTGAACGGCGCCAATATACTGGTACTGGGCTTCCAGGGCCACGTCGCGAAAGCGATCGGTCGGGCCGCTTGGTTCATCTTCATCAGGGAAGATGTTCACAATGATTCCCTTGATGCCGGCGGCAAAGCTCTGATTGCCCATTTCACGGTTGAACATCAGATGCCAGTATGGGGCATAGCCGTCGACCACCGTTTCGGTCGGCACTCCCGCGCTGAATGGACGCAGCACCCCCTTCCTGGCCGTGCGATAGACGCCAATTTCGCCTTACAGGATGTTGTCCCAGAAGCCATACAGCCCCAGCCCGGCCGCTTGGCCGGCGAGGGCCATGTCGAGCGCCGGTGCGACCTCCGGCATGATGCCGGCGTCCTCGAGATGAGGGAAAGACCACATCGGGGCGCTGTTCCAGACGTCCTGTACGCCGGGTGAGTTGTTGAGCGTCACGCCGAAGAGCAGCTCCTTGTTCCTCAGCATTGTGCTGCTCGCATAGCGGATGTCGGCCATCTCGATCGCCCAGCGCCGCTCGATACCGTCATAGCCGTACTGGACGAAGGCTCCGGACGAGTCGGTGATCTTGCCCGCGTAGTAGACCGCCGCCGTCTGCAGGATCGTCTCGCCGGCGCGTGGGAAGTCCTCCGACGGATCGGACGCGCGGGAGTCGCGGATCGAGCTGTGCGAGCCGATCAGCGAGCCCGACAGCGGCAGGTTGAACGGGAATTTGTTGTCGTCGAGCTGGTTACCCAGGCTGTAGCCGCGCAGCTTGAACTGCCGACCGAACGCCGTAAGCTCGGGGAAGACAGTATGGCACGACGCGCATGGCTGTCCAGTCTGGCGCCCGAAGCTCGGCACCGCCTGTGCCGGGGCGCTCAACAGCAGGAACAACAGCGCCGCGGCTGCCGCCTGCATCATGGCCTGAATAAGGCTTGCGGTTCTTGACTTGTTCACGATTCCCCCTCTTTTTCTTGCGAGTAGTGAGCGGTATTGCTCGGGCCAGCGGATTCGATTACGACACCCCCTCGGTGCGATCGCCCGTGTTGATGCCCTGCCTCCCGTGCCAAGGATGGGCGAGCGCGCCCATCGATCCCATGTGTGTCTGCGGTCATGCGCCCGAATCGTCTTGGCCGATCAGCAATTGCGTATCGGACAGGTACTTGTGCTTCGGGATGACCAAGTTCGATGGGGCCGGCACATGCTTGAATACCCGGCCCGCGAGATCGAACTTGGAGCCGTGGCAAGGACAGTAATACCCGCCGGGCCAGGTCTGACCGAGGTCTCGCGGCGATAATTCCGGGCGGAAGGTTGGAACGCAGCCCAGATGCGTACAAAGGCCGATGGCGACGAAAACGTCGGGCTTGATCGAGCGCGTCGCGTTCTGGCAATAGGGTGGCTGTTGCAGCCGCTGCGAGGCGGGGTCGAGCAATAACTCATAGATACGTTCGAGCCCTTCGATCATGTCGGGCGTGCGCCGCAAAATCCATATCGGCTGGCCGCGCCATTCGACGGTGGTCATCTCGCCGTCGCCAAGTTTCGCGATGTTCGCTTCCACTGGCGCGCCGAGGGCCCGCGCTCGGTCGCTCGGCGTCAGACTGACGATGAATGGAACCGCACCCGCCGCCACCGCGGCACCTCCCGCTGCCGAAGTGGCGACCAGCAAGCGGCGGCGCTGTGGGTCGGGGGGCGTGTCAGTGTCGTGCTCTGATCGCATCGTCTCATCTCCCGTTCACTACGCAGCGAACCACTCTACGGTTGGCTGTTCGCGAAACATGCCCACCTGCCAAGCGAAGCCGTCGTTCTTGCGCGTGGGCAAAGGCCGTCCTGAACGGACTCTTCTATGTGACTACATCATGAAACGGTCGAGCTGACGGTGGAGTGACGACAAGGTTACGTTTCCGTCAGCTGCGCGCCATCAATTACACAAGCTTGCAAAAATGTCCGCGGCATGTACGGTTGGAATGGCTGAATTACAACTAGCATATAGAAGCAGTCGTAAGCACGACAAAGGCAGGTAGAACACCGCCGCAATCAAAGACCAGGACGCGAAGACCAATGTGCCGCGATTTGCCCTCCACGCCGTATGCACATGCGATGGAGTGATGCACATGCGGCCATGCGTTATCTCTCAAATGGCAGTGAGGCGCCCGCTACTCCTCGTGAACGAGGACTGCCTTGATTGCGGGGTCGATCGGCCCAACGTCGTGCCATTTTCCGCTGGTGTCGTGCGTCGCGGGCTTGTTGCACATGCCATGGTCGCAATCGACGATCCAGCGCTTCTGAAGCACGCGGGAGCAGAAGCGGTAGTTCACCGCGCCGGGGGGTAAGCCGACGGCAGCGGCGAGCAGACGGCAGACGCAAAGGTGACCGTGGGTCACTGACGATTTTGATTCCATCGAACACCTCTTATCGGTACTTTTTTTCCGACGCACCACAGCCAGTCACGAAGTTTGCGAAGCGCGTTTCGGTGGATGCGGATTTCTTCTCACGCCAGCGCAGGTCTTGGAGTTGCTCGCTGCAATTGACTCTTTGCTCGTCCTCGCCGGCGGGTGGCGGGCGGTAGAATCTGGATAATCCACTCGGGAAATCGACATTCATATGGCAAGCGATTTTTCGGCTTGCCGCACCGCGCTTCGGCCAACGCGGGAAACAGTCATGCAACGGCTCAAATTGTAGGAGTCGGATCTTAACGCGGCAATGAAGACAGCATTACATCGCAGTTATCTAATTGTAATTTGCGACACTGATCCACGCGCAACGGTGCAGTAGCGTCTGAAGGCCTCGTCGTTCGCGAACCAAAGCGCGGCTTCTGCGCGCTGTATGGTTGCAGGATTACAGAGTTGTAATTGAAGCGTCATGCGCGGGACAGCATGGGCGGGGTAAGCTACAACTCCATCGGATCCAGGGGCGATGGCAATGATCCGACAGGGAGTTTGTAGCCGGCTCGATGGTTCGTCGTGGTGGACTGCAGTGCAGTCAAGACGTCACTCGCTGTACCGAACCGGTTGCGTTCGTTCAGAACAGTCTGGAGTCTGATCGATCAACATTGCGATGCATGGCCGGCTACGCGCTGTGCGCGCCCACCGCGTCGGACGCGCCGTGCCCCACTCTAGGGAGAATGCCGCCTTGCGACACGATCATCCCCCCCAAAAAGCCTTGGCCTTGCACGATCATTACGATTCCGATAATCCGCGCGATGACGTAGCGACCAAGGATCCAGTGTGCGGCATGACCGTCAAACCGGATTCTCCACATCATGCGAGCCACAATGGTCACGTCTATCACTTCTGCAGCGCAAAGTGTCACGACAAATTCAAGGTGGAGCCGGAGCGTTATCTGAAACCGGCACCGGCAATGCACGTTAGAGCGACGCCGGACGTCGCGGCAGACACTGAATACACCTGCCCGATGCACCCCGAAATCCGCCAGATGGACCCGGGCACATGCCCGAAATGCGGTATGACGCTCGAACCGGTGCTTCCCGGCGAAGACGAGGGCGACAATCCGGAGCTGACGGAATTTCGCCACCGCTTCTGGTGGACGCTGCCGCTGACAGTCATCGTGACTGTGGTCGCGATGTCGGGCGGCATGTTCGATCCGCTGCTCGGACCGGCGCGGTCGTGGGTCGAAATGGCGCTCGCGACGCCGGTCGTGCTGTGGTCCGGCTGGCCGTTCTTCGTTCGTGGCGTGCAGTCGATCCGCAACCGCAGCCCGAACATGTGGACCCTGATCGGCCTCGGAACCGGCGCCGCTTACGTCTATAGCGTGATCGCAACCGTCGCACCCGACGTGTTTCCGCCGTCGTTCCGGATCGGAGAGCACGTCGCGGTGTATTTCGAAGCTGCCGCGGTGATCATCTCGCTGACGCTACTCGGCCAGGTCCTCGAACTTAAGGCCCGTTCGGAGACCGGCGCGGCGATTAAGGCGCTGCTCGGGCTCGCGCCGAAGACGGCGCGCCGGATCCGCGAAGACGGCAGCGAGGAGGACATCCCCCTGACCCACGTCCATCCGGGCGACCGCTTGCGCGTGCGTCCAGGCGAGAAGGTGCCGGTCGACGGTGCTGTCGAGGAAGGGTCGAGCGCGGTCGACGAGTCGATGCTGACCGGCGAACCGATCCCGGTGACGAAGCGGCCCGGTGACAAGCTGATCGGCGCGACGCTCAACGCCAGCGGCGCGCTCGTCATGGTCGCGGAGAAGATCGGCTCGCAGACCGTGCTGTCGCAGATCGTGCAGATGGTCGCCCAGGCGCAGCGCTCGCGCGCGCCGATGCAGCGGATGGCCGACCGCGTCGCGGGCTGGTTCGTCGTCGGCGTCGTCGCGATCGCGCTGCTGACGCTGTTCGTCTGGGGCCTCTTCGGGCCGCAGCCGAGTTGGGCGTACGGGCTCATCAACGCGGTCGCCGTGCTGATCATCGCCTGCCCGTGCGCGCTCGGGCTCGCGACACCAATGTCGGTGATGGTCGCGACGGGCAAGGCCGCGACGCACGGCGTGCTGTTCCGCGATGCCGCCGCGATCGAATCGATGCGCCAGGTCGATACGCTGATCGTCGACAAGACCGGCACTCTGACCGAAGGCAAACCCGCGTTCCACGGCCTCGCCGCGGCGCCTGGCTGGACCGAGGCCGAAGTCCTGCGCGTCGCCGCGAGCCTCGACCAGGGCAGCGAACACCCGCTCGCGCATGCAATCGTCGCCGAGGCGAAAAAGCGCGCTCTCGGCCTTAGCACCGCAGGCACCTTCGAATCCTCGTCCGGCATCGGCGTGCGCGGCACGATCGACGGACAGGCCGTCGCACTCGGCAACACCGCGCTGATGGAAGACGAAGGCGTCGACTGGCGGCCGCTCGAGGCACGGGCCGAGGCGTTGCGGCAGGAAGGCGCAAGCGTGATGCTCCTCGCGGTCGCGGGCAGGATCGCCGGACTGCTCGCCGTCTCCGACCCAATCAAGGCGTCGACGGCCGAAGCGCTCGAAGGGCTGCGCGCGACCGGCCTGCGCATCATCATGGCGACCGGCGACGGCCTCACGACCGCGCGCGCGATCGGCCGACAGCTAGGCATCGACGAGTTGCACGGCGAGGTCAAGCCGAAGGACAAGGACGACCTCGTCGCGAAGCTGCAGGCCGAAGGCCGCATCGTCGCGATGGCGGGCGACGGCATCAACGATGCGCCCGCGCTCGCGCGCGCGAATGTCGGCATCGCGATGGGCACCGGCACCGACGTCGCGATGAACAGCGCGCACCTTACGCTCGTCAAGGGCGACCTGCGCGGCATCGCCACCGCGCGCGCGCTGTCCGTAGCAACGGTGCGCAACATGCACCAGAACCTCACGTTCGCGTTCCTGTATAACGCGCTCGGCGTGCCGATCGCGGCTGGCGTGCTATACCCGTTCCTGGGTCTTCTGTTGTCGCCGCTCATCGCGGCGCTGGCGATGAGTCTCAGTTCGGCCTCCGTGGTCGGGAATGCACTAAGACTCCGCACCACAACACTCTGACGCGTTGACATAGAACGCTTAACAGGGGGTAGGGAAACGATGTCCTCGCATATAACGCGGTCAACATCCCGAGACATGCTCGTCCCCTAAAAAGTA
This sequence comes from Aromatoleum toluolicum, assembly GCF_012911005.2. GTDB lineage: Bacteria > Pseudomonadota > Gammaproteobacteria > Burkholderiales > Rhodocyclaceae > Aromatoleum > Aromatoleum toluolicum. The sequence continues at coordinate 21,944 of NZ_WTVS01000027.1, read as the reverse complement.
TTCTCGCCCTAGCCAAAGCAGCGCTGTCCTCGCTATCGGAGATTGCCATGAGCCGACGATCAATCGACAACTGGATGTGGATCTGTCCTGCCTTGGCGATCGGGGTGGCAGCAGTCGTCGTGTCGCTGTGGGGACTCACGTGGCCAAGTGCGACTCTTGTCGCCGTTCTGCTCGCCTGCCCGGGAGTGCTGGTATGGGGCGGCCTGCAGTTGCGCCAGTCAGGCGCCTTTCCCCTTGGCCCGCCCCCCCGCACGGCGGGAATGACTATGGGCTGGGCCGCACCGATCTACGACTGGTACTTCCCCAAACTCGGCCTCGGCAAAGCCTTTCGGATGGAGACGCTGCGCCATGCCGCACTACAGGCAGGCGAGCACGTGCTGGAAGTCGGCTGCGGCACGGGCGTTCTGACCCGGCTCGCCGCAGAAGCGATCGGGGCGTCGGGCGAGGCAATCGGCATTGACGCGGCACCGGCCATGATCGTCGTCGCCCGTGAGAATGCCGCCCGCGCAGGTAGTCGTGCGAGCTTCCAGCTTGCGGCCATCGAAACGCTGCCATTTCCCGACGCCACCTTCGACGTGGTGCTGGCGAGCGCGATGTTGCATCACCTGCCGCCGGAAGCGAAGGAAGCCGGGCTCAAGAGCGTGCGCCGCGTCCTGAAGCCCTCGGGACGTCTTGTCATTGCCGACCTCGACCGGCCGGCGAACCCGCTGTGGTGGTGGCTGCTCTGGCCCTTGTTGGCCATGCCAATGACCGCCGGAAACCTGCGCGGCGAGATTCCCGCTTTTCTGCAGCGAAACGGGTTCGGCTCTGTCCAAATGCAGGGGCGTTGGATGCAGTTGCTAGCGTTCTGGGTGGCACGTTCAGGCTCAACGCAAGGAGAAGGATCATGAAAAAAGAGTACCCACTATTGATTCGGTGCTGGATGGCTGCGCTCGTCATGCTGGTCACGTCGGCGTTCGCCCATGCGGTCGAATCGGGGCAGCACATGACGGTGCAAGGGATAGAAGTCTATTACGGGCTCATGCCGGCACAGGTGGCAGGCAAGCATCCGGCACCTCATGAAGAACGCGCCATGCATGGCGGAGTTCCAAGCAAGAAGGATGCATACCATCTAGTCGTCGCGCTCATCGATACGGCTGGGCAACGCATCACCGAGGCCGACGTGCGGGCGAGCGTCGCTGAACTAGGCATGGCGGGTACGCACAAGCGGCTTGAGCCCATGCACATCGACGACGCGCTGAGCTTCGGCGCTTACTTCATCCTGTCCGGTGATGGACCATACCGAATCGCTATCGAGGTTCGACGGCCCGGGATAGCACAGCCGATCGAAGCACTTTTCGAATACCGCCGACGCTAACCGAGAGCTATGACATGTCAGAGCAACATGATAGGGAACATCCGGTCCACAGACGCGGGGGGGCTGACTCACGGGTGAAATGGGTATTCTTCGGCTTTCTCGCGCTGGCCGCGTTTTTTCTCTTCACTGAACACCGCGCTCATCTCCTCGGCATCCTGCCGTGGCTTTTCCTGTTGGCCTGTCCGTTGATGCACATCTTCATGCACGGCGGACACGGTGGGCATGGTGGGCACAATCAGGGGGACACACAGAATAAAACGGAAGGAGATGAGAAATGACCGACACGCCTTCCTACGGCCTATGGTCGCTGGTCATCATCAACTCAATCTTTTTCATCGCGTTTGCGTTCAGCTTCGCAAGGCCCCGCAGCACGCGCGATTGGCGTTCGCTCGGCGCTTACTCCGCCTTCATCGTTGCCTTGTTCACGGAGATGTACGGGTTTCCGCTCACAATCTACGTGCTGTCCGGTTGGCTATCCTCGCGCTTTCCGGGTGTTGATTTCCTCGCTCATGATTCGGGCCACCTGCTCGAAGTCATGTTCGGTTGGCGATCTAACCCGCATTTTGGCCCGTTTCATCTCCTTAGCACGGTGTTCATCGTCGGCGGTTTCTGGTTGCTTTCAAAAGCTTGGCCGGTGCTCTATCGCGCACAGCGTGAGCATCGCGTGGCGGACACCGGTCCCTATGCAAGAATTCGGCATCCTCAGTATGTTGCCTTCGTCCTCGTGATGTTTGGATTCCTGTTGCAGTGGCCCACCTTGATCACGTTGGCGCTGTTTCCCGTGTTGCTTATCGTGTACGCGCGCCTGGCGCACCAAGAAGAACGTGACGTACTCGTTGAATTTGGCGAAGCCTACGTGCAGTACCGGGAACGCACGCCGGCATTCATCCCCGTCATGGGTCGGCAACCGCCCGATGCAACCGAGTGATGGGGGCGTCGTTACAGGAGGCACACATTGGAGCTTCGACCTACCTTCGCAGGGACGTGTCATTGCTGCGGTACCCGTGTCGTTTCTCGTACGCCGTGGAAATCAAGCCAGCAGACTTGTGAGCGCTGTTTTCTCGGAGAGTTGTCCGGCGGGTGCTCACGCTGTGGTGAGCTGAACGCAGCATTTGCGGAAGCGCTCGCAGATGCTCTTGATCTGCGTGAGCATGAGACTGGCTTGCACTCCCGGCGTGTCGCGTGCCACACGGTTGTCCTGGCTAAGCACATTTTTCCTAACGATGAACAGCGATTGGCCCAAATATACTGGGGCGCTCTTCTGCATGACTTGGGCAAAATCGGAGTGCCAGATGGTGTTTTATTGAAAGTAGGGCCGCTCACGGAAAACGAATGGACCATCATGCGTCGGCATCCGGATGATGGCCATCGGTTAGTTGGCCGACTGGCCGGCATGGAAGAGGCGGCCGATATCGTGCGCAGTCACGAAGAAAGGTTCGACGGCGGCGGGTATCCGCGTGGCCTGCGGGGTGAGGATATTCCCTTCGGTGCGAGGCTATTTGCCGTCATCGACACCCTTGATGCCATGACGTCAGACCGGCCGTACCGTCAGGGGCTCACATTTGATGCGGCGAAGGCGGAGATACTCCACATGTCTGGCAGCCAATTCGACCCTGTTGCGGTCAATGCGCTGCTCGCCGAGGAGGCCGTACTGCGTCAGATGGTGGACATGAAATGCGTGTCTGAACCCACTAAATCAACGTAGAAGTCTTAAAGTGCGATTTGATCAAGTTACGAATGTGTAATATCCGCGTCATGCCCTCGACAGGCTATGTGGAGCACACTACCGGTAGGGTGTGCGCAGATCAAGGCGACACTAGCGCACTTCGATAGTGTTTTTTGTGGGAGATCGTGCCATGACAACGAAGCTGATTCTTATCACGACTCTGTTATCCGCGTCTGCAATCCTGGCGCCTGCGGGGAACGCTGCCTCAACAACTGCACCTGTAGCGGTGCAGAACGAGAAGACCGAAGGGCGCGTCAGCCCCCATAACCATATGCAAGAGAAGCTCGCTGTTCCCGCACAGAAGAGTGCGGAAGCGACGCCGCAACACGCGAAGAAAGTTCTCCACGATCACAGTAAGTTCCATAAGCACCTGTAATCAATTCGCAGGACTTACTGCCCGCCCGCTTTAGAAATCAATCACTGCCAAAAACCGCGCTTCCCAGACGGGAGGCATTGGGGCGGGCGAGGTTTCAGATGAGGACGGCGAAATAAAGAGCTTCCATCGATAGGTTTCAATCCTACGCGATCGTGAAGACAGGGTAAGCCTCTAAGAAGAGTCATATATAGCCGACATCCTTCGAGTGAGGGATGTCTACAAGGCGAGGGAAGGCAGGCACCTTCAGTCAATCTGCCGGCGCAGTCCATACCCGTCGCTGCACCTGTATCGAAAGCAACGCATCTTCGATGCCTGAAGAGTGGGCTCTGCGTAAGCAATGAGATGGATGCTCCCCTCCCGACAACGGCATCAACCTGCCAGACGAGAAGCGGAAGCGGGTCCTTGAGCGTTACTTACTCGGGTTGGCCCTGCAACGCCTCAGACTACCATCGCCCCCGATGCTGAGACAGTGGCGGGAGTCGCTACATTCGACACTGCCAATGTGAGCCTCGCCAGGTTCAAAATTTTCGATGCGCCAAAGCTTCAGGAAATGCAGCGCCGAACCGAGGCCGAAGAATACTGTCAGGCATCCGCTGGCTGCGCACAACCACCGGTTGTTCATTGAAATTGCAAAGCAAGGCCGTCCTCTTCCGCCAACCTCGTGCACCTTGATTTTGCATGAACCTCGCATCCATTCAGGTGCAACAGCAAGCTCTAGCCATGTTGCATATTGCTTCCGCGACTCCATTTTTCCTATCTCCAGCAACGAATTCCCCGTAGCAAGTTGAATGCGAAGACGCCCCGTGACTACAACTCCGGGACGGCGCAAACGCGGGGCAATCACAGAATCATTCATTTGCACGTGTAGTGGCAACTAAATGTTGCCGCAAGCGACGGCACATACCTTTTCGTATCATAGACTGTACGCATTCGTTATTAATACTGGCAGCTCATGTCGTGACTTGTCAGCGGCTACTTTGCAAGGGGCATCATGGTCAGGAAGAACATCATCGACGAGTTCCAATCGGTGATCGCGGATAGCTGCGCCAGCCAAATTTCATTGGCGAACGTGATCGTCCAGCTTGCCAATCCATCCTTGTCGGACGCACAACGAAATCGCCGAAGGTGTCATGAAATGGGCAGCGAGCAGTTCGGATATGAGCATGACTGGAACTCCAAAGTGGATTCCGTCAGTCCGGGATCCGTTCGAAAGAAGGGCTGCCCGTCTACTCCGAGAAGTGCTCTGCTTAACGATTCTCGGTCAGGACAGAATTTTGCACTTTTAGTTCTCCGGCGCGCGAATGCTCTTGGCTAAGGATTTGTTGCGTTGTCAGAGCGTGCATGGATAAATTATATACGTGCTCACAGTGGTTTTTACAAAGTGACACGTCGATGACAGGAATGTAATTTTTACGTCATGCCAATGTCAGATGCTCGCTGCTACCATCAGGTTACGGTCGCTCGATAAGGAGCATCTCGCTTGATTGGTCCTGGGGAATGATTATGAACCGCAATATCTGCCGTGCCACTGCTATCTCGGCGCTGCTGTTCACAACGGCCTCGTCGGCAATTGCACACACTGACTATTCAGAAGCTGGCACTTCGCACTGGGTCGAGGGCGTTCGAGGATCAGCGAGCGAACCCACGGAGAGACAGAAAGCCCCTTATGGGTATGAATCAACCGGAGTTCCTGACCGTACCTTGCTCGTAGATAAGAACACCCGGCATATCAATGTCGTCCAACTAGAGACTGTTTCGATCCGTTTCGGAGAAAAGGTGGTTAATTGGACCTTCGATGCATATCCACGGAGAAATTTCTCCTTGTCGAATATTTTGCCTGGAGTCGACGGCGTGACTGTGTACGTGGATGAGAGCCCAATGTATCGGGGGCGTTGATCAAGTGTGCTTCTTGCACATAGCACACCGGTTTCACAACCAAAAGGCGTCGTGCAGTAAACGTTAGTTTTTAAGTTCTACCACTTAACTGTCAGGAGTCAATCATGCTTACGAAAGCAATCGCCGCAGCCGCATCCGTGATCATCGCCACCTCGGCATTCGCAGTTGACCGAGGAAATGTCGAGAAAGCCTATGAGTTGAAAGATGGCTCCACGGTCTACGTCTTTAAGGACGGCAAGATGGCGATGGAGAACAAAGTTGGGCAAGTTGTTACGATGAAGGAAGGCCACGCGATGGAAACAAAGGATGGAAAAAAAATAATGATGAAGGGTAACGAAATCTGGCGTCTAGAGAACGAGCTACATCGCGAGCATCAGACAAACTGAATTACTTGCGATCGTCGTGTGACTACGATTGATCGGCCTGCGCGCTGTAACGGCGGAGCAGGCCGATCTGCCATCGTTCGTGCGTAAATCCTGCTCAAACAACGTTGTTGCTTTCCGCAAGGTTGCAGGATAATGAGTAGGAAGTAATTGGAAAGTCATTCTGCCGTCAGGTGCTCCAGACTAGTATCTACTCGTGGCGTAGCGAAATCGAGCGATAGCGCCAGATACTACGGGAGAGTGAAGGATGAAAAGTACTGTATTTAGCGTAGCTTGCGCGTCAGTCCTGCTGTTTGGGACTGCGAACGCACTTGCGGGCGAGCAGTATTCCGAGCCGAGTGGAACGCAAGTGGGAGTATTGATCGAGGTTGCCGCAAGCGCTGCCCAGGAGCGCCAGCTCGCCCGCTATGGATATACGTCGCTGGCGAAGGCGGAGCGGAGCATTACCATTGACGGACAGACTCGCCATATTAATGTAGTGCGAATGGAAACTATTGCAATACGCGTCGGTGAAAAAACTGTTACGTGGACCTTCGACACGTTGGGAACTGCTAGTTTTCCGCTATCGAAGATCATCCCAGGCACGGATCAGGTAACTGTATATGTTGACGAGAATCCGATGTACCGAGGAGGTCGCTGAGCGCAGGGCATCGGAAGTGGGGTATAAGCAACTGCTTAGTGCAGAATAGATGTACTGAAGTAGGGTGCGTGCCGCCCCAATATTCTGGATTGGCATATTCCCTACGAGGAGATAATTATGCTCAGGAAGTGCGCAATTGTCGCTGCGTCGTTTCTCGTAACCGCATCTGCGTTGGCCGTAGACGACGGGAACGTGACGAAGTCGTACCCGTTGAAGGATGGATCAACGGTGTATGTGTTCAAGGATGGGAAGATGGCCATGGAGGACAAATTCGGGCGCCTTGTTACCATGAAGGAAGGGCACACGATGGAAACAGCGGACGGTCAGAAGATCATGATGAAGGGCAATGAAATCTGGCGTCTTGAGCGGGAGTTGCATCGTGATCGCGGAGGTAGTTGACACTCCCTAGAAGTCTTTGGAATGCCCGACTTCCTGTGGCGCAGTTGCGGATGCTGAGTTTCTCAGTCTGCGCAGAGAGTGGGGTGGAATATGTCGGTGCCAAGTTTTGTTGGAAAGTTCGAACTGTGAACTAATGTCTGGCATGGGGCATGCGGAGCATGACTAAGGCTCGAAATCCGCCGGTTGATCATCCGCTAAACTTCGTCAGCTGTAGTTTGTGAATGTAAAGGGGTAAATCATGCTCAAGAAGCTTATTCTCGCTGCAGCGTCTGTTTTGGTGGCGACGTCGGCCTTTGCAGTCGACCAGAGTACCGTCGAAAAATCGTATGTAATGAAGGACGGTTCGACGGTTTATATTTTCAAGGATGGCAAGATGGCCATGGAGAACAAATTCGGCCGTGTTGAAAGGATGGCGGAGGGGCACGTGATGGAGACCAAAGATGGTCAGAAGATCATGATGAAGGGCGATGAGATCTGGCGCCTTGAAAGGGCCTTGCATCCAAACCGTGGTGGTCGCTGACGGTCCCTGTACAAATTGTCACCTGACACCGGCCGCAAGCCGGTGTTGCTTTTGGTGCGCCCAGCAAGGGCGCGCTCCTGCGGGTGCAAGTCCCGCCATGGGTTGATCACTTCGAACGAAGCCAAGCGCAACTGCGTGAGGGCGACCGAGTCTTGCGTGGAAGCCTGGAGCACAAGTTGCGAGCCGATGGATAAGAACCGGATAGAAGGCGTTGCCGAGCAGGGCGAGCGGGCCAAAAACCGCGAAGCTCTCGTAATCGAGCGAGGTGGCGTAGATCCGGCGGTTGTGCAGTGAAGGACATACCCGGTGAAACGCCTCTTGCAGGGGAATCGGAACTCCGTTTACTGCAGCACTGGTTCGCGCAGAATCCATCCGATGCGAAGGCGTGGAGAGTCTTGATCGCGCTGATTACCGAGTCGCTCAAGTCGGCCGGGGGCGCTCGCAACCTTTTTGTTGCGACCGGCCAAGGCATGCTGGGGGCCGTCGATGCCGGCGAGCAGCACTAGTCGATGGACGTCGGCGATACCGTGATCCACGAATATAAGCAGGAACTGCTGTGTGAAGAGGAACAGGCCGACTCAGCTTGGCGGCCATTCGCCAAAACGCGCGAACCGGAAAATCGGACGCCGGGTGGGGCTGCGTAACTGCACTTGATCAGGTGATCCCGGTCGTGGGGCACGATTAATGTGGAAGGCCAAAGGCGTCTTCAAGTTCGGCGACCGGGCAGCGATTTCCGCGGCCCTTTCGGGTAATCGTTTATGGGTTCTTCCGGCCCGTCGACGTGGGGGCGTCCTCGGGGACGCGAGGAGTGCTGCTTTATCTTTCGTTTGAGCACCCCTTCAAGTAGGACATTGCATCGGTCTTCTCATTGTCAAGATACGTTCACCACGCTGTGTCAGCCTGGAACTCGGAGTTGGCGCGATTTTCGCGCTAAGATTCCGTCAGGCGCGTCACGCCCGCGTTGTTGTTGCAGGCGGACGTGCGCTGCACTCTGGAGTTTTGTTTAACCGCGGGGCCTCCGGACCTGCTGCTTGCCTCACGCGTCACGTTTGGAGCGCTGCCCCTCGAGAATGGCGACAATGTCCTGACGCCCCAGAGTTTGTCATGGCCGTCCGCGTCGAGCTGGTTGCGCTTTGCGCCGCCAATCAGAAGATGCCGGATGACGGCAGCGTGGCCCTTGTAGACGGCCCAGAACCTGTCGTTTTCGACTGTCCTTCCGGCGAATGGCCATTCGCACGTGTCGCATTTCCGTCGCGGATTGTTGGACGTAGGGGCAATGCCTGAAGATCGTGTCCCGCGGCGTGGTGTAAGAAGGGGAATGCTTCGGTATCCTTGCGTTCATCTCACGTTCCTACATGAAGCCTTAGAACCTCACTTCATGGCGTCCGCTTTTCGGGGCAAGCTCAAACTTCAACCTGCTCGCGGAGCGTCACTTCGACGCCGCCGAAAAGAGTGTGACCGAACTGGGCTACCAGTGGCAGCCGAAGAACCGCCTCATGCCCGCCCTCGAATATGGGCTAGACGGCAGATGCCGTCTCGGGTTCAGTTAGAGAAAGACTTGTTTTCCCACTCGTCGCTTCTACGATGCCGAAGCAATGGCTCGCTCCCGCCTCAGGCGGAACGCATTTAATCATAGCTTTTTACGGGTTGGTTGGGAACCGCATGCTTCATCTAGCAAGCTATGAAGCTCACCGAGGCTTGGCTGCATTGCCCCCTCGCGCCTGCCGACGTCCCTCGGTCATCCGAACGAGCCGCTCCGCCTTGGTCGCGCGTTGCTTTTCATGTGCCGCTCGCCTTTCGATCCAGAAGTCGCGCACCGCGTCTTCACGCTGCGCGAGGCACACCTGCCATGCCATGGCGGCGCCATTCTTCTTGCGATCAAGATCGGCACCACAGTCCAGGCAACGGAGCAGTTGGTGATCTTCATCAGCGGCCCGCACCTGTCCGCCACACACAGCGCAGCAGTTCGCCGTCTTGCCGATCAATTCCAGGACCGCTGACCGCGCCTTGGTTGCGGACCAACGAATCGCAGACTCGAGTTCATAAAGCGCCGCGACCATCAGGCCGGAACGCGCCTTACGTCCGAACTTACCGCGCTCGCCAGTGTTTTCGTCGATCTTCCTCAACGTATCGGCCAACTCGAGCGGTTCGAGCACGATTGCGTCGTAACGTCTGACAAGGTCGGCAGCAAGATCACGGTAATAATCGCGCCGCGTGTTGCGTGCGTGCCTGGCCATGTGCGCGACTGACTGCCAACGTATTCGGTCTTCCTTGCGCCAGACGTCCAGCCATTCGGGCAGGGCCTGCGCTTCGCGCAGCATGCGGCATAATCGGTGCAACCGGCTGATGGCCACGTGGTGTACCGGCAGCTTGCGCAGCGCCGCCAATTCGACGAGTACGTCATCGCCCCAGTCTTCGTTCGCCTCGATTGCCTTCACCAAGGGGATGATCCCGTCACGGCTGGTGTCGCGTTCGGACTGCAGCGCGGCAACCCGTTTCAGCGTTTCCTCGACCTGTCGCGGCAGGCACACGAGTCGCGCCGCGTGTGGATCGGCCGAATCTGCTATCGCCGCCACCCGCCGGCCCTCGACATCGGTCGCCCATCCGAAGTGGACGGACGCCAGTGGTTTGCGCGCCTCGGTCACAATGAACACCGGTTCGGGCAGCCTGACCATGAGCTGCACTGCCCACTTGTAATCCTTCCCTATCTTGCGCCGCACAAGACGTGCGACCACGATCTGCGCGCCTTCGGGCAGTGGGCGGTGATACTGCCAAGTACCCGTGGCATAGGTGTTGGCAGTGGCGGCACCGAGGCGGAAGCGGAACTCACCGTACTTGCGCCGTCCGCAGCCATTGGTCGGCAAAAGCGCCAGTTCTCGATGCTTGCCTTCCAATAGGGCCTTGGCCAGCACACCACCGGCAGAGGGGAACTGCAATGTCAACGTATCCTGTACCTTGTCGGCGCCGATGCTGAAGCGCGGTCCCCGGCCTTGCTGGATCGATTTCCTGAAAGCCTGTAGTGCGGACTCAAGGACTGCGTTGGCGGTAGCCCAACCCAGTCCGCTGGCAACTGCTTCGCTGCGTACGTGGTAGGTGTCGCAGGCGGAATTCTTGCCAATGCGCGCAAGGAAGCGCGACTGTAGCTCGCCTTTCAAGTGCTTTCGGGTTTCGGTCAGGGCCGAGTGCAATTCACGCGACCTGCTCCAGCGCGTTTCAGCAATTGACTTCATGGCCGACTCGTCGTTCCTGGCCCGCGCTGAGTCGAACTCGTTGTCGAGTGCCTCGACTTCAGCGTGTAGTGTTTGCGCCCGCCCCCCAGAATTGTTGAGCACATAAGAATTCATCTCGGCGACAACGGCGCGGATCTGCGCCACCAAGTCGTTGTATAACCGGCGAGCGCGGATGATCTGGTCTTCGACGGCGGAGCGCGAATTTTCATCGATCCGCACGCCGAACTCGTAGATCAATATGTCGCCCGAAGGTGTCTGTCCTGATCTCAGTTGCATCGCTAAGGCAAACGAACGCGGGTAATGCGCGTTGCAGGAGCGAAATCGAGAGGTAGGGCAAACTGACCTGCCACAAGTCCCTGGCAACGAGCACTAGGTACGCCGGGCTCGCTGCCCCTCCAGAATGGCGACAATGTCCTGACGCCCCTGAGACCTTGCAAGCCAGAGTTCGTCATGGCCGTCCGCGTCGAGTTGGTTGCGCTTTGCGCCGCCGATCAGAAGATGCCGGATGACCGCCGCGTGGCCCTTGTAGACGGCCCAGAACAAAGGCCACTCCCCATCCTTGTTCCGCACGTCGGGATTGGCGCCACGGGAGATCAGGAATGAAACAATCTCCGCATGGCCGTTGAAAGCTGCCCAAAAGAGCGGTGTCCACCCGCGGCGATCGGGCAAGTCGACCGATGCTCCGTGCGCCAACAGGTTGTCAATAACGGCCCACTGACGATGATAGGCGGCGAGGAACACCAGACTGCACCCATCGGCGTCCTGCCAGTTGGGGGACAGTCCTGCCTCGAGGTGCTTCTGCACTGCCGGGGCCTTGCCTTGGCGAACCGCGTCGAGCAGTTCCGGGGCCACTCGATCGCGCCAAGCTTCGTGTTGGATGTCGTCATGCATCGTAATCGTTCTGACGAAGCGAACCCACACCCTTCGGATGTTGATCCGTCGCAACAATCCCCGGCATCCCACGCGACACGCGCATCAATTGAATTCCTCCCCATCGGATGTTGATGAGCCGCGCTTCGGGATCGGTGCGTTGCAGTCCCTGAAATTCACGTAGACCTTGTCACCGACTTGTAGCTGCGAGTCGGCATGCAACTTTGCGGCACGCGCATAGGGGTGTCCATTGCGCCTAAACGCGATCATCACATACGGGGCGTTGCGTTCCTTGTCCGACGCTTCGGCCCTGCAGTCGTAGAACGAGGGCCGCTTCAGACTTTTCGCCGGGCCGATCTCGACGACGGTTCCTTTGCGCCAACCGTCCGCCTCCGAGTATTTCCCTTCAAGCACGGTGGGGCCCGCACATCCTCCCAGCGCTACAAGGGCCACAACAGTGGTAGCGACCATAATTGTCTTCATGGAATGACCTCAAGAAACGGCAGAGGAAATGTCTGGCAGGAGGAGTTTTCTTCAGTCATCTTGGGCGCATTATGCAATCAAGGCGTCGGTGAAAACGCGTACAGGACTTACTGTAGAAGACTTTTTCAGTCAAATTGCAAACAGTCCGCTTTGTCCTGCATGGCCGTCTTGCCGTCCTTGAAGATTTAGATGGTCGCCCCATCCTTCATTTCACGCGGCGTTTGGGCTGCGGGCCGAATCGTCCGCAAATGCGCAGGTCGTGAGAATACTCGCGGTAGCGACGATCAATAACTTTCTCATCCTGATATGCTTTGAGGATTTACTGGTATTGGATTATGTATTCTAGGCACGAAGACCTTACCGTACACAAGTCCAACGATTACATTTTGGTCATACACCTGTCAGCACCGGCGCCGCTACAGCTCCCATCTTTAGTCGCCCGGAAAAGTTCCTATGCTCGGCCGTCCGTCTCACCCGTTCTGCTTACGCGGGCTATTTTTCAAGTTCCAAAGCAATCTGACGGTGTTCCTTTTCAAGAGCCCGTGCTTCCTTGGCGGCAGCTGTGAGACTTGATTTCAGGGATCCACAGTGGGAGACCCACATGCCCGCATCACCTCTCGGACGTCCCGCGTAGGCAACTGCCATTCTTTCGTGCTGCTGGGCCTCCGCTTCATAGTCAGATGCTTTTTTTGCGAAATAGTGAGATATTCGCAAATGCTCCGCAGGCGTTGTGGCGTTCGCGATGGATTCGGGGATGTCAGCTACTGACCCCGTTGACGTACAACCAGCCAAGGTTGCCAGCAGCAGCGATCCGATGGTTATTTTGCTTACGATGTTTGACATGATGGCGCCTCCTGATCCTCTACGTTCTCAGTTTGCATCAGTATGGCTGACCGAAAGATGGCGTGTGTGTTACATGTGCGTCATTCAAATGACAGAATGTCGATGGGAATAGACGTGAACGAAACAAGTCTTCACGACGGAGAGAAATGACCCGTGCTGTTCCCGGCGTAGAGGTTTTCGCAACCGTCGATAGGCACACGCGAGATGCAAGAAGGCATGGAATCGGTTCGCTAGCTTGTCGTTGCGAGGCTCCAGGCGGCGGAACTGTTTTAGGCGATTGAATAATGGCGCGACGAGATTGCGAGCCTTGTATCGAAGCCAGTCGACGTTGCGTTGGGTGTTGCGATTGCTGTGCGGCGGGATGATGGCCTCGGTGCCGGTGCTCTCGATGGCGGCCACCAGGGCATCGCTGTTGTAGCCCTTGACGGCGATGACGGCATCGGTAGGGATCGCGTCGACAAAGGCAGCGCCTTGAGTCACATCCGCCACCTGGCTGGCCGTCAGAAGGAGGCGAATCGGCGAATCGGATTGCCCAGCACATCGACGCAGGTGTGGACCTTCGTCGTCAATTTCGGCGGGGCATCTCGAACCTCTTCTCCAATGCAACACGGTTTGCGGAGCGCAGGTCGGTGATTGACGTCGACGTCGTGCCTGACGCTACCTGCTGAATCCGACGTCCTCCGCAGCCGAACCGGCGCAGGACAAGGCTCCCGGGAGCGAATACACCTGCCCGATGCATCCGTAAATGCGCCAAGTCGGCCCCGGCATCTGCCCGAAGTGCTTCATGGCGTTCAACCCGGTGCAGCCATCGGCCGAAGAAGGTGAAGACCCCCAACCCAACTGGGAGGCGTCGCCCCAGATCTATTGGGGGGCTAACTTCACAACAGTGGCAAGATCGGCGTGCCCGACCGCATCCTGTTGAAGGAAGGCGTCGATGCGACAAGGAGGGACGTGATATGCCGACATCCCGGGGACGGCTACTGCCTCGTCTGTCGCCTGCCCGGAATGGAGGTTGCCGTCCAGATCGTGGCGTCCCACGAGGAGCGCTTTGACGGAAAGGGCTATCCGCGTGCCCTGTGCGGCGAAGCGATTCTGTTCGGTGCCCGCCTGTTCGTGGTAATCGATGCGCTCGACGCCATGACCTCGGATCGTTCCTATCGCCGCGGACTGCCTTTCAACACGGCACGCGAGGAGATTTTGCGTTCGGCAGGGACGCAGTTCGACCCGATTGCAATTGCAGCATTCGTGGCCGAAGAAGCGGTGCTGCGGTCGATGGTACAAAGAAAGTGCATGGATCCCGAGAGCCCCTTTTCGTCCCCCCCGAAACTGGCTCAGCCCCTTAACAGGGGCTGAGCTCGCGCACGGTGCGGACGAAAAATATCAGCTCCCGCTTGAGAACCTGTTTAGCGCTTCGACGCGCCAGACCTCGTTTCCTTTCATCTCGATCCGGGTGCCGTCGCGTGCCTCCATAACGTGCCCTTGAGGCATCAGGAAAGCCCGACCGTACTTGTTTTCCATCCCCATCTTGCCGTCCTGAAAAACGTGCACCGTGCTTCCGTCCTTGAGCTCGACGGAGCGCTGGACGTCAGTAGTGCCGGCTGCGAAGGCGGAAAGTGCGAAAGTGGAAGCAAAGGCGATTGCTGTGATCTTTAACATGGTGTTTTCTCCTTCAACATATTCGGCTGAACTCAGGCCTCCAACTGTGGAGACCATAGCGCAATGCTAAGGAGGCGGCACCGACAAGAGGATGACTCGCCAATTACCTTTAAGTCAGCGACTTGTAAGACTTGTGAAAGATTTCGAGGCACGTCTTATGACTAGAATTGCCGGAGCAGACGCTGAAGCTGTTGCTCGATGCTCGACCTCCCGGTGGCTTCGAGCGGCTTGGCTAAGCTCTCGGCGTCGGCCGGCAGGCTGCTGATGTAGTAGCGACGCTCGCATGTCGTACGGCCGCCGACCGTGCTCTCACCCTTGAAGGTGGCAAAACTCTTGAGGTTCTGCCACCGTTCGGCTTTATAGAGACGATCGATCGCGTCGAATGCCCAGCATCGGCGTACTTCGTTGCGGCAGTGACCGGTGGTGGAGGTTTCCGAGCGCGTCTCTTCGCTCAGTGAGCCTCCCACGCCAGCCTGGGTCAGCAGGATCCACTCGGTCAGTTTCGGGTGATGGTCTTTCACGCATAGTACATAGCCCGCTTCGCGCGCCCGGCCCCCCGTTGGGCGTGACCAGGATGATCTTGGTCGGGTACCGCACGCCGTGATTCGCTGCATCGCATCAGCGCGCACGCGCCTCCGACAGCGCCGCGTCGACGAGCGATCGCAACTGTTCATAGCCAAAACTCGGCAGCGGCTTGCCATTGACGAAGAACTCCGGCGTCTTGGTTACATTCAAGGTTCTTGCATCCGCAAGGTCCTGCTCGATCACTTTGGCGATTTCGGGCGAAGTCATGTCCAGGGCCATGCGTTCCAAGTCCAGCCCCAGTTGCTCGAGGTGCTTCCATACCAGCCCAAGCTGCGGCGTATGATGGGGTGCCCATTCGTCCTGCGACGCCAGCAGAGCTTCGAGCGCCGGCCAGAACTTGCCCTGCCGGCGGGCCGCCTCCAGCACAGCGACGATCTTGTCGGACCCGTTGTGGAAGGGTGCGTAGCGCAGCACCAGGCGAATCTTGTCCGGATTCGCCGCCATCATCTCCTTCACGCGCGGATAGAACGCCCGGCAGGTTTCGCACGCGGGATCGAGAAACTCGACGATGATGACCGGCGCATCGGCCTTGCCCAGCGTTGGCGCGTGCATGCGTATCAGGGCGCTGCGATTGGCCTCGATGCGCTGCGTCTCCTGCGTTTCCTGCCGATCAATACGGGGATCAACTGCTGCAGTGTCATCGGCGGGACGGACAAGAAATTTGAGTCCGGTCGACGCAGCAAGGGTCATTCCCGAACGCATACAACGTCCCCAACTCGCCTTGCGTCAGTGGAAATACGCGAGCTATGCTTCAAACATAGACTGGGCTGGGCGAGAGAGGCAGGAGGGGGCGTGTAAATGGTGCGACGTCTGCAGGTATTGCTCGACCCTTATGGAATCTCCATAATGGCCGGCACAGGCCGGTACGCTGCAAGCGGCCTTCGATGGGAAGCACGGCTGGTTCTGGCGCAACCGTTCGAGCAGTGAAGTCACTATCACACTGAAGACGCGCGGCGCATACGGACAGATCGAACGCGTGCTCTGATCCGGGTTCCCCGACCGCGCCCAGCGGTAGGGAGCGTCATGCCATAATTAATGATCGGCAGATTGCCCTTGGTCAATTTCGCGAACCGCCTGAACGATGCGTAGCAGCGTCCTCTATGCCCTCTTTGCAGCTGTCTTGTTCGGCGCGAGCACGCCCTTCGCCAAGTTGCTGATCGGCGAGTTGTCGCCAGTCTTGCTCGGTGGTCTGCTGTATCTCGGCAGCGGCATCGGCCTTGCGCTGGTCCGCCTCGTTCGGGATCGTGGCTGGAAGGCGTCTAGCCTCACCCGGGCAGAGTGGCCCTGGTTGCTGGGCGCGATTCTATTCGGTGGCGTGCTCGGCCCCGTCGCTCTGCTGTTTGGGCTGAGATATACGAGCGGCTCGACGGCCTCGCTGTTGCTGAACCTCGAAGCCGTGCTCACGGCCGTGATCGCCTGGATCGTGTTCAAGGAGAACGCAGATCGTCGCATCGTGCTGGGCATGCTCGCCATTGTCGCGGGTGGCGGCGTGCTGTCGTGGGCGACGGGGCATGGCGATACAACGACCTGGATTGGTCCGGTCGCGGTGGCCGCAGCCTGCCTGTGCTGGGCGATCGACAATAACCTGACGCGCAGGGTCTCGGCCTCCGACGCCCTGTTCATCGCGGGCAGCAAGGGGATCATCGCAGGGACCGTCAACGGCGTGCTCGCGCTGTCACTGGGTGCCGCGATGCCGCCTCCGGCAACGGTTCTCGCAACCATGGCGGTGGGGTTGCTCGGCTACGGCATCAGCCTGGTCATGTTCGTGCTGGCTCTGCGCGGCCTCGGCACGGCACGGACCGGCGCCTACTTTTCCACCGCCCCTTTTATCGGCGCGGCGGTGGCACTGCTCCTGCTCGGCGAATCAACCTCTCCGGCGTTCTGGCTGGCAGCTGGCCTGATGGGCTGGGGCGTGTGGCTGCATCTGACGGAGCATCACGAACACGAACACACGCATGAACCGCTTGCGCATCGCCACCGTCACGTGCATGACGAACACCATCGGCATGAACACGATTTCGAGTGGGACGGGAGGGAGCCACATGAACATTGGCACAGCCACCCTCCGTTGACCCACAAACACCCCCATTTCCCCGATATTCATCACCGGCACGGGCATTGACTTGCCGCCCGCACCGGGGTGGCTGAACGGGGAGATCTCGGCTTCGCCTCACCAGACGTCGGCGAGGTCGTGGCGCCAAGATATGCGTTCGGCGTGACAGGGGGAGGCGGAATCAAATTGTCCCATCGGAATTCTCCGGGAGGGGGCGGTTCGTGCGCCGGGCTCGCGGCCCCTCCAGGATGGCAACGATGTCCTGTCGCCCCAACGTGCGTGCGAGCCAGAGCACGTCATGTCCGTCCCCATCGAGTTGATCGCGCTTTGCGCCGCCGAGCAGGAGATGCCGGACAACTGACGTGTGGCCCTTAAAGACGGCCCAGAACAAGGGCCACTCCTCGTCTTCGGTCCGCACGTCGGGATTCGCGCCGCGGCCGATCAGGAAGGAGACGATGTCCGCATGTCCGTTGAAAGCGGCCCAAAAGAGCGGCGTCCATCCTCGACGATCGGGCAGGTCTACCGATGCACCGCGCGCCAATAGGCTATCAATGACGGCCCACTGACGGTGATAGACGGCGAGGAAAACCAGGCTGCAACCCTCGCTGTCCTGCCAGTTCGCGGGCCGTCCGTCATCTAGCCACCTCAGCACCTCCGGGACGTCACCTTGGCGCACCGCGTCGAGCAGGTCTGGGGCCACTCGATCGCGCCACGCTTCGTGATGGATGTCGTCACTCATCGTATCGGTCCTGACGCGGCCAACCAGGATCCCTCGGGCGGTTGATTAACCGAAACGATCCCCACATCCCACCTGACAAGCGCATCAACTGAATTCGTTCCGGATGAGTGTTCATGAGCTGCGCTTCGGGATCGGCGCGCTGCAGTCCTTAAAATTCACGTAGACCTTGTCACCGACCTGCAATTGCGCATCAGCAGGCAACTTAGCGGCACGTGCATGCGGGTGTCCATTTGTCAACAACGCGACCAGTACATACAGCTCGTTGTCATTCTTATACGATGCCTCGGTCCTGCAGTCATAAAAGGACGGCCGCTTCAGACTTTTCGCGGGTCCGATCTCGACGATGGTTCCTTTGCGCCACCCGTCCGCCTCCGAGTATTTCCCTTCGAGCACAGTGGGGCTCGCACATCCGGTCAGGCCGGCAAGGGCTGCACAAATAACGATTTTTCTACGTGCTTTCATTTGGACCTCTCTCAGTTGGGTACGAATTCGAGCGCGCTTCGCTGGTAGGCGGTGCGGCAGCGTTCGTACCCTGTTTAAATTCAATCAGATGCTTACAACGGGCGCTGCAGCCGCCGTGGCGACCGCGATTCGGGACAACTGCCTTTGCTCATCGCGGCCATGCGCGAGTCGGTACAGCGCGGGCAGCACCAGCAGCGTCAAGACGGTGGAGGACAGGATTCCACCGATCACGACCGTCGCCAGTGGCCGCTGCACTTCGGCACCGGTTCCGACGGCGATGGCCATCGGGACGAAGCCCAGCGACGCGACCAATGCCGTCATCAGCACCGGACGCAGGCGCGTCAGCGCGCCTTCGCGGATCGCGTGGTCGAGCGCCAGGCCGTCGTCGCGCAGACTCCGGATGTACGAGATCATCACCAGTCCGTTCAGCACAGCGACCCCGGACAGTGCGATGAAGCCGACGCCGGCCGAGATCGACAGCGGGATGTCACGCAGCCACAGCGCGAGAATCCCGCCCGTCAGCGCAAACGGCACGCCGGTGAACACCAGAAGGCCGTCCTTGACGTTGCCGAACATGGCGAAGAGCAGCGTGAACACCAGCAGCAGTGCCACCGGTACGACAATCTGCAGGCGCTTCGTCGCGCTCTGCAACTGCTCGAAAGTGCCGCCCCAGGTCGTCCAGTAACCCGTCGGCACCTGCACCGCCTCGGTGATCCGGGCTTCCGCTTCCGCGACAAATGAGCCGATATCGCGCCCCCGCACGTTCGCGGTCACGACCACACGGCGCTTGCCGTTTTCGCGACTGATCTGGTTGGGACCGGGCGCCGACTGAATGCTCGCGATATCCCCGAGGCGCACGAACCCGCGGGCCATGCCGTTGTCCCCGCCCGGCAGGCGAATCGGCAGGCGCTGCATCGCATCGAGGTCGCTGCGCAAGGTTTCGGGCAGCCGCACCAGAATGTCGAAACGCCGGTCGCCCTCGAACACCGCACCGGCCTCCTGCCCGCCGAGCGCGGCGGAGACGCTGTCCTGTACATCGGCGACGTTCAGGCCCAGTCGGGCGGTCCGGTCGCGGTCGATCCGGACCGTTAGCATCGGCAGGCCGGTCGTCTGCTCCACCTTCACGTCGGCGGCCCCGGGAATGCCTTCGAGCACTTCGGCGATCCGTTCGCCGGTCTCGGCCATGACCTCCATGTCGTCGCCGAACACTTTCACCGCGACGTCGCTGCGCACGCCCGAGATGAGTTCATTGAAACGCATCTGGATCGGTTGGGTGAACTCGTAGTTGTTTCCCGGCACCTGCTGCACTGCCGCCTGCAGCGCGGCGACGAGCTCGGCCTTGGGGCGCTCCGGGTCGGGCCACTGCTCGCGCGGCTTGAGGATCACGAAGTTGTCGGCCACGTTCGGCGGCATCGGATCGGTGGCGATTTCGGGGGTGCCGATCTTGGCGAACACGGTGTCAACCTCGGGGAAGGCTTTCACCGTCTGCTCGAGCTGCACCTGCATGTCGATCGACTGGGTGAGGCTGGTGCCCGGAATCCGCAACGCATGCAAGGCCACGTCGCCCTCGTCGAGACTCGGAATGAATTCACTGCCCATGCGCGTCGCGAGCAAGCCCGACAACACCACGCAAACGCACGCGATCGTCAGCACCAGCGGCTTTCTCGCCATCACCCAGTCGAAGCTCGGCGCATAGCCACGGCTGGCCCAGGTCATGACGTGGTTTTCCTTCTCGCTGATCGGGCCCGAGAGGAACAGCGCCACCGCAGCCGGCACGAAGGTCACCGACAGGATCATCGCCCCCACGAGCGCGGTCACGACGGTGAACGCCATCGGGTGGAACATCTTGCCCTCGACCCCGGTCAGCGCAAAGATCGGCAGATACACCACCATGATGATCAGCTGACCGAAGAGCAGCGCGCGCCGCGACTCTTTGGATGCCACGAACACCTCATGGAAGCGTTCGTTGCGCGTCAGCGGGCGCCCGGCGGCGGTCTGTGCGTGCGCGAGGCGCCGCACGCAGTTCTCGACGATCACCACCGCCCCGTCGATGATGATGCCGAAGTCGAGCGCGCCCAGGCTCATCAGGTTGGCGCTGACCTTGTTGCTCACCATGCCGGTGAAGGTGAACAGCATCGCCAGCGGAATCACCAGGGCGGTGATGATCGCCGCACGGATGTTTCCGAGAAACAGGAACAGGATCACGATGACCAGCAATGCGCCTTCGGTCAGGTTCTTCTTGACCGTCGCGATGGCCTTGTCGACGAGCAAGGTGCGGTCGTAGACGGTCTTCGCGACGACGCCTGCGGGCAGCGTCTTGTTGACCGCCTGCAGGCGTTGATCGACCGCGCGCGACACGTCCCGGCTGTTCTCGCCGATGAGCATGAACACCGTGCCCAGCACCACTTCACGGCCGTTCTCGGTTGCGGCGCCGGTGCGCAACTCCTTGCCCAGGCCCACCTCGGCCACATCGCGGATGCGGATCGGCACGCCGCGCGCGTGTCCGACGATGACGTTGGCGATATCATCGATATTCGACACCTGTCCGGGGGCGCGAATCAGGTACTGCTCGCCGCTGCGCTCGATGTAGCCGGCGCCGACGTTCGCGTTGTTGCGCTCCAGCGCCGTCACGACGTCGCTGATGGAAAGCCCGAACGACACCAGGCGGTCGGGCAGCGGCGCGACGTGAAACTCCTTGGCATAGCCGCCGATGGTGTTGATCTCGGTCACGCCCGGCACGGTGCGCAACTGCGGCTTGATGATCCAGTCCTGGATCTCGCGCAGGTCCATCGGCGTGTAGGCTGTGCCGTCCGGTTTCCGGGCGCCATCCTCGGCTTCCACCGTCCACATGTAAATCTCACCGAGACCGGTGGCGATCGGTCCGAGCGCCGGCGCGAGCCCCGGGGGCAGTTTGCTGCGTGCCTCCTGGATACGTTCGTTGACAAGCTGGCGCGCGAAGTAGATGTCGGTGCCGTCTTTGAACACGACCGTGACCTGCGACAGCCCGTAGCGCGACAGCGAGCGCGTCTCCTCGAGCAGCGGCAGGCCCGCCATGGCCGTTTCGATCGGGAAAGTGACGCGCTGCTCGGCCTCCAGCGGCGAATAGCCGGGCGCTTCGGTGTTGATCTGAACCTGGACGTTGGTGATGTCCGGCACGGCGTCGATCGGTAAGCGCTGGTAGTTGTAAATGCCCAGCCCGACCATGCCGAGCACGGCCAGCAAGATGATCCATCGCTGATCGATGGCGAATCGGATGATGCGTTCAAACATGGGCCATCCCTCAAAGTGCCGCAGCGTCGCGTTCGCCGGTGCGGATGCGCACCGCGGCGGCAAGCTCAGTGACCCCGACGATGCCGTCGCCCGGCTGGCCGGTATGGGCCGCTGCGGTCACGGCCTCCACAATTGCGGGCGCATCGTCGTCAGTGCACAGGACCAGCAGCACCAGCGCATCGTGCCCATCCGGGTTCCATTCGTCGGCAACGAAACGGTGATCCTGACCGTGGCCGCGCGCGTGCCCCCTGGCGGTGAAGACCGTGAAACCCGGCAGGTGCGGCAATGCATGGAGTGCCGTTTCCACGGCTTCGAGCCGTTGCGGGCGAATGATTGCGGTGATCTGTTTCATCGTTGCGCCTCCGGATCAGTGGTCATGGCTCGCGCCGGCCTTGCCGAGCTCGGCCTTGATGACGAAGCTGTTTTTCGCGGCATAGCGTTCGCCCGCCCTGAGCC
>NZ_WTVS01000278.1 GCF_012911005.2 Aromatoleum toluolicum | reverse complement strand
CCCCCGTTATGTCCATGACTCTGCGGGGGCACGGCGGCGAAGGCGACTGCCGGCTGACCAGCAACGAGCCATCACTCCTGAAACGATAGCTACCAGCGCATGAATTACCTGCGCTATACGCCAATTTCATTCAAATATGGCTCTCACCCCCCACCTGGGGGCACCTTGAACTGCTCGGTGACGCGCCGCTCGGCGCGCGCCGCAGCGGCAGCCCACCGATCCCTGGCGTTGCGTGCGCCCGCCACGGCCCAACGCAGCGCACGCAGAAACACGACTATGGCAATGGTTCGCACCGGTCGCTGGCGGCCCACAAGGTTTGAAGCAGAGACGGCTCTGGGGGCAGTGGCGTGGGGATGCGGGTGTTTCATGGCCCCGCAATGC
>NZ_WTVS01000277.1 GCF_012911005.2 Aromatoleum toluolicum | reverse complement strand
GGACACGGGCGAGGTCATCACCTTCTCGCAGGCCGACCAGAGCCTGGCCGAGTCGCTGGCCTCGCAGGCGGCCATTGCGCTCACCAACCGGCTGCTCATCACGCAGCTCGAACGCCTGTTCGAGTCGTTCGTGAACCTCATCAACCTGGCCATCGACGAAAAATCGCCCTACACCGGCGGCCACTGTCAGCGCGTTCCCGCCCTCACGATGATGCTGGCCGAGGCTGTGGATGCCATCCGCGAGGGGCCGTTGGCCGCGTTCAAGATGAGCGATCGCGACCGCTACGAGCTCAAGATGGCGGGCCTGCTGCACGCCTGCGGCAAGATCACCACGCCTGTGCACGTGGTGGACAAGGCCACCAAGCTGCAGACCATCTACGAC
>NZ_WTVS01000275.1 GCF_012911005.2 Aromatoleum toluolicum | reverse complement strand
GGGTACTACAGCTACAAATGGGCCGAGGTACTCAGCGCCGACGCCTACGCCGCCTTTGAAGAAACCGCCGGTACCGACGGCTTGCCCAGCACCGAAACCGGGAGACGCTACCGTGAGGCCATCCTGGAAGCGGGTGGCAGCCGCCCCGCCATGGAGTCCTTCAAGGCCTTCCGTGGCCGCGAGCCCAGTCTGGATGCCCTGCTGCGCCACCAGGGCATGGCGGAAGAACTGACCGCCTGAGTGCGGTCTGTCGCCTGGCCTCTAAAAACCACAGCCCACAAGAATGAGGAGAACCCGCATGCCCCGTACTACGTTCGCTCCTGCCGCTGCCTCCTTGTTGATGGCCCTCGCCTCAGTGGGGGCCCAGGCGCAGAATGTCTATCG
>NZ_WTVS01000274.1 GCF_012911005.2 Aromatoleum toluolicum | reverse complement strand
CACCATGGTCCAGCCCATGGTCTGTTTGCCATCGTCACGGTTGGGCCGCGTGTCCCTGCTGCCGGAGGCCTCCGATCTGTACATCCAGTTTTGCAGGCAGGCATTGCCGGCAGGTTTGCACCTGCAGGGTATGAAGATCGTCATCGACGCCGCCCATGGCGCCTGCCACCGCATCGCCCCCGAGGTGTTCCGACAGTTGGGCGCGGAGGTGGTTGCGGTGGGCGCCACGCCTGATGGGCAGAACATCAACGACAACGTGGGCGCCACGTCGCCCAAGCACCTGAGCGAGGCCGTGCTGGCTCACCAGGCAGATGTCGGCGTGGCGCTGGACGGCGATGGAGACCGGTTGGTGATGGTGGACAGCGAGGGCCGCATCTATGCGGG
>NZ_WTVS01000273.1 GCF_012911005.2 Aromatoleum toluolicum | reverse complement strand
GCCGCACCGCCGCCTCGCGGAACTGAGTCGTATAGACCCGCTTCGGTATCCTCGCTTTCATTTCACGTTCCTCCATGAAGCCTTAGAACTTCACTTCATGGCGTCCGTTTTATGGGGGCAAGCTCACCAGTGAAAGCGTCCCTGGTTCAGTCTCCGGCACGCGAGCCACACGCCGAAGCCGTCATGCACCAGCACCTTCAACCGAGTGCCGCGCCGGTTGCTGAAGAGATAGGCATGCGGCTGCGCCTGACCGAACACGCGCACCACCTGCGCGAGCAGCGAGTCCATGCCTGCGCGCATATCCAGGGGCGCAGCCGACAGCCACAGCGCGTCGATGCGAATCATGCGAGCCAGTCCCGCAGCCACGCCCCGCACGCCTCGGCGGC
>NZ_WTVS01000272.1 GCF_012911005.2 Aromatoleum toluolicum | reverse complement strand
ATGTCGAGCCACGAGATGTGGTTGGCCACCAGCATCACCGGGCCAGTCACCGGGGGCTGCCCCAGGATGCGCAGGCTGATGCCCGCATGGGCCAGCAGCTCCAGCGACCACACCTGCACGCGGGCGTGTTGCTGGTCCGGCGACAGCGACGGAAACCGCAGCGCCACAATCCACAGGCCCTTGGCGATGTGACCCAGCAGCCGCAAGAGGCGCCAGCTGGCGCGCAGGAACTTCACGGCCGGGCCTCGCTATCGCAGCGTCGCGCCGTCTCAGCTGCGGTCAAAAGCGACCTGTCCGCCGACCAGGGTCATGCGCACGCGGCCGGGCAGCTCGTAGCCCGAGAACGGCGTGTGTTTGCCTTGGCTGGCGAGCGCGTCGTCCTGCAC
>NZ_WTVS01000271.1 GCF_012911005.2 Aromatoleum toluolicum | reverse complement strand
CCCCCTATAGTGCGAAGTAACGATTTGTGTTGCTTGCATGACCGATATTCTTCTTTCAGCGGATGCCGAGGACGCTGACAGTCCCCATTACTTGCGTGCGCTGACCGACATGGCCGACCGGCGTACGGTGGTCGCAGATGCTGCCATCTACACCGACAATGGCATCAAGCTGGTGGAGAAGGGCGCGCGCATCGACAGCCGTCTGTACGACCGCCTGGTGCAGCACAAGCTGCGCGAACCCATTGAACGCCATCTGTCCATCGAAAACCCGGTGGACGTGCCATCACTGCTGGCCCTGGGCCAGATGCTGATCGAGCAGGAAACCCTGCCCGCCATGCTGGCCGAGGCCCTGGGCTCAGGTGCCCGGTTGCTGGCGCCCCTGAGGTC